>JAWAQK010000007.1:0-57314 GCA_038893995.1 Candidatus Thorarchaeota archaeon | reverse complement strand
TGTGCTGGAAAGGTCGACCCTGCCCGTAGATGGACGGATGCTTGTCCGCAGTCTTCACCATTATTGTGACAAACCCTGCGATCTGAATGAGTACCGAAACGACGCCTACTACGAAGACCTCAAAGAAATAGTTGTGCTGAAACATCTGCAGCAACCACGAAGCGGGATAAGCGACCGCCTGAATTACAATGCCAGCCAGAAGCATGAGTATCCATTTGTTCTTCCAATGCTCTAGGGCCATGGACGTGCTCCTCAAATCGAGCATTTAGAGGAACAGAATTAAACGTGTCTGTGACGAATCTGCGTCGTTCATACCAGGGCACGTGGCGTTTGACATAGGCTGAGTCGGAGGTCTCACGGTGTGTGAAAAGAGACATGAGTTGCTGGGTGCTTCGCACCGTTCTGTCCATGCAGCGGAGGCAGTTCGAGTCCTGTCTAGGGGGTCGTGTCAGTTCTGACACATAGTCAATCCAGACCGAGTCCCGAGTTCTCGAAGAATTCTTGCAAGTCACCGTCGTCGTGGGCATCCAAGTACTTCCGGACTGTGTCCAATACTAGAGACGTGATTACACTCTCAGGGTCTGGGCCTAGATCCACCACTGAAGTATACTTGCTTTCATCCAACTGAAGGAGTGAGTGAGCCCGCAGGGGACGACCGTGTGTGTCGGCGTCGACGATCACCAACCCTACACCCTCAAGTCCTGCAATGTGACCCGTGGCTCTGAAGCTCTCTATCCTGTAGAATCCCTGACTCTCCAACAGGACAACTCTCACAGTGGTCACTGATATGCCCGGGCATCTCCGTAACAGTCTGAGGGCGCTCCTGATGACAGAGGCATGCACTGGGGGAAAGAGATGTGTTGCCTTGGTCGGAATTGCCTGGTATATGGCACGCATGGCAACTATTGCAAAGACAGCTGTGGCCGCCCCAACTACTATTGGCATCATCGCTATCGAAGAAGGCAGCAGGGTGATACTGACAAATGGAGCGACCGCGATAACAGCGAATAGTGCAACGGAGAGAGTGATGAGGATCCAGTCAAGCCTCTTGGTCAGATGTGAATATTCACACGAGTATTCTTTCGCCAATCGAAAGAATTGCTGGGGAGTCAAGTCCCTCTCCACTCGGTGCCACTCTGTGTTGGTGACCTCGACCCTGTTCTTGAACAGCCATAGTAGGATGGAGATCGTTGACATGGATCCGGATGTGAGCCACACAAACCTGAGGGGCCATCTTGAGGGGTCGGAGTTCAGCACAACAAACGCGTATTGGGACTCGACGAACGCAAGAATCGAGTATGCTATGACCACCATAAACAGGGCCGCTCTCATCTCCAGCGTCGGTCTGAAGAGTACTGGCCTGGCAACCACCACTAGCTCACCCCTACACGAGGGGCTGTTTCCACGCCTATGTCATTCAGTAGTCTAGCTACGTCTTCTCTAGGACCGAAGAGCCGGAACCACTCAAGAGCAACGAGTGCAACTGCCTCCATCGTGAGCTGGCGCACATCCTTTACCCCGAGAAAGCCTTGTGGGCCAGATATGAGATATCTCTCCACCCGGGCCTTGGTGGAGCCTTCAGGGAGTCTGACAAAGAAGGGAAGACGTGCATCCCATCTCCACGAGGCCAACGTCCTGCCATCCTCATCGCTGAGGGTGCATACCACGCGGGATATCGATCCCAGCTCGGTAGACCTGGATACGATGAGTGAGTTCTTCTCGATGCAACTCACGTGAGCCACGACGCGCGGCCACCTGAGTGTTAGAATGTCACCAGAGCGGCTCTCCTTGACACGAATTCTGACGCCCGATACACCCAGTACGCGACCCTGTTCTCTAGCGAGCCAGAGTGCCTCACGGAAGTATCTCGGGCTCACGTCATCCGATGCCACATTGGATGTGGCCCTGTAGGAGCCGTAGAAACTCACCAGGACTACTATCAATATGGCGGCCGTCCCAAGAAAGGGCCAGGGTAGCATCAGGGTCGGGAAGTCAGTGGCCAGCAGCGGGATGGTCGAGAAGAAGACAACTGTGATCGAGGGAACAAGAAAATGCGGAAGTCTGGCCGTTGCAATGACACCGAACAGCGCCCTGTCGATCTTCCGAAGGGTTTCAACTACTTCCTCTATATTCATGTCTCTCTCCACGTGTGTCCACTCAGGGCGATAACGACGTACCGAATGATGCTTGGCCCAAACGCCAATCGCGAGACCAAGGATCATGCTGACAACCGGCAGGCACAGATAATAGACTGCATACATGACGACGTCTGACCTGACAGCGCCGAAGTCCATGCATCCAGCAACATATCCAGCTACGGACATGACAATGGCAATCGCTGCAAGGGACATGAGATACGGCCGTAACGATCCAAACTCGAGAGAGATGCTCATCTCTTTGCCTCTCGTTGTGGCGGGCTGGGGAAATCTATAACCGTTTCTAACTGAGTGGGCAGGCCCCAATCTTTATTAACAATTGTTAATACTGTATGTCCAGTGATGAGGTATGGAACAAGGAGAGATTGCTCCCGTATTCAAGACAACGACCGAGAGTGGAGAGCCATTTGATCTCACTGCATTCAGGGGTCAGAAGGTGGTCCTCTACTTCTATCCGAAGGATGATACGCCCGGATGCACACAGGAAGCGTGCTCATTGAGAGACGCATTTCCCGTGTTCGAGGGGGCCTCGGTCCGCATATTTGGTATCTCAGGCGGTACAGCTAAGAGCCACCAGAAGTTCAAGGCAAAGAACAGTCTGCCATTTCCACTGCTCATGGACGAGAACTTCGAGATAGCAAGACTCTACGGGGTCTATGTAAAGAAGTCAATGTACGGAAAGGAGTACATGGGGATAGAAAGGACCACGTTTCTCATAGATGAGAACGGGAGAATAGCAGGCGTGTTTGGGCCCAACGGAATTGAGAAGGTAGACACGAAGAGACACGCAGAGCAGGTCATAAGCTACTGGAAGCTCAAAATGTAGGAGGGAACATGGATGCTCAAGAGCGGAGATCCAGCACCAGATTTCGAGACTGTCGATGAGTCTGGTCGGCCATTCAGACTCTCGGATAATCGCGGAAAGAAAGTGGTGCTGTACTTCTATCCCAGAGACTTCACACCAGGATGCACTGCGGAAGCCTGCTCAATCAGGGACTCCTATAGCATGTTTCAGCAGAGCGGGATCGCTGTCTATGGGATCTCTGGGGGCTCTCCCGAATCTCACAAGAACTTCAAGGAGAAGCACCGACTGCCATTTCCCATACTTGTGGATACAGATCTCAGGATCGCTGGTCTCTACGGTGCGAGGAGCTGGACCAGAATCCTTGGCATTGGGGTCAAGCGGGTCACCTTCCTGATAGATGAGGAGGGAAGAATCGAGGCAGTATTCGGAGACAAGAACGGAGTGGAAGCAGTCAAGTCAGCTCAGCATGCCCAGCAGATACTTGGATACTGGAAGTTGAAGATCTGAGCAACAGGATCCCGACATCCCGTGACACGTACGAAGACCAGCTGCTGGAGGCGGGACAAGGCTTCCAGAGAGCACCACTCACAATTTCGGAAACTGGTCAGTCATCGCGGACCTAACCATAACCTTTAATCCTAGGGGGAGGCCAGCCACTCGCCGTTGGGCCCATGGGGACAAATGCATTCCCATGAAAGATGACCAATGGGACACCAACAGAGATTCCAACGAGGAAAGTAGTCATGACTGGTTCAAGTGGTTCAGGATCTAAGACCGAGGGCAAAGTATCAGTCGATGAACTGAAGAAGAAGGCTGAGAAGCCCGGAAAGGATGCAATGGTACTACATCCATTCTATAGAGGCAAGATCCAGAGTATTGGAAAGTGTCCCGTCCGCAGCTTCGACGATTTCGCAATCTGGTATACACCTGGGGTTGCAAAGCCATGTCTCGCAATAAAGGACAACGAAGAGATGGTCTATGAGCATACCAACAAGGGTAACATGGTTGCTGTAGTGAGCGACGGGACGAGGGTACTTGGACTTGGTGACATTGGACCCTATGCAGCGGGTCCTGTCATGGAGGGGAAATGCATACTGTTCAAGTACCTGGGGGGCGTTGATGCCTGGCCGGTATGTATAGACACCAAGGACCCGGACAAGCTCATTGAAACTGTTCGTCTGATTCAACCTTCATTTGGCGGCGTGAACCTCGAAGACATAGCCAAGCCAAAGTGCTACAGGGTGCTTGAAGAACTGAGGAAGGATCCCCGTGTCAAGATTCCAGTGTGGCATGACGATGCTCAGGGTACAGCAACTGTTGTACTTGCGGGTGTACTAGGTGGGCTGAGGGTCGTAAAGAAGGACATCGAGAACATCACTGTCGCGCTGCTGGGAGCTGGAGCTGCCAACACCCGGACTGCCTACCTTCTCATGGCAGCTGGAGTTAGCCCGAAGAACATCATCCTGGTTGACAGCCGAGGCGCCGTCTACGCTGACAGAGACGACATAATCGCAGAGAAAGAGGAAGACCCGTTCAAGTACGATCTGGCCCAGAAGACAAACCCTGACAGAAAGACGGGAGATCTAGGTGAGGTGATCGAGGGCATAGATGTACTGATATCAGCATCGACGCCAGTACCGGGCACAGTCAAGAAGGAATGGGTTGCCAAGATGGCGAAGGATGCCATAGTGTTCGCCTGTGCCAACCCGCTGCCCGAGATATGGCCGTGGGACGCCAGAGATGCAGGAGCTAGAGTCGTCGGGACAGGCCGTAGCGACTTCGAGAATCAGATCAACAACTCACTTGGATTTCCGGGCATATTCAGAGGGACACTCGACGTCAGGGCAACGACCATCACTGACGAGATGTGTATAGCTGCGGCTCAAGCACTGGCAGATCTGGGTGCCAAGGAAGCAAGCGAGAGGAAGGTGATACCCACAATGGACCAGTGGGAGTTGTATCCACTCGAGGCTACCGCGGTGGGAATGAAGGCCATCGAGCAGGGCATAGCGAGGAAGCAGTGGGAAGAGAAGGAGCTCTACAGACACGCTGAGAGTATCATTCGCACTGCCCGCGCGGCATCCGAGATGCTGTACCAGCAGGGCTTCATCCCAAAGGCCCCTACAACATAGCATAACGAATATGGGTGCGGCAGTCAGCTGATGCCGCCACCCACATTTCTCATTCTTACACCCCAATCGACCTGATAGGATGGGTTGACCTATCAGATGAATGCAGCGATTGACGCACTCTACCGTCATCGATATTAGTCATGCGACGAGACAACTACCGGAATGGTACTCATGTCTTACGAGAAGTGCGTTCGATGTGGTACTTGTCTGAGATTTTGCCCTCTATTCAACGTGACCGGAGAGGAACAGTTCTCGCCTCGTGGGAAGGCCTACCTTCTTCAGATAATGGACCAGATAGAGAAGGACCAGGAGCTCGCACGTGAGTTCCGGAGACTTCTATTCCAGTGCACAATGTGTGGTAGGTGTGAGGAGAAATGTTCATCGGACGTGGACCTGCTGAGGATATGGCATGAACAGAGGGCACGCGCACTAAGACAGGCCCCCGAGGAGTTCAAGTATCTCGAACCACTGAAGAACGCCCTTGCTAATGTGAAGAATATCTATGGGCTCGAACCTGATGACAGGGCCACATTCTGGCTTGACGAGCTCGAGGCGGAGATCCCTCACATTCAGGAGCGTGTGTACGCGCCTGGCAAGAGGGCCGAGTATATGATATTCCTGGGCTGCCTGATGTCATTCAGAGGCACACAGGTCGATGTCGTGAGATCGCTATTCAGGATGCTTGAGCACTTCAAGGTAGACTATCTCGTGATGGGATCAGAGGAGTTCTGTTGCGGTCATCCCCTAGACCTGATGGGGATGGAGAATGATGCCCTGCAGCTTCGGGAACACAACAGGGAGGTCATCAAGGGTGCTGGTGCGAAGGCAGTCGTGACCTGCTGTCCGGGATGTCTTATTCAGCTCTCTCAACACCATCAGCTCGACGGTGTGAAGGCAATTCACCACACTCAGCTTTTTGATCAGCTCATCGAGCCTGATACCATACGCATCAAGACGGACCAGGTGTTTGCCTACCATGACCCGTGCGAACTGCATCGAATAATGGGGGTCAAGACCGAACCAAGGTCAGTGATGACGAAGATCGGGGTGAAGTGGAGAGAACTGGATTTCTCGTGTTGCGGAGGGGGCGGGCTGCTACGCATGACCGATCCGAATCTGAGCGACAAGATAGCTCAGGTCAGACGCGCAGCCGAGAGACTGGACGACACGGAGGTCCTGACATGCTGCCCCTCCTGTCGTGAACAACTGATGGGAGCGGGAATAAAGACCAGGGACATAGTTCAGATGATCGACGAGGCTGTTGGGGGTGGGGCATAGATGAAACTCAGAGAGGCAGTGATGGGCGCGAATGCGTCGGTGTACTATAAGGTGGACATAACCAAGATAAGGGGGGCATTCTACCCACGAACTGAGGAGGAGGTCGTCGAGGTCATCAGACAAGCACGAGAGAAGGGGTTCAGTGTGACGCCGAAGGGGGGTGGCTCGGGCCTCAGCGGGGCCTGCACGGGTGGCAATCGCGACAGAGTGATGATAAGCACGCTGCAGATGAGACAGATCCTATGCGTGTCCAAGGATCAGGGATACGTGGATGTGCAGGCGGGTGCAACACCAGATGAGATCAACGCAGTCCTAAGTCCGATAGGCATGAAGTTCTACGTTGCCCCTAGCAGCCGGGACGTGGCAAGCGTGGGAGGACTACTGAGCACGGACGGCGGGGGCAATGATGCGTGGACCGCAGGTACTATGAGGGACAACACCCTCAGGGCCAAGATGGTCCTGTACAACGGGCACAGGGTGACTGTTGACCGGAGCGGAGTCCGCTGCGATGACCCGGCTCTAGAATCGGCCCTGAATGGCATCGGCTTCAGTCTGGACGATGTAGCAGGTTCTCACGGCACACTTGGCTTCATCACTGAACTTCGGCTGGTCATCAAACCCACCGTGAGAGAGACTCTAGTCGGAGGCACAGTTCATTACTCTGATGGAAACGAGATGGGCCAGTCCATCGCAAGAATGATTGATCGCAAGATTCCCATAACCTATGGCGAGGTCATCTATTCTGCCCATGATGATGTCAGGGGGGACCTCCGCCCGCCACTGATGATTATCGAGCTACCCCAGGAGCGTTTCGACGACCTGAAGCAGCTAGTCGACCTGAAGAGGCTGAGTGGGGCTGAGCTCAGCAGTCTTAAGGATATCAGGTTGAAGTTGCCGAAAAGAAACCCTAAGACAGGGCTGCAGATGGCCATATTCGAGGACTATGGTTTCCACGGCAGGAGTCTTCAGAGGATGCAGGACTGCATCGAGGACATTGATAGGTTGCTTGTCGAACACAGATTCACTCCGTTTGCAAAGTACGGTCATGCTCCGAGCAAGTGGTACCTCGGCAACAATCGCCCCGCCTATGGCGTGATATTACACTCACGAGAGATACGTCCAGAGGGCGGATCAGGAGAGCAGATCTTCAAGACTGTGCTGGACATAGTCGACCTCTGTAGGAGGCTGGAGATCACGCCAAAACCCGAGCACAAATGGCCCTACGACGACGTCGAGAAAAACAGAAGACTGATGCAGATCCGGGAGATAATAGGGACAGGGTTCAATGACTTCGTGTTGAGCCCGGACTATGCATCCGTACTCGGATCAATGGTATGACGAATAGTTTCAGTCATCCCTCCGTGGGGGTGCTTAAATACTGCTGCAGACACACACTGCCGATAGTAATGGCACGTCAAGAATGTAGCCCCAGGGGACTGTTTGACCCGTACTACGTTCCCTCTCGACTTCTATATCGTGACGAAGAGATTGACATACTGACTCGCGCTTACAGGGACTCCTACGAGGACCAGTATGGCATGAACTGTCTCGTGCACGGCATAACCGGCGTCGGAATGACCGTGTTCTCGAGGTACTTCTTGACCAGGGTCATTCCGCAGAGCTTTGACTCGCACACGGTCTATGTAGATGCCAAGAACAAGGACATCCTTGAGATAGTGTCGGAGCTGAGTGACAAGACGCACTCGCTACTGAGCAGCCCAATAACGGTGGCATTCGATCTTGATGTACTCTGGATGCAGTTCAAGAGGGCTGCTGCTGCAACCAAACGGACTGTATTCGTGATGGACAACATAGACGAAACCAACGAAGAACTCTACCGAAAGCTTGCCCAACTCTCAAAGGAGATCGGAGCGAGTACAATAGGTGTGTTGAACAGCCACGATTACAGGATGCTCACAAAGACCAGGTCCTCAGGTATGCTCTTCGATCTCGAAATAGCCCTGGATACCTACAGCGAGAGCCAGCTCTACGAGATAGTCCGGAACCGAGTTGAGGAAACATTTCCTCACAGCCTGACCGAGGACGTGCTGAGGTATATCACCGACCTTGTCTGTGAGTTCGATGCCGGCAGGCCAAGGACGACTATTGAGGCACTGAAATCACTGTGGCCCCTTGCCGTACGAGGATGTGATATTGATTCTGATGCCGTTCGATCGGCCACATTCAGACTGACATCTTCATTCCTGGACCAGGACTACCTGGAACTGGTCGATTCCCTCGGAATGGACGACTTCATGACTCTCTTGGTTCTCGAGACTCTCTCGGAACATCTAATGAGATGCAAGACAGAGGTGTACATAGATAGACAGACCCTGAACGAACTCGTCGACATCAAGTGTGAGGAACTTGGTGTGAGACGCGCAGCACATGACATAGACAGAGGTCTGCAGACACTGATATTACAGAGTATAGTCTTTGAGTCACGCTATTCGAAACAGCTCCTGTACGTGATAGTCCCCCCCGAGATCCTCTATGATGCTGCCGTCAGCCTGAGGCAAGAACTCAGTAAGGAGAGGTAGATGGGTATAGAGGATAGGTCCGGCCGGAGACCCGGCCGACTCGTCCGGCTCTCAAGCCTTCTTCTTCTCAGCAAACTGCTTTACGATCCATTCCTGAAGACCATCCTTTCCCTGCAGGGTCTTCAGCTCTTGATCGAGCTTCGTCGGTGCAATTATGGCGATCCAACCAGCCCCATATGGGTCGTCATTTAGAAGGGAGGGATTGTCCTTGAGGGCATCGTTCACCGTTTCAAGCATACCACTCACAGGGGCCTTTACGGGTCCGGTCCACTTGCCAGACTCAAGTGTGCCTATACTCCGTCCGGCCTCGACTTCCTTACCGGCGGGACGTAGTCTGACAAACTTGATCTTGCCCGCGAGGTCCATGCCGAACTTGGTGAATCCGATCTTCGCCTTTCCTCCTTCAATCTTCACCCATTCCTGATCATCTGTGTAGTACAGATCATCAGGAAAATCATACCCTTCATGTGTCACCATGTTGAGGTCACCAAGGCGGGAAAGGGATACGCGGTTTAAGTCATTTGCGGTCGACCTTGGATCTCACATGTCAGGAACTGAGGGGGCAATAGTGTCAGTATCAAGTCTCGTGGTCCTCTGTGATCATTCGCCGGAGCACTTCCGCCTCGTCCGCATCAACTTCGACATAGATCGGTCCAGAGTACTTGCAGTCTTCACAGTAGTAGTTTGAAGGGACAAGCCAGCCACTTATGGAAGTCTTGACCTCCTTCATCCGGCTTCCACCGCATCGAGGACATATCCTGATTCGATCAGCCAATTCAACTCATCCCAGCACAAATGGGCGTCGTGCAGGTGCTATTTAACGTGTTGTATCAGCTCGGGGGGAGTTATTACTCTGGGTAACGACTATACTCAGATGACATCCCGCACGCAACTTTCAGAGTTTACTACAGCAGACACGATACGACGACAGATCGTCAAGACAGGTACTGAGGCACTGGACGACCTACTCGGTGGGGGGCTGGAGGTCGGACTCACATACCTATTCTACGGGGACTCACAACTGCATGATGATCTGCTGCGCATTGCAGTCAGCGTTCAGCGTCCTCAGCAAGAGGGGGGTCTCCAGAGCCCAACAGTAGTTATAGATAGTGTAAACATTCTCAGGTCATGTAGGTTGGCCGAATATGCCATTGAGCTGGGACTCGAACCTGAAGAGGTGATTAGAAGGATATATGTCTCGCGCGCCTTCAACTCATCTCAGGTATTTGTCCTGATAATGGATGAGTTGGAGGAGTTCTTCAGTAGAATCAGAGCGCGACTGTTGATAGTGTCGGGGTTTCCAGACCTATTCATCTCGGAGGGCGTCAACGTGAGACATGCACAACAGATGACCCAGATGGCACGGAAGATATCCACATTTACCATGCGGCATGGGATCGTCACGCTGGTCTCTGCGCCCTCCAGCAGAGGAGACATATTCACGCCAGCCGGTGGAAGAGCGCTTGCAAGCAGTGCTCAAGTGCATATATGCGTCGAGAGCCTGAAGTCATACATCAGATACACACTGACCAAGCATCCTCAGTATCCGGTGAAACGTTCATCAAGGCCTAGGGAATCTTACCTAGACTTGACGCCACCCCTGTCTGACTTCCTTGACATCTGATGATAGTGGGGGGTGTTGGGGGACCACGCGAAGGTACTACCCCCCGGTATATGATCCGTGTTGGACCGTACCACCTTCGAGTTGAGGAAACGGAGTGCGGAGAGGTCCCCGTCTCCGTTCCCTCATCTCTTTCCGATGCTTCGCAACAGTTCATCCACAAGCTCTCTGGGCAGATTCTTGGCCTGTTCTATGATTGTGTCAATCTCGTGCAGTGGTACTCCCTTTGCCTCGAGTTCCTTCTTCAACTCCTCGAGTTCAAACTGGCTGAGTTTCTCTGTAGGTCCGGCAGTAACATGCTCGACGCCAGTGGCAGGAGTCGTCGGGGGTGCTCTCACACCAGGTCTCGTGGGAATTGTGGGTTCTGTTGGTTTCTGAGGAATGATAATACCCTCTTCTTCAATCTCCTCGATCCGCTCACGCTCCACACGTTCTCCAAGGCGTTTCCGGGCCTCAGACCTCACTTCCTCGAGGACCTGCTCGACGCTCTTGCCCTCCCGCCGAGCTGCACGAATGGCCTCCTGGTTTATGACTTCTTTCATGAAGGTTGCCTGCTCGCTCAGCTTCATCTTGGATATGTCGGCCTTGAAGTCATCGAGCTCCTGAGGACCCAGTCTCGTCAGGATGGAGAGCTGCATTAGAAGCTCGCCAAGCTCAGGAATATCGACTGGTACGGACTCTGCCGGCATCTGTTCCGCTGTCCGTGTCAGTGACAGTTCAGAGAAGGTATCTGCGAACAGGTCAGCCAGTATCTGGCTTCGGCTCCTTACGTCAGTGATGGGCTTGGGAATCTTGTTCTTCTTGAGTTGTCTGATCAGCTTGTTTATCTGGCGCAGCCGCTTGGGCACGCTCCAGATCTTCACGTAGCCGACCGTGAGGAGAAGTCCTATCAGAGCGATGGGGAGACCATACTGCAGTCCCGTAGTGAACATGGTGTCGGTCGGGTTTTGGGTAACAGTCACGACCAGCGTCATGGAGCGGTCTGCATAATCCTCGAGCGTGACAGTCACTATGACAAATGCCGAACTCTCTGCTAGTCTGATACCGCCCGTCACTACGTCAACATAGTAGTACCCTCCGCCAAGTTCGCCGTAGTTCACTACGAATACGGAGCTGCTACTACTCGTGGCATTGAACGTGGCTCCAGCAATGCCTCTGTTGTGCCAAGTGTCGTTGTAGTAGAACACTATGCGTTGGGTCTCGCCGTTCATCACTGTCCATGAGGGGATGGGCTGGGTGACGACAAGCTCAGTCGGGATCTTGATGACTGTCACCAGGACCAGAACGACTGCATCTTCTCTGTTGGGAAGAGAGAGACCTATTGTAAGTCGGAATGGTTCCTTACTGACTAGACCGAACAGTTTGGTCCTGGTGTCAAACACGAATCTGTAGAGACCATTTCCAAGTGGCTCCAGTACTATGTCTTCCATCGTCAGGGGTACGTCGATGTTGGGACCACTGAGTCGAGTGGCCATGTTCAGTGTGGCGCCGTTGAGCCCACCGACGTAGCCCTCAGAGTTGTCAGTGTCGTTGAACAGGAAGAGGATATCGATTACATCGCCGATGGGTACCTGCAACACACGTGGGTTTCCGTCCACCTGGTTCTGGAACGGAGATATGACAACAATCTCAGTCGGGACCCTTCGGACGGTTATCTCCACACGACCCTCACGAGACTCAAAGTTCCGTTTCTCAAACGAGATGGTGAGGATGTATAGTTGGCCTGCGGTCAGAAGAGAGGTATTGACAAACACACCGTAGACACCATTCCCGAAGTAGGTCGCAAGACCCTCGTGGCCCGCCCATCTGTATCTGGCGATTACGGGCAGGTTGTAACTGTCGTTCGCGATAGGCTGGTTCCGTACAACATCAAAGTATGTGAAGTTATACCACTTCGACACTCCCCAGTAGGGGGAGTCTGCACTCGGAGGTATCACGCTTGTCTGAACCTTGAATACTGTTATGACTGTCCTGTTGCTGGACTGTGCGAAAGAGCGGTTCGCAGGGGTTGCAATGATACGGAACGCGTAGGTACCTGTATCGAATAGCGTAGTATTGAAGTCGAAGTAGAAGTGACCAGTCGTCCCATTGCGCATCATGTAGAACTGAAGAGTTTCATATTCCAGCCGGACTGTAGAGTTCCACTGGATGTAATCGGGATCAGTCTGATTGAGGTCGAGGGCAAGTACGTACACACCGATCCTGATGACCTCAGACCATGCAAATGCCCTCTCCTCGTAGGTCTTAGTCTGGGAGTCCAGGATCACAAAGGTACGCGTCTGTGTCGTATATATCTGGAATGATGTCGACGCCGTCTGATAGTTTGCCAGAGTCGATGTGACGAGTATCTGGTACACCTGATCTGCCTTTGTCGTACCTGTGTCGACTAGTGCATCATAGTACCCGCCGCCACGACTCACAAACTGGGCTGTTCCAGGCACTCCCTCAAAGTTCCAGCTAGCGACAATCGTTGCAGTCGTCAGTGGATTGCCGGTCTTTAGGTCGGTGAGATACACTGTGAGTTGTGCCTTAGAGCCTCTTGGAACAGTCATCGTCGGGCTTCCGACAGAGGACAGACTCACCGGCCTCGGCAGGATGCTCAGCAGGAAGCTGGCACTTGCAGTGAGGTAGTTGGGAGCGCGGGCCTGGATGATGACCGTGACTGTAGTGGCTGATACCAGCGAGGTGTCGAGGAATGCCGAGAAGTTGCCAGACCCCAGTTCGGTCAGAGAGACGTAGGGCAGACCTCCCCATGTGAAGCTGACGTCAGCAATACCCTCTATGCCGGTCCCGTGCACTGTGTCGTTGAAGTATGCGTAGACTGTTAGTGTATCGCCCCAGTAGTAGGGGCCAACCAGATCCCCGCTGATGACCAGATCAGTGGTGATCGGCAAGAGGTTTATTGTGATGGCGACGTACGCAGTTTCATATCCTGTCTTGGAGGCTGAGATCGTCAGTTGTCTCAGCCCGTAACTCATGCCGATGGTGACTAGGTCAACCTGATAGATACCATATGAGACCTCAATCGGTGGTCCCGGAGGATTGTCCCAGACAAGTACAAAGCTGGCGCCCGAGACCAGCGAACCACCTGCGTCCTCGTCAGTGACGTTCAGGAATAGCCGTACGGGGTCTCCCGCGTAAATGCTCTCAGGCATGGACACCAGAGATATCGCACAGAGACGGTTTCTCACCTGGAAAGATACCTGTCTCTCCAGCTCCACGTAAGGATACATGTTGACCGTGATGGCGAGAGTCCTGACACCTATGGTGACCTCTGTGGTCACGTTGACCGTGATTCTATACACGCCACCACCCAGACTCCGAAAACTCCACAGGAGCGGAGGTTGGTTCGAGTGCTTGTACTTGATACTAACGCTGCCGGCTGTCAGACCAAGTATCGGAGTCATGTGGTCCTGGTCTGTGAACGTCATGTCGAATGTGACGTTGGCATAGAATGGGACCGATATCGGTGACGGTAGCCCAACCTCTAGGTTTGCAGCAACAAGACGGACAGAACCGGGGATTGACCTCGTTGTCTGGTTGGAATAGAATGGTGGGGTGGATGGGTTCCACTGGATCGTCAATAGAAACGTGTACGATCCAATTCCGTTGAGTCTGTTGGTGTCCACCAGAATAGTATAGACGCCACTGAGATATGTTATGGTATAGTCCGTACCCTGCTGAAGACCCGGCTTCTGAACGCAGTCGAGGAGTACTATCGCGTCTGCAATGCTGACGCCAGTATCGGCATCGACATAGTAGAATCTGATCTGCATCTGGTCGCCTAAAGGTGTGCTCTCTACTGGATCGTGGCTGAGCATGCCAGCTCTATTGATTATATTGACCGGCAGGGTCAGGCTAGCATTGTTGTAGTATGGAATGACGTCAAGCCAGTAGACCTTGATCGTTAGTGGTAGTCCATTGACGAGCACGGATGACAGCACACTTGTGCTGACCGTCAGTACAAGTGTGTTCGGGACTGACCCGGCCACCAGTGAATACTGGCCCGATGGTATGAGGGTGCTGTAGCGAAAGAGCATCACCTTGTCCGTGATGCCGCCAACGTATGTGGATGTCCCGGTATCAACGTACGCAAACACGATGACTATGTTGTCGTTGTACCGTGCAGACGGAGTGGCACTTATGACGTCGATGGTCGTTGGACGCCTAGTGACATCCAGGGACACGTTCAGCGTTGCATTTGCCCTGTATGGTACACCAGCGCGGCTCGCAGCAACCGTGACGGTGGTCTTGCCTAGGCCGTCCAATGCCGTTGTCGAGACAATCACGGTCCAGGTTCCAGATGGACCAGCAACTAGCGTGTAGTGAGTTCCGTATACCAGTGTCACTGCGCCTTTCTTGAGGGATATCGTTGCACCATCCACACCATCTCCGGTGTCAATATCCCTGTAGAGCACGATGAAGCTCACGTAGTCCTGGTAGGGGGTAGGGGTAGGGGCTGTCACAAGTTCTAGTGCGGTCACCCTCAGCCGAAGCCTGAACTCGATGTAGGCGTCGTCGGAGGCATAGAATGGTGCCTCGTCTGCATAGGACATCATCACATGAAGGTAATAGGGGACGTCAATGAGTAGCTCCGGATGGTTGCTGGTCTCGACCGTCAGTACGTAGTAGCCAAAGCTCTCCTTCCACTCAATAGTGTAGTACCAAGACGATCCATTGAGTATGGAGAATCTGACCTTCCCAGTCGAATTGCCGATGTTTGACAGTGTGAACCGGTCCTGATAGTACACGACGATGTGAATGGGGAGACCGTAGGGAACTCTGGCAGGTGGCTCAGACGACACGAGGCTCAGTCGCTGTTGGACCAGGAGGTTCCGCGTGGCGGACACATCAAGGATGTAGAACACGGTCGCCGAAAGCGACACCCGCAATGTCTTGGATCCTGGAGAGGAATAATAGTCTGTGTCAAGTTCAATCTTGTATGAACCTCCACCCATGCCTGTCACCGTATAGTAGGAGCCCGGTATCAGACTTCCGCCGTCGTAAAGCGCGACGGTGGCCCCATCAACGCCTACGGGACTGGAGGTGACGTCAGTCCATACGACGAAGAATGTACAGACATCGCCAAATGGAGTCGGTGATGGAGACTGGTAGTCGAGGACGGTCAGTCGTGCTGTCACAGACACATACATGATGCGGCCTGTGTGGTTTGCGTAGAACGGAGCTCCAGTCCAGATCACGCTGATATTGAAGGACTTCTGTCCTAACGGAGCATCACCGATGGGACTCTGGGCCGTATTGAAGGATACAGTGAACTCTCGCGTCTGTGAATTGTATGTCAGGCTGTAGCTCGAAATACTCAACGTGATGAACATGTGAGCGGGGTCGTACTCTACCGGGACGGAGCCGGCACCCGTAATATCGTCAAGCGTGAAGACAAAGGACGCATTCTCGCCGCGAGGAGTTGGTACGGGGGGCATCACTGAGAGGAGTGTGTCACGTGGCTGTACACGGACTGATACTGTGTCCTGTCTGTTGGTGTAGAACGGGGCACCGCCTGTCCAGTTGATGTAGACCTGCATGTAGACGAGGCCGACCCCGCCGAGGATCTCGTTGTTGAACGAGATGGAGTATACACCCGGCTGGCCGACACGATTGACCTCTCTGATCGTGACCAGGTTGAGATTGACGGTCCTGTCAAACTTGACGTATATGTGGACTCCGCCAGTGGAGTTGGTAATGCCACTGCCTGACAGATCGGAGTATAGGAACACGTACGACATGTTGTAGCCGTAGGGGGTGGGCTCTGAGGCCAATAGGAGTGTATAGCGAGAGTCCTCACCAACCACGTTGGCAGTCACACTGATGGACATGTTGTAGTATTTCACAGATGGCCCAGTCCAGTTGAAGTACACAGTGAGGGCCACAAGCTTTGGTCCTCCGAACTGGGCCGCAGGTACCTTGACGATGAAGAAGCCGGCCTGACCACCGGTCGTCAGTTGCGAAGTGACCAGATGTGTCGCGTTCCTGACGTAGCAATAGACGTACATCTCATTGATGCCCACATTGTTGTCGATATCACCGTAGTATACAGGAATCTGGATGTCACTGTTGTACGGGGTTGGTTCAATGGCACTGACAAGTCGGAACTCCGTCCTGTGTGTGCGTATTGTGACGGAGATGGAGAACACACCAGGCTGATAGTTTGATCCCTTCGTGAATTCGAATTCGACTGCCATGTTGGAGACCAATGGGTCTGTGTCGTCAGTGATGAAGGTCACCTGATATCGACCCTGAGCCGGCAGGTAGGTCACTGAGATTTTCGACCATGTCGAGGCGACGCTGGCCCCTGAGATTGGAACACTATTGTCTGTGTCATAGTAGTCCACATAGAATACTGGGTCATTGCCGACAGGGATGTCCAGCGCTCCGACTGTTGGGATGGCGTACGTATATGCCACCCGCACCCGGAGGTTGAACGTGAGGGTCTTCGACACATAGCCTGATGCAGTTGCAGTCAGGTTGAAGACATATTCACCGACCGAGAGGCTCTGCACATTCACCGTGACACGGTAAAGTCCATTGCCAAGGTTCTGCTGGTCGTATATTGACACGCCCTGTGCAGTTATGACGGCAGTAGTGATGCCAGTGGACCGGTCCAGGTCGGTATAGTTCAGTGTGATGACTACGTCCCTCAGGACCGGAGTTATGACAAGAGGATAGTTGGGTGACGAGAGGAGGCTCTCAGCCGGCCTATACTGGAACACTATCTGCAGGAGGGCAGACGCGTACCTGCTGTCTGTCGGATTGACTGTGACTGTGACAATGTAAGTACCCTGAGTGAAGTAGGACTGATCGATTGTGAGCCGGTATCGGCCATCCCCAAGATTCGTGAGACTCTTGATCGCATACGCGCTCAGCGAGAAATGAGTCTGCGAGAGTCCTGTGATGGGCGAACCATAGTATGGCCCGGGTTCGGATACGTTGACACGCAGGACGATGACAAAGTCGTCAAACCGTGGGAACAGCAGATCACTGGGCTCGTGGTACAGGACAGTCCGCATACTCACTATCGTGACCGTGAACTGATGATTGTCTGGGCTAAAGTAGATGCTACCCATGACGACAGAGACTGTGACGATCTTTGAGCCCACCGCCCAGCTGCTCGAGTCCAGCACGAATGAGAGACTGGAATATGGGGGCGATGGACTGTATGATCCCCCACTCCATGTGAAGGAGATCGAGCTGACCGTACTGGCTGCGAGAGTTGTTCCAGTATCCAGGTCAACTATCTTGAGCGTCACGGGTGTCATATTCCCATACGGATAGACGAACGACCCTATTGCAGTCACAGCCGTGTAGTGCTTGCGGATCTGGATCTGGAAGGTATATCCGTCGGGGTTATAGTATGTGGAGGACAACACGGCTGTCAGGACCACATCCACAGTTCCGATATTCCAGCTGCCTGTTGGCAATGTGATCTGGTAGGTGGTGACGGGCTGGACGTTATGAGATCCCCCACTCCACGTGAACAGGAGGGAGCTGGTAGAGCCCAGAGGGACTGGGGTCCCAGTATCAAGATCAATCACTGAAACAGTGACTGCAGTCGTGAATCCCTGCGGGGTGACAAGATCGCCGGACACAGAGAGGGCGGTGTAATGACGTCTCAGCGTAAAGGTCACATCTACACTTGCAGACTCGAGGTAGGCTCCCGACTTTGATGCAACGAAGGTGAACGAGTAATCTCCGGGCGACATGCCAGTCGTTGGGATAGAGATGTTGTACCATCCACCGCCCTGTGCAACAACACTTACAGGTGTGCCGTTTGAGAACTTGATGGTGGCACCGGTCACTGGAGCCCCCGTGTATGCATCCCTGAAGTACAGAGAGGCCCTGAAGTCGAATCCCACAGGGGTCGTAGAAACCCATGCGTATGTGAGCTGTGTGTTATGGGACAGATCCAGGAAGAAATACATGCTTGTATCCTGATAGTAGTCATGCCTGGACCAGATGTTGATGCGCCATCTTGTGTTGAGACTCAGGTCAGTAGTATTCAGCGCTATACCATATCTGCCATCCCCATAGTCATTCATTGTCCTGATGGATGGTGAACCAGACACGGTCCAGTTCATTCGCACGGTGGCACCCGGTATCGAAGCCAAGTTTCCCGAGTCTCTCAGTCGGACTTCGATATACAGGCCCTGTCCGACGACGCGTGTTGACACGCCATCGCCGACAGCGTCTCCAGGCGCTATCAGAGAGAGGCTAGTAGCCCTCTTGATGATGAACTTTCTCTCGTAGAGGCCTGTCCTCGTGTCCACTCCAGTGCCGGTGTCGTTGTAGTATGCACTGACGGTCCAGACGCCAGCAGGATATGAGCTCGTGACGGTCTTGTCAATGTAGGGAGCCAGGTCCTCTCTGGTCTGCTCACTTCCAACTGTATAGAATGCACTCGGGTTGCTCTGGCTCTCATACTCTGTTCGAATCCACCCTGCGGAGCGAATTGTTGATGAGACACGGACCTCGTCCATCCGGCCATTCAGAAACGAGGCCCCACCTGAAATCTGACCATAGTCAACGTACCCGCCTCCGATTCCCCACGTGCCGGAGAAGGATAGGGAACCAGTTGTAGCACTGAGGACGGTAAGAGTAGACTCCTGAAGACCGTTGATGTAGATAGCATTGCGCGACATATCGGTCGAGTTAAGGAGGATCGTGTAGTGATACCAGCCAGCGGCCCACGAGGACCTGGTCGTGTACATATATCTCGCACCGGCCGGCTGAGTTTCCATCTTGAAGACCAATGAGCCCTTGGCGACAGACCCCTGAAGATAGTCATTTCCAACAAGCATGAGGTGCATGTTGTAGTCAACGCTCTGATACTTGGACATCAGAAGATAGGATGTGGGTGAACTGCTCGAGAAAGTCGTTGGCAGATAGAACCATCCAGACAGTGCCACGTTCCCTGACGGAGCGAGACCGAGTGAGGCAGATACCGATATCAGGTCATTGACGCCGTCAAATATCTGACCACGAAGTATCTTTCCGTTACTCAGCGTCGTATTGGCGTTACCATACTGGTTGCCGTAGTATCCGTGGCCAGTTGAATCGACGTGGGTTGCTGTGGTCTGTTCGTCGATCGCAATCTCACCAAGATGCCACACTGCGTCGTAAGCATTGCTCCAGACCGCCTTGGGATTGGACTGAGGACCAAGTATGGGATTACCGTAGTACATTGTCAGCACTGTGTCTGCGGTGGCTGACAGATTCGCACGGACCCATGCGACCAGCCTCGCGTGAGTGGCATCGTAGTCCTGCACGAACAACTCCAGCTCATGAGCCAACACCTTACCGTTCTGGACAAAGAGAATATCATCGCCGTCAGGCTGTACTTTCGATGGGTTGCGCAGGTCCGAATCGAGTATGTCGATCAGGACAGGGAAGTTGGTCAGATCTGCATAGACCTTCGAGCTAGAGATGGTGATCGTTTTTCGGTACCGAAATGACGGGTAGAGATGTGCTGGAGACCCTGTAGAGGTGGTATAGCTCTCCCACTGGACTGTTCCCGTCGGATCAGTGAGAATTAGACCCTGTCGTGCGCCCGTGATCCATGGAACTGTCATCCGAAATCTCATTGTCTGGCCCAGGCTGAAGTTCGCCGTAGTTCCGTATGGACCTCCAGGGGGCCCTACGTCCAGTGTCAATATGTAGTTCATGCTGACGAAATTGATGGTCCAGACTCCAAAGACATCAACCTGTCCGTCGGGGACAACCACTTCTCCGCCCTCATAGTACCACTGGGTCCCGAGGGTCTTCACTGCTCCTAATGGGTTAGTGACCTTCGTAGGTCGCCATTCCTGTTGCGGAAATGCCACACGTACCTCCAGGTTGTTGGTTTCCGGGGGCGGTGAGACCAGTATCTTGGCAGTCCACTCCACGATTGACGCATTGGCGACATAGAAGGAGGTTCCCTCCTCAAAGTTCTCATCCAGACTTCGACCTTCTCCCTCGATGCTCATGAGCATCTGAACGTCCATTGCCACGGGTTCCTGAGAACTCGTGCTAAAGGTCATCTTCACAACACTCTCATTCACCCATGACAACGGGTTCACGCGTTCACTACCGACGGACATGAAAGTGGAGGGACTATTCTGATTCTGATACTCAGTCCAGAACCAGGCAGCGCTGAGTGACTGTGGTCTCAACCTGATTTCATCAACTCGTCCAGCGAGAAACCGTTGGTGGCTGGGATCGGTCGCAAGGCTGTTGTCTCCAATGATGAACATCTCCACAGAGTCCCTCACTGTGGCACCTGTGTGTGACTGAGCGGAGCCTAGTTGGTTTCCATTGAGGTATGCGGTGATCAGCCCGGTGGAAGAGTCCCAGGTCCATGAGATGTAATGCCACTGACCACTGGTGACTGTGCCAAAATCATGAGTGGCAGATTGCCCGTTGGTCCCGTCAGTCCACAACCTGACCCTGTAGGTGGTCCCTGCCAACTGTGTGGCCATGATGTGATAGCTCGGACTTGTGCTAAATGCCTTCGAGAAGACTCTGTCATCACCTGTGTCATCATGGTATACCCACGCACTGAAAGTGACCTTCGACCAGGAATCAGTATTGATCTGACCAACAGAGATCCGATCGTCCACACCGTCGAAACGGATTGCACCATCTGCCTTTCCTGGTACGAGGCTTCCGCCACTCATGGAGCCATAGGATGTCCCATAATGGCGGTAGGGAGAACTGTCGTATAGTACACCAGACGGATCGTCACTCATGTGCATGACGAGGGCGTAGTCTCGCCACATCGACCTGCACACGCTCCGCCGGGCATACGGATTACCATACTGCATTGAGATGACAGTATCGACAGTCGAGGAAAGATATGGGACCAGGACCCATGCCACGAGTCGCCCTGTCGAGGAGTCGTAGTACTCTATCTCATGATCAAGGCCGATATTGCCCATGCTGAATGCTATGTCATCGCCATCGGCCTGTGCCTTAGTTCGCAGGTCAGCATCGGTGATATCGACCATCACCGGGAAGTAGGTCAGGTCTGCGGCGACCTTGTTGTGGTCAATGACGAGATCCTTCCTATACTGACGGACATATACCTCGTCGTCCGGAAGTGGTACAAGATACTCCACCATCAATCTTGGTACTACAGGCGGGGAGAGACCGTAGCTTCCAGCGAAATTGTTGTATGACTGTGTTGTCGCCGAGTTCATGTAGTCGAGCATGATGCAGATATACTGTCCACTTGTCCACCCACCATCAGAAACGACGCTCTGGACGAGGGGCGCTAAGTCAGGACTTCGCTGAATGATCTGATAACCATAGGACTCGTCACCTTCTGTGTTCCATCTCAACGGCGTCCAGTCGACCCCTGTTGATGACCACATGAAGCGGTCCTTAAGGTGAGGAGTGCCCGTGGTGAACGGAGAAACACTCTGCCCCGAGGAGGTCTTTCCAGCCACGTATATCCTCATTGCAGGTGGGTCCACAGACTCTGTGGGATATAGCTCGAGATAGGCTCTGAGTATCACCGCGCCTCTGGGGATCTGAAGCGGAAACTGGAGGCCCGACCGGTAGATCTGTGCATTGGCCCAGTCGTTCGAACCGCCATCACTGTATAGGGACACCGTGTTGATACCTGAGGAGGACCACCAGTCAACACCATCCAGATCAAGACCATAGTACGGGTCGTCATAGCAATCACGACCAGATCCCGTCAGATATTGATAGGTCGAGCCCCATTCTGAACCGACCACACTGGTACCATTCGCCTTCAGACCCAGCTGTTCAGGGAAGGGTCGGACATTCAATCGCAACTCGATGTTGTCAACAAAGACATAGGCATTCTGGGCTGTGGACTGCGTTCCTGAGAGGTCTGTCCCCAGACCTACCTGGAGTAGTAGTGCGTTTGGCATACTGATGCTAGAGAGGTATGCCGAAGGAATGGTGACCGTCTCTGCTATCCACGACCCCACGGGATCCGATGGCTCGAATATCCTCAGCTTTGCCTCGTAGCCTGCAAAGGACACGAAGAGGTAGACCTGGTCGTTCATATTCGAGACAGGGGATGTCGGGATCCTATACTGTAGAGATATGGTTGTACCATAGAGCTCCCTGTAAGGGACGTTGACCAGCTGCCCCATGTATATACGGTCTGTACTGGCAAGGTAGTCCGATGCGGACCAGGATGCCTGGAACCTCCAACCCATCGTACCCCCATATCCTGCTCCGGACGAAGACGAGAAACGCCAGATGCCATAGGCCGGGTGAAACCTGTTCAGGGCGCTGCCAAAGGAGGCCTGCTTGCCCAGGGTCCAGGAGTTCGGGACAGAGACAGATGTGGAGCTCTGAGAGTAACCGCTTACTATAAACTTCTCAGAGTGATATGAGTCAAGCTGGCCGTTCAGAAGATCGTCGGTACGCCATGTGGACATTCCTCGAACTCTGGTGACGAGACGACTCCCGGTCCATCCCGTGTCGAGGGAGATCGTCGTGGTGCCGGGGGATGTTGAGGAAATCTCAAACACTGAATCGTACCGATTGACCAGAGTCCCCGTAAGAAAGACCGGGAGGGATTGACCAGTGCCTGACTGTCCCACTGAATAGTCAGCGACGGAAAAGTCTCGAGGCAAGTCCCAGCCTGTGGACGTCTCATCGCTGGGCACCATGTTGGTCGTGGGACCCGGGAGCGGTATCACAAACATGAATACCACTAGTAATGGCAGCACAGAATACTTCTTCACGGACAACCTTCTAAGCATCCCCTGACTAATCACCGAGCTTGGGCTTCACCTGCTCTCTCGTGAAGCTGTGATGGAGTCCCGATATATAAGAAATCATTTTGTACTTACCGACGTTCTGACCGGCGTAGGACCGTTCTATTTTTCGAAGACTATGCTCAGGCGAGTGTGTCGCCAAGAGAAGTCTCGTCAATGGGTATTGTGGAAGGCATGACTGTCTGAACGAGTGCCTACAGCTGACACTCATAGGGCCAGTAGAGATGATGACCTCCCTGAGAGATTTCACCGGCTCGGGACCAGTGAACGGACCATGAATCACTTGGCTCATTCAGAATTGGGTCAAACGACGCAACGAACCACATCTATTAGCTGGAGACAGCAGACCCGTCCGTGACGAATGGAGCCATGATGACCTACGTTCGATCGGAAGTCAGTGTCGCGAAGATACAGGCTCAGGGCCTAATCGCATACTCGCCATATGCAAAGAACCGGTAGCCCAGACGATCTCTGAGATCTACCAGAAGCTCGCGCATGGCTGGGTATCGGTGATCGTGCGGATGAACTGCGATCTGGAGGGACCCACCGAGTTCCATCTCGACCAGCACATCCACGACAGGAACGCGATAGTCGCCGAAACTGATCACGCTACCGGACACGGCACAGGGTCCATGTCCGCTGTACAGGATCCTATTGCCATCAACCACAAATCCGAAGTTCATCGTCGAGAGTGCCCTGGCCATGGCCCTTGTACTCTCCCATTCAGGAGGGACATAGCCCGCGGGCCTAAAGCCAAAGACTCTCTCGAACATCTCGGCCCCAAGTCTCACCCTCGAGACTGCCTTCTCAGTGGTCATTCCGCGAAACTCATTTGGCGAGCCGGACTTTGACATGTGGGAATACCCGTGAAGGGCAATCTCCTTACCGAGTGACCTCAGATACTCCGTGAAGAGCTCATGTCTATCGATCGAGTTGGCCCTCTTGAGCATATAGAACGGGACGACAAGGAGGGTGTAGCTCGATAGCCCGAGCTCATCGAGCATATCACACGACCTGACTACATCATCCTCGTAGGCTGGTGTGACTTCGTGAATGGACAGGAGGACCGTAAAGTCGTCAACTCTCACATCACTCCGGAGCATCGGATATCCTCTCTAATGCTCGTGACGATCGATACCATGGCGGCAAGGTCTACCAGGAGCGCCGCCAGTGCTCGTAGGCCATGTTCACGTCTTTCTCGGTAATTGTCTTTCTCTGTGAGAGTTCCGTCAGTTCTGCAGCTCTCTTCGCTAGTTCGATTCCGATCTTCTCAAGGATCTGGGCCAGTCGCTCAGCACCTGTGTCACTGACTCTCCCAGCACCGGCCTTTCTCATGAGCCTGTCGACCGGTGCTACTGGAATTATGCGGTCTTTTCTAGAACGCGGCAAATCTATCCTTCTCCATATGTGCTAAATGGGACTATTCTGAATCAAGACTGCTCATACGGCTATTTAAGCAATTTCAATTGCTCAGCCGTGCACAGAACTGGAGATGGTCAGGCACCAGCGGGCTCACCCGCACTCGTACGAAGATAGAGTATCTCAGCCCGATCAAGCTCCTTCCTGATGACACTCAGGTCCATCTCACTCTCACATTCGAGTACTCTGTGAAGGTCAGCCTGAATGGAAGGGTATCGTGGTGGCAGTGTACAGCAAGTGAGAGACTGCTGGGCAAACTCATAGGTCCCTATTCTCTGGGCCATTCTCTCAACATCGCTCTTGTCGTCACCTGCGCAGGGGCGAAGCACGGGATAGTCACTGACCGCGGAACTGATCACACGTAGGTTGGCCGTCGTCTGAGAGGCCTGTTCGCCAATAATCTCGCCTGTGACTATTGCGTCGGCACCCTCTCTAAATGCGACCTCGCGTGCAAGACGGAGCATGTTTCTCTTGCACATCACACATATCATCTTCGAGGGACAGTGATGGAGTACATCTTCAAGGTCATCCCCGTGGGGTATGATGTACATCTTCACCTCCTCGCCGTAGATGTATCCTGCAAGTCGTCTGGCCTGTGCAATGGCAACATCTCTACAGCGGCTGTCAGTATAGGGCGAGTTGTCGAAGTACACGAACACGGGAACGCATCCCCGCTTCATCACCTTGAATGCTGCAACTGGTGAGTCCAGTCCAGTGGAAACCGTGCATACCACCTTTCCCTGGGACCCAGTCGGCATGCCACCAAACCCCTGGTCAGTGTCGGCATAGATGTAGGCACGCTCATCCCTGACCTCGACTGCAACTATCTGTTCTGGACAGTCCAGATCTACACGAAGTCCTCTGTGTGCGAGGACCTCAAGGATCCTGGCGCCAAGCTGCGACCGGATGTCCTGGCTTGTGTATTCATGGTTACCGAATCTTCTGGCTCTGACGGCAAGTGACACATTGGGTCTCAGGACCTCTTCGGCCACCTGACACCCCACATCTAGTATCTCGTCCAGCCTCGACGAGATCTCCACTACCGGAGACGCAGAAACCACTCCAAAAACCCTAGAAACTACTTGGGATGCTCTCCTAGCGTCGTGCGTGATCACAAATAGACGACCGAACTCTTCTCTGACTGTCTCGTATTCAACGGATGACTCCTCAAGGGCCAGACGGATATTTCGGGCGAGCAGCTGCTGCATCCTGCGTCGGGTCCGTTTCGACTTTATCCCGAGTTCCGCATACCTCACCAGCACAGCCGTATAGTGTGGCATGTTGCTGAGCCTCTAGTGGTCTCTTGTGAATCGATGTATAAGTAGTTCGAAATGTCCGCGTTAGGCGATCGCCGCCCCTCAGCCAATGACAGGCTTCAGCACCGATACGGCCGATGTTTCCCTCAAGAAATGGGGCCCAGAGGCGGCCATTGTTGAATCATACTTTCAATGCGACAGAACCATTGACCGCATTCACTCGAAGGATCTTTGACGTGCCTCCATGTGACACCGAAACGTAGTACACAGGAACATAGTAGCCGTCCAGCTGCTTGAAGTCTAGGCTGGCCTCGACCAGTCTTGAGGCATTTGGGGGCACACGGAGCACCACCTTGCCTATCTCCTTCACGACCTTGTCAATGGAATTGAACTTGCCCGGTACAACCTTGGCCTTTCCCAACCAGGCGGATGTGGCAGCAACCTTACCTGGGCCCTTCAGGAGCGCAGCCATGACCTCTGCCTGGAGGCCCGTCTGACCGTCCACTACCATTGAGTCGCTTCGCTTCATCTCATGAAGTTCGACCATATCAACGGTGACTACAGGTCCGGGAACCTCCTTTCCCTTAGTGGGTTGCAGCACGAGCTTGTCGATCGCAACACCAACAACGCTTTCTGCAACACTGAGTTCGTGTCGTTTCGAGACTAGAAATCTCATGGTCATGACAGCGTCGTATGCACAGTAGAACTCGTACTTGAGGGCAGGAGCACCGACACTGAGACTGTCTGGCGCGGCGGACAGTAGTTCTGCGCCTTCCTTCAGTGCCAACTCCCTTGCCTGTTCCACCTTTATCTTCTCGCTGAAGTAGTATAGCTTGCTGCACTTGTCATTGACTCTCAGCTTAGCAGCAGGGCCCGTCGTCCGAAACATTGCTGGCGATATGCTCGGTCTTGTGCTACTCTTGGCTGACTTACCTTTCGACATTGGTCAAAGGTATGGAAGTCTTCGCATATTAGTCCTCTGGTGTCTAGTGAACGTCACTTGTGGGCAAAGGCAGCCATCACTGGTCCACTCACGTCGTAGATCCTTGCGAAACCGTACCTCTCGAACTGTACAAACGTGCCAGGTTCCACTCCGGCCAGACCCGGCTCAGCAATTCCCTCGATATCAAGACCGTCCTCCATGGTCATCCGGACCTTGACCACACCTTCTCCGGGCACCCACTGAATGATTGGAGATCTCAGCTTCAACACCTCATCCACGTCGGTACTATGGAACTGTGGGAATGCACCTGCCGACTTTCGCATCACAATGTTGGCAAGGTCCTTGAGACGGAACAGCTCTCCCTCTCTTATCCGTTCAAAGTCGGTCCTTTGAACCCCCACGACCAACCTGCCCTCTGATCGGTGCAAGTCTATCCTACGCCGGCCACGCTCAGGGAAGTCTGGATGCAAAGGAGGTTCTGCAGTCCGTATTGATTCCGGAAAGTTCTCAATCTGGAGCCAGACCGGCTCGTGAACAAAGAAGAAACGGGGGGCGTCTGCGTCTCTGAGCCTCCGGTTCTCCGAGTATATGGACTTCACTGAGAGGGACGCATCGGACAGGCTCATGCCAAGATCGAGTATGGCCTTCCGAAGGGCATCTGGATGAATGCCGCGTTTCTGGAGAGACTGAATACTCCAGGTACGTGGATCATCCCATCCCCTATAGGCGCCTTCCATGACCTCTCTGCGAGACTTGCTCTTGCTCAGCTTCACTCCCTCAATCTTGAGCCTGCCGTAGTACAGTAGCTCCGGGAACTGCCAACCATAGAAGGCCCAGACGTGCTGTTCTATCTTACCCTCCTTGACAAGGTCCTTTCCACGAATGATGTGGGATATTCCAAGCTCGTGATCGTCGATGCCCCATGAGAACTCCAGCAGGGGCCAGACACGATATCGCGTACCAACGCGTGGATGGACCGTTTCAGAGATCCTCATGATGACGTGGTCGCGCATGGCAGGATCGGGGTCATCCATCCCCGTCTTCATTCTGAGTGCAGCCTCTCCTGGAGCATAGGTTCCGTCCAACATCTTCTCCCATCGGGACAGGTTTTCCTCCACGCGGAGCGTCCTGCAGGGACAGGGCTTCTTCTTCGCCTTGTGTTCAGTCCTCCATTTCTGGGGGTCACAAGTACACACGTACGCATGTTCCTTCTTGATAAGGTCAACCGAGTAATCGTAGAAGAGATCCAGTCGGTCTGACTTATACACGGTCTGGTGATACTTCACACCGAGATATTCGAGCCCCTCTGGGATGAGGTCATATGCGGTGGGCTCAACCTGTTTCTCTTCTGATCCTATCGTATCGTCGAAGACCAGGATGAGCTTGCCATCGTATCTCTTGACATAATAGTCGTTGAGGATGACCATTCGAGCGTTTCCGATGTGAAGAGGTCCTGAGGGAAACGGGGCCAGGCGCATGACTACCTTCGGCCACTTGTCGACGTTGGGCAGGTCAGGAAGACCCGTATCGCCCTCCTTTACGACACTCGTGAGGGTCGGCGCGGTCGAGGGAGTTAGACGGGCCAGTTCACTCTTCTGTGCGGAAAGGCCCAATCCAGATATCTCTGCCACAAGACGCTCGACCAGTGCTCTTACCTCACGCGCCATCGGGCGAAGGTCTGCCCTTGCACTCATGAGCGCACTCATCACTGAATTGGCGTTCGGTTTACCGTCGTACTTGACCGCGTTCTCAAGCACGAACCTTCTGATCTCTGACTCCAGGCGTTCCACGTCGACCAATTGAGGCCACACTCCGGGCAGTTTTTAACCTTGCCTCGTGCTCATGAAACGTCCACGGGGACCGGTTTCCTTTGGAGACGCTTATTTGCCATTTGAGGCGGGGAAGTGAGTGGGTTGCATAACATGTCACAGAACTCCTCAGAACTCAAATGCTGCAAGAGATGTGATGCGTACAGCCTATGTGATCATCGTGGTGAGTGTTGTCCAGAGTGCGCATACTACGACGCAGAGGATAACCTGTGTATGGCAGTCCAGAAACCCAGGGTCAGACGTGAACGACGTGAGATAAGGGAGGAGCCAGACCCCGATACATTCCTATTCGAGGAAGAAGAAGAGGAATTTGAGGACTTCACGGACGAGGATGAAGAAGAAGACTATCTCACCGACTACGAGAGCGATTACGAAGAGGACTACGACGAGGAATGGTAGAAACCTGGTCGTGACACCCTGTGCCGGCTACAGACGGTGAGATGTCCGCAAGGCGCCGGGAACACGGGGTCCTCAGGTTGAAGGTGCCGGCAGACCAGAGCGGCACTAGAGCCGACTGGGCGGAGCATTGAGGGACAGACACAGAGTTGCATTAGCAGAGACTAGGCGAGTCCCTGGATTCCGGTCCTCATCGAACTCGTTTTAGTCCCGGGAAATGATAGATGGAGCCGCTCGAGTAGAGGTTCTCAACCTTAGCAGTGCCGACCTCTACCAGATAGTCAAGCGACCGCCGGGCTCTCGCCATTGTCCAGCCAAGAGATGTCACAACGACCTCTGCAGTCAACTTGTAGTCATTCTTGGCAGCCAGTTTCAGTATCTCCTCCGGATCGCCCGAGTGCTGTACAGGAATGAAATCCACGATCTTGGTCCCATCCAGTGTCACGACACCATGGATGAGACCCTGCTTCTTCATTGTGTTCAGTATCCGCTCTAGTTCGGCCGGCGTCACTGTTACTCCCTGAGACTGAAGACTGTACAGAACCTCCTCAAGATGCATCATTCCTCCTACCGATCTGGACGCCTCAATGAGGGACAGCATGCACATCATCACAAGGCTGTCGCGGCCGCTTCGAGTCAATAGTCTAGAGAACTTGCCTCCCCCATTGCGCGCGTTGGATATCCACCTATCAGGATCATATCCAAGCTCACTCAGTAGTGTCTCAAGATCGTGCCTGTTCTCAGGGTCGGTAAGAAGCCGCTCTCGGTGTTCATCGATGACTGGAAGTAACCTCTTGCGCAGGTTGTCGATCGTCTGGGCCCTCCTCCTTATTCGTTCAACAAGGAGTTCTATACCCATCTCCTGTCCTAAACGTCTGAGGACGACGGGGATTACGACGTCGCCACCAGATGTCAGATCAAATTCGAAATCGGTGGGCATGAGTCCGTCCAGGGACAGACTTGCATGGTGCTTTCCCTCCGCCAGATAGAAACTGGAGATGCCTCTGCCGTCAGTGACAAGGTCTGTTCCGTCGACTGTCACCTTGGCACCAACAACGGGATGCCCTGTCTCATCAGTCACAGCAAAGCTGACTGTCACTACGTCACTCTTGGGAATGACAAGAGATCTAGCTGACGAAACTGGCGGAGGTAGTGTTGTCTCAGGGAAACGGGACAGCAGACGTTCCGTTTCCAGCAACTGCGGCTTCCTGAGGATGCCCTCCGCGACCAAGAGAGAGAGTCCCTCACGGAGAGAGTCTCGGGTCTGTTTGAGTGACAGGATGTTGGACCTCGCGCCTGCCCTACGTATGTGGTCAAGGAGGGCGACGTCACTCTGGGTCCTTCGTCCAAGTGCTTCGGAAAGGGACAGAAATGACTTGCTGGCAGACACTATGTTGTCGCTGACACGAACTCTCTTTCGACCTCTCTCGGACGGTGACGAAATGATAGAGGGAGGACGGAAGACGATCTTGAGGACGCCCTTCTCAGAGTACCCCACGACGACAAAGGGGACCATGATCCTGTTGATACCCCTCAGACCGGCAGTAATGTGCTCACTCCAAGCGCCTCGCAATCGGGACTCCTGTTCACTCATCTGGCTCATCAGGCGACGGGCCTTCTCCTCAAGAGAGTTGAGGCGGGTCATGAGTTCGGCCCGTCGGGAGTCTAGCTGCTCTCCTAGCGACCGGCGATGTGTCTCATCCCTTTCCAATGCGATGCGACGACGCTCTAGTTCCTGCACAGCATGCTGATCTCGTCTACGGGTGTCTGTTTCAGAAGCGCGCAATCGTTCAGATATCGACTCAACTTCCGATCTCAGTCGAAGTATCCTGAGGTCCAGACGCTCGATCTTGTCAAGCATGGCCCTCTCAAATGATGAGAAACCGCTGACACACAGACTGCGAGCTGCACCTAGGATCCGACTCATGTTCTCCGTGAAATCCCGCGCAGATGCGATAGCATGACGCAGGACTGAGACTTGTCTGTCGAGATCGGAGGCCTTGAGGGTCGACGGCACTATGACTACAGCCGGGCATGTACTCCGTGTAGGCCAGTCAGCAAGTGACAAGATATCGGTCGCGAGATACTCGGGAAGCAGGCCCGGTATCGTCATGGTCTCAGACACGGTCGCGTCAAGCCTATTCTCAACAGCCCCTACTGCACGTAGGAGCGATTCCAGATCAGCAGCGGACTCAACTACAGTAACAAGGTCACCAAGATCCGGTGGTGTTACGATGTCGAACGATCCAGAGAAGATGGCAAGTTCCTCCAGGAGCAGGACCTCGTTCTCCGAGTCACCGCAGTAGAGGCGAATCGGCAGATGACACTCGAGCATGAATTCGATATCGCGCGAGTCAACGGACTCCAGGACTGCAGAGAGATGAGAGGCCAAGGCGTATCCATGTGGCACGGCCTGGTATATCCTGTGGTGAGCGGTGGTTTCCAGCTGCTGTACTGCCAGGACGGGTAGTATTACCCCAGGAGAGGATTCGTTCATCGCAGGCCTGATGGAAGACCAATAGACATTGCTTTTCACACTTTCTAGAGTAGACAGGACAAGCGCGACCGCGACGCCACAGATCAGGGGACGAACGGGCGCCCAAGTCGGTCTCCCCGAGAATTGGGAGTCGGAGGTAGTAGAGGAGAGGCGAGTGGGAACACCGCCTCCAAGAGACAGTGGGCAAAGATATTTGTTGGTCGGCTGATTCTGAAACCCCAGAATGCCCCAGGCCGTGTTCATACTACATTTGGATGAGTTCAAGGGATTTGTAGTTGCAAAGAGGTATCCGTCAACATTCAGCCTCAATGAGCGACTGCTCAATCTCGTCTACATGGAGTACACAGACACACCCGGCGCAGGCCTCAAGTTGTGCAACGTCAATGACCAGAGAATTGCTACTTTCACAGATGAGTCACAGCCTGGCTGGATGGTATGCTTCGTGCTCAACTACGACGAGGACATCGTGAACAACTCGGAACTACTCGCCGGCATGAGCAGGTTGATGCTGATACTGGCCAGGCAGGCCCCCGGCTCTATGGATGTAGGCGAGATCATCAGGCGGAAGGCTGTGATTCCGGCGCCCAGCGAAGAACAGATCTGCGCCAAGTTGCTCACGATATCCTCGTCAAGTCTGGTGCTTGAGAAGCTGCAGGCAGAGGGGGCCATCAGGTCGAGAAGTCTGGAAACCTGGCTTCGAAGCAGTATTCAGACCGATATGATTGACTTGAAAGAGGTGGTGCTGCCCATGATGGAGGGGGGAATAGTGAAGGTGGAATTCGTGGGCAGAGATGAGAAGGCGAATCCTCCCAAACAGGGTGTTGAAACCGTGTTCTTGGTGAAGGATATCATTGGATATCGTGTGCCGCCTGTGAAGGCACTTGAGTATTGCAAGGGAATCTATCCGAACATCTATCCATGGTACAGAGGAAAAGTGGAAGAGTTCTTCTCGGGCTACAATCCCATACAGGAAGGGACGTCGCCCGTGTCTCCTGTCACTGAAGACAGGGTAAGGATTGCATCGATAGTGAGCGACAGTCTCAACTACACGGTTCTCAGATACCTGAGGGAACGACCAATGACGACAGCAGAGCTCTCGTCCCAGACCATGATTCCTGGGGCTCTACTAGAGTCGAAGCTATACGCCTTGGAGCCTGCAAGAGTAGTGTCATTCCACGAAACTGAGAAGGTCTGGGCCCTCATATCGGATCCGGTCTTCGAAACATTCTTACCGGAGTATTTGCTGCCTCTTATCGTGAAGAAGCACGCACAGGGACAGATCGACAGTGCCACCGTCATCAGGTTCTTTGAGCTCCTATTGGAGGCGTGGGGGTGAGGTAAGTGATTAGAGGAGTATTTGTCATCGGTCCGAACCACGAGATACTCTACAGCAAGGAGTACGCGAAAACCGAGCCCGCAGATGGTACCACCGAATTCATTGCAAGTCTATCTCAGTTTCTGAGTCGTGTCGACCTCGGAGATAGAATCGACTTCATGAACGTGTCGACCCTAAGACTGTTCTATGCTAGGAGGTCACAGTTCACATTCGTGTTCGTCGCGGACAAGGCCGACGACACCGCGCAGATCGAGGAGAAGATGAGACAACTTCTAGACCTGTTCATGAAGGACTTTGCAAGCGTCGCCCTCGCAGGCCAATCTCTTGACGGGTTCGATGTGAAGGTAGACGAGATCACCGTCACGATGGTCAAGGTGGCAATCCTCGGGTTTGCTGGAGTGGGGAAGACGACCACATTGCGCCTACTCAGAGGTGAGACTCTCCCACTCGTACATGAACCCACCATAGGAGTGAGCATCAAGAACCTTCCCAGTGAAGTGAGCGCTGCAAACATAGTCCTGTGGGATGTTGCCGGCCAGTCGAAGTTCAGTGTGATCTGGGCAAAGATGGTCGCAAACGCACAGGTAGTCGTGATCGTCACGGACAGCACTCTCGAGAACGTGCTCAGGAGCAAGAAGCTAGTCACGATGGTCAGGGAGGTCGTTCCGGACGCAAGGATCATAGGTATTGCAAACAAGCAGGACCTCCCTATGGCCCTCACCCCAGAGAGAGTGGGGCAGATACTAGGTATTCCTACCTATGAACTCGTTGCGATTGACATATCCTACCGTGACAGACTGATCCAGATCATACGCAGGGCCATTCTAGAGGGCAAGACCGACACCAAGCCCTCCTGAGAATATGCCTGACAGGACTAGGTGCTTGTAGGTCACGACAAAGGTTAAGAACACACTACCGGAGTAGATGCTAACTACAGTTGTGGGTGACTCTGTTATGAGCTTCAATATCACAGAGATACTGGAGAAGCTGAGAGCAATAGAAGGATTTGCCAATAAGGTCGTCGAAACTAAGAGACTTGCTGATGAGCTGGCCGAGACCCTTGCAAGACTCAAGATAGAGGTCAGCAAGACCATAAACGATAGCTTCTCTCAGATCGCAGACCAGATCGAGATGCTTCGCCGAAACATGGAGATGATGGAGAGCGTCCAGACATCACCCCAGCCCACCCCACCTCCAGCCGAGAAGACCGTCACCACGCAGGCTCGTGCACCAACAACACCTGCAGCTGGGATGACGACGCCGACGGCGGTACATGCTACCCCACAGCCCAGTGCGCCGGTCACGAAGCCGACACCTGCTGCAGCTACACCAGCACCCACGCCGACACCAGCACCGACGTCAGCGGCGAAAGCGACTGAGATCCCACGGAAACCAGAGCCCGTGGATGAGGAACTCGCCGCCCTCCTACAGAAGAAGGACAAGCTGAAGGCACAGCTTACAGATGTCAGGTTCGACTACATGAGAGGGTACATCGCAGAAGCCGAGTACAAGGAGAAAGAGGCAGAACTAGACAGGATGCTGGAAGAGCTAGAGAGAGAGATAGCATCAAGAAAGTAGTCGTGACAGGCTCGAACCGTGGGTCATGACATCCATCACTGAACATAGTGACTAGTAGTGTGCTCAGCCAGAGGTAGCAGCGACCACCTGGCGCCGGATGCTAAGGGCCAATCAGCATGTCCCGACGGCATCCACTGCCGCCGACGTGACTGCCTACTCGTCGCTAGACACTGATTCCTGTGACTTCTTTCTACGAGTTGGTTTGCTGGGAGTACCAGAATCAGTCTTCGGCTCAGGCTCCTTCACCTCGTCTGAGGTGGGTTCGGCCTTCTTTGCGGTCTTTGAACTCCTAGCTGAGGTTCTCTTCTTGACCTTCTGTTGTGTGTCTGTAGCTTCATCGGCAGGAGAGACTTCCGAAGTTGCAGCGACCAATTCATCCTCAGTCAGATCCGCAAGCGTATCGCTTTCCTCGCGACGAGCAGGTGCAGGGGGTACCTCCAACGTCTCGGGTGGCATGGCCTTCTTCTCCCGGACACGTTCCTTGCGCTCTCCAAGAGCACGACGCTGACGAGCAATCTTCGAGGGCTTCATAGACTCGAGCGAGGCAGCTGCCAGGGCGAGCTCCATCTCTTCCGTCATGAAGGGCGTAGCAGGTGTTGCTCTGGCCACATCTTCCAATACGTCCGCAAGTATGACAGGACGTTCTGTATCCTTCCTGGCCAGCTCTGCAGGTGTGGTGTAGGCCACAAACCCGCACTCTCTGATGTATGGAACGATAGTGCCCTTCCGTTCCATGTCACGTAGGAGCCTTCGTGCGACACTCACACGGACGTTGAACTTGTTTGCAATATCAAACTCTGTGAACGACCTTGCCTTGCTGAGATACTGGTTGATCTCATCGAGTGTCTTTGGTTCCGGTATTGCGTCCCGTACTATACGTTCAGTTCTCTGAGTCGTCTTTCCCCATTTCTTCTTGCTCAACTTGAGATAACGCTCCTTGTAACACCGGCAGGTCTGAAGCCTTCCGCCGAGTTTGTCTTTTAAATATGCTCATGAAGCGTACACTTGGCCTTGAGTCTGTCACCCACAGCCATGTCTGGACAGCCCGTCGCGACTTCTTATCAACAGTTCCTGCTTGACACTTACATCGCTCCCCGGAGGAATGTCTCTGTCGATTACACATCCGGGCGATATGATGCTCCGTTCGCCTATTCGTATCGCGGGGTAGAGGGAACTGTTGACGCCAATGATGACTCCATCTCCGACCATTGCACCAAACTTGCTCAAGGGGACTTCGACAGGACCGTCATCCTCGTTGATGTACAGCTTCTGGTCCCCTGGTCGCCAGTTCCACATCTGCACTCCTGCCTCGATACAGCTGTCAGCACCGATGATGGAGTCTGCCACATATGTCATTCTCCCGATCCGGACGCGTTCGTAGATCACACTGTTACGGACCTCAACTGAGTATCCCAAGGTTACACCATCGCAGAGACAGGCGTAATCACGAACCAACGAGTTGCTACCGACATGAACTCCCCGACCAATATACACGGGACCCCTCAGGGTAGTACCCGAACGGACTATGCTGTCTTCCCCGATGTACACAGAACCCTCGATTACGACGTTGCTCCGGATGTCGGCGGACTCTGCAATGAAGGAGCCACGACCGCTCAGCATCTTGTCAAGTGCGACCTTGTTTGCTCTCAGAACATCCCATGGCCAGGTGAACTCGGTCCACTCCTGTTCCCACACGGTGGCGGCCACCTTCCCGCCGCTCTCTATGAGCGTGCCCAGTGTCCGCTCCATGGTGTGATGTTTCTCCAGGAGATCAAGGATCTCTCTCCGGAACACACTGACACCAGCGACCACATAGTTGCTCACGTAGGTGTTCGGAGGAGCCTTCTCAACAAGCTCCTCAACGAAGCCATCCCGGTTCATTCTGACAGCGCCAAACTGACCCGGGTTTGATACAAGTGTGACTAGCATGGTCATTTCCGAGCCTGCGATCGCATGATGCTGGACAGTTCGCCTGACCATTTCGGGCTCAACGAGCACATCACCATTCACGAGCAGGAACTCGTCCTGATCCTCGATCTCGCTTCTGGCAGTGAGTATAGCGTGCTCTACTCCCTTCTGCTCATGCTGCAACACATAACGGACATGAAACTCTGACTCCTCCTTGTCTCGGAGGTAATCGAGGATCTGTTCCCTACCGTGACCTACAACAAGAACCACATCTCTGATGTCATTCTCTCTGAGACTCTCGAATATGTAGTCAAGAACCGGCCTTCCAGCCACCATGAGCATGGACTTGGAACGAGTCGATGTGAGGGGCCGTAACCTGACACCGCGGCCTGCAGTCAGTACTAGAGCCTTCATATGGGATGACCAATACACTGACTGCAGAAGGACCGATTTTAACCTTAGCCCACGGTACCGAGAGTATCACTCGTAGAGCGTGAAGTATATCCTCTGTTTCTGGGCACCCACGTTCTTGGTGCGCAATATGCTAAGCCGGCCGACCTCCCTGGTGTTCGCCACATGGGTACCTGCACACGAAGATGCGTCCCAGTTTCCAATCTGAACTACTCTGAACTCTGACACCTCTTTAGGCACCATCTCGAGATACCGGGTCTGATAGCCCATCTCATGGAGAAATGTCGTGGCCTCCTCTCGAGGCATGAACCGAATCTCGACAGGTAGTCCCTCTGAGAAGATCTCGTTGACACCATCCTCGATCTCCTTGCGCATCACGTCACTTATGTCGTTGACTGGACTGAAGTCAGCTCTCGACTCTCCAGGCGCAACATGGTTCCCAACTGTTTCTAGACCAAATGTCAACTGAAGAAGCCTCGATAGCACATGCTGAGCGGTGTGGTACCTCATGCACTGGTACCGCCAACTCCAGTCCAGAGACCCATGTACGGCCATCCCTGGACTGAAACGATTCTCATCGGCTATGATATGTCGCACTGTACCCTCTGCCTTCTTGGTGTCAATCACAACTGCTCTCAATCTCTCTGACAGGAGCTCTCCTCGATCGCCGACCTGGCCGCCTCCTTCCGGGTAGAAAGCAGTGCGATCGAGCACGACATAGTTCGCGCCTACTTGTTTGACTGTCGCATCGAACTCACGCAAGTAGTTGTCTCTCATATGAAGAAGCTCTGTCAAATGATCACCCTCCCGACCCGCCATGACTTCGCTTCCAACTCTCCCTAGCCAGCCCCTTCACTGTCTTGACCTGTTCCTCGGTAAGTTGCAGTGAGGCAGTTCCAGAGGATGCCTCAACTATTATGTCAACCTCATCCTCAGAGGTGGCCTCCTCCACTCCGGTTTCGAGAGCCTCGATCACACTCGGCTCAATTCCAATGCTTCGCAGGTACTCGGCCAGTTTCGTGACGGGTACCGCCAGACCTGCTCCGACTGAGGTAGAGGGGGTAATTCCCGCCTCCGCCATCCTAGACAGAAACAGGGACATGTAGAGGTCCCTGCGTGACGGAAACTGGGGTACTGATGGAGTCTTTCCTCTCTTGATCTGATTGAGTATTTTCAGAGCCTCTTTGAGTGTTGTCTCTGTACGACTCGAATGGCGCTTACCGGAGAGAAGGGAAATGACTACAGGAATTGGTAGACCATACAGTATGGGAGATGCGAATGTCATCAACCAGTGCAAGAGGGCCACACTCCAATAGCAGTCAGCCGGGGAACAGAATCAACTTTAAGGTTTTCCAACAGCTGTCTTGGCTGAGGATCAATGCGCGACCTGAGGATGTTGCTCGAGGACCTAGTCAATGGTAAGATCTCAATAGACGAAGTCGAGAAGACGATAAGGGACTACTCAGTTGCCATCGTCGGCGACTTTGCTTCCGTGGATCTTGGCAGGCATGGTAGGAAGGGAATTCCAGAGGTAGTGTTTGCACAACACAAGGATGACAGCGAGGTTTTGGAGATAGTGAGGGCCATGGTCTCCATCAACGGATTCGCTCTGGTCGCGCGAGCAAAGGAGTCGCATGAGAAGACTCTGAGAGAGGCGTTACCGCACTGCTTCTTCAGGGTCTCCGGTAGAGGAGAGCACCTTACGATACTTGCCTGGAAGACAGAATGGACGCTTCCAACGCCGATAGGCAAGATCGCCATCATCACTGCTGGAACATCTGACGTTCCACTCGCCGAGGAGGCAGCAGCAGTGGCCCGCGTCATGGGAGTGGAGTCGGTGATGTTTCACGATGTGGGGGTAGCAGGAATCCACAGACTCCTAGAGCCTATAAGAAGACTGAGGGACGATGATGTGGCGGCAGTCATAGTTGTCGCGGGGATGGAGGGAGCACTGCCAGCTGTTGTGACCGCTCTCGTTGATGTTCCTGTGATTGGGCTTCCTTCACCTACCGGGTATGGATTTGGGGGAGAGGGAGTTGGCGCCCTCACATCGATGTTGCAATCATGTTCACCAGGTCTCGCTGTCGTGAACATCGGCAATGGCATAGGAGCGGGGGCATTTGCAGCGCTCGTGGCCAGGGCGCGCGCCAGATGTACGACATGATCTGCAGAGTTGCGTCAGGATCATTCGGGTGTAGTCAATCGAGGCCATTCCATAGACCGCATGATAGATTGAGTGTCCATCAACATCGCCTGACTGGACGGCGGAAGGGCCAGTCTTGGGAGAGAAACCAGCATGGCCTGACCATATTGAACATCCTTATCAGATGGCGCGAATAGACTCATCCAGGTCGATGAGGCAGTTACCCCTATCTGAGCAGTAGCGATGACGATCCAAGAGCATGCTGAGACCTGACATGCGCGAAATACGCTTCACTCCAATCTGCGATCATGTACCACGACCTGTCAGGCTGAAACGCCCGCTTGCTCGTGGCGGGCAGGGGGGAAACTGACATGCCTCGCACCGGATTCGGGATCAGTGCTGGTCGGAAACAGGTCAGTCAGCTATGAGAGGAGATGGACAGGGTCGATCTGAATGAGGAAGACCGCCTCCGAGTGGAGCATGGCTATCGTGAGCCGCTGAGAGGATTCTACTCTGGCCCAAGAATAAGCCTGTACCCCATCATCGCCCCCTTCTGATATGTCCACGGCATTCCCGGCAGCTGCGAATACTGCCCCTGTGAGTATCGCACCACGAATGGCCGCGGATTTGCCACATGCTGCAGAATAAGACACATACTCAAAGTGCGCTCTGCAGGTTCCGACATCAGCGGCTCACCACAGGGTCCGAACAGACACCTTTCGGAGGCAGTCTGGTAATTGTGTCCCGCTTTCCACATATAACATGCGGCCCCGCAGGGAAAGGCCGTCCTGACCGTTTCCACAGCCCACTGGGGGACTCGCCGTGAATGAGAGATCGAAACGGAAGAGTGGTCAGAAGCAGTCCACAGTTATTGTCCGAAATAACTTAAGAAACGGTCAACGGAGAGGTCAGTCGAAACGGGGCCCTCTGCCACGAGGTGTCGAATGACCCCTAGGGTAGGACCGAAACGCCCACTACGTGCAGGAACACGTCACATTGTCGAGTGTGTCCACGACCACTGGTCAGGGGTCATAGGCGAAAGGATGTCGCGCCGAACGAATGTGTGCAATGATCTCGTCGGGAGTCTGGCGACCTTCAATCGCCCTTCGAAGTGCGAATCGCACAGCACGGAAGTTGTTTAGATGTACACGACGATGATTGATGGCCTTTGGGTGGACAAACACGTTGACTGCTATTGCCATGTCGGGCACGAGGTCCTCTGGGATTATCCTGTCAGTGACTGTTCTCTTCACGGCGTCTGAGACCGCCTTCTGAGCAAACTCGTACACCATCCGATGGTGACGCTCGTCAGTCACATTGACTGTTGGGGAGAAGACCGTCAGAGGAACGAGATCTTCTATTATGTTGGAGGGGTGGAAGCCCTCAGACAGCTTGCCAACGTCCTCAATGGCTGCCGACATCGGACCATCCTTGACCCCCATCACGAGGTCAACGTGTGCAACCTCATGTCCGGCACCAGTCAATGCCTCCCCATGCAGGAGAGTGAAATCAGGGACGACATCACGGGACTGGCCGACTGCCTTGGGATACGACTCACATACTATCTCTCTTCCGTTGACTCTGAACGTCACTGGACCACGCGGGATGAGCTGTAGGTCCTCGAGGCATGTACGGAGCTCATCAAGGTCGTCGTACGTAAGGGAATCTCCTATCTGAAGAGGCCGTCGCGCGGGCCCGACGTCAATGCCCATCATGTTGAGAGCAGCCTTGACGGCGAGCCCTCCGCCGCGATTGACTATCAATCGGACTGCTGTCTGTATGCTTCGCTGGATTATCATTGCACTCTTCAGGTCACCCTGTGCCAATGCCGCTTGCATCTTGATGTAGCGATCCGGGAATATGTTGGCGCTTGCGAGGATAGCCCCGTTGCAGCCTGCTGCAAGCGCTGGAAGTGCAACCTCGTCGTGACCAACAACTACCTGAAAGTCTTCGGGCTTCCTGACAAGTATTGTCGTCAGATTGACCAAGTCTCCGCTTGAGTCTTTCAATCCGATGATGCCATCGATCTCTCTGAGACCATCGACGACTGTCCAGTGCAGGGGTACACCTGTAACCTGTGGAATGTTGTACACGAAAATGGGGATGTCGCTGTTGGCAGCAATTCTCTCAAAGTGTTCAAAGATCTCTCTATTGGAGGGTCTCATGAAGTAGGGAGTGACCACCAGAGCAGCGGCAGCACCAAACTCTGCTGCCCTCTTTGTGAGCTTGACTGCCTCGTTGGTATAGGCAGCTCCAGTTCCCGCAATCACGGGCACGCGGTTCTTGGCAGCCTCACACACTATGCGGAAGGCCTCGACCTTCTCGTCAAACCTCATGCTTGTGAACTCGCCAGTAGTACCACAAGGGACCACACCAGTAGCTCCAGCTCTTATGACGTAGTCTACCAGGTTGCGAAGCCGCTGTTCATCCACACCATTCTCATTGAATGGAGTGACCAGCGCCGGATAGACTCCCTTGAAACGAAATTCCTCCGTCATTGCGTTCATCTCCATATAGCCTCAATCGCGCGCATGGTTGCAGTCTCCACAGAGGCTGTCAGTTCTCGCCTGTTCTTGGAGTCCAGGTCCATGTCTACAACTAAGACCATGACATCATTCTCGACCGACTCCTTCGGTATGCGTCCAGTGCTCAGGGCGCTGGCAATCGCCCTCGCAGCACCGGACTGTGCCGGTCCGTAGATCATAGAGGCCTGCCGCAGGGACTTGACTCTCCTGGCTGGCAACATGATACTGATCGGACGGACTGGGAGATTGGGTTCCAGAATGACTGTGAGTGCCTCTCGCCCCACACGGGGACGTACAAGTAGCCTCACCAATGCCCGACCCAGGGGACCTCCCTTTGGTCCGGCAGCCACAGTCACGCTGGCACGATCACTCGACCCGGACCCTGTACGAATTCCCTCAAGACTGATACTGACTCCAGACTCACTGAGGACCTCACCGATCGGGGGTACACTTGGTGTGCTTACCCCGACAGGGCGAGAAATGAGACCCAGAGATTCGAGCTCGACACGTATCTCTTCTCTCACCTCTGCAGTCAGTGTCCCACCAGAGTCGAGAGGAAGTCTGGATCGTCCAGCATCTATGCCCATATATCTCAGTGCCGCCTTGACTGCGGCTGCACCACCGTGCTTTGAGATTATCCTCGCAAGGGTCTGAGCGGAGCGCTGAAGCTCTGCTGCACGAGCAATGTTCCCCTGCTGTACACACTTGATCAGTTCGATCCAGATGTGAGGAATGATGTTTGCAGAGGCAAGTATCGCACCCGATGCTCCAGCAGTAATAGCAGCAAGGACACACTCATCGTTTCCAATGAGTACTGGCAACTTGCCGCTGAGCTTCTGGATGAGTTCCATCGTGTAGGGTATGTTCCCGCTCGAGTCCTTGACTGCGACTATGTTGTCGATCTCGGCCAGATCCTCCACGACATTGACACTCAGTTGTCCCAGCGTGCATTGGGGAATGTTGTAAAGGATGATGGGAAGATCCGACTGCCGAGCCACTGTCTCATAGTGTTCGTAGTAGCCCCTGTCAGACGGACGTAGATAGAACGGCGACACCACGAGGGCTGCCTGGCAACCGATATCCGCTGCGTACTTTGTGAGGGCAAGTGTTGCCCGAGAGCTGTTTTGGCCCGTTCCAGCGACGACAGGAACCCTTCCGTCGGCAAATTCGACAGCAAGCCTGAGGAGTTTCTTTCGTTCCTCAGTCCTCATGTAGACAAACTCGCCAGTGGTTCCTCCTGGCACAATGGCCGAGACACCCTTCTGGATTGTGTACTCGATGACCTGCCTCAGGCCATCTTCAATGAAGTCACCGTCCTTCGTGAATGGCGTCACAAGGGCAGGCATGACTCCACCTGGAACAAAGCGTCTGGTCATGCTCAACAGCCAGAGGACCCGGCTGTGGTACACCGTATTATATGTGTCGAAACCAGCTAGGCTCATGCATAAATTACAGTCCGACACAGTTTCGAGTCATGAAACGATATGTCCTAGCGATCACCACCTGCCGCCCGGAGGAGGCGGAGCCACTGGCAAGAGCTCTGATAGAATCAAGAACATGTGCGTGTGTCAATACCATAGGAGGAGTCTCGAGCATCTATCGCTGGAAAGGTAGAGTGGAGAGAGATACCGAGTCAATCCTGCTGATCAAGACGACCCACGACAGAATCAAGCAGCTTCACGATGTGTTGAAACAACATCACTCGTACGAGGTACCTGAGTTCATCGTGATCAGGATAGACACTGGCTCTGAAGAGTATCTGAACTGGATATCGTCGAGCGTGATGGGGGCGACACATCCACACTGACAGACTACAGCACACTTGACTAGGCCAAGTCCGTTCTTCTGGCAGCATACTTGAGCGAGTCGTTGAAGTAGGAACCGATGAACTCGGCTATGGCTGGGCCTACAATGTGATTCACCTCTCCGGGGAGAAGCTCCTTGATGTTGGTCTTCGACGTCAACCTTCCGCGCCTACGGAGGTTGTTCAGCTCTCTCTGAACTATCTGGCGAGCCTCGCTGTAGCTCATTGGAACGGCAGTTGGGCCTATGAGGCCGCTCTTGATGTCGGAGATTGCATTCATCACGAAGATGGAGAGACTGTCAAAGTCGTCAGAAAGACTCATGTTGCCCTTCCCGTGAGTGGGACAGACCCCGTCCGCGGGCGTGCTCCCGCAGACTTGGCATACTGGTCTTCCTCGGTTTGAGGCCACGTAAAATGAGAGGAGATTGGAACACTTGGCTGAGTCTGTTCCGGACCATTCTAGACCCTTCGTTCCAACCCGGCCTATCGCCTTGAGTACAGTATGTGCCTTTGTGTATATGAACTGAAGCGCATCAATGGACTTCTTCTTGCTCTCGGTGAGCTCACGCTCCTTGAGCCTCTGCTCATAGGCGTATTGCTCCCGCTCCAGGAGTGCCTGGCGCTGCCGGTTCAAGAACCTCTGCATGATGTCAAAGGCGACGGCATAGTTGTCAAACCGGAGTGAGGCCATGTCGAGAGGTCGGGTTGCGACCCCTTCAAAGACCGGACTGGGAGTCGAACGAAGATCGTTCTCGGCGGTGGTCAAGTCACTCGAGCTCAGTCGAGAGTGCATCCAGATGCTTATCGTCTCTGTTTCTAGCTCTGGAAGCACACACTTCATCTCGACCATTCGTCTGCTGAGCACGTCAACAAGCACCTCCTCTCTGACGAACTGGAACTCTGACGCCTGATCCTCCCATATGCTCTTCAGGAGTGCCCTGAACCGTAAGAGGTCCTGCTTCGAACGTAGGTAGAGTTCAAGTATCCTCGTCAGGTTTGTGACAACAGAGACCATCAGATGCCACAGAAGGTCTTTCCCGATGTTGACTCCGACCTCCGCTAGTCTGCGCTGTTCGCTCAGCTCTGCAAGAGACGGACCGGCATGGATCCCCTGCCTCTGACTGGCCGAGCGCCGTACCTCAAGCAGCTGAGCCACCTCCTCTGGCGGAGGGACCCGTACTCGCTTCTGGAGTTCATCCAGGACCTGTTGTTCGATCGCCATTAGTGACCCTCTCGGCTTGGCTAGAAAGTCTACTCTGACAGACTCAATGTCCGAACTCCGAAAGCCCCTTGATCGGAGGAATCCCTTGACCTGCTTCTCCAGAACTCCCTCAAGCCTCTCCAGTGTCTTGATTGACCTGTCAATGACCTCGAACTGGGCATCTGAATACCCTGATTCCTCTTGGGACTGAGCAGAGCCAACCCCTTCCAGTGCCTTCAGGAGTGTTGGAGAGTCTGGTATGCCACCTGATCTGAGTGCAGCACGAACATCAGCAGGGTCGAGCCTCAGGTAGGCGCCCAGAACTTCGATTGCGTCAACCTCCCTCTGTTTCAACACCTCCAGCAGCCTTCGAGCTGCGATGGAGGAGAAGTGCTGTTCCATCTCGTAGACAGTTCTAGGCACTTCAATCTCTGACTGAAGGGTCTCGATGAGGGTCGAACGGACCTTCTCTGCTGCCATCAGAGCTCTTCTCGAAGAAACATTGCGGGGGATCCGGGACACGATCGCCTGGACTATTTCGTTCACGAGCTCACTATCAAGGTCTGTGAGGTTCAGAAGCTCTCCTATGTGAGTTGCCCCAGGTCGAATCCTCTGCACCATTCTCTTCAGGAGTGAGATCTCGATGCATTCGTGCTCGTGTTCACGCATCATCTCCTCACGAAGGGACAGGGATGACTCCTTAGGACCCGAGGCTCGGACATAGAGTTCGTCTCTCGTCTTCTGTCCCCAGCCAGTCAGCTCATTGAGCAGGTCAATAGTCATCGTAGGACAGTAGTCTGACGGTATCGACTTGAAGAGGTCAGAGAGAACTCGACGCGTGTCGTTCAGAAGATGGTCCTGACCTTCCTCTGCAGCCTCACAAAGCAATATGATCGACTCCGATACCAGTCTTGCGACCTCCAACTCCTGTCTCTGACGATCGCCCAGCAGCTGTCTTATCTCAAGCTCCAGTAGTCGTCGCTCCTCATCGACTAGGGCCTGACTCTGTTCGTCCGAGGTCGTATTGGAGGCCGCCGGTTTCAGCAGACGGAGTCCCTGATAGTTATAGAGATAGAAGGATGAGAAGAAGGAGAGGATGTCCTCAAGGGGTCGCCTGTCTTTCAGAATAGTCTCGAGGGTCTGCCTATCGCGTGAGCTCCGTGCGTGACTGACAAGCGCCTCCCTCAGCAGTAGCTCCTTTCCTGCCTCACTCATCTGACGGGACTTGAAGAACCATGACGTCGACAACTCAATCACCTCAACGTCGCATGACCGATCTTGATCAACATCTCATCTCCCTCCAGATCGTAGGTCACGACACCTATTGAATCGGCATCGGACTGAAATCGTAGGTATGTCTTATTGGGAAGTGGAAGTACTTGTCTGAGACGTCTTAGGGTGGAGTTTATGATGAAGTCAAGGAGTCCGGAGGAGACATCAATCAGGACTTTCTGTGACAGAGTAGCCACATCCTCTCGTATTGACTTGAGATTCTCAGTAAACACCAGTTCCATGTCTCGTTGTTGACTCATCATGCGCATCATTCGATCAGCGATCAGTCGCCGAAGTTCTTCGTAGTTGGTGAGCAGCTCAGGCACTGCAGGGGCAGGTGGGGTAGGAATTGGCTCTCTGGGAGGATAGGCCTTCTCGATGGTGGCGATCCTTTCGGCAAGACTGACCGGTGTGTGATCAATGGCTACGCCCCCGGAGGATGAAGCTGACTGCAGTCTTTCAGTATACTCCTTCATCTCAGTCTGGTATGCGAGACGCGCCTCCTCGATCATCCTAGCACGTCGCTCATTGTATGCGGCTATTGCCTCATTCTCAGACCTGATCCTGGAGCATTCATTCTTCCATGTCTCGACCGCTCTTTCGTACTCTGATCTGAGCTTTGAAGCCTCTCGCTCAAGTCGGTCCAGCACAGATCTGGCTGTGACACCACTGCCAACCTTCTCATGAGCCAGTTCAATGAACTTCTCCAACATCTTGTGAGGGGGGTCAGAGGGTTGGACCGTGCGCGAGTAGTCATCAAGCCAGGACGAGGCTTCCCTGAACCATTCGTCAGATTTCTCAAGACTGTCGTGGAGCATCCCGATAACAGTATCCTGGAGTGTGCTGGTCGGATGCACGAGCAGGGGTGCAATCCTGGTGATCACAGTCTTATTCAGCAGAGTTTCTGCGATGTCAGGGACTATGTCAGACACCAGATACTCCATGGATGAGAGAATCTTCTCCAGAGCAGCACCCTGTGGACCAAGCGTACCACCGCTACTGTGCTGTGCAATAATCTCGCTCCTCGCAATCTGGGCGACGTCCGCAAAGTCGATAAGACTCCAGATGTCAAGCTGATCGAAGAAGTCCTTGACATCATCAACAATTGCCTTCATCAGGTGCTCAAGACTCTCAGGCATGGTCTGCTGATAGTTCAATCTGTCAAAGACCGAGTTTAGACGGGTGTAGAGCTCACCGTAGAACTTGTGAAACAGCAGCTGATCAGAGGGGTCGCTGAGCCCAAGCATGACACGCGAGCGGAATCTCTGGAACGCCTCCGAGAGGGCGGCACGTGCCGATGCGACTATCAGGTATCTTCTGACATCGACTGCAAAGTGTGTCACGACTCGCTGACATGCTGAGAGGAAATGGCTGATCGAACTCCTCATACGCCATGCGGGGACCTGCTCATCACGGGGAAAGTCCCGTTCGAGGACTCCGATCATCGTGTCGATCAGACCCGTGGCAACATCTCGCGACCTACCTCTCGCTGATAGGAGTTGAGGGGACTCAAGCATCTCGGTCCTATGCTCCGACAGTGTGAGGCTCTTGCCGCTCCCGGTGTGCGTTTCAGCAGCACTGCTTGCTATGCTTGCCCCTGTGGCCAAGTCAGCAGAGAATACATCTGCCGTCTTGATGACATCAGCGACCTGATGCAGCGCGACCGATTCAGAACCGATGATATTGACGAGTAGCGCCACTACGCGCTTGGCGATCTCATACTCCTCAGTACTGTACGCGTAGTTGTTTATCTCACTCAGGACCGCCTGACCAAGCTCTGATGCCCTCGCTGCAAGGGACCAGATACCGGATGGCGTAAGGACCATCCGATTCAGGCGATTCACAAGAGTCCGATCATCGGCATCGGGCAGGATGAAGCGTCTGTCCTTGATTCCGGTCACTACGATACAGGGAGGAACTGCCGTGAAGTCTTCTCGGACAGGTACGACCAGCTGGGTCTCGATGTCAATGTCGTCGGGTCGGACCCGTACTGAGTCCCATGTGCTCTGAAAGCGGCGGTCCATCAAGTCAACAAGGAAGACCTTGTTCAGCCGACCAGCAAAACGTTTCAACACAGCAGGGACCTCAAGACTGTCGAGACCACTCTTGATCGCGGCATCGCGAATGTCCTCGATCTTCCTCGATGCTGTCTGAACGTACTCGTACGCTCGGAGCAGATCTACTATTCCCCTCTCCCATGCCAGGGCGCACGCGACAGTCGAGCTCTCTGGCTGCCTCTGCTCGAGGACGACCAGTTGTTCGGGTAGCACTTCGTCTGTGATTGCGCGCTTGAGAATCCACTCAATGCCAATGATGTCGGCACCATCGGAGGACATCAGGGAATCGCTCAGAGACGAGACAAGTGATGTCACACTCATCGATACCACTTCGGAATTGTCCTCAAGCAGATTGCCCGCGCCCGAGGCCCCGCCTACTATCTGTCCGTCAGCTGTTGTTAGCCCAAGTACAGACACTGTTGCCAGTCTCACCGCTTCAACGGTGCTCACAGAAGTCATCTTCTTGGTCGTGTCCGATGTCCTCCTTATGGCCAACCAGGTCCACCCCTGCTAGTCAGGAATGACAATCAAGCTCAAGGGTACTATTGAACCTAACGGGGTTGTACGGGCGATACGACCTTCCATATTCCATTCGCCTTTCTGTGGACTATTCCAGAGGTCTCGAGGCTTCTGAGTGCAACAAAGACTGTGGTCGAGAGAAGAGCCTCAGGCCCGCGAGGAACAATATGGGCGAAGAAGTCTGAGATGTCATAACAGAGCTGGGCAAGATCTGCCTCCGATCTCAGTTCGAGTGTCTGTAGGACCACGTCCTTGAATTCAAGTACCCCTTCCCTCATATCACATATGCTTCTGAGCGCGCGCTCAGAGGAGCAGGGATAGTCATGAAATGGAAGGACATGCTCAGGGTTCAGAGATGACAACATCTCGAGGGCGGAGAGCTTCATTGTCAGATTGCCCGAGAGGTCAAGATAGAACAGTCTAGGGTCTAGTGGATAGTTGCATATCTCGTCACCAGAGAGAAGTACCCTTCGTCTACGATCGAACAACACTACGTGTCCCGCGGAATGTCCTCCGGTGTGGACTACTTCTAACCGAATATCTCCAACCTGTATTGACTGACCATCGGTCAGCAACATATCGGGACGGATACCCTTGTAGTTGACCTTCAGTGGTCCATGCTCGAACATCGTTGCCAGCTTGCCTATCTTGTCTAGTACGAGACGTTCATCGACAAATGCGCGGGGAACCTCCAACATCCTTGCATCGTCTGCGTGAATCATCACTGGTGCACCAGTGACCTTCTTCAGTGTGCCCACACCCCCTATGTGGTCGGGATGACCATGGGTACAGACGATACCGACCAGATCACTTGAAGGGTCAAGCCCAAGTTCCTGTATCGATTTGACCGTGGCCGGGCCCGGGTTTCCTGCAGTCCCTGGATCAACCACTAGCGCCCTATCAGAGTCGTGAACGATATACGTCGAGATGAGACCCAGATCGTCTACGGGATCACGTCTGACCACGCAGTATCCCGGCACAATCTCTTCCATTGAGAGCCCCCGTTTGTGATCAGAGGTTCTGAGGGGTGCTTATGATGGTATCGGGACCGCGCGATCAGTTTTTCTTCGAACACTACATGGCCCAGAGAGATGAGCCTTCAGCAGATTGAGCGTCTGCTCGCAGAGACACGTACCAGGCTAGGATATGCACGAGGAGTGCCGCCTCTGATCACAGCAGTATATCGACACCACGATGGTAGCCTGCATGTGGTGACGACGGACAGGGCGGAGAAGAGTCTCATGATGGGGCCAGGAGGGAGGGTTGCTGCGGAACTCTCCAGAGCAATCGGAACTAGCATCAGTGTCTATTCGCAGGAGGAACTCCTTACCAGAAGGCATCGTCTGCAGATGACGAGAGAGAGATGCGAAGAACTTGCGGACTCTGTCAGCCCTCCACAGAGGACCATCCTCGAATGGCTTGTGCGTGTGGCAGAGGCCGAGATGAAGTATCCAGAGATGGAAACCACCATCGCACAGTGCCCCGACGAGAGAGTGGGTGTTTCGGTAGCACTATCCGGTGGGACGGACAGTACGGCTGTGCTTGCGTTCATGGTTGAGGCGGGCATGAGGCCGCTTGCCATCACTGTAGACATGGGAGATTGCTACCTGAGTCCCTCCTTGAAACACCATCTGAAAGAGAACTGCGACAAGATAGGGGTTGTTAATGTCATGGTCGACCCCGGCGAGGACGTCTCAGAGATCGGGCCGCTGGCCAATGCGGGAAGGCAGCACCCATGCAGACGTTGCCACCAGATAGTCCTTGACACGGTGCTGGATCATGTCCGACGCTGTGGCATACCATGCGTGGTGACTGGCGAAACACTGCCCACTGGGCGACAGTCGGTGATACTAGTAGACGAGGTTCTAATGGTCCACCTCCCTGCAGCTCTTGCATGGTCCAAGTATCGGACTAGGAGCATCACACGGGATCGTGGCCTCAGGGTACCAGGGGCCGTGTTCGGGTGCGCAGCCCTACGTCGTGCGCATAGTGTTGGCTGGAGGATGGTAGGACCGTCCATACTGCGAGTCCTCAGAGAGCTTGATGCGGGTGTACTCAGTGGTGGCGAGGCACTCAGACTGATCAGGAGTATAATCGTACCAGTTGCTCGCGCTGAACACATAGGGACAAACAGGACTAGTGAATCGAATGAGTAGAGGGGTCTACATTCTGATCATTGAAGTGGTCAATGATAGCGACATCGATGTCGGCGCTCTTGGTACTGTGAAACTCAGACACGGTACATGGCTCTATGTTGGCTCAGCCATGGGTACAGGGTCCAGTTCACTGGAGGGCAGGATACGAAGACATCTATCACGTGACAAGAAGATGCACTGGCACATTGACCGTCTCGTTCCGGGGTATGGTTCAGTGAGGGCCGTGGTATCGGCATGGACGCCAATACCTACAGAGAGAAGGATTGCAGCAGCTCTGCGCGATGATCCGAACATCCAGCCAGGACCTGTCGGGTTTGGTTGTTCAGACATGGGCGGTAGGTCTTCCACACATCTGTATCGAGTAGTGGACGGAACGGATCCGATTTCCCTCTCTGTCCGTGTCCTCACTGAATTAGGAATGAGCGCAGAAGTGAGGATACTTTCTTGACATATTGCAGTGGGACCGACCATGGATACGGTCACTCAGGCTACGCAGTACTGTTGTGCAACTATGCCGATCGACGAGAAGACTAAGATGCACACGGGCCAATCAGTCAGATACAATGACCCGGATCTCACGCCGGATGCTTGAGCGACATGTTCAGGATACACGATCTACAGGGACCGGTGAGCCGACTGCCCAGTAACCGTTAAATTGTAGCGCGCACCGGTACAACGAGAGTGAGAGCGTGAACTGGAAGCCAGTGTTTCAGGAACTCATAGGACAAAAGGCCGTATTCACGGTCTACCTACGTCATTTGCAAAAGGACACGCTTGCAAAGATTCCAAATGTCAGGGTACGTGATGTCAGAGAAGACCACGTAGTTTTAGAGAATGAGGCAGGCATCGGAATAGTTGGCTACGAAGACATCCTTTACGTGTCAATGCTGCATAAGCAGTAATGATGTGGCTCTGTTATGAGAGGCCCGAGTGAGGAGAGAACGTAGGGAGAGTAATCGCTAGGAGATGAGGGTCTGACAGAGGCTCACGCATCACTGACCGAGGGGGATCACTCAGGACACTCGATTGATTCGACCCAGCCCCACTTGTCCTCAAGGAGACCGACTTGAAGGTCGGTCAGGAGATCGAAGAGTCGTCGGGACATCTCACCGGCCTCACCATTCCTTACTGTGTATGTATTGCCCTTGTATGTGAGCTGGCCGATTGGAGCGACAATTGCCGCAGTTCCCGTTCCAAATAGTTCTGTCACAGTACCCGATCTGATTCCTGCAATCAGCTCATCAATTGCGATGGGTCTCTCGCTGACCTTGGTCCCGAGACTTCGTGCAAGCTCAATTACTGACGCCCTAGTGACACCAGGAAGTATCGTGTCGGATAAGGGAGGGGTGACAAGTTCCTGTCCGAAGACGGCAAAGAAGTTCATTGTAGCCACCTCTTCGACATATCGGCGCTCGACGGCATCCAACCAGAGAACCTGAGAATGGCCTGTTGCGATGGCTTCCTTCAGTGCCTTCAGTCCCGCTGCATAGTTTCCGATGGTCTTAGCATGACCAACGCCACCTGGAGCAGAGCGCACATACTTGTCAGACACTATCACACGTATTGGATTGAATCCCTCATCGAAGTATGGTCCAACAGGGCTCAGAATAACAAAGTAGAGATACTCTTTCGATGGGTGAACACCAAGTCTAGCATCAGTTGCAATCATTGTGGGGCGGATATACAGCGAGGTGCCTCTATCCTGTGGGATCCAGTCCCGTTCGAGCAGCAGCAACTCCTTCAGGGAGTCGAGCAAGAGGTCGACATCAATAGTAGGCATGACCATCCGTTCAGCAGACCTATTGAGTCGCTCGAAGTTGTCTCTGGGACGGAATAGGAAGATCCTTCTCCCACGCCTATAGGCCTTCATTCCCTCGAAGATACCCTGTCCGTAGTGAAGGACTGACGTTGCGGGGTCTAGGGGCAGGGGTCCATATGGCACGATCTCCGGCGTTTCCCAGGCACCGTTCCTGTATCGCATGATCAGCATGTGGTCGGTGAAGATGGTCCCGAATCCGACCCTCTTCATATCATTGGGTTTTGGCCTGAGTTGCTCGTTTGGTGCGCGAGTGACCTTGATCTTCACCAAGTTCCAGACCCGACCAAAGCGCACGCAGGGCAGGCATTTAGGTGTTTCTGGCGACCAAGCAGCTCCAGCCGCTTCTCCGACGTGTCAGAGAAGTACTTAAGTGGAGAATACGCAACTGTGTGATTCAGCTGCAGCAGGAGAGGGCTCAATTGACTCCAGACTCTCGGCGTGTTGAAGAGGACCCATACCAGATGGATCCTAGGCTTATACTATCGGAGTACACTGTCGAATGGACCGCGTTACGAGAGTCTTATGAGGAGGTCAAGAGAAGGCTGGCCGAGATCCAAGGAGAACTCGCGGACCTAGACAGGCTGCACAACGCAGGAGGGATATCCGATAGCGAGTACATGGAGCGCTATCGGGACATGTGGCATAGGTCAACAGAGCTCATTCAAGTCAAGAGAGAGGTAGAAGCAAGACTCCAGGAGATTCAGAGAGAGATAAGGGCTGCAAACGTCAAGATCGCATTGAAGGAGGAGGAGAGGCTTCGCCGAGAGAGAATTGAACAGGAAAAGGCCAATGCCATGGTCGAGTGGATGGGGCTCAAGCAGGGATTCGACCTCATCATTCAACAGAGGGACAGCATCAATGCGGAAATGGACCAACTTGAGTTGAAACGCAGAAACGGGACCTTGTCCGACTCTGAGTATCGCAAGCAGCATATCGAACACATCCGAAGACTCGCAGAGCTACGCAGTCTAGAGAGCGATGTCCGGAAGAGGCTGGCAGAGCTGCTTGAGATAATTCGTGGATGATGGATGAAGAGCGTCTCTGAACCGGCAACTTGCAAGTACGGGGCAGGCCAAGTCCGCCTGTGCCAAGACGGAAGATCCCTGTCAGTGCGATTCAGAAACTGAACTTTCCTCCAACCTGCGTCGCACGCATGTTGCATCCGGAGGGAACGGTCTCATGGCATCCGGACCAATGGATGCAATAGGACCCGTCAGACATCGTCATCGCTATCGAAGGTACGACCGTAGCCCCCTCGGTGTCTGGTTGCATGCTCATCATCGTAATGTACCCATGAATCGTCGGAAATTGCACGAGATTCACACTCAGGACATAGAAGCGAACTCAAATCACTGACATGAACCAGTCTGCCGCACGACAGGCAGGTCCAGATGCCATGCTCATAGAGCCTTATCCGTCTCAGTACCGTTCGGGCCAGGGGAACAAGTCGCTCAGGGCATGAGGGAGACACGCTCTTGATTCCATCATCGGACCACTGATAGAAGAGCGACACCAGAGTAGTTACGAGGTCTATGATCCTGATGCTAGATTCGCTGACACTCTGAGCGATGTCAACATGTGTTTCAGGTGGGATGTCTTTGACCTCAGAGAGGATCTCCGCAAACAGCAGAAAGGCTGGCACCGCAAGACGACCGCGGCCCACTGGAGCGACCATCTGGCTCAGCACAGCTGTGATCATGAGAGTCTGCGCATAGCCAGAACCAAGAATTGATCTCATCTCGGCATCGATTGCCTCTGCATCGAACCCATATTCCACGGGATCGAGCCCTAGCCTCACTGCAACTTTCTTGATGGCCTCTTCAAGACTTGCACCCGACTGAATGAGAGAGTTTACCTCGAGTCCTATCTCCTCGTAGCTGATGCCCGTCCTCGCTGCAATCCTCTTTATCATGTCTCTTGCCGTTTGTGCCAAATCAGTTCCCCTCAAATTGGCTGAGCGACATCGTGCCTTTAACCTAACGCAGATATTCAGGAGCATGGGCTGGAACCCAACTGCAGGAACCACGTCACACGCCTTCGGTAGGCGTTCTCTTGAATGTGACCCCGGAGGATGTTCAAAGGCCCTGGAACAGGAACTGGACACAGGCGCATGTACACAATGTGGATGGTGAAGTTCATAAGTCGACTTGCCGCGCCCCCCATTCGGTGCAACGCATGGCGGGCTTGGATGTAGTCTTGGCCAGTGGCTCAGAGCATCTGAGAGAGAGCTTCCTCAGGCACGGTTGTGACGTACACTGCTGCAACGTCAACTACGATGGGAAGAGGATCTTCCCCAACGCGGACATATATGCGCGGCTGCCTGACATTGCAGACCTGTCTAACAAGAGAGTGATCGTTGTCCAGTCTTGCACTGGTGCCGGCCCCGCTGAAATAGAACCATACACCACCTCTGACAGGGTGGTGGAGCTACTCCTGATTCTTGACATTCTCAAGAATCCCTATGAGGTCGAAGAAACGGGCCATAAGATGTATCGCGCAACCCAGCTAGACCCGCCCGAGAGAGTCGAGGTCGTTCTGACCTTTCAACCATTCGCGCTTCAGGATAAGGCGTTCAAGACTGGCGAGGCCATATCTGCAAGGTGGGCAACGAGGGCGATACTCGAGGCCGCAGACAAGATGTATGTCATCAATCCCCACGCTCCTGAGAGCCTGGACTGGGTCCGCGAGCTCGTGGAGAGAGGGGTCTATGAGAAGATAGACCTGACCCATGACCTGCTGGAGTTTGCCAGCAGGAGGTTCGGATTCTCTGAATATATTGCTGTGAGCCCTGATGAGGGAGGCCAGGAACGATTCTCAATGTCAGGATATGGCAAGTCGAGACATGATTCATTCACGGTCGAACTTCATGGCGAACTTGATGTGAAAGGCAGACGAGTAATAGTGCTAGACGATCTGACCAAGAGTGGTAGCACTCTATTGAAGGCTGCAGAGAGGCTCAGGAGTCAGGGTGCTGTCGACGTGGGACTGGCAGTGGCACATGTACTTCCCTTAGTCGACAAGGGAGAAGAGTTGCTTGAAGATCTGTATCGCAAGTCCGAGGGGAAGATCGTGACGTCAAATAGCATCCGGACGCGACTGTTCTGTGACAAGCACCCGGAGAACACTTACGATGTCGTAGACACCATAGTGAGGTACCTATGACGCCTGCAATGAGAATCTTCACAGTAACGGAGTGAACCAAAGTGAGTTCCAGGACGTATCACTTGGGCATAGCCAGAGGAGAGATTCCAGAGAGGGTACTCCTTCCTGGAGACCCCCAGAGGGCAGCACGCATCGCGGAGGAGTTCCTGGATGAACACACGCCAATAGCCCAGCGAAGGGAGTACTGGAGCTACAGGGGAACGTACAGAGGCGTTTCGGTGGGTGTATGCTCAACAGGCATAGGATGTCCGTCAGCCGCAATTGCCCTGGAGGAGCTGATAGAACTGGGATGCAGGACCTTCATCAGAGTGGGCACCGCAGGTGCAGTAGACCCGTCGCTCGAGAGAGGCGACCTGGCGATCTTCACCGCCTCCGTCAGGGGAGACGGTACCAGCAGGCAGTATGTGCCAGTCGAGTACCCTGCAGTCGCGGACTACGATGTTGTCAGGGCACTGGTTGGAGCAGCCCGGGCGAGAGGCGTCAGATACAAGGTGGGGATAGGCCATACAAAGGACTCATTCTATAGCGAGATCCCAGACAAGACAACTAGTCCCGAGGCAGCCAGGGAATACTGGCGATCTCTTCAGAGGGCAAACGTATTGGCAACAGAGATGGAGTCCGCCGTGCTGTTTGTGCTTGGTCAGATCAGGGGAGTCAGGACAGGCTGTATATGTGAAATCATTGGTGAACCGGTCGAGAAGGAGGCCAGGTTGGACACAGGACCATCATTACGTGATCTCATTCCTGTTTCTCTCGAGGCGATCACATCTCCTGACAGCTCCAGCTCTGACTGATCGCTTATGGAGAGTCCTGAGCTGCAATGCATCCTAGCGTGGGGTCCAGGTCACTGGCAGACTCGGAGGTCTCGATCTAGGCTGAAGTCAACCGTTTCATTATCTGGGCGCTCAGTCTTCGAGCCTCGTCAATGCCTATCCCCGCCAGTGATGCAAGTTTCTCGGGTCTTGTCGTCGTCAGCTGTTCGATGGTCCCGATACCAGCGCGAATCAGTGCATCTGAGACTTGAGGGGAGGCTCCGATCTCGGCCAGTACAGAGCGCATTTCGTTCATGCTTCGCTCATCTGGGACTGGCGCGCTCACCCTTGGCAGCTCATCGTCGGAGGGGACGGTCGGTCCAGCTGTTGGTTGCGGCTCCTTCTTTGCAGCGGTAGCTTTGGTCTTGGGACCGATTTCTTGAGCGGCAGGTTTCTCTGCAGGAGAGGTCAGTCTCTTCACAAGACTGGGTCTCAGCATGATCAGGCCTATGCCCAGCGATATGATGATCATAGGTATGATAATCAGGGGGCCCACATCTACGCCCACGATGTTCCCATTCTGGTCGAGGAACGGCAATGCTGACGACGCACCCTCCGTGAGGAACACTGACACAGGAGTACCAGCGATCTCAGCTGACAGCAATAGCCAGAGAGGAGAGAAGAATGATACCCCACCGATCTCAAATACGAGCCACTCCCGGAACAGCGAGCGTCTGAGGAAGTATACAAGTATGGGAGGCACGACTAGGACCAGGATGCAGACCAGATACCATGCCTTGAACAGGTCCCAGAGGGCCCGCAATTGCTCAGAGTCAGTGAGTCCGAATCCAGCAAGCCTGATCGCAGCAGCACCCAGGAAGATCACACCTGAGAGCAATGCACCCAGGAAGACGCCAAGAGCATATCTCAACGACCGTTACACCTCGCACCTTCTGTAGGATAAGTCCTCACCGTCTTAAAGGCATTGTTACCCCTACTCCGACATCCTTATCAGAGCACCCAGCCTGAAGGACTCGGGAGGAC
>JAWAQK010000006.1:24366-61797 GCA_038893995.1 Candidatus Thorarchaeota archaeon | reverse complement strand
GATTCTTCGATCTGACGACGGCTTTCCACGAGCGAGGAATACCGAGTACAATAGTCTCGTTGCCACCACTATGTGCACGAGTTCTCCAGTGACTGCGACGAACAGGAACAGGGGTGAAACTATCACTATGGTCGATATGGTGACCAGATACTTTCCTACAAACTCGCTCAAGAGGGGCAGTCCCCCTATAGCAAGGACTCCCAGGGCAGTGAAGGATGCAGTGATGGGCATCGCATAATAGAGCCCTCCAAGCTCCTCAATTCTCCGGGCTCCAGTCCCCAAGATGACAGCACCTACGCAGGCTAGAAGTAGACCTATCACAAGGGTGTGAGATATCGCGTAGAATATGGCTGCAGTCGTAGCGAGAGGAAATGTGAAGCCCAACATCATGAATACAAACCCGAGCTCAGAGGAGGCGCTGAAAGTGACGATCCGCTGGAGATCGGACTCGATCAGTGCATTGACTGCACCAACTATCAGTGTAATGCATCCCACAATGGCCACCACAAGCCCAACCGGATTCATCTCACCGACCAGAGGGGATATGGGGATGATAGGCAACAGAGCAAGGCCGGGCGCGAGGGTCTGAAGCATCATGCGCATCAGAAGGTAGACGCCCAAGAGATCGGCTGCGAGAATCAGGAGGAGCGACGAGGCTGGTGCTCTGGCACTGTCTGTGAACCACGTGTGGAACGGAAACTGGATCGACTTGGGCAGTGCTGCCAAGATCAACATTGGTGCTATCAGTGGGAGGAGCATGACCAACAGGCCCGGTTGGAGCCGCATCTCGATCAGACTCAGGGTACCAGTGCTTGTCGACAATACGATCGTGAGTCCCAGTAACAGAATCCCACCAAAATGGGTCATCAAGAAGGCCTTGAACGCAATGCCTGGTTCTCGGTCTGTCACTATCAGCAGGTACAGGCTAAGCGTCGTGACCTCCCATGCGACAAGGAGGGTGAACAGATCAAGTGCTAGGAAGACCACAATTGCGCTGCTATTCATCACCAACATGGAAGACAACATTCGGGCAGCGGTCGTTGTCTCCTCCCCGACCCTTGTCATCTTAAACTGGAACGCCCCATATGAGGTTCCGAGAAGAGTGAATAGTGACAGGATTATCGAGAACGAAACGGCCAGAACATCCACGTGAAATCCAATGCTTGTGCTTAGCCATGGGACGGACAGACTGGCGGCCACGATAGTCACCGGTCCATCGCTTACCTCGGACAAGAGGAAGATGGTCCCTATCAGAGATAGCAGTGAAATCAGTGGGGGGAGGAACCATGCATTTGTGTCAACTCTTCTCAACTTGGACATCACAGAAACCAGAGCTCCACCCGCAGGCCCGAGTGCAACTACAAACAACACAGTTGTCAAGACATCGACCATGCTATCTCCTCACATAGGACGAAGTGCTGCTGGCTCAAGTCCCTCATAATAGTCTTGTCACTGGACAACATCTCGCAGACGGAAACTGATGACACATACACTTGTCTGACGACCGTTACTCATGTCCCATCGCTCATCAGAACCATACGAGTGAGTGCTCCTGAGACTCACTTGTCAGCAGGCTTTCTCCTCCTGCTCTGAGCTGAGGTGCTCCTCTTCCTTGGAGTGACGTCGACGTGGCCAGTCACAGATGGGGTCTGCTTCCTGAGCGGCGGAGTATTCAGGTCCCACTCCTCGGGCAGAATCAACCTCGACAGGTCAGGGTGCCCCTCAAAGTTCACTCCGAGCATCTCGTGCACCTCTCGTTCGTAGAGCACGGCTCCCGGGATCAGAGCGGTCATGGTGGGCACGCTCAGACTGTCAAGGGGGAGTCGGACTCTCAGTCCAACATGTGTACCTGCATTGATGAGATGGTAGATGAGCTCCACCTCTCCGTCCAACTCCTGTCCCGTTATTGTAGAAAGATGAGTGAACCCGGCCTCATGTAGCCTAGATGCGACCCGCAGTAGACAGTCTCTTGCAACTCGGACAAAGGCTCTACGCTGACGACTCAGTTCGCGGCCCAGAATACAGTCGGGGCCCATCTCAGCAGACATCTGGGCCAGTATGTCTTCGATGGAAGATTCGTCAGTGACCATTCTCAAGTCTCCTTGTGATACTCCTGATGACTCGCGGCGGCTCAGGCCATGCGTGAGGGCTCATGCTCTACCGTATCATCATCGTGCCAGGTCAAGTAAGAGAGACACGATTAAAACCCATTTGTAGTGCCATAAGAAGGTTGACCGGAGAGATGCAGTGACAATGAGAATGCTTCCGGAATCTGTGGGGCGACAACGGAATGACTTATGTGCTTACCGGTACACAATTGGCTGTATACAAAACGATCCATCGGGGAAACTCTCGTGAGCACATCGATTTCTGGAACAGTTGTCAGAGTCGAAGAGAGCAGGCTTGATGATGTCTCGTATGGTACCCTATCCCTGAGGGTGGAGGACCAGGTGTACGAGTTTCGCTTCGGTCCTGTCCCTGCGGACACAATACCACGTATCGGTTCTCTCGTCAGAGTCGTACCCGACAGTAGCGAGCCCCGCAGAGCTACGGAGATGATCGTCCTTCATGAGCCGGCCCCTGTGTCGCCCGTCACTGACCATAGTCTGCAGACTGGCGGGACCGCTCAGAGTACGGCTGATGGTGAGACACGCCTCAAATCCAGTACATCATCGTCAACCCCTCCTATCAGTCATGCCAAGATGTCCACACCAGCAGGTGTCCTCCTCATCCAGATCGGGATGCTACCGGTTGTCCTGCTCTTCGTAGACGCAGCAATCACTGTCCACTCAGCGCCCGCCAGCGCACTGCTCCTCTCATTCAGTCTGCTGATGTTGGCCCTCATCATCGAGTTCGGACGCAAGAAGGACTGGGCGCGTAGAGTAGTGATGGCCATTGCGTTCCTGGTCTGCCTGACCGTAGTGGGAGCGATCCTGGGGATACCGGTCCTGCTGTACCTGACGAGGCCGCACATAAGACAGATGTTCAGGTAGGAATCTTGACGGAAAGGACTAGTCCGATACACAGACTGTAGCCTCAGCAATCGGATACTTTCCGCTACAGTCTTGCTTAAGTATACGTGCAGCCGGACACGAACCGGTGCCAAGGAATGGAATGGTTAGTATTGGACGGGCAGCTGCTGGTCCTTGTCATCTTCCTGCTGTTTGGGGCCTGCATTGGGGTAGTCTCATCCATGCTTGGCATTGGGGGTGGCACATTGCTTGTCCCCCTGCTCGTTGTCATGTTTCTCTTTACTCCCCGCTCTGCATCGGCGGTCTCCCTGATGGCTGCGGTTTTCGTTTCATTATCCAGCACAGTTTCGTACAGTAGGCAGAGACCCAGGCCCATACTCTACGGGACTGGGCTGATGCTCATGTCTGTGACCGTCCCCGGCTCCATGGCAGGTGCATGGCTTGGGACCTATCTTCAGGGAATAGACGAGAACATACTCAGGTACGTATTTGCCGCAGTCCTGTTTCCAATAGCCCTCAAGATGGCGTTCTCGGTGAGCAGAGGCAAGGCAGAAGATGTGAAGACCGAGTTGGAGGAATTCAGGGCTCACGGTACGACCAGGGGGGCAGTCATGGCCACCCTGATCGGCGCGTTCACTGCTGGAGTTCTCTCGGGTCTGCTCGGCATAGGAGGTGGTGTCGTCATCGTGCCCTTGCTGACGCTCGTGATGAGAGTGCCCATGCACACGGCAGTAGCAACATCCATGTTCACGATGGTGTTCACGACGCTATCTGGAACCGTCACAAATGTGCTCCTCGGAGAGATCAGCATGGTGCCAGTGGGAGACCTTGCACTCGGCACAGCAATATATGGAACTGCGGTCGGCGCCGGAATGCTTCTTGGGGCTCCGGTCGGCTGTAAGCTCGCATGCAGAGTTGGCTCGTCCAGGCTCAAGAGCGCGTTCGGGATTCTACTCATCTATCCCGTCCTCAGAATGGCCCGACTGGGGGATGTCATCACGGGCAGTGTGAGCTATGTCGCTTCCACTCTTGCAGAACTAGGGCTGTGGGCTCTAGTTGCGGTTCTAACACTGATCGTCCGTGCTAGACTCGTCAGGAGCAAACGTCAAACGGCCGGAGACGCATCCGACGCAGAGTGCAAGACATCACAGTCGTTCTAGGTCAGCCCGATCCCGACTGGAGAGACATCGAGGTCACCCTTGGTGAGTACACAGTCCTGTCGCCTTCAGGAGTCATCGGAAAGACCCTCTGCCTTCACGTGCTAGACTGTGACCATTGTTGGCCCGGAGAGAAAAAAAAGAGGGGTGAAAGGACCTAGGTCCTTTCACAGAGTAAATCCTGTGCTGGTGTTTCCGTCGAACTGCTGTGGAGTGTCACCGCCACTGTACGGATATGCTGCAAGAGCGTAGCTGAAGCAGCTCTCCATTGTCGTGGATGGGTTGCTGCCAAAGTGGCTGATCAGACCATACTCCAGGAAGTAGTAGGTCCATGCTCCGTTCTTGTGGGTAGGGTCGTCGTAACCGTATCCGTTCTGCGTGCACGTGGTGGTCATGTAGACCCTTGCACTGTTGGCAAGTGCCTGTATCTCAGGTATGAGACCGCCTGAGTAGCAGTGGTCGACAAAGATGAAGATCCTCGCTGCAGACCAAGAACCGACGTAGTCGTCGAGCTCTGTGTCATACAGGTTACCGTTCTCACCATTCTCACCACTGCCTGAGTCCCACATGCAAAGGTACGACGAACCAGTTCCAGTTCCGGAGCCGTGGCCAGAAGTGATGAAGGCCACTACATCATCGCCATCAGCACCCGCCAGCCAGGAGAGGCTCTGCTTGACATTGTACTCAGTGGCAAGGGCATAGTACACAGGGTAGTTGGAGGTGTGCGTGTCGCCGAGTACCCTGATGTAGTCGTAGTGCATCACATTCTTCAGGTAGTTGTACCAGTCAGTCGCGTCCTCGTCACAATACGACAGGTCGCTAATTGCCTTGTAGTCTGAGATGCCTACGATCACAGCCCATCTCCTCACGACGCCGTCTCCGCCGCCGCCACCACTGCTGCCGTACGTGACGGTAACAGTGAGGGTGTATGTACCGGATCCACTGTAGGAGTAGACCATGATGTACCAGGTCCCTGCGCCTGGGTTGTTGTAGGTCACGTCCTCTCCACCCGACGTGTAGCCTCGCCAATCATAGCTGCTAGTCGTCGGAGGAGATCCGAGCTTGCCATAGAGGTCAAAGTCGGCACTACCACACTCAAGGACTGAGCGCATGCTTATCGCGTTGGCATCTACCTGGATGGTCCAGGTCTGTGAGGCGCCAGTACCCGACAGCGAACCGGTCGCCGGTACGCCATTCTGCAGTACATTACTGCCGCTGCTGCCGAGTGTGTATTCGATCTGGTCGATCTTGAAGCCCCACTTGGTGACACTGGAATCGGTCTTCAGTCGGACCTTTATGGTGTCGCCGTAGCTATAGGACGACCATCCTCCCGAGGAGTATAGGCCGGTCAGCTTGTGGAGCTGAGCACCAGCGTAGTCGTACACGTATATGTAGTCGTAGTACTTCTCAGTCTCAATGTAAGTGAAGTGCACTCTTATCTGAGTGGCACCAGTCTTCTTGATGGTCCAGGTGTAGTCAAAGTTGTTCGCGTACGGGTGAGCACTCTCGACCACGTAGCTCTCAGTCGCACGTATCTGGTACGATTCCAAGGTGGTCTGCAGGCTGTCAGCAGGAGTAGGAGCTGCAGCAACAGGAGCCAATGCCACGATGAACAGTGCCAGAAGACAGAGCGAAAGGATGGCTGATGTTCCTTTCATATTTGGAGTCACCACATGTCCAGACCTAGCAGGCTGGACTGGGCGACCAAGAAAGACAATCCGAGATATAAGGATTTCATCTGATTTTCCTGCCTGCACAGACCCTTTCCCATAGGACTGACCTCATGGGTCAACAGGGGGTGGTCGAAGTACGCGCCGGAGGTGCTCAAAATCCGGGTCTATGTCGATCTTCAACAGAAAATATGCAGCAATCAAGAGGAATGGCGCGAAGACTGGCCCCCACCACGTCAGGCCAAACACATCGGACCCAGTTGACGACTTGGTGAAATCCATGAACAAGCCAAGCAGAATCGAAGCCCACGCCTGAAAGAAATTGAGTGGCACACCAATAAAGCCTGTGTAGATTCCGGACCTGCTCTCCTGCGTCAGGATCTCGTCGACCTGGGCAATGTCAGCAGGCACTATGTAGCTCATGATATAGTAGACTGCCATGCAGGCACCAACAGGGACCAGCCACATCACAGCCAAGATCTGTGAAGACATCAAAGATGTTGCAGCTGCAACCACTGGAGTCAGTGGCAGGAGAAGGGTCAGCAACACCAGAGAGAGCATCATCGTGCGCTTCTTGCCATATCTCCTTATGGCCCTCAACCACACAAATAGAAAGATGATGATTCCACCCAGGAATGAGAGAGCAGGAGGAAGAAGCAGTTCAATCGTATTCAGCATGAGCACCTTCTGGGCAAACCCTACTACCTGTGCCGTTATTGCACTGAACGAGAAGGACAGAAAACCGACCACAAGTGTCCAAACCACAAACGTCCTGTTCTGCAGTGCGACACGGGTCTCATAGACGAGGTTTCTCTGGGGTACAGTGAGCCCGGGTCTCTCTCGAATCAAGACAATGGAGGGGAGGTAGAACAGTATCTCCACAACTGCAAAGACCACAAACATGGTGAGCCCAAGCTCGGACAGTGCAGGTGGGCTAGTCACAAAGAGAAGCGGAGTGATGAAGGCGAACACCACACCAATGCCATTTGCAAGCCAGTTGGAAACATTCTGCATGCTCGACACGAGCGGACGCTCGACCTCGTCAGTGATCTCTGGAAGCCATGCCTGATATGCTGTCAACAGAAATGCGTAGAAGAACTTGAACAGGCCGAGGAATACAAGATAGTACAGAAATACGCTGAGTTCAATCCCTGGCGAAGTGATGTCGATGAAACGATCGGGAATGAAGACCATGATCCCGCTAATGGCAAGACCAGGAGCGCCGACTATCACGAACGGTTTCCGCCTTCCGAGGGGAGAGATGAGTTTGTCACTGTAGTAGCCAGTGAGCCAGTGAGTGAGGCCAATGATGACGTAGGATATCCCGAGTGCAACCCCTGCTAGGAACCAGTTGAGCTCGAAGACAGTGCCATACACGAGAAAGGATGTGAGGCTCAGAAGAGTCAGAAGGAGTGAAGAGCCGAAGCGGCCCATGCCATAGGCGATCTTCCCAGAGAGTGGGAGCAAGCTGCTACAACCTCAAGACCGTGATACGGTTCGGCCGTGCAAACCTACTATTAAATGGTTCGTGATTCAGTCCGGTTCGATAGAACACATGCCGACCCTGTGACACAGTGACTCTCTGCTCGGAAGAGGGCCGTACGGGCCCACCACGATCACTGCAACCGATCTCGCAGCAAGTCTTCAACAGGTCTGCCACTCCTCTTGCGGACCAAATGAGGAGCATATTCTAGCAAGGCGTAGGCGACAACTGCGCCTGCAGCTACGAAACTCATCACGACAAGGGCGTTCAATACGTGGGAGATGTTGCGCAACCATATGCTATGTTCACTCGCAGAAGAGGTAACACAGCCCCTTATCTCGAAATATGCTGTTGTGTTCTGTACTGTAATGCATGTAGTCCCAGATGTCGCTATGTCCAACCCTTCTATGACGAATGGGTCGCTCTCGGTACCATTGCCCGGCCAGCCCTGAACCACAAAGTCCATGTCAGATGTGACATAGACAGGGTCGTGAGGCGTGTAAGATGCACGGACGATCGCTGTCATCGGCAGCCTCCCGACCTGTCCGGCCGATGCCATTGTTGGCACGAATGTGTTCAGAGGACACATCGCAGTCATCATGACCAACATGACGAAACATGCGAAACAGTATGAACTCCCCTTAGGCAACCTCAACACGAGTCCCTACTGTGCAGGTATTGCCCTATTATCGTTGCCATGGCACTCACATTTGCCGTAGAAAGCCAGGACGATGCTGACCGCTACGTCATTGACCCGATAGATATCTGGAACAGCCTCGCCATCGGACGACAGGGACATTGATCCGCTCGAAGCGCAGGTCCTACTCCCTCTGAAATCGTCACACGAAGCTCAGAGTACTGAATGTGTCCGCTCTGTGAGCATGGATCGCAGGGCGCCACGATCGGTCGGGATGCGAAACACTGACCTTGGACACGAGACGGGATTCACTTCCTCCGTGGTGCACAGGGCCACCAGAAAGAGAGCACGTCCAACTCTGCAAGGAGTGAAACAGGCACTCCTGTCTCAGGGGACATACGAAGCAGGGTCCTCGTCGAACATCTTCTTGCACATGGGATTGCAGAAGTAGTAGCGTGTCCCTGCATGATCTGTGTAGAGCGACGACGATGCTATGTCGACAGTCATCTTGCAGACCGGGTCGATGGCAGTGGTCCCACGTGTCTGCGAGTCTGTCCCCTCTTCCGATGCTGCTCCAATCTTGACCCTATTCAGAGACAGGGCGTTCAAGACCACGCTCACGCTCGACAGGGCCATTGCAAGACCAGCATACTCGGGCCTCAGGGCAATTCCAGTCAGAGGATAGAACAGCCCGGCAGCAAGGGGTACGAGCGCTAGATTGTATATCATGGCCCAGAAGAATCCCTGCCTTATCTTCGTCATTGTCCTGCGTCCGAGGTCGATACCGGACACCACATCAGTCAGTCTGTTCCTGATCAGTACGATGTCGCCAGTCTCGACGGAAACATCTGTACCAGACCCCATTGCAATTCCGACGTTGGCCTGGGCAAGCGCAGGTGCGTCATTGACACCGTCCCCGACCATGGCGACGATCCGACCACCTTCCTGGAGTTCCCTCACCTTCGATGCCTTCTCAGTGGGGAGCACCTCAGATATCACATTCTTGATACCGAGCATCTCAGCAACTGACTGAGCTGTGCGAGCCTTGTCGCCCGTGAGCATCCACACGTCAATGCCCATCTCTGTCAACCGGCGGACTGCATCCTGTGCGCCAGGGTTGATCATGTCAGATATGGCGACCACTGCAGAGAGTTCTCCGTCGACCGAGGCAAGGACGACGGTTCTGCCACTCTCCTCAAACATCCTCATGACAGACCTGGCCTCCTCTGTCTTCACCGAGTGGTCCTCTACGAATGGCTCGTTACCAACGACGACCTGATGGCCGTCGACCCTACCCCGAACACCCCTGCCGGGGTCTGCGACAAAGTCGTCCGGAAAGGCGACCTCAACGCCCGTTTCGTCGGCGTAGTGAACTATGGCCTCTCCCAGTGGATGCTCACTGAATCGTTCGACTGCCGAGATCAGTCGCAGGATCTCCTCGGCCGAGCGAGTTCCAAAATACACTATGTCCGCCACCCGCGGCTTTCCAACTGTCAACGTACCAGTCTTGTCAAAGACCACCGTATCGATCCGTGGGATAGTCTCGAGCGCCTCTCCGTTCCTGATGAGTATCCCGTTCTGAGCCCCCTTGCCCAGACCCACCATAATAGCGGTCGGAGTGGCAAGGCCAAGTGCACACGGGCAAGCTGCAACTAGCACCGCAATGGAGAAACTCAGTGCACGGAACCACTCGGTCGGGCTCACGAGGTACCATGCGACAAGAGTCACCAGGGCGATCACCATGACGAGCGGGACGAAGACCTCTGCAAGGGCATCTGCACGCCGCTGAATGGCGGGCTTGCTGGTCTGCGCCTGCTCCACGACTCTAACGATCTGGGAGAGCATAGTATCCTCACCAACACGGATCGCCTTCACCTGAAGCACACCATTCTTGTTGACCGTGGAGCCAATCACGGTGTCGCCAACGCTCTTTCGGACGGGGATGGACTCACCAGTCATCATGGACTCGTCAACCGATGACTCACCCGCGACTACCACACCATCCACAGGTACCCTGTCCCCAGGTCGGACCAGCAAGAGATCATCGACCTCGATGTCTTCCACCGGGACCACCATCTCTACGCCATCTCGTAGTACGACAGCTGTATGCGCCTGCATGTCTAACAACGATCGGATCGCCTCCGACGTGCGACCCTTTGCCCTCGCCTCAAGATAGCGGCCAAGGAGTATGAATGTCACCAGCATTGCAGACGTATCGAAGAAGGAGGGGTACTCGTGGGCAAAGAGGGTCACGTGGACCGAATAGAAGTATGCAGCACTTGTACCGAGCATGATAAGTGTGTCCATGTTGGCCCTCCAGTGTCTCAGTGCTCTCACACTCGAGACGTAAAAGGGATATCCGCCCACAAACTGAATCGGCGTCACGAGTACTAGCATGACAATATTGTCGAGAAACATACTCCCCATCGAGTACACGCCAACCATCATCAGGGTGACAGGCAGTGTCAGCAGGGCTGACAGGATCAGACGTGCCCTGAAGTACCGGATCTCCCCCTCACGGGTACGTGCCTCCCGGTCCGTGTTTCTGGTCTCAACTATCTCCGCATCATACCCGATCTCTCTTACTGTCTTGCCCAGTGCCCGTGGAGTCACTAGATCATGGTCGTACTCGACTACCATGCTTGTCGAGCGCGGCGAAACTGTCACCGAGATAACACCACCCACCGCGGCCAACGCCTTGCGGACATGTTCAAGGTGATCAGGTGTGACGTCCCGCTGGAACTTCAGAGTCACAGACGGTCGCCTTGGTCGGTATCCTACCGATTCCACCGCCTTCTCAAGACGAGTCCGATCAACGGATCCAGGTCTGTACTCAACGACGGCCCTCTCGTCAAGAAGACTGACGCTGGCACTGATCACACCATCCTGAGATAACAGCGCTCTCTCTATTGTCGCGACACAGGAGGCACAATGCATGCCCTCGATCTTGATTGACATCTTCGATGGACGGTACTCTCTGGCCTGCTCACTCATGTTCATAGTCCCAGCGTGATTAACAATAGTTACTGGGCGTGATAAGGGTTCCGAATGCGGAAACTTCAACCGACCCTGAAGGCATTCTCCCGGTCCTCTGCCTCAGACATCATCCGAAGAAGCTCACTGAAGGCATCCTGTATCTTCTCACCGGTCTTGGCTGACACCTCGATGAACACAGCAGGAATCCCGAGCTTGTTGATGAAATACTCCGTGAATCGTTGCCCCTCTTCTGTTGTGACAAGCTGGGACTCAGGAACGCCATTCCTGAGATCGATCTTGTTTCCAATGATGACAGTTGGAACAAGGCGCTTCATGTTCCGGTATGCCTCGACGAGCCACTTCGACGCGTTGTCGAACGATCTGCGGTCCACGACAGAATAGACGAGCAGGATCCCGTTGGCGCCCTGATAGTAGTGCCCCCTCACCTTCTCAAACGTCGGCTGACCCGCCAGGTCCCAGATTATGAACTTCACGACTTCCTTGTTGTACAGGACCCGTTTTGTCGCAAGGTCAACTCCAATTGTGGCTATGTGACCGTCCATGAAGTCCTCACCAAGGTAGTTGCGGCGAATGCTGGTCTTGCCAACAGCTCCGTCTCCTATGAGGACTGCCTTGAAGATCCTGCTTCCCTCGTTCTGGTCTCTCATATCGTTGTTCTCTCACTTCAGGTTCCCAACAATGGCCCTCCTCGTACCCCCCGGAGGGTCTACGTGCGGGACCTAATATCACTACTCTATAATAGTGAGCACATCTGAAATAAGCATGTCGTATCGTGAACGTGTATGGTAAGCACTAGCAACGGTAAAATATACACCGCTACGACCGGTCGATGCTAATGGTCGAGCTGATACTAGCAGAGATGACCGTCGCGGACGTCATACTGGCCACCCTGACAGGATCTGCAGCAGTCGCATCCATCGTCATCGCCCATACGATGTCACGTCGAGGTTGGCCCAGGTGGCAGTGTAGGAAGTTGGTCCACGTGCTGAACGGAAGCGTGATTGGTCTCACCGTGGTGAGATACTCAAGTCTCAGCGGCCCTGTCCTTGCTGCAGTCATATTCCTGAGTGTCATTGCCTATGCATGGGCGCACAAGAGCACTCTGTTGTCAGAACTACTGATGGCTGGAAGCAGAGAGGGAGAGACCAGGTGGAGCACCTTTATGGCAGGATTCATGGGCCTGTTCTCCTTTGCAATCTGCTTCGTGCTATTCCTGCATCAACCAGCAATAATCACCGCAGCGATACTCTCCGTGTCGTGGGCCGACGGAGCAGGAGAGGTGTTCGGCAGACTGTTTGGAGGACATCTCTTTGACGTGAGGATTGGAAAGAAGTCTCTGGAGGGGAGCATTGCTGTGTTCTCATTCAGCTGCATATCCGTACTGGTATCACTCTTCATGTACGCCGACATCGAAGTCATGGCAGTAGTACCCCACATTGCTCTGGTCGGAATCATCGTGACCATGACAGAGCTCCTATCTCGTAGGTGGGTAGACAACTTCTTGATTCCTGTGGTGACCTCATTCTCGATGTGGATCATGCTCTTCCCAGGTACGCCAATGTTGTGAGTGCACGTCGTCACTGGGCAGGCTATTCACTGACTAGGGATAGTTCCTCATGACCATATCATCACCCATGTAGTCCACTCTGATGCCGGACTCGCCTAGCTCACAGGTCAACTTCAGTTCAGCCAGTACGCTTGACCACCCAATGTTGTAACCGACCGCAGTCTGAGTGTCTCGGAATCCATAATGATGTAGGGAGACGAGAGTGCTAGATTCAACAGGCTCAAATCGAATATTCACCCTACTCTCCGGCTCGTCACGGTACGCCCAAGTGAACTCCAGTTCTCTATCCTGAACGATCCTAGTGAACACGACCGGTCCCATTCCCTCACCCCACCAGGTGTAGATACCGCCGAACCTGCGATCGACCACCGGCCTCTCGATCTTCAGGAAGTGTCTGAGCTTTTCAGGGTTGGTCCATACATCAAATGGGAGAGAGGGGGGTGTTCGGCACAGGACGCTGGCTCTCACTTCGGGCTTGTCGTAACGGGTCACATGCACAGGCCTGTACTCGCGGTAGTTGAATCTGACAGCAGGCTCACCAAGTTCAAGGACGGATCTGAAATTAGCCATCAACAGCCTCCAGTGCTCGGGAAGGTGCAGAGGTCTGGCAGATGAGGGGATGGATCCATGTCTCAGCTCCAGTTGTGTCCCCGGGCCGATACGAGTCAATCGGATATAGACAAGTGTATCTACACCCATGATCTCCCAGCCCATCAACACTGCGTGGCCTGGTCTGATCCGTTTCAGAGTCCATGTATCACCCATCTCCGCTGTTGTCGGGGCCTCCTCGCCATAGAAGGATATCATCCCGCCCTCTCTAAGATCGCAACGTATTTCGCTCCCGAGCCATTCTACCATGAGCACAGGGTCGAGTAACTGTTCCCACACCTCCTCCGGCGACCTGAACATGTCCATAGTGAGCCTTATTGCCGGCAAGTCTTGCGACGAATCCACATAGACCCCGATGAATCACTAGCTCGTTGAATATAAGTGTGTGACGCCTTATGGAGAGGTCAGTGGGGGAGTGACGGACCATCGGCTCTGGTACTTCGTGGATCCTCAGTCAGATCAATGCCACCATCCGCGATCTATACGTCTGATCTTGCGACCAGACATACCGCTGCCAGGAAACCCTCACAACAACCCAGATGAGCATCGGGGTAAACGATGACACTGGCCGTCACAGCTTGCTTTATCTTGGTTCGAGAGAAGCGTAACACAATGGGTTTGGGCGGGCAACAGGTGACGCAAGTCACATCCCCATGCAAGATAAGGACGACTGAGGAGATTGGATAGACTAGCAGAGCTTGTTGATTCCATGACGAGTCCTGCGTTCGTCGTAGACGCGGAGATGCTGATCGAGAGACATAACCGGGCTCTTACAGAATGGCTAGATGGCTACATCAGCGATGATGACATTGACGGACACACCGCACCGGAGGTATTACCCTTCATGTCGGCGTACCTCGGTCTCTGTTCCGCCGCCGTCATCGAGAGAAGCGCGAGATACCGTCATATTGAGGCCATTCTGAGCGGCAAGAGGCAGCTGATGACACTGGCCGTCCTTCCGGTGACACACGACGACCATCAACCGCATGCCCTTGTCGTCCTATGTCGAGAACCAAGAAGCACGCTGACAATAGACGAGTCGGAACCGCTACTGTCTATGGTCCTTTCGAGTATCCAGGACGGTGTGAGTTTCCTCGATACTAACCTGAACATTGTTGCAGTCAACTGGAAAATGGAGGAATGGTATAAGCATCACATGCCGGTCGTGGGGAAGAAATGCCATGTGGTCTACCAGAATCGCGACAAGCCCTGTACATTCTGTCCAAGCCTCAAGGCCCTCAGGGAGGGGAGGCCTGCCTACGCAGGTGTGCCACTCACCGACTCTGAGAACACGACCGTCGGATGGCTGGACCTCTACAGTGCTCCCATGCGAGATCCCAGCACAGACGAAATAGTCGGCGTACTTGAGTACGTCAGAGATGCAACTCCTCAGTGGTTGGCAGAGAACGAACTCAGACGATCTCAGGGCGAACTCAGGGCAATGCTCGACACCATGGTCGACGGAGTGTTGGTCCTAGACATGGAGGGGTCAGTGGTTTCCTGCAACCCGTCGGCCTCAAAGATACTCGGCTATCCCATTGAAGAAATTGTTGGGAGAAGGCTGGAGAAGTTCTTTGACCATAGCAGAATGGAACCGGGGGATTCCCCGCTATCGCAACAGGTCCTGCTTGAGTCAGAGACGCGCGTGACTAGTGATGTGCCCTTCCTCAGAAGGGACGGAACAACAATCTATGCTATCATGTCATCTGTGGTGCAACGGAGAGAATCAGGACTGCCATCAAAAGTGGTAGTCGTACTACACGATATCTCCATGCAGAGGGCCATGATGGAACAGCTCAGAGAGGAGAGAGAGAAGTACCACACGCTCTTCGAGTCCGCCCCTATCGCTATCGGACTCTTCAACAGCAATGGAGAGGCGTTGGAGATGAATCTGCATCTCCTCAACCTACTCGGCTGTGACCCAGAGGCAAGAGAGGGTTTCAGACTACAGGAGATGGGCATATCAAACTGGTCAAGGATCATCGAGAGAACGGATCGGACCGGTAAACTGCGAGACTACTCGCTATCGCTGAAGACAAGAACTGGTGCCAGGATCGACGCTATCATCAGCATAGACCGTGTAGAGATTGGAGGCACGCCGGTATACCTGACCACTATCCGAGACGTCACAGAGCGCAATCGGACGCGCAGAGAGCTGGAACATGCAAGGGCTAGAGCTGTACTCCTGAACGACCTCCTCAGCCACGACCTTCAGAATATACATCAGGCGTTACTGCTCGGTCTCGAGCTGCTGCAGGATTCGTTCAGACCCACATCCGAACAGCAGTGGATACTCGAGTCCGTAATGGATCAGGTCAGACGTGGTATCGAACTGACATCGAACGTACGACGTCTCTCATCCGTCGAGGATAGCGCTCGTGCCGACAAGACCTACGATCTCGAGGAGGTGGTCAACAGGGCGATTGATGCGGTCATGCAGGCCTTTCCTAGCAAGACCATCCATCTGGTACGCCGACATGATGAACAGATCTCGGTCATGGGAGATGAGTTCTTGTTTGACCTGTTCTACAACCTGGTACACAACTCTGTCAAACACTCTAGACGACCGGACGTCAGCATCTTCATCGACGTCGAGGAGGATCCCGCGGACGACGATATGCTCATCGTGAAAGTGGCGGATGATGGCCCCGGTATACCTGATGCAGTCAGGGAACAGATAATGGGGGTGAATCCTCCAGAACTTGCAGCAAGGCATGGGATGGGGCTCACTCTCGTCAAGCGCATAGCAGAGAGATACGGGGGAGGACTCTCTGTGGAGGATCGTGTGCACGATCAGCCAGGCCAAGGCGCGTGCTTCGTCGTCAGACTGCCCAGGTGCAACACACAAAGATGAATGCTGACGCTACGTCACAGACCCATGGGGCCTCGTACTGCGACGTAGACCAGGACACATAAGCAAATATATTGGTGGCAGCCAAATAGTCAGAATGAACACATCCGATGAGTGGTTAGTTGACCGTGGAGCAAGGAAATGGCCCGACAAAGTGGCCGTCTGCGGACTTGGGGAGGCAACCTCCGCCAGAATTCTACAAGGCACTGATTGACTTCATGAATGACGGAGTCGTAGTCACAGACAACAAGAATGACATACTCTTTGTGAACCAGCGTTTCTGCGAGATGGTCGGTTTCCGCGCGGACGAGCTTGTTGGGAGTGATCTCTTGCGACTTCTCAGTCCGAAGTACAAGGAAGTATTGACGGGACAGAGTGTCGATGACAAGACAAAGAGAGTCCCACAGTACGAGCTCGAATGGATCCACTGGACCGGGGAGGCCGTGTCCACCATTGTGTCTGAGTCCCCACTGATAGGGAACAAGGGAGAGACTGTAGGTTTTCTGAGGGTGGTCACAGACATCACAGGAATTGTCCGGACAAGTCAGGCTCTCGTTCACAGCGAGGAGAAGTACCGCACTCTGTTCAATGAGAGTCCGATCGGAATTGTGATCGTGCGTCCTGACGGAGTGGTGACCGACGCAAACCGGGCCGCACTGCAGCTCGTAGCTGCACCAGCGGAGCAATACGACGACCTTACGAAGGCAGGCCTCACTCTGCTGCAGGATCCCCGCCTGAGAGACGAGCTGCAGCGATGTGTCCAGACAAAGTCAGTGGTGACCGGAGAGCATCATTTCGTGTCTTGCTGGAACAGGCGCGTCCATCTGAGGTACAAGATGTATCCCCGGCTAGACAATGAGGGGAACGTCCACGAAGTGCTGTGCACATTCGATGATATCGGTGAGATGCGACGCATGCAGGATCGACTGAAGGAGTCACTGACACTTCTCGGACTGGTCATGAACACCATCCCGGCGCTCGTGTTCTGGAAGGACAGATCCCATGTCTATATGGGATGCAATGCGAACTTCGCTGTGACATCCGGCGCAGGGCGTCCCGAGAGTATAGCGGGAAAGACCGACCGTGACCTTGGATGGACGGAGGCACAGGCAGAGGCCTTTGTGGCTGCAGACGAGAGGGTGATGACACAGAACACGCCGGAGTTCCACGTGGTCGAGAGAGTCAGTTTTGCCGATGGCAGGGTGTGTTGGTGGGAGATCAGTCGAGTCCCGCTCGTGGACTCCGATGGAAACGTGATCGGTGTCCTCGGTACAGCACAGGACATCACCCAGCGGAAGATGCGAGAGGACGAGATGATAAAGTCTGAGTCACGCTACAGGAAGCTTGCGGACAATAGTCCACAGGGAATCATGATCCTCGGAGAGCACGGAATCCTCTACGCCAATTCGGCCTTCGCCAAGATAGTCATGCGTCAGGTGGACGAACTAGTAAAGATGCATATCGACGAGGTCTGGGAGATGGTGCACTCTGAGGACAGAGAAACGCTCAGAGAGAATCTCCTGAAGGGTCTGGCTGGAAGGCCACTACCCACAACTCAAGAGTACAGGCTCATCAGAACGTCGGGAGAAGTAAGATGGGTCGAGAGTTACTCATCAGTGGTCGACTACGCGGGTGCCCCTGCACTGCAGATAGCCGTCATCGATGTCACTGACCGACGAAGGGTCGAGAGAGAGATGAAGTCGGCCAGCGATAGGGCCTACATCTATCTGGATATCATGACCCATGACATAAGGAATCAGCTACAGGTCATAGCCAGTGCATCGGCACTACTTCGCGAGTCCTATGATGAAACGACAAGATCATCGTTCTTCGACATAATCTCAGGCGCAGTGAAGAAGTGCTCGCGGTTGATCGACGAGGTGCGAGCCACGGAGCATCTTATGAACGTCCCCCTTGTCGAGAGGTCGTTACGTGAGGTCCTGGACAGTTGTGTGATGGCCCTGAGCAGCCGTTCAGAGAACGTTCAGTTCGAGACTCACTACGACGTTACAGAGGCAATTGTGGAGGCAGATGAGTATCTCGAGCTCCTACTTACCAATATTCTCATCAACGCCATCGAACACAATCCAAAGCCTGTCAAGCGAGTCTGGGTCACTCTGTCTGAAGAGGCACAGAGCTACGTAGTGACCGTTGCCGACGACGGACCAGGGGTCCCTGACTCAACGAAGGCGGTCCTCCTCGATAAGGCCCGTAGGTTTGGAGGATTCGGACTTCATCAGTCGTCGCAGATAGCAGAGAAATACGGAGGCCGTATAGAGATAGGCGATAGAGTACCGGGGCACCACGACCAGGGTGCAGAGTTTCGGATAGTAATCCCCAGGTCGCAGCGCAAGAAGGCATAGAGCATGTCTGGAGAGTCCGCCAGATCCGTACCTGACGTTCTACGGCTCTTCCGGACATGGTGATGATCGCTCAAGTCTGCTGATGGTACTTCAGAAGGCAGCAAGAGGTGCACTATCTCGACCAGGTCCCCTAGTCCCACCGGTGAACCTATTAGCTGAAGACACTCTATGGTCTCCCCATGTCCGATGAGTCATGCCCGTTCTACGAGATGGAGAAGAACTTCGTAGATGTGGTCCAGAGAGTGATTCCCAGCGTGGTGAGCGTGTCCGTCACGAAGCTGGCACAGACGCAGCTGTATAGCGTCGTCCCTGTCCAGGGCCAGGGCTCGGGAGTGATAGTCAGTGCGGATGGGTACATTGTGACCAACAACCACGTGATCGCAGGGTCGCGTGATGTCGAGGTCACTCTGTACAACGGGAGTCTGTACAAGGCAGCTCTGGTCGGAAGGTCGCCCCAGAGAGACATAGCGGTACTCAGGATAAAGGCGCCCGACCTGAAACCGATAGTCCTCGGTGACTCGTCATCACTGAGAGTCGGCCAGTTTGCAATAGCCATCGGTAATCCCCTTGGTCTAGGACTGACCGTGACCTTCGGCATGGTCAGTGCGGTTGACAGGACCATAGGCGGGGATGATGTGTATCTCGAGGGACTCATCCAGACATCGGCGCAGATCAATCCGGGGAACTCGGGCGGCGCCCTAGTAGACACGGCGGGACGACTGATCGGTGTTCCGACAGCGATGGTACCATGGAGTCAGGGTATCGGGTTTGCGATCGCCGTGGACGGAATAAAGTCCGTCATTGAGGAGCTGATTCAGACCGGCACTGTCAGGACCCCGTGGATGGGGGTCGTCGGCGTCACGCTGAACAGGCGCATCTCGTCATACTACGATCTGCCTGTCGACACGGGCGCCCTGCTTGTCCAGGTCCCAAGGGGCCCAGCAATGAAGGCAGGTCTGAGACCCGGGGACATAGTCGTCGCAGTGGACGATGTGGACATTGACGGGATGGAGAGTCTGCGTAAACTGATCATGAAAAAGAGAGTGGGAGACAAGATATCAGTAAGATTCGTACGTCAGCGCGACATCTTTGAGACCTACATCCAGCTCCAAGATGCACCCTAGGCCAACATGCACGCGGCACCAGGGTTGACGGGGCCTGAGCACTTCGTCGATTCCTGGAGTATCATTATGGCGAGGGTGATGAACAGGTCGGGCACATTCATCCCGGCCTTAGCGCTGGTCAGAAGAAACGGAAGACCCAGTGTCCTTGAGAACTCACGTGCCTCATCCACATCAACTTCATAACGTTCTAGGTCCGCCTTGTTGCCTGCAACTACCATCGGGACTCTCCGACCAACGTTCACCTCAGCCTCCCTGATCCAGTTGTTTAGAGAATCAAAAGATCCCCGGTTGCCAAGGTCAAACATCACAATCACGCCTCGTGCAGCCCGGTAGAACAGAGGCCTGATGAAACTGAATGTCTGCTGTCCTCCCAGGTCCCATATGATCAGTTTCACCGTGGAGTCAATGCCAGAACCTGAGAGATCAACATACTTTGTATAGTGCTGCACCCCGACAGTCACCTGGTATTCTGTATCGAACCCATCGGTGACCCACTTACGTATCGCGCTGCTCTTTCCAACAGCGGCGTCACCAGTGACGCACACCTTGAAGATGTGGTCAGTCGTTTGAGCAGACTTCATCATCTCCCTGAACCCTATGAGATAATAATATATATTATTTATAACGGTTGTGTACATGTCTACCAGCGTCTTCCGACCCGACTGGTGTATCCTTCGCGCACGTCTAGCAGCAAGGCACTGCCAGACCATCTGCGAGAGGACTCAGGGATATGGAGCAATCACAACCAAGATGACCCCGACGACGGTTGCCATGATCCCGGCGAGAGCCCTCATTCCGACCTTCTCTCTCAGGAGGACCATCGAGAAGGGCACTGCAAACAGGGGTGAGGTGGCACCAACGACTGATGTGATGGCCGCGCCGGCCAGCTTGACCGCAAAGACGTGCATTAGGGACCCGACACCCATCCCGAAGAAGCCAGTGATGGCCACCAGTGCGGCGGTCCTTGAGTTGGGGGATCGCATTCCGGTGTGCCGTCCCAAGGCATAGATAGGCACAAAGGCGACAGAGCCAACAATGACTCTGATGAAATTGGCCGGCACAGGGTCTACTTCGGATACCCCCACCTGAAGTATGACTACGCCCCCGGCCCAGAGTAGAGCAGTGACGAAGGCCAACGCCAGACCCAATACACTCTTCCGACTCGAGGTCTCCATGTCCTCTCGCTTCTTTCTGTGTTGTTCGTTAGAGAGAATGACCACACCAGCGACCGTGATTGCCGCTCCTACGAGTCTGAGTGCAACAAACTGTTCGCCTAGGAGAGTCACGGTCATGATGTATGTGATCAGGGGAAAGGACATTGCAATCGGGAATGCGTATGAGACTCCGACCAGTTCCTGGCTGCGTATGTAGATGGTATCGCCCACGACTGCACTGAACATGACAGATAGTGACAGGATGATGGTCGTTTCTGCAGACATCTCGAAGAGCGCCTCGGTGCCCTGGATCACGACAAGGCCTAACATGAGTGGAATCGAGGCCCACATCTTTATGGAGCCAACTGCTATCGGTGCAATCCTGTCACTCTGCGACCTGTATACGACCACAGAGATAGCAAACAGAACGGCGCCGAGCAGGCCAAACGATGCACCTATCAGAGTATCCACAGTCTGCATGAGTGATGGAGCGAATGCTGTCAACCTAAGACAGTGTCGGTAGGTCTACGGATCTCGTCTTCAGGGGGCCCAGGATACCGCCGACGGCATGAGAGCAGCTGCGCTGCATGTGGAACCAGATCTCTGACCTCTAGCGTCCGGTACTGCTAGAGTGTGTACCATGCCCGACCGAGTCCGTCGTCAGCTCAACACTTTCACCACATCAGAATAGATTCAGGAGTTGTAGATGAGTAGATCTTCCACGCCAGACTCATCGCACGGTCTTGACGAAAACAGCAACGAATGCTATGATCTGAACGACTGCCCTGATGAGCCGGTAGAGAGGGTATTCCAGAGGCATGAGCAGCCCAGCCCCCTCGACGGTACCCACATCAACCGTGAGTCGTTGAACATTGTTTGCGACCTCCACATTTGCGAAGACCGAACCCATCAACATGAGGCGGCCGGACGACGTCGGCGACTCCCTCGACATATGTTCTCGCATCGCTAGTCCGGCCGTAGTGAGCATCCACGACGTGTGGAAGATGCCAAAGGCGACTGGCAGCGGAACATCTCTGGAGAAACCAGAGTATCTCAGCAAAGCCACCAGGCTCTGCCCAGTGCCACTACTTCCAGCCCCAGCGGCAGCAACGACAGACTGCATCCGACAGAGTGTGCAGTAGAACCAGACGTGTCAATGCTCTCCATGTCGACGATTCAGGTGTCGCGAGCTGTCTTCCTGCCACATGAACGGTTCATCCGGAGACCAGCACCACGTCGAGAACCGCGAGACCAGCCAAGATGTACGGAGCGAGTGTGAGAAAGAGGAGTGTGACGACGATGGGGACCCGGTCCGGCACATTGACATCACTTGGCTGTGATCCCGACATTCTGGACAACGGCGGAAAGCCAATGACACCAGATACGATGATACTGAATAGTAGCGAGAGCATGCTCACCGGTGTCGGATTGGCCCCCAGGACCATTAGGTAGGCCAGGAGGGATAGGACAGTGTGAACATGCACACCGATACGTAGCCTGCCACCAGGACCTTGCGTTCAACAACCTCCCTATGCGTCGGAGTCTATGCTCTTGCACCAGCACCAAGAGTCTCAGAGAACGTCAAGTAGTACATTGATTAGGTGATGGATTTCCCCGGACGTCTACCAAGGACGGAGAGTGTCATTAGAAGCAGGGGAAAGCCCCCATGTCGAGACGAGTACAATTCCGAACGCAGTGGCATCGATGACCCGTAGCCTGTAACCCAACGCGGACGCGAGTGAGAGCACAATGCACAGTCTCAGGTATCCTGCAAACCACGAGTCTAACTCATAGCGGGGGTTCACGGTTGGACAACCGAAGGAACAGTGGCTGGTACGGCATATGTGCATTGGGTCTGTCGGAAGACCCTCAGATGTGATTTGGATCTGGAATTGAGGACAGAATGTGATACATGCGCGCGGTGTGACCAACTCCGCCATCAAGCCGGTCAGAAGTGTTCGAGTGCTCCCTTCTCTCTGACGTACCGCTCCGTGTACCTGAACATCACAAGACCGAATGCAAAGAAGACGGCATCGACAACTAGCAGACTGGCTACAGCTTGCACTACTCCCTGATATGCAAGCCCGTTCATGAGGAAACCGCGGAATCCCTCGACGCTCCACGTCAGGGGAGACATGACGGAGATGTATTGTACAATGGGCGGTAGGACAGCCAGGGGATACGCCATTGGTGCAACAAGTATCAGTGTGCCTGAGATGAAGTCTACCAGCATCCAGCCCTGCTTCGCCAACAGCACTATACAAGCTACCGCAAATGCAATACCCTGCAGCCCCAACACAGCAAGAGCAATGATTCCGAGTGCAGGAAAGATACCCCATGCGTCGATGGTCACGCCAAAGAAGACCACTGCTGCCAGGAGCTGTAGTAGGACTCCCAGCCCACCGTGCTGTAGGTTATGCAGCATCGACCCCCACACCACAGTACTCCTGCCAACAGGGGTTGACATCAGTGTCTCGAGTGTTCCCGAGTTCTGCTCACGTCTCAATGAGAACCCTGTCCCCCACATCAGACTTATGGTCAGCCCTGTGATGGATGTTCCAACGGCCACATAAGTTATCCAGTCGCGCGTACCAGTATAGCTGTACAGTATGGAGGATTCCGGTCCTCCTGCAACGGCATGCCCAGTAATGAGCATGGGTATGAACCAGAGAAACGGCATCAGGATGAACCACAACACACTGAGGGGATAACTGAGCTCGACTCTCCATATGTTGATGGCTATCGCCAGTGCAGCCCTAATCTCCGAGCGCGCCCCTCCCCTGTTCAGTATGTCGTACCTGAGAGTCATTCTAGAAACCTCCCATAGTTCCTCTCTCTCGGACCCATCTGTCTGCGTACCTGAAGGTCAGTAGACCGATCAACCAGAACAGACTCACTACGAGCGTCAGCACTGAGAGAGCGTTGAGATAGCTCACTGGTTCAAACCAGCCCGTCATGGCTAGATCCCTTATGGTGATCATGGCTATTGTCGATGGCACAAACACAGCGGCGAACCGGACCGGACCCGGCAGGGCCTGTAGGGGGTAGGTGATCGGCGAGAGCACGTAGGTGACATTCGAAACAAGTTGCGTCAGTACATTGGGGTCTTTGAAGACGATGATGAGACCTGCAAGCACAAAGCTGAAGCCGTACAGACCGAGGAGCATCATGATGAGCATGACTAGGATCGGTAGGACTGTGCTGGTGGCATAGCTCACACCAAACAGAAACGAGGAGAATCCTAGGAGCACAAGTGCGGAGAATGTGACCTGGACTGTGTCCGACAGCGCAGCACCAAGCAGGATACTGGTCCGCGGGACCGGAGTCACAAAGAGTGGCTCGAGTGTCCCACTGAACTGCTCCCAACGGAAGTTGTTCCCTATGCTCCACACACTCTTGTCGACGTACTGGTAGACAAACACACCGATGATCGAAAAGGCAATGAAATCACTGAAGCCAGAGATCTGCTCAAAACTCTGGCTCGTCCCCGGACCTGATATTGCAATCATCATCAGGAGGTACGGGGCAAACCACAATACGGGCAGAAAACCCCAGATTATCCAGTTGGCAGGATACCTGACGGCAATCCTTAGATTCTTGGCAGCGAAGACTCCCACAGCATGCCAGTCTAGATATCTGGATCTGAAGTCTCTGGAGTGTCCCCGTCCGGTCTGGTGTGAGACCGCTGCCTCTACGCCAGATGACATGGTCAGTCTTCAATCCTCCTGCCTGTCAGTTGTAGGAACACATCGTCGAGCGTCGGTTCTTTGACCTCAAAGTGCTCCACTCGAATACCCGGCGTCTCGTGGAGCAGTGTCAATATCCTATGGGCGAGCTCATACCCATCGTGGGAAGTGACAACAACCTCGGTGTGACTGCCTCTTGTTCTAGTGAATGCTGACATCACGAGATCGAGTTTCCGTATTGCCTCTATGTCCGGCGTTCCGGTGACAGTGATGTGAAGACTGTCATAGTCCCGTACCGCCTCCTTGAGTTCTTTGGGGGTTCCCAGAGACTGTATCACCCCATCATTTATCAGTGCAATCTTGTCGCACAGCAGATCTGCCTCGTGCATGTAGTGTGTGGTCAGTAGGATCGTACGGTCCCGCAGCTCGTCTCTGATGTAGTTTCTGAGGTCGGTGGCAAATGTAGGGTCCAGACCCTGAGTTGGTTCATCCAGTAGCAGAATGGGCGGGTCGTGCAGCAGGGACCTGGCAAAAACTATCTTCATACGCATTCCATGGGACAGGTTCTCTACCTTCTCGTCTGCCTTGTCTAGCAGACCCATTCGACCAAGCAGCTCGTCTGCCCTCTCTCTTGACTCTTTAGCATTCATTCGGTACAGCTTGGCGAAGAAGATGAGATTCTCTCTCGGTGTCAGTTTCCAGTAGATACTCCTCTCGTTTCCCTGACAGACTCCTATTGAAGCGCGAACGGATGTGGGATCCCTGAGGATATCATAGCCATTCACGCGGGCCGTGCCTGACGTAGGGAGCACGAGCGTGGCCAGTATCTTGATCAGAGTTGTCTTGCCTGCCCCGTTTGGACCGAGGATCCCGTATGTCTTGCCCCTCGGTATGTCTAGGCTCACGTTCCTCAAGGCGTGGACCAATCTATGCTCCACCGGAATGATAATGGCCCTCCTTCGGACTGAGACGAATGTCTTTGAGAGATCGACTATCTCGACTGCACTTTCAGACACTCTTGGATCATCTCCATGAGCATAGACAATGGGCATCGGTCCACTGACGCGTTCAGTACTTGGCAATCCCCGGTACAGAACGTGGTCTCAAGACACGTGTCGGACGCCTAGTATGCCATCTGTGAGGCATGTGTCAATGGTAGTAGCAACATAAGGATTCCTCAATGGTATCTGATACGGGTCGCAGGACGGGGATAGACAAGGGCCACAGGATCAGTGCAGTGATGAGGTGATGGACAAAAGTGTTTTGTCTTGGCCACAGGCTTGTCACTCAACGCGGGACTAGGAACCTCATGTGAAAGGCCGTGCCCAGGGTGTAGTCCCCTCGCGCATCGGGTCTGTTCTCAATCCATATCTCGCCTCCAAGCAGGTCCATTATGGCCTTGACCAGGAACAACCCAAAACCCCTATGACGTGGTCTCTTTCTAAGACTATCGAATACAGTAATCTTCTCACGATCTGGAATGCCGGGCCCGTCATCCATCAGGACCACGTGGACAGACCTTCCCTCACTCTCTACCTTCAGATCTATGTGGACAGTGTCGCCACTGGGTCTGCGATGTTTCACCATGTTCGAGAGAATGTTGTAAAAGACTCTCTCGAACAGGGGATGGCCCACGACAGTCATGTCCTTCAGTGCTTCATCCCCGTTGATGACGACTGAAACATCGCTGAAAGACGCCATCAGGCGGTCTCTTGCACTACTGAAGAATTGGTAGAGTTCCACCTTCTCCTGTACCACTTTTCTATCGTTGAGCATCCCGAGCGTGTGCACGTTGTCTACAAGGTCCACTGCCTGCTGCACGACACGGCGTATCTCGTCCAGACGACCGAGGGCATCGGCGCCAAGATCAGGGTGAAGAAACTGCAGGAGTTCCAACATCTTGAGCGTCATCTCGTTGTAGTTCCTCAGATCGTGGCCCATTAGATCAAGCAGAAGCCAGACCATCTCTTGGTTCTCCTCGGCTCTGCGCCAGGCACGTATGACTTCTGTCTTAGGAAGAGATATCATATCTGCAAAGCTAATTGCAACTTTCCCATCGCGAATGACATGTTGTTCGACCAGGAACCCTGCTGCCACAGTAAGAACCGCCCCGTAGCCGACTCCCAGCATCAGCTTTCCGAGCAGTGAACTGAGACCCAAGATGATCGATACCGACTGAGTGACCGGAAACGCGAAGAGTGGAAACAGTATGCTGTCGATTACCATGATCGTGCAGTATACGAGGGCTGCAAGGACAGCAGACGGTACATGCGGCATGGCCCTGATGGCTCTCTCCACCATGAATATCATCAGGACCATCTCAAGGAGAGCGAGGAGATTTCCGACCCAGAATATCCCGAAACTGACATCGAATAGAGCCGATGGAATCGCCAGCGGGTTGTTCGCGTACTCGGACGTCAACAGCAGTGCGTAGTATGGATAGAGCAATAGGAACACGAACTGAACAGCAAGGATGCCAAGGATCACCGCCTTTGCGGTATCCAAGTCTCTCTCGACCAAGTAGAGTAGCAGGACGCACCACACGACCCCCGCATAGGCGATACTTCCCCCGCCGATCTGCACACCCCATCCCACGTCAAGGACGTAGAAGCCGCTCATGAGAGTAGTCAGGACCTGCAGTATCCCGATATAGATGTAGAAAGGAATAAGCCCCAGCCTGTTCCTGAGTGCGTACAGGACTGTCCCTGAGAGGGAGTAGATGGCCATGTGCATGACGAGTTGTAGGAGTCCTAGCATCAGACAAGGACTGGAGCGTTGATTCTAAAGGGTATCTCGTCTGGCCCGACATCAGCAGTGCTAAGGCCGATCAGTTCACGAAAGAAGTAGGCATATGAAGCATTGGTCGTCCAGTGCCATATCTGGACGCAATGTCAGATGTGGATGACTCCAACGACTGGGAGATTGTGGCAGGGGAGAACATGTCCCGCCCTGCCTGTAGCACTTATGGGAATATACCTCTCAGCTGGATCACCTTAGCGATCCTCTCTACTGCGAGAGCCATCGCAGCAGTCCTGAGGTCCTTGAGATTGTACTTCTTCTGGGTGTCTCTCACTTCGCGGAAGGAACGACTCATTATCTTTGTGAGTTTCTCATTGACCTCCTGCTCGTCCCAGAACAGGTTCTGCAGCCCCTGCACCCACTCGAAGTAGGAGACAGTGACACCTCCGGCGTTTGCTAGAATGTCCGGAACGACCATCACTTTGCGTTCGTTCAGTATCTTGTCGGCGCCGGGTGTCGTGGGTCCGTTTGCACCCTCCACGATCAGGGATGCCTTGACCTTGTCAGCATTGTGCTCGGTGATCTGGTTCTCGAGTGCACATGGAGCAAGTATCGATACATCAAGCTCGAGGAGCTTCTCATTCGTGATCGTTGAACCCTTTGTGTAGCCCTCTACGGAGCGCTTGGGATGTGCCTCTGCGTACTTGATCAGGTCAGGTATGTCGATACCCTCTGGGTCGTACACACCCCCGAAGGCATCTGCCACGGCCACGACCTTGTAACCATTTGCGTGAGCTATCTTTGCGAAGTTGCTACCGACATTTCCGAACCCCTGTACGGCTATCGTAGCATGGGACTTGTTCATTCCAAGGAGTTTCACGGCGTCCTCCATCACAGTGAAGACACCACGTCCGGTTGCCTCGACCCTCCCGGCACTACCACCAACCTCAAGAGGTTTACCGGTGACAACACCAAGTTCAGTCCTTCCAACCATCATCGAGTAGGTGTCCACAATCCACGACATCACCTGTGGATTTGTGTTCATGTCGGGGGCAGGGATGTCAACTTCTGGCCCGATCATGTCCATCATTTCATATGTGAAGCGTCGGGTGATCCTCATCAACTCGTTCTTCGAGAGCTTGAAGGGGTCGCATACCACACCGCCCTTGGCGCCGCCGTAGGGGAGGTTGACAACTGCAGTCTTGAATGTCATCAGTGCAGCCAGTGCCTTGACCTCGTCGAGGCTGACCGTAGGTGAGTATCTGATCCCACCCTTGCAGGGACCCCGGGCCCGCGAGTGCTGCACCCTGTAACCCTCAAACATCTCTATTCGTCCGTCGTCCATCGTCACAGGAAAGTTGACGACCAGGGTGCGGGCGGGCTTCTCCAGTATCTTCAATATGTTCTCGTCTAGATTGATCGCTTTAGCAGTCTGCCTAAGCTGGATGAGAAAATTCTCCCAAGGGTTTTCCTCTTTGACCATAGGATTCTCCTCCAGGCCACATCCTGGACGTGCGGGTCCGGTCGCGCCTTAATAAAAGCGTTGTCATGGGTACCTCATCACTCGCACATGACAACTGAGGGGGCAAGAATGGTCGCGCCTCCCGGCAGGATGACACCCGTCCGAGAGAGGGGATTGCCTAGACCATCTTCATGACTGCATGAACAATGGGAACTCTCGAGATGTCTAGTCCCGAGAGAGACATCAGGCGATGCCTGGGACCTTGGGAAACGGTGAACACTCCCAGATCTCCCTTGCTCCGCACACATATCTGGTGAGGCGCTCGAGGCCTATGCCGAAGCCAGCAGACGGGGGTACTCCCTGACGCAGCATGTCAATGTACCATGCGTACCTCGACGTGTCCTCGCCACTCTCTCTCATCCGGGCCACCACCCTCTCAGCCTCATGTTCCCGCTCGCCACCGCTAGCGACCTCCCCGAATCCCTCCGGCAGTATCAGGTCCATAGACCTCAACATCTCGGGGTCATCGGGGTCAACCAAGTAGTAAAAGCCCCGTGAGCCGACGGGGTAGTCTGTCACCCAGAACGGCGTGGCAAACCTTTGTGAGAGAACACTCTCGCATTCCCACGGGATCTCCTGACCCCACTCAACATCCATGCCTTCCCTACTCAGGAATTCAAGGGCCTCTGAGTACTTGATCCTGGGCAGGTGCGAGGGAGAGGGTCTAAGTGTGCGACCCAACATCTCCAGCTGCTCTCTGCATGAATCAGTCACTTCTGCCATGACACTTGACAGGAGTCTGTCACCTAGGTCCATGACTGCTGATAGGGACGCCTCTGCAACCTCGAGGTCGACCTGGTAGAACTCTGCCAGATGTCTTCCAGTCGTCGCGCCCTCTGCTGGCTCCAGACGTACATTCGGCGAGAAGGAGTAGATCTTCGGGATGCTCGACACTGCCATCTGCTTGTAGAGTATCATGCTCGTCATCACGACATACTCCTTGCCATAGAAGTCGACCCGAAGGGCTCTGGCGCCCCTGATTCCGGGGTCAGTCGCAGGACCAATGATCGGCGCCAAGAACTCAGTGAATCCCTCACCGTCAAGAAAACGTCGGACCGCCTTTGAGATCTGGTGTTGCAACGTGAGTATCGCCCTAGCCCGGTCAGTACGTATGGACAGGTATCTGCGTGTCACCGCCTGCTCCAGTGCAACATGTGACATCTTATCAGCAAGCATGACTGTTGTCAAATCTGGGCATGATTGTTAATCATTATGCCAATTCCAATGGCAGCATGACGAAAATCAGAAATCTGAATATGCAATAGTTGTCATTGTGACAATACATGCTCGATGAAGTAGACAGGATGATTCTAGACGAACTGAGGCAGGACGCAAGTAGACCTGTGAGGGACATTGCATCAAGACTGGGACTGAGGCGGACGACTGTGCAGTACCGTATCGAGAGGATGAGGAAACAGGGGATCATACGTAGAGTCGTCGCTATCCCAGACTACTCCGCAGTGGGCCTCCCGGTCACAGCAATAATACTGGTCTCGTACTCCGCGACCAGTTCACGCTCGCAACTCGATGTGGGCGAAGAACTGGCAAAGATAGAGGGCGTCTTCGAAGTGCATGTTGTCTCAGGGACATGGGACCTCATAGTGAAGGTCAGGGCAACATCACTCCAGGAGATTGGTGATCTCGTGGTGAATCGACTGAGGAAGATACCGGGCGTCGGACAGACAGTCACCTGCGGCTGTTTCTTCACACTCAAGGAGGAACCTTGAGGTGGCACGCGGCAGACCGCGGGCGCACTCAATCACCAGTCTCCTTCATGGTCTGGCGATGTTACCATCCCGGTGGCTAGACCTCTCTTGAGAATATGGCCTGCTTAGAGACTAGTACAGGGAGTAGTAGCCTCTGCGGAGGTGCGAAGGATATCTTCTCGCGTATCTCCCTGACCAGCGCCTCGGGAGTGAGTTCTATCTGTTCGTCGCTCTCCCTCTTTCTGACAGTCAGCACACCGGTTGAGGTCTCTTTCTCGCCGATCACGCAGATGTACGGTGTCCAGAGCTTCTCTGCAGCACGGACCTTCTTTGCAACTGTCATGTCACGGTCGTCAATCTCGTATCGAATTCCTGCACCCTCGAGGAGTCGTCCAATCTGCATGCAGTATTCGACCTTCGAGGAATCGACAGGCAACATTCGGACATGGACTGGAGACATCCAGAGTGGTATCTTCGGTTTCTTTCCAGCCATCTTGTCCTTGTTTGCCTGCTCGAGCACACCATAGAGAATGCGTTCCAGCGAGCCGGATGGTGATGTATGCAGTATCAAGGGATGCTTCTCCTTACCGTCCTCGTCGACATAGGTTATGTGGAACCTCTCTGCATTCTCAACGTCTATCTGAATCGTCCCCAGACATGCAGCCTTCTGCTGCGCATCGACCACGTTCCACTCGCCCTTGAAGACAAAGTAGGCATATCGCTGGTCAAAGACCTCTATCATCACGGGCTTCCCGACCCGGGCAACTACCCTGCGGACAAACTCTGGGTCTTCCTCGAGGAAAGACCGCAGGACTCGGAACGATACCTCATACCTGACCTCGAGCTCGCCCATGAGCTTCTGAACAAACTCCATCTGGTTCAGGACGGACTGCTTCGCCATCTTGAGGTCCGCTACGAACTCGTGAATGTCTGGCATGGTGAATGCCCTCGGCCGACGCATGCCAGCCAGTTCACCACTCTGCTCACGTCTGTAAGACGGAGCAATCTCAAAGAGCTTCAATGGGAGCTGCCTGTAGGACACCTGCGCCTCAGAGAGAAGCAGGAACTGACCAAAGCAGGCCGAGAAGCGTGCAAAGTAGTCTGTATCACCGGACCTGACGATGTACTGTCGTGATGGAAACCTCTGAAGATATGACTTGAGAGACGGGTGCTGGTAGTCGTAGATCAATGGTGTCTGCACAACATGAGCCCCATATGCCAGCATCTCCTCGGTGATCCTGCCCTCGACTACCTTCTTGAGGGTCAGTCCCCTGGGCGGCCAGCGGAAGTTACCTGCGTCCGAGCCAGGCTCATAGTCGACGAGCTCAAGGTTCTTCATCATCTCGATGTGAGGTGGTGGTTCCTTTGAGGTCCGGTCCTTTGCAGTCTCATACTTGACATAGAGTCGGAGCTCCTCATACCCCGTGTAGTCAAACTTGTCCGCCTCAGTCATCTTGCCATCGGGTTCCATGATGTAGAATCTCGATGTGGCCTTCTCCTCGGCCTGGATGGCCGTCAGATCCTCCTTGGGCGCAGCTGCAGCTGTGGCCGAAGGCTCAGCAGCAATACTGATTATCTTTGATCTCTCAGCCAATGGATGACCGATACAGTTGACTGTGAACGCCTTGTACCATCCGAAGGGCGCTCGGACCACACTCAGACCCTTGTCCCTCAGTATCTTCTCAATGTTCTTGAGGATCTTGAACGCAGAAGACGGAGGGGCGGGTTTGTCACTCAGATGGACCCAGGGATAGACTATGACCCGTGTCTCCTTGACCTCCTGGGCGGATGTCGCTATTATGTCAGCGGCAATCTCCGAGGCCCTCGCTATGTCTGCCGCGTCGGAGGCCTCTGCCGCAATGAAGTTCACTAGGACTGTGTCGTCAGTGCTGTACGACTTCTCCTCTATCTCCTCAGCATTCTTGATCGCCTTTCGCTTGACAGCGTAGGAGAAACCCTGCGAATGGATCTGAAGCAGTCTCATCTGAGTGACCTCGCTATGATGACGAACTGCGTACGACTCTTAAGCTTGGCGAACGAGGACCCCGTGAGCGACCTCGGTCAAAGTAGATAAGAGGGTAGCAACATTCCCGACCCATCACCTGCGGGGCCACTGGACGAAGCATGTGCGAATGGTGCTACAAACACGGGGCGGGAAAGAAATGGTACCTCAACTCGAGAAACTACCTGAGGGAGACTGCAGAAGAGGTGGGTGCTGAAGAGTACATCTTCGAACTCTGGAAACAGTTTGAGAAGGTCTACCTGCAACGCATATTTGGTATCTCGACTCGGGGACCAGGATACAAGTTCAGCATCCCAGTCATTGGCAGAGCAATCCACTGGTATATCAACGGCTGGTTCAAGAAAGAGAGACCCCTCAAGGGTCGGAATCCACGACGCGCAGAGGGGCATCCGGGACAGGTGGTCACGCTCGACGATGCACGGAGGATACTCGAGCTAGCGGATCCAATCGTCCGGGTCAACTGTGCCTGTAGGCACATGACGAGGGGAATCCGTGAACCATGCTGCCTGACTTTTGGCGTGCTTGCTGAGAGCGTCCCAAATCTCCCGCGCTACGTCCCTGACCACGGAGTTGAACCAATGCACGTCGACGAGGCACAGGCCTTTGTAGAACAGATGCAAGAGGTAGGCAGGGTAAGTACAGTCTGGATGGGGCCATCTCCCTACATAGCAGCCCTGTGCAGCTGTGAGATCCCCGAATGCGCCGCAACCAGATTGCGCACCGCGTATGACATCAGGGCCCTCTGGAAGGGCGAGTATGTGGCAAGAGTGGACTACTCAAAGTGTTCGGGTTGCAGGACCTGTGCGTCCCGCTGCCAGTTTGGCGCACTGAACTTTGTTGACTCGATGAGCAGGCCGTTCATCAACCAGTGGAGATGTTTCGGATGCGGCCTCTGCGCCCTCAGCTGCCCCGAAAAGGCCATAGAGATGGTCGAGCGGACGTCCAGTCCCGTCCTCAGGGAGGTGTGGTGATGAGAAGGACGCAGATCCGCGTGGACCACGGACTCTGCAAGGACCCAAGGACATGCAAGAAATGCCTTCAGATATGTCCCCAGGCGCTCTTCATGTGTTACTCACCCGATGATGTCAGCAATGACCCCAAGGTCTGGCGGGTAGACGTCGCATTTGTGGATCTGTGCACCCGTTGCGGCGACTGTGTCCGGGTATGTCCTGTAGGAGCCATAACGGTCAGATAGTGGTCTTCTTTGGCCCGAACCGAGATATAGACCGCGGACGTACATTAGGGCACGAGAGGGGATGAGAGTTCTACCAATCGGCGATGCAGAGACTTGCTGTTACCCGGGACAGGCGCATCCCTGTTCAAGTACCCCAACGGCCTCCTCTGCGGTGATGACTGAGGCACCATGGACATACTTCATGTGCTGCAGTGCGAACCTGTGATTCTCGTCATCGGTACTCATCGTCGCATCAGAAACGACGATTACTTCGTAACCAAGGGCAGAGGCGTCAGCAGATGTATACATCACGCATATGTCAGTCAGCACACCCATGAGCATGATCCTGCTCACACCATTCTCTCTGAGGGTCAGGTCCAGGTCCGTACCGAAGAAGCCCGAGTACCTCCTCTTGGGGATGACTCTGTCTGACTGTTGGGGGGCAATCTCAGAAACGACCTGCGAGCCCTCTGTACCGACGATGGCATGTGGTGGCCACTTGGTAAATTCCGGATCGTCAGGAAGATGGTTGTCAGCCAGATATACAATCGGGTACCCGAGTTCGCGAGCGACTTCCAACAGTCTTCTCTGTACGGGAAGTAGGCTCTCTGCCCCATTCACGGGGAGCCTACCTGACGGCCTGACAAAGTCGTTCAACATGTCTACTACTATGAGTGCAGTGACCCCACCGGCTCTCATCCCATCACCTCTTAATCATTGTTAACTGTTGAAGTACTCGCTCTCTTAATCTTTCGGGTGGATGCACCTCCGAAACGGGGACGCCTGAGTGCATGAGCTGAACACTTAGGCTGGACATCACCTTACCGCATTCGGGACAGGCCGGCGGAGGATCGTCAACTAGCATGACTCGAAGCCGGAGGCATGACTCACACCGGTACACACGTTTCCTGCCCGACATCTTACCCCGTTTAGCTGCAGGTGTCCACGAGCCATCCTCGTAGAGACTGACAATGTCCATCGCATAATCGATCGGTCGAGCATTGCTTATTGCACTCCCCACTCCGTATCCGTCAACCGGTGCGTCAGACAGGCGCCTCATCTCTTCCGCATCAAGCCCACCGCTCACAAAGATCTTCACGTGCTTATACCCGCGCACATCTAGTTCCCAGCGAACTTCCCTGACGATCTTGGCCATGTCGCCACGTCTGCTGCCAGTCGTGTCAAGTCGGACAGCGTATAGGTCCCTCACACTCTCAGCGGCCATGATGGCCTCACGTACTTCGTCAAGGTACGTATCGGTAAGTGCAATTCGAGGCACGTCTCTCTTGATATGCCTATCAAAGGCCTGCCAAGCTCGGACATGATCCCTGAGGACGACTATCAGCGCGTGTGGCATTGTACCTGATGGTTCAATGCCAAGCATCTCCGCGCCCAGGATGCTGGATACTCCATCACAACCGCCTATGTAGGCGGCGTACTCGAGCTGAGCTGAGAGCGCAGGATGGACTCGGCGTGCACCGAATGAAAGGAGCCTGCGTTGGCCGGCTATGGCCCTCAGATGTGCCGTCTTGGTGACAACACCGGATGTGAAGCACAGAAATCCCAGCGCTGGCGTCTCAAGCTCTGCAAAGTCTGCATAGTGGCCCTCTATGCTCAGTACTGGCACAGACACCCCCCGATCATCCCTGGCACTGAACATGGTTGCTTCGGGAAGACCGTATATGTTCACATTACGACCCTCGAAGAGTTTCAGGACATCGTCTATTCCTGCAACAAACAGTGCACCGTATTCTGGCGGATGCCAAGACACGGTCACCTCTGCATAGACCAGAGGGTTGACTCCCTCCGCATCAAGCACCTGTTTCGTCCTGGAGAAGTACACATCGGTCGTCCTGCCGTTCAGTATCTCGTCCTCGGTGGGGATCCGCCAGCGCCGTACGTTCAGTCCTCTGACACCTCCGTCTATGAAGTCCACACGATTGAGTGGTGAGCCCACTTGTAGATGGCCCTTTCGGAGGAGCCATAGATTGTTGCACTCACTTGACAGGGCGCGTGGAGTGGCTGACTGGAGGCTGCGGACATTGGCCATAGCCACTCAAGAGAATGCATCGAGATCGAGCAGTCGGACTCTAGACCATGTTCTCCAGTAGCTGTTCGGAGACTCTCTTGAAGACCTCGTCGACGTTCTCATTGAGCTTCACGCTGACCTCGAGATAGTCCGCCTCGAACTCATGTGCCAGCTCCTCACCAACCTCCCGAGAGACCTCTCGCTGACTTGCCAGGTCAGACTTGTTTCCAATCACGACTGAGTGTACCCTTCCGGCATGACGTTCGACCTCTTGTTTCCACAGTCTGAGCTGCTCAAGTGTTTCCCGCCGAGTCATGTCGTAGACAAATATGGCAGCTCTCGATCCCAGATAGTATTGTGCCCTCACTCTGCCCAGGAAGTCCTGAGAACCAAGGTCCCAGATCTGCAATCGGACTGTGTCATCGTCGACCTTCAGTGCCTTGACAGCAAAGTCTGCACCCAGTGTAGGCGCATAGTACTCTCGGAATCGGCCCGTCGTGTACCTGAGAATGAGAGATGTCTTCCCTACAGCTGGGGCACCTACAGTGACTATCTTGAACAGGTACTGGGGGCTCATCGGAACTTCGAGAAGTTTCCTGCTGCCAGCTAGTTCAATCTTTCTGAAAACACCGCGACGGTGACCGATGTGGCTCAGATGCGAGGAAAGTACTGAGACAGGTTGTCGAGGAGGGTCTTCAGTGCATTCTTCCTCTGCATCAGGTGTGCGGGCAATGCGAGTCCGTGTTGCCTTGCGAGCACCATCACGGCAAGCCTAGACGCCGGCGAGAGCTGGGAATAGCCGATGATGAAGTTCATGAGACCCTGTTCCGAGTCCTGTTCCTGCATCTCCTCATCGACACCGTCCAGTAGGAGTACACCCGACTTTGAACAGAGCTCCACGATCTTCTCACGTCCGTGAATCGTCTGACCCCGAGTGCTCAGTGTCTTAGCAACCAAGTATACAGGTCTGGTATCTCGGACCATCTCTCACTGCCTCCTCTCCATACATCTCAGGTCCAGCCAGAAGGCGATCTCCTCGAAACCAAGCAGGTCCTCTGGTGCGTATCGTTCGAGCAGATATCTCGAGTAGGTGTCTGCCAGGACCTCAGCATAGCTCTTCAGTCTGTTCTGGTCAAGCGACCCGATGAAGTTTGCAAGGAGCCTCATCCATCCCGCGTATACATCCATCAGACGACTCGGATTCAGTCCCTCAAGCATTCTCGAGTCGTACTCGATGACCCAGTTTCCTCCTGAGTTGATTATGTCACCCACTACCTCAGGTAACGGTACGCGACCGATCGCCCAGTCCAGACGCTGAAAGGCCACATCCCGTCCGTACTCGGTCTCGGCTACACGCAGAGCTATCTCTGTGGCCTCCTTCATCAGCAGAATGCGTCGTTTCTCGGGCGAGAGTGTTTCAATTGCCCTCCTGTCCATCAGGTATTCCAGTGTCTCAATGACGGCATCGCGACCATACTCAGCGGATAGGATGTTCACAATCGCATCGACTGTCCGCCGGCCATCGACGACTGTTGCAAGCCTCGGCACCAGTGCAATCAGCTCGGGTCTATGACTGTCGAATTCAGACCGAAGAAGTGAAGGTGACTGGAGTAGGCGGTCCAGGCGACGACTCTTGGCAAGTACATCATGGCCGCTCAGGATGTTCCTGAACTTGATTGATCCCAGTGCCCAGAGACGTGCTATCTCGGCCAGTACCTCGTCGGGCCTCATGCCACTGCTCTTCGTGATTGAGTCAATGTCTCTTACACCGTCGATGAGGGAGGCGATCGGGCTGTCCACCATCGACTTGGAATCTGACTTGGCTGAGACGGGCACCCACGCTCCCGAGAGCCTCCTGAGAGAGAGTTCAGCAACTACCCCTGCCCGGAATTCGGGGAAGCACGACGTGACGTCAAGACTGTCAATCTGTTCTCTCGAGAGACCGGAAAGCCAGACGTGTTCGAACTC
>JAWAQK010000006.1:0-24356 GCA_038893995.1 Candidatus Thorarchaeota archaeon | reverse complement strand
TGAGGGACCTGAGGACCGAGTCAAGTGTGTTGTCCCACTCACCCATGCCAACCACGACCATGTCTACATTGTCACCAGAGATGACAGTAAAGAGGCGGGCACCATAGTCGACCTGAAACATGTCGCTGCTCTTCTCGACTACCTCCTTGGAGAAGTTCTTGAGAGCGGTGAAGAAACCCGCAACAAGCATTGGGTCTAGGTCTTGCGCACGTGGGTCCAGCTTTGCAAAGAACAGAGGGATTCCGCCTCGCTCCATGATGAGCATGGCCTGGATGTTGTGTCTCTCCATTCCCTGATCGCCAACACTAACACCCACGCCCCAGATATTAAGATGTGGCTGACAAATAGTCTGTAGGATGCTCCGTGCCGTCTGACACCGTCGCATGCGGGGAGGGACCACCCGTGATCAGAGGCGCTGTCTGCCATGCCAGAAGTAGGTCTTGGTATCGTGGCTGCATACATTCATCACTGGTGGCAGACAGCAAGTTCCGGCCCCGGCTACTGACCCGGCGTGTCGAGTAAGGACCAGGACTCTCAATGGTCCGGTACTGCGTCATGCGGCGAGCGGGGGCATGGCCAGTGCACCATCCATGAGCATACCATAGGCACCCATGTCAAAATGGCCATGACCAGAGAGATTGAAGACAATGACCATCTCTCTGTCATCTCTTCGAGCCGCAGTCGCAAGGTCAATGGCTGCTCTTATTGCGTGGGAAGACTCAGGAGCGGGGACGATCCCCTCTGTCTGGGCAAAGAGCCGGCCAGCCTCTAGGACAGCCACCTGGTCATAGGCGACGGGATGAACTCGTCGCTCATTGATGAGGACGCTGACCGTGGGCGACACACCGTGATATCTGAGTCCACCCGCATGTATTCGCCTTGGCGTGAAGTCTGCACCGAGTGTGTGCATCTTCAGCCTTGGGAGCAGACCAGCTGAGTCGATGAAGTCATACCGGTACTCGCCTCTCGTCATCTTATTGCACGCATCAGGTTCAACCGCAATGAAGCTGACATCTCTGTATTCAGGTCTGACCATCATGGGATAGCTTATCCCTGCGAAGTTGCTGCCGCCTCCCACACATCCCACGACTGCATCTGGCGTCTCATCGACCTTCCTCAGTTGTTGAACCACTTCCTGGCCTATGACAGTCTGGTGAAGGAGTACGTGGTTCATCACAGAACCGTTTGCGTACTTGGTACCAGGACTGTGTAGCGTGTCTTCGACGGCCTCGCTGATGGCAATGCCGATGGATCCGGGATGTTCAGGGGAATTCGCACGGACCCTCTTGCCGGACTCAGTCAGTTCCGATGGAGACTGGATGACTTCTGCACCATACATCCTCATCATGAATGTCCTGTAGGGCTTTTGCTCAAAGCTTGTCCGCACCATATAGATCGAGGCACTAAGACCAAAGTGTGATGCAGCAAGAGCGACGGCACAGCCCCATTGTCCGGCTCCCGTCTCTGCAGTGAGGCGCTGTGCACCGTCTTTCAGCGCAAAGTACGCCTGTGCAAGAGCAGTGTTGAGCTTATGACTCCCCGTTGGAGACAGGTCTTCCCTCTTGAAATAGATCCTTGCCGGGGTCCTGAGCTTCTGCTCGAGGTGGACTGCTCTCTGGAGGGGCGTTGGTCGACCTATCTGTATGTAGGACTCACGGAGTTCTTCTGGAATCGGTATCTCCGGGTCTGTACACAACTCCTGCCTCGCACACTCAGTGGGGAATACTGCAGACAGTCTCTCCACAGTGACAGGTTCGGATGTCACTGGGTCAACTGCGGGAGGAAGCGGTTCCCTCAGGTATGGTACGATATTCACATAGCTTCTTGGTAAGTCTTCAATGCCAAGTGTAACTCGTATTGGTCTGGTCATGTCTTATTTTCACTTCCTGTTCTGGGAGGGTCCTTCCCGAGTCCGCAGGATGTCCAGTCCCAAGACTGGGTGCGAAGAATGAGTCTGGACCGGAGACTACTCCAGAGCTCAGAATGTGCGAGGCAGAATGAGAATTGGTCCTGGCGACAGATGGTGAGCTGACTAGACGGGTCCTCTCGGACCCCAATGACAGTGGCGTAGACCAACTCGCACCATCTGTGTCGCTCCTCGGGATAGGTCCAGAGAGAGACCGCGGGTTGCCTCTTATAAGCATTGATGTCTGTGGCAACTAGCTCCGGCGAGAACTCGACTGACGGCCGGTTGACAGAGTCACTGCCGCTCGATCAGACTGGTGGTAGGCGTAGTCCGCGATGGCTCCAGGGAGGTCTAGAATATGGAGCCGCAGGCGTGGCTGGGCCAACACAGGCTGATGCGTTCATTACCGGGCATCTTGCTCCAGTCGATATAGTATCGGGTTTAGTATGCTGAGGTCCTCGTTATGAAACCTCTGCAGATACTGTCCTATCAGATACTCGTAGACCATTGGGACGAGTCGTGCCTTGAGTTTCGGTAGGTAGATGTCGATCAGTCGCAGTGTGATGTTCACCCATGATGTGATAGCAGACTCCCGGTCTGTCACGCTCTCAAACTCGAGTAATGAGAATCCCCTCTCGATCTCGATCTCGTTATCTAGGAGCTTCAATCTCTGGAGGACATCATGGTCGGCAGTGCTTCTGATGAGCTGTTGTACTTCCGACATTAGCTTGGACTCATCAACGAGCTGCCGGAGGATCGTAATGAAGATTGAGAAGACGTCAATGGCAATCAACAACCGACGCGTGTCCTCGTCTGCTATCTGTACGTAGCCCAGTCTCCAGAGGTGTTCGAGAAGGGAGACCACGCCCCCGCCGTACCTCTCCCGCAGGACTCCGACAAGAACGAACTCGTCCAAGTCTTTGACCACGCTGACGATGTCGACATCTGGGTGACTCAGCGACAGCATGTCACGATCGGTGCTTACGCGGCCCAGCAGACATTTGACCTGCTCGGAACCAATGATGTAGTCTCTGTCTTCTATGAAGTTGGTGAAAGTGACTGCACCATCCACATAGAGCGCATTGAGGATCGTATAGATCTCCTCTCGGGGCTTTTCACCGAACACTCTCAGATCCTCGATACGTCTGTGACCGTCCAGCTCGGACAACCATGAGCACTCGGTCTGACACGTCTCAAATGCGGTCGATTCTTCTACAGGGACGGGGATCCAGTCCTGTGCGATGGGGATCTTGAACAGGATCCTGATTAGCCTACGTCGAATTGGTTCGAGTATTGCCTGGTCCTCGAGGACAAGACCACTCCTGGGCAGCAGGTGGTCTATCTCCGCAAGCATCTGAGTGAGTTCACGTTCCAGGTGCAGGTACTTCCGATGACCAATGACTGCTAAGATCAGGTCCTCACGACGGATCATGGTAACGACATTCTGACCAAGCTCGATGCCTATGCGAGGGGCCGCCGTCTCAAACAGTTCGGAGCTGAAGGCCTGTAGTGCGGTCAGGAAGCCGGTGACCAGTACCTTGTCGACCCTCATCTCGTGGCTCTCAAAGTCAAAGAAGAGCAGCGGGACTCCTGATGCATCGAAGATAAGTACCTTCTCCGTTCTAGACAATCTTCGGCCCCCTCTACCGGCAGCAGTGTCTACCTCTTACGGAAGGTCCAGCGTCGTTTCTTCTGCCTCTTCTCCAACAACACCTCTGGAACCGGGATGTTGTGCTGTCTCGCGAGTATTATGGCAGTCATCTTTGCGGGAAGATTTCGAGAACCATATCTGATTAGCAACTGCTGTACGTTGTCATAGGGATTACCGTCGAGCCAATCGACCTCGTTCATATCAGTGAGGGCAATCCCAGACTCGTAGCACATGCGGGCCATCTCATCCTGTCCGTACAGCCCCAGTCCTCTCTGTACCACCAGTGACACGAATGCCTTCAATCTGTCAGGGTCTATATCAGCCATGATCCCACCTCGAATGAAGCCAGTGCCTGGAGAGCCTTTGGCACCATGTCTTTCCTGATGACAGAACCGTGTTGGGGACAGATCATGTCAATCTCGATCCCCAGCCTCTGAACCTTCTTCAGAAAGGAAGCTATGATGTCTTTGTGCCCGATATAGGGCTCATGAAAGATCCGCATTGCCTCTATGTAATCGTCATCTGCAAAGATCTTCCAGTTAGACGTGAAAGCACCGCATATGTCTCCGGAGAACAGGGTCTTACATTTCATGTCGTACGTGACGTGGGCACCGGCAAAATGAAGGTACGGAGCGGTGATGAACATCAGACTCCGGCCATTATCGAGCTCAAGAATATCGCCGTCTTCGACAGTGGTCACCTCCGTCTTGATGTCGTAGTACGGGACCAGCAACGACGTGCGCCACGTGGTGATGAACTCAAAGTTGTCAACCCCGATTATCTCCTCGAAGAGGGGGACAGAGGCACACAGGTCTGGGTCTTGGTGAGAACACACGATGACGTTGATCTTCTCTACAGGAACCACAGACTCTATCTTTCTCCTAACGACCCCAAAGTGTTCAGGTCTGCGAGAGCCGGGATCGAACAGGACCACACTATCGCCATCAACAATCAGGTACGGATTGTTCGAGAATCCGGCCTTGACATCACTGAAGCCCACCCAATAGATACCGTCGTTGACCATGATCGCCTCGTCTTCAGACAATACAATCCCCGTTCTCGGTGTTCTGTTGAGTGTTGCTTCAGTGCAATAATAACTGTTTCTAGTTCCACTTTCCTACACGAATCGGGTCGCGTAACTATGCACTCCGACGCTACCAACACGACTCTGGAGGTCTCAGACACATGAATCTGACCCAGCATACAGATGACATGCCATTCGACGAGACTTCATCACCGATGTCTGCAGAGGACGCATGGTCACAGACTCTGAATTGTGTCGAGCTAGAGGGTCACACTGTCAAGCAACTCGGCCAGATCAATCACGGTGATTGAGCCATCTGATGACTCCGCAAGATTGCGCTTGCAGAAAGGACACGCTGACACTAGCGTGTCGACACCAGTGTTCCTGGCCTGTGCGATCCTCTCGTGAGCCGTGCTCAGCGCAAAAGAGGGATAGGCGGCCTTCACTCCGCCACCGGCCCCGCAACACCAGGCATTCTCTCTTGATGACTGCATCTCCACAAGCTCAAACCCTAGCCTCCGGATCACGTTCCGAGGCGGCTCGTAGACGCCGCAGTGTCTCCCAAGATGACACGGGTCATGATATGTCACTACCCCGTCGTGCGACCGAACGCTCATTCTGCCGTCCTCAAGTAGATCGTCAAACAGGTGGCTCGAGTGGACAACTTCAGCGCCAAGGTCCACACCAAGACGCGGATAGTCTCTTGTCAGGGCCCGGTAACACCCCGCACATGAGGTCACCACAGTCCTTGCGTCAGCCTCTTGAATCACGTGCGCATTGTGTCTTGCAAGTCCTAATGCCAGCTCGCGGTGACCTGTACGCAGCAGTGGTGATGCACAGCAGTACTCATCGACTACAGTGAAGCGGACTCCGGACTTTCTCAACACTCTGACAGTGGCATCGCGGATCGAAGTCTCGCGGTATCTGGAGGTACAGCCGATGAAGTACACCACGTCTGCCCTGTCAGGTAGCCCAAATGACTCTCGCAGTCTATACGAATCGTGAGGGACACCGTATGGGTTGTGGTGGGTCCGCACGCTCTCCACTATGCGAGCGTGTGCTGGGTGTGAGCCGAGTGCAGTGACTAGGTCGTGCCTCAACTCCTCGATTATCTCCACAATGTGCGCACGGTGAGGTGCGAGGCACTGGACCTCGCAGCTCCCGCAGGTGGTACAGAGAAACACTGGGTCCATGAGTGACACGTCGGGGGATAGAATGCCCTGGTTCAGCGCACGGGCCAACGCAACCCTTCCGGAGGCAAAGTAACTCTCGAATCGAAAGACGTGGCCCGACGGACAAGTGTCGAAGTAGTGCCTGAAGGCGTACTTGCAGTTGCCACATCTGATGCAGTTGTGTGACCACTCCTCAATGACCTTCACAGACCCCACCTCCCCGGATTCATGATATGGTTGGGATCGAGCAGGTCCCGGACTCTTCGTACAAGAGCAACATAGCCAGGATCCATGAGGGACTGGAGTCTCTTCGCAGCCCAGACTGGCGTCTTATACGGGATTGCCCCCAGCGACAGAGCAAGGTCAAGAATCTCTTCGTTACAGCGCCTCACTCTCTCGACGGTGGCCTGGTCCTTGGGGAAGCGGATGATGAACTTGAACTCCGAGAAGTGCATGCCCTTCATCGGTTTGAGGAAGGCCATGAGTTCAAATCCGTACCTCTCCACTATCGCCCGACCTCCCCGGAGTGCTGCGGCCCACTGACGTGGGTGAATGTAGGTCCCGACCCATGTGAGCCCGTCATACTCTGTCAGGACCTTGAAGGCGTCAGAGGGAAAGTCTACCCACGAGTCAGCCTGCTCGCCCATCAGGGTCTTCACGGCACGCCAGGGCACCAGTAGTTGTCTTGGCTCGACTCTCTTGGCCCGCTCGACACACTCTCGGACGACACTCATCTTCTCAGAGACCTCCGACGCGGTGTTTCCGCTGACAGTCAGTAATGTCGCATAGTCCGGTTCACCAGGGAACGCCTTTACCGGGGCCGCTACTCCCAAGAGCATCTTGGCGATTGACAACGACATGCAGTCCGCATCATCGAGTACCTGAGTCCGGGCGATGGCACTGACGAGATCAGTTGTCTCTTGTTCACCAAAGGTGAAGAGGGCAGCGTGTTCCACATGACGTGGCTTCGGCCAGAGCTGCACAGCGATCTTCGTCACAATACCGGTCATGCCCTGCCACCCGCTGAATAGCCCCACGAGGTCAGGGAGGGGATAGCGGCCAAACCAGTTCCCGTCGCCCATGACGCCGGAGCCAACCCGCACTATCTCACCCGTGGGAAGCACGGCCTCAAGCCCGTTGATGAAGTCGCCCATCGCTCCCTGTCTCGTCGACAGGTCACACAGGCCCTGTAGTAATGCATTTGCCATCACCGATGTGTACGGGGGTGCTAGAGGATAGGTGTATCTCAGGAAGGGGTGGTATTGGTCGAGATGTCTTCGGAGGTGGCCAAATGTGACACCCGGTTCAAGGACCGCATACATGGCGTCCTCGTCGACCTCCACTATCCGGTCCATCCTCTTGAGGTCGATTACAACAGCGCCATCGACTTGAGGGATAGTCAGGCCGCCCACATTCTGACCGGTGACAAAGGGGACCACTGGGGTTCTCGTCCTGTTTGCAAGCAGAAGTATCTCCTGGACCTCACGAACAGTGCTGGGCATGACCACAGCAGCGGGCTCTCTTGGTTCGTTCTCAGTCATATCGAAGGAGTAGACGTATCGTTCGGGCAGCCTGTCTGATACGTATTCCTTGCCAACAACCGAGATCAGATCCTGGACTATGTTCATCCGACCTGTCCCCTCAAAGCAGCTGACAACAGTCTGTAGACCCGGGCTGTTGCAAACGGGTGACACACCAGCCCACTCACCCGTATCCGGCGACTCAGGATCTCCCTGAGAAGAGTGCTCTGGCCAGAGGCTACCCTCACGATGCAGTCCATTGAGGTCTTGACAGTGATGTCTGAGCCCCCTGACCAGTCCGGAGTCACGCGGACACCGTCACCCCAGACCAGTTTCACGGGGTAGTAGTCTGTCTCAATCACCACTGTCAATTCCTGTCTACTCGTCGACAGCCTGGCAACTCCACTCTTCGTTACTCTTGACAAAAGCAGATGCAACAGTCGTCCAACAAGGTCATTAGGCGGGTCCGGCATGATGCGGTCACCCCGAATGGCAATGGACATCAGGAACGGACTAAAGTGTATTCTGCCGTCCTGATGATCCAACCGAGCAGGTTTCCATAGGAGGGGCTCAGAGTGGTCGACATGAACATGTCTTGCCGTCAGGTGTTTCATCGGTCACCTCACGGAGTTGGCGATCTCCCTCAGGGCATTCTGGACGTCCAGAAGGTCCTCATCTGAACAGATATTGACTGCAAGGCATAGCACAAGTTCTCTGTGTTCGCCCGGCAACACCAACATCTTTCCGAACGCACCAAGCATGAGCATGTCTTGGAAGCACACACCAATGACTCGTGACTGCTCGGGGTCTGCAATCATAGCAACACTGTCACAGATAGGCCCTCCACGTCTGACAAGGAGTACTCGACTGGAAGGAGCTGCCGCAATGGGTAGTGACCCCAGGTATACGTCGGACCTCCCGTCCAGCCAGTCAGTCCTCATTACCCAGCCCGGTGGTGACGTGTCAATCGCGATGTCAGTCATGAAGGACGGGTTAATGGCCGTCGGGCTCGCAGTGCTGTTGCGGAGTAACATTCTGACCAGGACAAGGGGACTTCCTGCACAGGTGAGATACTGGACAGCGACATCCATCCCGCGAATGATCCTCTGCAGCACCGATTTCCAAGACACCTCGACACCCCTCCAACACCCAATCTCGACCATTCTGGCAACCATGTTCTCCCTGTTGGTACGGGCCCTTGTGAGACCGTCGGACGGGCTGTCAGACCATATAATTGGCTGCACACCCCCATAGTAGTTCTCCATAAAACCGCCTTCTCTGGGAGTCGGTGTTGGGAAGCTTGACTTCAGGAACTCGGTCTTGGAAGAATTCCTGAGAGATATCATACAGCCGCCGTACTCAGCTGACACCTGGAATTCACATGCATCAGTGGTCACCTGGAATACCTCAAGCCCCTCTCGTTCGATACCCACCACCTGTAGAGACCCTCCGTGTCCCAGTTGGATCACCCGCAGGGGGACAACTCTCTCGACTGCTGCCATGAGCCGTACGCGACCTCGATGGACCAGCCGGTCTCGTGGAACATCGTCAGATGGTGTCAGGACTACGCTCAGGTCACTCTCGCCATCCAATCTCAGCTCACTGATGGTCTGTGGGTCGCAGCTCCAACCCTCTGGAGGCTCGACCGTCAGGCTCACTACCGTTGGGCCCCTTCGGGTGGCCAACTTGATGGTCACATCTGTTTCGCGGAGATGAGGAATCACCGCAGGTCTGACGAGGACATCGACAGGGGCCATCAATGGATAGATGCCACTCTTCACCACTCCATCAGTGACCACGCCAACTACTCTGTGGCGCCAGATCTGTTGGACCTCTCTCCAATCACGGGCGCCAAAGACCATCCAGATCTCCCCGACCTTGCGACTCTCTCTGGGCGGCAGAGTGGTGCTCGGGAACACCACGTTGCCAACTTGGTCCTGTGCCAACTGCACCTCTTCGACTGCACTGGGTTTCCAGAACTGGCCGAGGGCGTACGATTGTGTCCTCTCAACAGCGAACCATCCCTCACTGAACCTCGTTGGGTCGCTGGGGATCACGGGATACGAGAAGGTGATGTCACTCAGATCGTTCCGGACAACTCCGTGCTCGAGAGGTACGTAGCACACCCCGGGGCTGAGACCGATCCCACCCAACCGTCCCGTCGCCCTGGCCTGAATCGTCTCGGGAACAGAACCCGTGTTCTCGACCCATATCTCATGCCGCACGATCATGCCATTGTGCTCGAAGATGTATCGATCCTCAAGCCTCAGGGGTCGTTCGGGATGATCCACGGACATCACGACAGTCGTCTGATGAGGATCCTCCGCTATTCTCGGGATGCGGTCTGCCTGACGCAGAGGGCCAATTCCAAAGGGAGGCCCTACATCAGATGCTCTGAAGATCGGACTATCCATAGAACCGATTGGACTATAGACAATCAACGCACCTCCCTCGACCTGCAATCTGGCAATGTATCCGACAGAGGCAACCACTACCTCGCGCTTGACCTCGTCAGTTGATACAGCAGCTCTCATATCTGCGAGACAGAACACGCGAAGCTTGGACCAGCCGGTGACAATTGGAGCGTCCGGAGAAGTGCGGTCTGGTTCCAGTCTGAGGCGTGCCCTGATGCTATACGCCCCGTGTGGAAGACTCGTGTCAGCGACTACATGTATCATAGCCCCGGCCCTGCCTCGTGGAGAGAGTACGATGTCTGCTGAGGACGGACTGATGGTCAGACCGGCTTGCGACGTCTCCAGCTCGATCTTGCCTCTCAGTGTCATGTCCGCAGAACTCAATATGGATAGCGGAAGGATGACGTCGCCACCCGGACCGATAATGCACTCATTCTCCTCATTGACTATCTCGGCGATAGGTTGCACGAATGGTCCAGTCGAGAGCTCACATACCAGTCCATCTATTACTAGACTCGTGATGATTGCGGGAGTCCTCTTTCCGACCACTGAGAGGGGTGCATTGTCATCAGGACGTAGTGTTACCACCCATGTCACTTGGTCACCCGGTTCAACAGTGAATTCGGCACTGGGTACGCCGTCCAGCGATATGCCATCGAAGACCTTGAGCGAGGCAGCCACCTTCAGCTGCTGGTCAGTGCCATTGACAATCTCAAGAATGTGTCGCGACTTCAGTCCTATCTGCACATCGTGGTGTGCAAGTCTGGTGCTGACCCTGAGTCTCTTACCGCTCACGACACTCTCGACGGAGGATATTGCCTTGCAGTGGCGGTCAACACGGACAGTCAGGGTGTCATCTCCCCTCTCAAACCTATACTCGTAGACCCTCATCCCGTCGACGGTCAGATCGTCCGGTGCCTGTTTGATCTCCCTTCGAAGAAGACTGTACCACTCGTCAGGACTCGTGCCTGAGAAGAACCCTCTGCAGAGTGGGTGTGCAAGTATCGCAGGGACATAGTCTTCCATGGTGACGCCCATGCCTTCGGGATTCCACATCATGCCCACTCGCTTGTAGAGAGGTACCGCTCTGAGATTACCGGCCCACGTGTTCAGGTCAACTCGACCATAGCCACGTTCGAGTGCTACTTCGATTGCCCTGAGCAGCAACCTCTTGCCAACCCTCTTGTTGAGAGCCTCAGGGGACACTCCCAAGACTCCAATGTAAGCAGCATCAGTGTCCCTCATGTGGGCATGGAGCGTGCAGGATCCGACAGGGCGTCCAGATTGTCTGTCGATCGCAATCAGGATGGATATTGCATTCATTGTTCCAAGTTCCTTTCTGACCCTCTCGGCCGTGTAGGGTACCCCACGTGTATATCCGGTCGGCCAGAGTGTGTCCCAAGTGTTGTACATGTGGGCGAGTGCCTCAGCCAAGTCATCTCGATACTCCACTATCTCTATGTCCATGCACTCGGTCTTCATCCTGACTTTCACTCCCTGTTGAGAACATGTCTGAATCTCAGACACAAGATACAGATGCGGAGCTGCTGACCCCGGTGACCTACTCGGCAGATTAAGAACATTCCCGCAGCAGGAGTCATTAGGGGTTCACCCCGGTTTCCCAAGGCGGACCCCAGCGACTGTCACAGGCCCTTCAGCCCACATGTCGGGAGAAATTAGGCTGCGCTGCCGAGCGTCCCGTCCATCAGAGAGCCGTAGGCCGCCATGTCGAAGTGACCGTGACCGGAGAGGTTGAACACGATGACACGCTCCCGCTTCTCCTGCTTGGCCTTGAGGGCAAGATCAATGACCGCCTTTATGGCGTGAGACGACTCGGGAGCGGGCACGATTCCCTCTGAACGAGCGAAGAGTCGGCCGGCCTCAAGCACCTCGACCTGCTCATATGCCACTGGCCGGATGCGGCCCTCCAGTATCAGTGCACTGATGGTCGGAGCGACACCGTGATACCTGAGACCTCCTGCATGAATCCGCGGCGGGGTGAAGTCTGCCCCGAGCGTGTGCATCTTCAACATGGGTGTCAGGCCAGCAGAATCGCCATAGTCGTAACGATACTCTCCCCTAGTCATCTTTCCGCAAACGACAGGTTCCACGGCCAGGAAATCGACATCACGGTATTCGGACCGCGCCAGAAAGGGATAGCTCATGCCTGCAAAGTTGCTACCACCGCCGACACATCCCACTATCACATCGGGAGTCTCACCAATCATCCTGAGCTGCTGGACGACCTCCTGTCCGATCACTGTCTGATGTAGCAGGACATGATTCAGGACCGAGCCGAGTGTGTATTTGGTGTTTGGACTATTCATGGTGTCTTCGAGAGCCTCGCTGATGGCTATCCCGAGAGAGCCGGGATGGTTTGGGTCAGTAGCCCTGATCTTTCGACCCACCTCAGTACGGTCGGATGGCGAGGGAGTCACATCGGCTCCATACATCCTCATCATGATGCCTCGGTAGGGTTTCTGCTCGTAGCTTGCACTGACCATGTAGATGGTGGCCTTCAGACCGAAGTGCGCCGCGGCGTACGCAACAGCGCTCCCCCATTGCCCTGCACCGGTCTCCGTGGCGAGCCTCTCAGTACCCTCCTTCGATGCGAAGTAGGCCTGTGCCAATGCTGTATTGAGCTTGTGGCTCCCAGTTGGAGATGTGTCCTCTCGCTTGAAGTATATCCTAGCTGGTGTCTTCAGGGCCGCCTCGAGATGCACGGCTCTCTGGAGTGGGGTCGGACGTCCTATCTGTAGGTATGCCTCGCGGAGTTCGTCCGGTATCCGGATCTCCCTGGCCGTACTCACCTCCTGTCTTATGCATTCGACAGGAAAGAGTGCCTTCAGCGCCTCGGGGTCGATCGGCTGAGACGTGCGAGGATCGATGGGAGGGGGCAGAGGACTTCTCAGATGCGGTACGATGTTCACATAGTTCTTCGGAAGGTCTTCTTGGTTCAAGATCACTCGTGTGAATTCTGTCTTCATCTCGGATCTCACCATTGTTCTGAGGTGGTCTGTCCTGAGATGTTGATGGAGTACCGTGCGGAGACCACTGACATCTGAGAGCTCAATCCGCCCTTCCACTCAGTGGGTGCCGAGCGCGCAAGAGAAACAGAAGAGATACCCTCGGTGGACGGTGAGCTGACTAGACGGGTCCTCTCGGACCCCAATACCAGTGGAGCAGACACACGCTCACCATTCGAATCACCTCAGGGTAGACCGACCGGGCGATGCCGTGAACCCCCTTATAAGTATTGTCCTATTAAGTACATTGATGTACAGGAATGTACATCATACTGACGTGGACCAGTGACACGGACTACCGTGACCCAAACAATGAGTATTCAAGCATGAAGATCACGGAGGAGAACGATGCCCCGCGAAGTCAAGTACTCCGCCTGTGCTCTCAACTGCCCAGACATATGCGCGTACCAGGTAGTCATCGAGGATGGCAGAGTAACACGCATACTTGGAGACCCAAATCACCCCTACACGCTGGGAAGGTGCTGTCCTAAGGGCTACGCCCATGCAATGAGGACCTACTACGGGGACCGACTGAAGCATCCACTGAGAAGACAGCCGGATGGCTCCTTCATACGCATATCTTGGGACGAGGCCCTGGACGATATCGCACAGAGAATAGATGAGGCCAGACGAGAGTTCGGGCCCCAGTCAGTCGGGATATACTCGGGATCGGGAAATGATGGTATGGCACCCAGATACGCAGCCAGGTTTGCAAATGCACTGGGGACCAGGATGATCCCGGGGATATCAGAGATATGCTTCAAGGGAGCATATGAGGGCGCTCGTTTCAACGTCGGGCCATTCCCGCCGCATGAGTTGAAAGACTGGGCGAACTCGCGTTGTCTCGTCATATGGGGTACAAACAAGTTCGAGTCAAGTCTTCACTGCAAGAGAGTGATACAGGAGGCACTCGATAGAGGTGCCAAGCTGATAGTGATCGACCCCAGAAGGACTCCGCATGCAAAGATGGCCCACATATATACGACAATACGACCGGGGACCGATGGTGCACTGGCACTGGGTATCGCCAACGTGATAATAGAGAGAGGGCTGTGGAATCGCGATTTCGTGGAGAAGTATGTCGTGGGCTTCGAGGAGTACTGTCAGAGAGTGCGCGAGTATGACGTGCAGCGAGTGAGTAGTCTCACGTGGGTCAGTCCGAGCATCATTCGGGACATCGCAGTGACCTTTGCTACGCATGGGCCAGGGCTGATCATGACGGCCCCGGCTGGAATGAACCACTACACGAACGGTACTTGGGCTGCAAGGGCGGTACACAGTCTCCTCGCAATATGTGGTTATCTTGGAGTCAGTGGCGGCGGTTTCCAGTACCTCTCATCAGACTGCAGTCCCTTCAACAACCGAGGCGTCACTCTCGACCACCTACTGGACGAGTCTGTCAGACCGGTCGTACCGTCCGCGACTTACTTGCCCCGGCTCATCATGAACTCCACGACCTGCCCACTGCGTGTGTTGGTCATCCAGGCAGCAAGCCCGCTCACTCAGTGGCCCAACACCGGTCTCACCGTTGAGGCATTGAAGAGAATTCCGTTCAAGGTCTGTATCGATCTTGAGATGACCGACACGGCACGAATGTGTGACATCGTCTTGCCAGCCACCTTCATATTCGAGCATCACAACTTGGTGTACAGCGAGCTACACCGTATCGTACAGTACGCACCGAAGTTGATCGAGCCAGTGGGAGAGTGCCGGAGCGAACTCGACATATGGCGTGGTATTGCAGAGAGGCTTGGTCTCGGTCACTATTTCCAGGCCGATGAGCTCGACCTCATTCGTGAGGCGTTGAGGTCAGAGGAATGCGCTCACATCTCACTCGAGAGCCTCATAGAGCATCCCGAGGGAATACGTACGAAGTCAGAGGTGATACCGTTTGCCAACCGTGTATTCAACACACCATCGGGTAAGGTCGAGCTGTATTCGAGGACCCTTCTCGAGATGGGATACGATCCATTGCCCTTCCACGAGGAGCCTGCAGAGAGTCCTGTCAGCACGCCCGATCTGTACAGGGACTATCCGCTCATCATGATCTCGGGAAGGCTGAGAGACAGGCTTCACTCGCAGTACACCACAGTCAGTACAGGCGGTTCAGTCAAGAGCTTCGCCCAGTGCACGACCTGCCAGAGATGCGTCGAGAAGTGTCCGGACAAGGCGATCTCCCTCGTGCCGCCAAGCGCTGCACAGATTGTCGCCGCGGCGGAAGAAGGCATGACCAACGCTCGAGCAAAACTGAGGGTCAGACTGACCGAACACGTCAGAGGCCTCTCAGTCAGATCGGATAGCAGACCTCTGGCAGTCCCTCTGGAAATCACCAGTCTATTGGTACCGAGTTGGGACCCAAGTCTGTGCATAGGATGCAGGGAGTGCGAGCTTGACTACTGTCCCTTCGGGGTGATCGTCCAGCCCATCAGGATGCCATGTCGGGACGAAGTGAGGGGAAGGAGATCGTTCGTCAGGATGCATCCGGACACCGCAAGGTCACTCGGACTCAGTGATGGCGACAGGGTCACGATCGAGTCAAGACATGGAGTCCTACCAGACATTCGTCTTGAGGTCACGAATGACATCGACCCACGAGTCATCTGGCTCTCCGATGGGTGGTGGAATGACGATGGAAACGTCAACGTCTTGACTGAGGACCGACACACGGCGTTCGGTCATACACCGGGGTTCAACTCAATCCTAGTGAGAGTCAGAAGGTTCGAAGGGGGCTCAGACGAATGACTCCGGGCTGGCAAGATCACCGTACATGTCTCGCGCCCTAAGTAGTCGTTCTCTCTCCGCATCCAGTTCAAGAAACAGCTCTCGCGGCACCTCTCGAATGTTGCTGTATATTGTCCTCATCCGTTCGTTTCTCTCCAACAGACGTGCTATTCGGACTGAGAACTGGATCTCGTAGTCCGCATGTGAGTAGTCCTTGGCCAAGACGACCCTAAAGAGGCTCCTGAGGTCCGAGTATAGCGGCAGATATCCAACAGGGGATCTGATTGCGTCCATCTCACCTGCAATCCGACGCTCCATCCACTTGAGCCAGACTCTCTTGTCTTCACGCGAATTCAGGTACCGCCCCTCTGAATCGATTAAGAAGTAGTTTACACCGAAGATGGAGGGAGGTCTTGTCAGCCCTGCGCCAAACTTGAGATGGTCGAGGATGTACCTTCCCAGAGGTATTGATATGAAATCGATGTTGGCAAAGGGTTGGAAGGCACGTACACCCTTCTTCCCGATAGTCGCAGATGTCGTCTGTGACTCCAGACAGGCACCAATAGTGATGACGCCATGCTGCCAGTCAAACGCCTCCCTGAGTGGCACGTTCGTGTCGCTGTCGCGACCACCATAGAGTATCGCACTCAACGGGACGCCCTGGGGACTGTTGAACTCGGGGTCCACATTGTCAAGCTTGGACAGCCCCATTGTATACCTCGCATTCTCGTGTGCGAGAGGCACCTCAGCCCCGTCAGGTCCCTTCAGTCCGGGCCGCCATGCACCGGCAAAGTTACGACCACTACTGGGATGCTCTCTTCCGTCCCCCAACCAGTACGGAGTGCCATCATGTACCAGGACGTTCGAGAAGATGACCTCCCCAGGTGTCATCAACGCTCGAAAGATGATCGGATCATGCGCCTCACTCACACCGTGGATGATGCCAAAGATGCCCTGTTCCACGTTGACCGCCCTTGTCACCCCGCCGACATTCCGGATGTACGAGATATCGTCACCTATCACACTCTCGCCGGGTACCATGCAGGTACTGGTCTTACCACAAGCAGAGGGAAATGCGCCGGCGAAGTATGCCTTACGACCGCCAGGACCATGTACACCCATCAGGAACATGTGTTCAGCAAGCCAACCTTCCCGATGCGCCCTTCGAATTGCCAGACGAAAGGCCAGTTTCTTGAGGCCCAGAGAGTTGCCGGCATACTGGTTGTTGACGCTATAGACAGTCTCGTCGAGCAGGTCAATGTAGACCCTACGGTGTGCCACATCAGCTGAAACACCATTCTCAGTACGTCCTGCAGAATGGAGCACTCTAAGGACGGGACCGAGAGTCTCGCTGTCAACGAAGACCCTATAGGCAGACCGGTAGAGGATGTTCGTACTGTGGGCCACGTAGTATGAGTCCGTTATCTGAAGCGCAAGCATCGAGAACGTGGAACCTACTGGACCGAGAGAACGAAACTGCACGATCATGTCCTTGCCAGCCATCGAGCCTCTGAGCAATCGATGCATCTCGTTGAGACCGGCCTCACGTTCCAGCTGGTTAAGTGTCGGATCCAGATATTCGCCTGGGGGTACCAGGTAACGTGTGTTACCTGTGTCTCTAGCCAGGTCGAAGTACCCATCAAAATGGCATGTGTGACCGTCGATCGCCAGCTGGAACTCCTCGCCAGTACGGAGGGCCATGCGTCTGACCTCGTCAACATCGCTGGCAGAGTCACCAAAGATACGGATACGCTCAGGCTGGCAGAGCCGTGCAGAATCATCAATGAATTTCAGTAGATGGTGACTTAGTGCTGCCGCCCTATCACGATCGGTCGGCCCCATCAGGGACGTCAGATACTCCCACGCCTGCAACTGAGAATCATCTCATGCGACCGCCCTCGACCTTCCATATCAATCTTGAGAAAGGGATTCTTCATGGGAGGACTGCTCCGCATCAAGAGGGCCCTCGAAGAGTCGGATCGTGAAGACGACTCTCCATGACCATGTTTATCAACAGGATGGACGACCCTTCACACCGTCACATCGACGAATCAGGTCACCTGAGAGGCAAGTGATATGGACCCTAGAGTAGTCGAACATGCAAGAGTCCTTGTCGACTGGAGTACCGCCGTAAAGAGAGGAGAAATGGTCACTATCAGAGCGTCCCCCGAATCACATGACCTCGCTGTGGCAGTGATGAGAGAGGTCACGGCACGGGGAGCCCGAGCGCTGGTATTGATGGACAGTGATGAGGTCACAAAGGCGTTCTACGACGCTGCAGACTCTGAGACCATAGAAACTCTTCCGAGGCATCTGATGGCCGCGCTGAAGGAGTCTGATGTCTATATCTCACTTGGAGCTCCGCTCAATACCATGAGCCTGGCAAGTGTCGACATGCAGAAACAGTTGGAGATGGCTCGGGCCAGCGAACCCCTGTCAGAAGTGGTACTCTCGAAGCGTTGGTGCGGCACCGTACATCCGTGTAGGTCTCTAGCGCAACAGGCAGGCATGAGTCTACAGGAGTATCAGGACTTTGTGTATGACTCTGTGCTGATAGACTGGGCGTCCGAGTCCAAGAACTGGTACCTTCTCAAGGAGCACCTCGAGAGCCACAGCGATGTCAGATTCGTCGGTCCGGAGACTGACCTGTACGCACGGACTGAGGGAAGAGTCTGGGTTGCCTCAGATGGGAAGCACAACATGCCCAGCGGAGAGGTCTTTACTGCACCTGTTGAGGACTCAGTGGAGGGCAAGGTCTACTTCGACATACCGTTCATGTATCAGGGCAGAGTGATATCCGGAGTCAGGCTCAGATTTGAGAGAGGAATCGTAGTTGACTACTCAGCCGAGAGAGAGCAGAGCACTCTCAAGGCCATTCTTGAGGTCGATGAGGGTGCGTCGCGGCTTGGCGAGGTCGCAATTGGAACAAATCGCGGAATAAAGAGGTACACACTGAACATGCTCTTCGACGAGAAGATCGGTGATACCATCCACTGCGCACTCGGCAGGGCCTACGAAGAGTGCAAAGGTGTAAACAAGAGCGCAGTACACGTAGACATGGTAAAGAACATGAGGGAAGGTCGCATAGTGGCTGGCGACGAGGTCATCTACGAGCGGGGCAAGTTCTTCTATGAGAGATGAGGGTCCAGTGGCGCTGAGTGATAGGAGCGTTGACCCGAGTCTTGTACTCCCTGAACCTGAACAAAGACTGTGAGTACCCATACAGTCAAGACCCAGGCTGACAGTTTCCGATATCGTCAGTCATGCCCAGCAATAGATCTTAGGTCGGCTTGACCCAACGTTCTGTTCCAGGGGCAGCCAGACCGCAAACAGTGATCCACCTTCCGAGTGGCCCCACACACTGTCATCGATCTCGATATAGCCCCCGTATTTCGACAAGAAACTACTAGCAATATGCAGAGATATACCACCGTATCTGCGGGTGATATCGAAGACATGAGATCGGTCAGCCTCGGAGATGCCAGGCCCATTGTCAGCAACTGCCACAAGAACGCCGTTGCCCTCGTGCATGAACCACACCTCAACCACTCTCTTCTCAAATGTGTTGTGCACAACAGCGTTCTCAAGAACAAACCACAGGCAGTCCTCCAAGAAGCTGTCCGTTTCAACGATGGCGTGGTCAAGAAACAGGAGCTCTCTCAGTTCAGTGTCAGGAAACAGGAGTTCGAAATCGGTCATCAGGGACCGAAGAATGGGGCCCAGATCTCTTCTGCGTAGGCGTTCGCCGAATGCGGACTCTGCAGCACTCAGCTTCTCGATGGTCTTCCTACATAGCTCGGCACACTGATTTGCCTTCTCAAGTGCCAACAGAATACTCTGGCTCTGGTCGGTGAGAGATATCAGCTCTATACCAATGACCATGGCCTGCAGCCAGTTCCGAAGGTCATGACAGAGAATGTCCATGTAGAGCTGCGTCCGAGTTGACAGCGACCTCAGGCTCGTCACCATTACATTGATGCTCTTTGCAAGAAGCGTCATCTCTTGACTTGACCAGTGAACATCAACGAGAGCGAGGTCGCCACTGGTGATACGATCGACTGAGTCAACCATCTGGGAGAGTGGCTGAGTGACTCTCCTGGCGACATACCAGGTGGCCACACAGGCTGCCAGTGCCAATGTGATTCCCAGAAAGACATGCTCCAAGGTCCGGGCCCAGAGTATCTGATTCGTCATTGCAATATCATATGTCATCTCGACAACAAGTGTAAGCCGCGTGGGGAACTTCGAATCTATGAAATTGACAGCGACAAACACCCTCTTGGTCGCAGAGTCAGATACTACGACAGGGCTGTCAGAGTCAATCACGCTCTTGATGAGGTGGATGTGTTCCTCATTGGGGATGAAGCTCGAGTTCCCCACCTGAAAGCCCGTGTTCCCAAAGACTCTTATCCTGAGCACATAGGGATTCGAGGCTGCAACGTCACTCGCAAGGTCCATGTAGTTCACTTTGCTGAGGTAGGGAGAGAAGGTGTCCGTTATTAGGCCAATCTCCAGCACGTACTGGTGATCCGGCGTCGGCATGTATGCATAGATGCGGACCATGCCGCTCTGGGTCTCTGGTGTGAGCCTGTCCATCACCAGCTCGCCCCCGGTGCGTATGCGTGCCAGTGCCTCGGCAAAATGCGGCCACTGTCTGAAGTCCAGCCACTGATCAGGAGGATATGTGGTCATTATCACGACTGCACTTGCATTGATGACATAGAGGTCGAATCCGGGACCAAGCTGGTTGACGACTCGGGTCAGATTCATCTGGAAGGGATCCGAACCCGACAGTTCATACTCGTCTAGAAACAGACCAAATCCAGACTCGAAGACCGGCCTTAGCCTATCACTCCAGGCCTTGAGCGACTCGTCCATGACGCTCATTGCTGAAAACATGTCAGCCTGAGTCTGTTTCTCCATGAGTGCAAAGTTGTCTAGAACACCCTGGCAGACTGCGGCGTAGTTGTACACCAGTGCTACGCTCAGCAATGGGAGCTCCAGCGCGAGCATTGCGATCAACAAGTGTACCATGAACGAGCGGGTACGTGGGACTCTCAACTACATCAACTGCGACCGAGTGATGAACTGAGAACCACAGAGAAGCATTAAAAATAAGCTGGAATGGACCTGTCGGCGTAATTGGATTGATTTCAGATACCACCCGGTCTGACATCACGTAAATAGAGGGCAGGCGGATCCATGAGGACCCGCGCTGCATGACTACTTCTTGGTCTTGCGTGTCCGACTTGGCGGCATCTTCGGAGGCTTGGGCCGTCTCGCAAGAGCAACAGCTCCGATGACGACCACCGCACCCACTCCTCCAATGAGAAGGAGGAGCCACATGTCAAGTCCGAATGGCGGAGTGATCACTGGCCTCACACGGACCAGGACCTCGTCTGACGAACTGTGATCCGCTATGTCATAGACAGTGAGTTCGACGACATAGGTCCCACGCGCAAGATTGCCTAGATCATACTGTATGGGGCCACTGACGGACCATATGCTGTCAACGACTGGTGTGCCATTCACTCGCACGACATAACGTCTGGGAGAGTAGCTATTGGCCTGCCATGTTATCTTATGTCCCGAGGTAGTGCCCTCATCAAGTTCAATGTCAGAGGGCGAGCTGAGGGTCGGTCGCATCATGTACGAGATCAGGCCAAGCCACAGCTCGAAGTTGTCAGGATAGGCAGACTTGTCGGAATCGGCAGCGAATCCATCTATGAGCCATCCGACGTAGATTGTCTGACCGTCTTTGCGTTCAATGATCAGCGACTTGTTCTCTGAAGGAGTAGGGGTACTGCCTGCGATTGGTGTCGCGTTGTCAAACACGTACATGACGGAGCCCATGGTCCCATAGTCAATAGTAGTGTTGAAGCGGGTTGCCCCGTAATGCACTGGGTGCAGGAATGCGGGATGGTTGGTGTCCCAGATATACACGGGATCAGGATTGGGGAGCGGTCCTAGTGGCTTGAAGCCTAGCAGTGGCCAGAGCCCATGGGTGGGAGTGGCTTGAGCATAATAGTACGACATGATCAATTTCCCGCCGTTCCTGACATACGACTCGATCGAGTTCAGGGAGCTGGTGATAGCGCTCAACGGAGAGTCAATCACGGTCAGGTCGTAGTGGTCAGCAACCAGTGTGTAGTTCAGGCAAGAGCTCGTCGTCACGACCATATACTTGAGGCCGAGCTCGTTCAGGGCCAAAGCAGCTGGCGTCCGATAATAGTTGACACTCGCGGGTTCATTAGTGAAGTAGAGTATCGAGGACCCGACCGCGCCGAGCCAGGTGGGCACGGTGACCGCGAAAAACCTGTTGCTGCTGAACTGTGTGGATTCGGCCCAGTTCATGTCAGCCATCACGAAGACCCGTCCATTCTGGTAGGTACTCACAGCAGCAACCGTGTTACCCTCGTAGGTCCACAATGGAACAGCTGAATTCGAGATGTTGAGATAACCCTTGGTCACACAGGAGGTCTGTCGAGATGTCATTCACCACGTGCATCCTCTTTGTGTAGGTGCGATCCACACTGTCTCCACCGTCGAGCCATATCTGTATGCCCATGTCAGATATGATTCGATTGAGCTGAGAATCATGTTTGGCGAAGCCGATGGAGGGGTGCTCACCAAACACCCAGAGACTCCGGCCCATCGCCACCCATGCCTTGACAGCATCAACCTCCGACTGAGTGTAGTTGAAGTCAGGGCAAACCAGTATCAGGATGTCGTAGGGCATCAGACGCTCCAGTGTCAGATTTGCCGTCGGTGTCGGGTACAGCTTGTCGAAAGTGAATCTTCGAGAGACCAACGCGTCTCGAAGAGCTCTGTATCTCCCTGGAAACATTGACTGCGTGTCCCACGTGTCGACAGCCAATCTCGGGCGGTGGCTCAGGTCGAACACTATTCTCGCTCTCGGGTTCGGGGCGAGCCACGTCACACTGTCCGCAATGAGGTCAGCCAATCCGGGGACAATCTCGTCACCAGGACCCGGCAGTTGTACCACCTTCCCGCCTCGAACACTGGAATCGTACGCGATACCTGTGACCGAGTCGTCAGATGACTGAGTAGTCAGCAGGACTGTGTACAGGGAGGAATCGGCAGTTGAATCGAGGGCCGTCCGCGAGAATGTTGCCCAGTCAAACAGAGTGGAATTGACCATGTCACCCACGTGATACTTGCGAGTTGTGGCGTGAAGACTCTTCACCACCTGCAGCTCTGACCATACGTACGACCAGTAGGTGCCGTAGCCGTTGTTTCCTTCGGACTCGTGTGGCAACATCCCTGCAAAACATACGTAGCTGATAGAGCTATCGATGCTCAGGATACCTCCGCCGGCGAGCCAGAATTGCTTCACAAAGTTGGTGCCGTTCTCCCTCGGCACGCTGTCTGGCAGTACGAGCACATCGAAGCGGGCTGTTGACAGGATGCCGTCGGTTATGTCAGAGGCATCCACCAGTGTGACATCGAATCCTCTGCTGGCCAGGAACGATGCCATGACCGTCCCATTCTGGGCCCATAGTCCGATGTGCGAATAGCCAGGAGTGGTGTGGTTCCTCTCGTCATACACAGCAACCCTTATCGGACGCTGTATCACCTCAGAAACTGCACTGCCCTGTTGCTCAATGCTCGGGCCATCGCGTTTCTGGTCCGTAGGCGTCATGCAGACTGTGGCGGGGAACACCAGAATCAGCATGACAAGAACAAGGAAAGGCGTGCGGTGTTGCATGTCTAATTCTCGACGTAGTGTTCGTTTATTATTTTTTTCACAAAGCAGACCCCGCGATTGCTGAATTGGATAGTTTACTACGCCTGCAATGCTGACATCAGCAGATACATGGTCGTGCAACATCCCCGATCGGAGTCAAGTTGGGTGTTGGATCACCTCAGCCCAGAAACGAGGAGCCCGATTCGACTGGGTCGTCATTACACATGCTGGACAAGACTTATTGCTGGGCTAGTAGACAACATTTTTCTTCTGCCTAGTTGTTCGACCGAGGACGAGGTGTATGTCCACGTGGGTGGCGCCAACAATGTCATAGTGATCCTCATAGCAGGAGAGGGGGGCGTTGGAAAGACCACACTGGTCAGGAGCCTAGTGAGTGGGAGTTACGTGCCACAGAAGCTCACGGTAGGACTGAGTGTGGAGACATGGAACTATGAGAGGGGTAGCACTAGGCGTCGAGTGACGATAATGGACGCCGGAGGTGAGGAACGCTTCCAGTTCCTGCTTCCCTCCTGGGCAAAGTCAGCACAAGGGGCAATACTTGCATTCGACATAGGGCGATTCATAAGCTTCCTGCACTTGCCAGAGTGGCTTGGACTGATCCAGACTGCAATCCCGTCAGACTGCATCCTGCTCGTCGGTACGAAGGCAGACATTGGTGAGGACAGGGAGGTCCCCAGAGAGCATGCAGAGGCATTTGCACGGGATCAGAACCTGATAGGCTATGTGGAGACCAGTGCAAAGATGGCCATAAACGTCAGAGAACCGTTCGAGATGCTCCTCGAGCAACTGGAGCGGCGTGGCAGAGTCTGACCGGTTACGGCTCACCTGGCCTGGAAGCTCGTGTGCGTACGGGAAAGTCGGAATGGTGATTGGTCAGGCCCAGGCACCTGCAGACAGCGAACGGCGTCGTGTCGTCACCTCTTCGCTCCCTTGCGCCCCATCCACGGAATATTGATAAGATGCCTGTCACGTTAGCTGAACCGGCGTGGCCCAGTATGCCAAAGGGCAAGATCAGAGTGTTCTGCAAGAGATGTCAGAAATGGTATGACACGACTGTGGACACGGATTGCCTCAACAGTCCGAGGCAGGGAATATGGTCGATTGCTCTCAATCATGGGGATCATGTACTCACAGTATTCGTAGACTGCGATCTGCGAGTCAGAGGCGAGGCAATGGCCGATGTGGTGTCAGAC
>JAWAQK010000005.1:0-71386 GCA_038893995.1 Candidatus Thorarchaeota archaeon | reverse complement strand
CACCCAACGCATCGTGGACATTGCTGTCAAGAAGAAGACGGGCCTTCTGGTTGCTGCTGCAGTCGCGGACATTGAGAATAGGCCTTCCAGTCTCAACATAGTCACGCTGGACGAACTCAATGTGTAAAGATCCGAGTCTGGTGGCTCCACTTCCCTTCGACTGACCATCCGTGGGAACGAGACCAGCGACCAACAGACGATTTCACAACAGTGGGACAGTAGAGTCGGCGTCAGTGGATGGTATTACACAGAGTTATGTCATGCCATGCTACAGGACGCTCAGAAAGCCAAGGGGTGACTGAGTGACCTATCTGCTTGACGAGATAGATACGACGATGGATGTGATTATCTCGGACGATCCGTTCGACAAGATTGTGGGCCAGGAACATGCGGTCCGACTCGTCAAGACAGCTGTCAGGCAGAAGCGGCACGTCCTTCTCTGCGGGGCCCCGGGTACAGGGAAGTCCATGCTGGCCAAGGCCTCCGCTTCTCTGCTGCCACCGCCACGCCAGAAGATACTGTTGGAGCACGATCCGGCCAATCCGGATCGTCCGAGAGTGGTAGTAGCAGATGTCAGTGAAAATGGATTGGTCGTGGGACTGGACAGAGAGACAAGGGACTGCCAGTATGTCCGTCCTGAGAACCTGCCCCGCGATGTCGCAGTCAACATGGGATACAGATGTCCTAGGTGCGATGCGTTTTCGGTACCGGATCTGGTGTGCTGTCAGGACTGTGGAACACCGAAGAGGCACGATTGGGATACCGGACTCGAGTACTACAGACTGTTCAGAACTCTGAACATTGTTGGAGAGAGAGCTCTGAGAGAGGTCACTACCCGTGAAACTGATGAGGATGGCAATATGCAAGAGGTCACCTACATCAGGGAGAACGGTATGGGGGACTACGTGAAGCGCCTCGTCCTAGTGAGACCAGCCAGACGCCACGAAACTGAGGGACGTGCGCGCATACTTGTTAATGCAACAGCACCACGCTTTGTAAGGGTTAGCGGTTCCAGTCCGGTTGAACTCTTGGGAGATGTGAAGCATGATCCTTATGGAGGTTCGGAGGCACATGGTACTCCTGCGTATCTCCGTGTGATTCCAGGCGCAATACATGAGGCGCATGAGGGAATACTATACGTAGATGAGATTGCGACACTTGGATCTTATCAGAAGCATCTGCTTACTGCAATGCAGGATAAACGCTATCCGATCTCGGGACACAACCCGGAGAGCGCAGGAGCGGCGGTCCGTGTCGACGACGTGCCATGTGATTTCATCCTGTTTGCATCATGTAACCCAGAAGACCTTCCGATGATATTGCCGCCCCTAAGATCGAGGATCAGGGGATACGGCTATGAGATCATGTTATCATCGTGGTTTCCCAAGACTCCGGAGAACGTGGACTCGATCGTCCGATTTGTTGCGAACACCGTAAATGAGGATGGTAGAATACCTCATTTCAGCGTTGAGGCGGTGGAGGAGATAATCAGAATCGCAGAGGACCTTGCATTACGACTAGACAGGCAGAGTAATGCATTGACTCTTCGACTTCGTGAGCTTGGAGGGTATGTCCGTGTATCGGGCGACCTGGCGGCGCAGGATGGATCAGATGTGGTTGGCATGTCTCATGTGAAGCAGGCGAAAGAGCTGATATGTGAGATGAGCACGGTCGGAACGGATAGATCACATAGTGTGGACAACTGGCAGGGTTGCGGAAGCTATTTCTTGTGATGCGTGCGTCCATCAAGATCCAATGAAAGTCCTCGACCGTGCATTGAGGGAAGGTAGGATTACACTCCAGATCGAAACCCTCGACGATCTGTGGCACTTCTATAACATTGTTGAAAAGGGAGACAAGATTGTATCCCGGACTCTACGCAGGGTCCGGGTTGGAGATGAGGACAGCAGAAAGCAGGAAAGCGTCAGGCGACCAATGACGCTAGCCCTGGATGTTGAGGACATTTCATTCAACTCGTTCTCGAACAGGGTCAGGGTGAAGGGCAGAATACTCGAGGGCCCCGAGGACCTCGTCAGTATTGGAACACACCATACTTTCAATGTAGAACTCGGTACAGTGGTCACTATAACGAAGACTAGATGGCCCGAGTACATCCTGAAGAGGATAGAAGAGGCGGAGAGGGCTCGGTCGAGTGGCATCACGCTTCTGGTAACCATTGATGACGACGAAGCGCATTTGCACTTGGTAGCCGACTTTGGAATACGGGAGGCTGTTTCAATGAGGGGAGATGTCACCCGAAAACGTGGCGACCAGAAGACATACGACTCCACAATGAGGGAGTTCTTTCAAGAGGTAGCCGGTGCGATCAGGTCTCAGGTTGAACAACATTCACCTATACTGATTGTGATAGCAGGGCCAGGCTTTGTGAGAAACCACTTCACAGACTATCTGAGAACAACCTTGCCTCAATTGCCAAGAATTGTCACAGAGGGAACAAGCACTGTCGGCCTGCCCGCAGTGAAGGAGATCCTGGGCAGAGGAGTGATATCTAGTGCACTCGGCCAACTCAGGATCGAAACGGAGAACAAATTGGTCGACGAGTTGCTCGTGCACATCGCAAAGGATGACGGACTTGGCCTGTACGGTACCGAGGAAGTCGAGATGGCGATACATGCTGGCGCGGTCCGAAGCCTACTTGTCACGGACAAGCTTCTTCGAGAGAGTGACGAGGAACAGAGGAGAGCACTAGAAGAGATGATACATGAAGCAGAGAAAACGCGGGCGGAAGTCACAATCATATCTGTGGATCATCCCGCTGGCGACCAATTGCAGAGATTGGGAGGACTTGCTGCGATAGCCAGATACAGTATCGAGAGGGGCTAGAGGGGTTCGAACTCAACCTGCAGCCGGTCCCATGTCGGATACTCACGTGCCACACCAATCTCGACCTGCTCTTCATGACCCAAGACCCGCTTTAGGTCGTGAGCAATCTCCTCAAGTATCCATGCGGCGGTTTCGATCCTGTTTCGTTGGAGGTCTATACAGACTAGTTCATCAGGGACCTCAAATCTTGTGGTCAGGATGTTTCGAATTCGTGAGAGATCTTCATTGCTCAACAGACGTCCGTGAGGTGCCCGAATGATACCCAGGACAAGTATCGGTTCGTCCTCCTGTTGGATCTCAAACTCCCTGATCGTGTTCTCCAGACGTCTCAGGAGTCTCCGTTTCATCTGAACTCCGTCCTTAAAACTCGCGGAGCAGAAATGCACAGATAGACCAAGTTCAGCAGCAGCCCATTGGATGAGTTCCCGCGCCACATCAATACTTCCCCGTATGCTCGCACCATCCATCGAGGCAAGGACCATGCCCATCGAGCGCAGAGTTCCAAAGTTTGTCTCACTCGCTTCGAGCTCATTGATGTTCAGGAACGAAACGCCAACCTTCTCTCCTTTCTCCGCAACCCTCTTCAGATTATCGAGCCTACCAGGGATGGCAGGAACCTCTAGCCCGGTCTCAAGTCCGGCATCCACCGCCCTCTTGACGCCGCTCCAATCATCTCGCTGCGGATGAAATCGGATCTCATCGAGACCGGCTCCTACGAGTCGATCAATATCGCTGTTGTCAAGGTAAGTCCTGGCCGTATAGAGATGGACATGAAAATCATTGCCCATGTCTTCCTTCAAGAGGCGAATATAACGAACTGTCCTATCCAGTCTGCACAAGGGGTCACCACCACTAAGACCCGCGCCCTTTGCATCGATGGAGCGGGCCTCGATCAGTATGTCGGATTCGTCTAAAACAGGCATTTCGTCCGCAAATACAACATCAAGGCCGGCCCTTTCAGCGGACAATGGACAATAGAAACAACTGCTGTCACAGACGCCGGTGACGAACAGTACTAGCTTAGCGCCTTCTCTGCAGATGCTACAGCCTCGTGGCATGAGGCCGACCAGCGCTGAACTCATCTCTAGACTCTCAATTCTTCTCAGCTGTCACGACCTCCTCGATCTTCGTTCAACCGTGCGGCGTATGGCTGGATCTCTATCCACCAGATATCGAATCGCTGCCTCGAAGTTCTCATCTTCCGCGAGTACGTGGTTCAAGTAGACACCTGTGCGTCCAATCTGATCGCGACGAAGCAAGACACGCACCCGTTCGTTCGCAATGCCAATGCTCACCCCCAACTTCCGGGCCACAATATGCTCATAACCTATGACTCCACTCTCGATGTGACCAGACTCAGTGGGCTCTATGAACAGAAGACGCTTGTCCACGCCGGGCGCCCTCTCATTTCGTTGCAGCTGCTCAATGTTCACAAGACCACCCCACCTGTAGAACTCTGTCTCTCTTGTCATTGCCCTGACCAGGGGAAAGGACACGACCTTGTTCTGATCAACATGGATGTGGCCCTTGATCACAGACGATGGTGTGGCCTGTACTATTTCCCTCCTCACCCAGTTTCCGACCGCAAGTTCAATCCGGTAGCTTGGAATAGGCTCCAGGATAACCACGTCAATATCAGACGATGGACACACGTCGCCCCTTGCGACGGAACCGTGAACGAAGCACTTGATGCCGGCCCGCTCAAGCTGACGGACTAGCGCAAGAGATTCCTGTCTCATCCGACTAAGAAGGCCCCAGTGACTTGAATCGTACGTCACAATCCTCTGCTCATGTGTGATCTCTGGTTTCTTGGTCACAGCCTTCGTTCACTCCTGAGTCGATCTAGCAGTTCACATGCTTTGCACAGAGTGTTTGGGCTGACCTCTCCGCAACGGACACATCTAGACAGATCTCTGTCAGTGGACAGACCATGCAACGCTTCGCTCAAGTACTGAGCGGAGTTTACTATTGCACTGAGTGTGCCAGGCCGACGGTACTCCATAGCATTCAGAAACAACCTGACGTCGTTGCGAAAAGCCTCACTTGCATAGGGACATGGACTGCTATGGTAGGGAAGACCCGTATGATGTGCATATGCGACGACGTCTCTCTCTGTAAGTCGTGATATTGGTTTCACCCGCGGTACGAATGATGGGTCCAATCGACTTCTCTCGAGGCTTCGAGTTGCGATTCTACGACCATCACCACGCATCAGATTCATTATGACAGTCTGTGCCTCATCATCCAACGTGTGTCCAGTGGCCACAACAGTGGCATCTAACCGTCTGGCCATATGGTTGATCGCCCTCCTGCGCAGTACCCCGCAATAGGAGCATGCTCCAACGTCTCCCGCCTTCCTTAGCTGAACGATCTCATCAAGTGTGACCCCAAAGAGTTCCGCAAATTCTGCCACGTGCAGTTCCAGACCTACCCTGTCAGAAACGGACTGCGCTGCTGCTATCGATCTACTTCGGTAGCCTTCGATTCCTTCGTCGATGCAGAGTGGAATCAACTTTGCACGAGGATGATTCTTCTCGATCCTACTCAGTAGATCAAGAAGTACTGCACTATCCTTTCCACCTGATATCGCGACAACGATGCGGTCATCTTCGTGAAGCATCTTGCCTGCGTTGATGGTACGTCTGACACGTTCCTCTGTAGTCTGAATCAGACAATCTTTGCACAATGACTCACTGGTGGTACGCCTCAAGTAGACGGCGTCCTGATGGCATCTAGAACAGACTCGACTCATCGTAAGAACCACCATCATTCTACGGGACTGCTAGGACTGAGCTCGTAGCTCAGTCATGCTGTGGCCTACAGCATCAGTTCACTTGACATTAGTTCACCCCTCAGAAGAGTCCCTTTTGAAGATAGAGTGTAAAGCCAATGTTAGTGAGAATGACCGTAAGAGTCAACAGACGAACAAACTGCATTATGATCTTCACACGTGCAGAATCACGAAGGAGCAGATTGAGACCGCTTGAGAGAAGTCTGTCACCGTCAAGTGGAGGAACTGGAAGGAGGTTGAAGAGCGCGATTGAGAGCAGGATCATGTAGCTCCAGAAGAGTGCTTGTTGTGTATGGAATGCGAACATGGGACCCCCAGGAATCCATTCCCAGCCAGACTTGGGAGACCAATAGTCTGCACCGTAGATGCCAATGTATCCCCTAGTGGCATTCGATTTACTGGGCGCCAAAACGATAGAGAAGTTTCCACGTAGAGTATGTATGGTCAACTGTGAGCCTGCAGTCGCATTGACCATGAAGAGAGATACCTCATACCAGTATCGTATCTCTGTATCATTGAGACCAATGACAACGTCGCCAACTTGGAGTACCTGTGATGCTGGCGAGCCGTCCTCTATCTGATAGATGAATGCTCCACTTGGAGGATTGAATGCGATCGTCATCAGTGTGGCATGATTGAACAGAAGTAGAAACATCACGCCAGACCAGATCATGTTTGAGAATGAACCCGCAGCCAGGAGACGCATACGAGATACCAGCCGTTGTTTGGTCGTTCGGAAGTCATCTGTCAAACCTGGTGAAGGAACATCTTGGGGGGCATCACCTGAGCTGTCCGGACACTTAGGGCAGGGCGGAGGGACATCCTGGAAGATTGACTCATCGGGTTCTACGAAGGCCCCGAAGAGGACAACGAGGGAGAGTAGTCCCGAGCTCTTTATGGGGATGTTGTCACGTCCTGCGGCCAGCCCATGGGCGAACTCGTGGGTCACCAGTGCTATGGCAAGTCCTAGGAGCACATACAGCAGTGGGAGGCCCGTGATAGTCACACCAGGTATTATCGGTACGACTGGACCAGCCATATCTGGCGCGATAAAGAAGCTCAGCATGTTGTTCAGAAGAAGCCAAAATCCCAGGATCATACCAAGAAAACCCATGACTATTCCGAAACTGAAGAAGACTCTTGGGATCCTTCGTCCAGAACGGCTGAGGAACTCGTTCAGACGTCTGGTCTTTACCATGATGAAAAAGGGCGTGCCCAGCTCCAGCCCGCGCTCGCGTAGCCTCTCAATACCTATTCTTCGCGCGACCAGATAGACGGACAGATACACTATTGCTATGGCTACGATGAACATGACACTGGGATCCATGCGGGAAGCTCCTCTCGAGAGTTTAGACCAATCGTCGCTCGATGGAGCCAGTTATAATGGTTTTGAACTGGGTTCTATGGATACGTGCATTGTGAGGAATCTGTATTCTTCTCAGGACACGAATCGGCTCGGAAGCATGTGGTCCAGACGAGGATGAGCCACAGGAACAATCTCACGCGTTGCAGTTCGAATCTGTCAACATTGTGCATTGAGATACCATGAACACGGGACGAAGCAGCTCCGACAAAGAATAGCTCGTCATGGGACCCGGGGGGTAATAGCCTGCGTGTGTACAGCGAAACCCTCATAAAGTGAGCTTGTTCCCCCGTTTGATAATTCGTGCAAGAGAAATCCTTGTTCAGGTGGACAAAGACAATTGCCGTTCAAACTCGTAATATCGGACCCGGAGACAGGAAAGGCAATCCAGTATGAGCTGGATGAGGCCAAGACCAATGCTCTGATAGGTAAGAGCGTGGGAGATGTATTTGAGGGGGACCTGGTTGGCTTACCGGGATATAAGTTGAAGATCACCGGTGGCACTGATAAGTCGGGATTTCCGATTCGTCCCGACGTACACGGCGGAGGTAAGAAGAGAGTCCTTATACGTGGCCCGCCTGGACTGAGAAAGGTGGAGAAGGGCGGTGCGCGTCGAAAGACTGTGAGAGGACGTGAGCTCACTCAGTTCATCGCACAGGTGAATATCAGAGTGGAACAGAAGGGAAATGTGCCTCTTGACGAGCTAATATCAAAGGCTGCATAGGCACCATCCATTTGTATCAGCTCCTCCGGTGTACCACATACTTCTTATGCAGAACGCTCAACAGGCGCTATGCGTCAGGCGTCTTCGGATGTGAGCCATCATTGACTAGAAAGTATGAAGGTCAGTCTGAGATTAGCATAGGTACTCTTGGTCACGTCGACCATGGTAAGACAACCCTTGTGCAGAAGATCACCGGAGAATGGACGGATAGGTACTCTGACGAGATACGGAGGGGTATCTCAATCAAGCTGGGATATGCAGCCACCACCCTTTTGAAGTGTGTCAACTGTCCTGAGCCAGAGGCCTATACAACAAAGTACCTTGCTAATGGTGACAAGTGTCCCAGATGTGGCGGTCGATTGGAAGTCCTGCGGGAGGTTTCCTTCGTTGACAGCCCGGGTCATGAGTCATTGATGGCTACCTGCCTCAGCGGGGCAAGCATAATGGACGGCGCGATTCTTGTGATAGCGGCCAATGAGCGCTGTCCGATGCCTCAGACATCCGAGCATCTTCGAGCACTCGAGATAGTAGGTGTGAAGAACCTGATCATCGTCCAGAACAAGATAGAACTCGTGACACCAGAGCAGGCAAAGGCCCACTACCGACAGATAAAGGACTTTGTGCGTGGCACCATCGCTGAAAACGCGCCTGTAATTCCCGTTTCTGCTGTCTTTGGAGCCAACATAGACCTCCTGGTACAGACAATAGAGAAAGTGATGCCCACGCCAGATCGTGATGATGAAGCACCTCCAAAGATGTATGTTGCGAGATCGTTCGATGTGAACAAGCCCGGTACTAGACCTGAGAATCTCCAGGGGGGAGTAATAGGAGGCTCGATAGTCAGAGGCAAGTTGAAGGTGGGTGATGAGATAGAGATCTCACCTGGTGTGAGCACTGATAAGGGATTCAAGCCCCTACGTGCGAAGATTGCCAGCCTCATGTCAGGCAGCGGGAATATGCTTCAGACAGCGTATCCGGGAGGCCTCATTGGCATTGGAACATATCTGGATCCTGCAATCACCCGCGCTGACAGGTTGATTGGAAATGTGGTGGGCAGACCGGGAAAGATGCCAAAGACTGTAAGCAAACTCATGATTCAGCCGGTATTGATGAAGCGGGTAGTTGGTACAGAGGCACAACAGGAGGTTGAGAATCTGAAGCTGAACGAGCAACTCATGATCGTTGTTGGAACAGCAGCCACAGTTGGGGTCATCACGAAGCTCCATGGCGAAGAGATTGAGGTGACTCTGAAGAGACCGGTCTGCGTCGAGGATGGCCAGAGAGTGGCCATTGGACGGCGACTGGACAACAAGTGGAGGCTCATCGGTCATGCAGTAATATGAGCTCACACCACGGATGTGTAGCCACATGCGGGTGACTGTGCTTCTAGACTCGAACTTTCTTCTCGTTCCTAGCACTCTTCGCATCGATATCTTTTCTGAGATAGAGCGGACCATAGAGCTCCCTGTCAGATTCGTGGTTATTGACTCGGTGCTACATGAACTGGAGACAAGGGCAGAAGATGAGAAGCACAGAGGTACAGCTCGACACTTTAGGCATGCCATGAGTCTGGCGGGTAGATGCGACAGGGAGACAGTCCCGGACCACATGGAGAACATGTCAGTGGACGAACAACTGCTGGAGTATGCTAAGGTCAAAGGATATGTGATTGCTACAAATGACAGAGAGCTGAGAAGACGCTCACGAGACCTGGGACTGACGGTGATCACACTCCGCGAAGGGAAAAAGGTGATCGTCATAGGTGCGGTGCCGTAAGACCGTGTCACAATCTTTTTATTCGACCTGGATTCAGGCACCGACGAGCCGTCGGGTGAAGACTCCTTGCCTCTAAAGTAGGGTCTGATCGTTCTTTGATTGTGTCATGGCTGAGGAATGGCGCCGAGGACTCTTAGGAGGTACCGATGATCTACTCTATCGTCACTGTCAAAGATGTCGTGAGAATACCCCCGTCACAGTTCGGCCAGCCCATCGAGGAGGCCGCAATGACATACTTGAGAAAAAACCACGAGAATGTCCTGGACAGAGATATTGGCCTGATGATCGCAGTGATAGAGATAGTGAGCATTGGACCTGGACGTCTGGTGCCTGGAGATGGTGCAACATATCACACAGTCACGTACAGGGTCTTGACCTTCAAACCTCTCAGGGGGGAGATCATTGAGGGCAACGTTGTTGAGATTATGGACTTCGGAGCCTTCATCAGGATGGGCCCGCTGGACGGACTATGTCACGTGAGTCAGATATGCGATGACTACATCTCACAGGACCCCAAGACCAATGCACTCATGGGAAAGACAACAGGGCGGACGCTGCGTGAAGGAGACCAAGTGAGGGCCAGAGTAACATCCATCAGCTTTGAGTCGGGCAACAGGTCTGGGAAGTTAGGACTGACGATGCGACAACCATTTCTCGGGAAGATCGGTCCTGACACTTCATGGATAGAGGAGGACTTGAAAGTATCTCGCGGTGAAGTGAAGAAATAGAGAAGACGGAGGCAGTCCGCATGACCAAGTTACGAGCTTGCAGACAATGTCACTATCTCACAGTTGAGAATGTGTGTCCCAACTGCAGGAGCACTAATCTCTCCTCGTCGTATACTGGAATCGTAGTGATACTTCCAGGCCGTGACCCTCACGAGGATCCGAGAAAGACTTCATACATCGCAGAACGCCTGAACATTGATCGTCCGGGCAAGTATGCACTAAAAGTTCGCTGACACTGTGGTGGAGGGTGAAACCTTTATTAGTATACCCTAGAAGGGCGTGCGCCGCTGTCGAATATTGAAAGGGAGAATTGACCGCATTGGAGATAGAGATAGTTCGTGAACGTTTGAACTCGCCACTCAACAGACGGGAGCTGGAGTTCAAGATAGAACATGCGGGTCAAAAGACTCCAAGTCGAGCGGACGTAAAGTCCAAGTTGGTAGGTCTTCTTAACGCCGATCCCTCCTGTCTTGTCATCACTGAGATGCGTACAATGTTTGGTATCGGCAGAACTACGGGATCTGCACGCCTGTACTTCACTCCGGAAGCAGTAAAGAAGATTGAACAAGCGCACATCCTGAGGCGACACGAGCCGAAGAAGAAGGAGGGAGAAGCTGAGTGAGCCACAAACTGTACAAGGTTGACAAGAGCGGCAAGGTGACACCACTGAGAAAGCAATGCCCCCGATGCGAGAAGGGTACATACATGGCAGAACACTCTAATCGTTATGCATGCGGTCGGTGCAACTACACTGAGTTCAAGAGAAAGGAGAAGGAGTGACCAGAATTCTCGACGTTAACTCCCTCACTCGCTGACGATGGCCATGCACCATCTCGCGGACATGAGTATTCCCACGATCAACGTCAGTAGGAGGTTGATCTCTAGCATACGGGGCAAGTAGACATTCAGCACAGCCGATATTAGAAAGGAAAAGGGCAGAGTAAGAAGGAATGGTGTGGTGGAGATTGTCAGGGAGGCCTCGTCTGCAGACACCACTGCGCTGACCAGCGTGACTAGCCAGATAATGTAGATACTCAGGAGCAGAGCAACTTCAGCAATCATCATCTGGGGGCCCTATCGCGGATCAATGTCAGTACTTTCTGTTGAGATCGGACCATATATCCCCGTACTATAGATCCAGATAATGACAAGACACCAGAATTGATGACATGGTGTCTGAAGACACTGACAAGTCCCAGCTGGCGGTGGGGGTCTAGTCCGCACATACGTCTATCCAACGGCTTGGAACTGCACCAGACCTACAGGACCCTGGTTTCTTTCAAGGATCAACTGGGTCGTATGAAGATCTTGTAGGCCGTGTTTGGAAGACTGATGCCCACCAAGTGTTGATCGTCAGGTTCTCCGAGTTGGACCCTGCCAATGCCATGCATTGCGGCAAGATCCCTGACCCATGGCTCGACCACAACAGGCAACCACACTTCCGGGATGGCATTTCTGAGAGATAACCCGGCATCCTTCTTGTACTTCCAGATGGCCATATTGATAGACAGCAGAAGCTCGGTACGGTCGGTGAGGTCAGACTTCCACGTGTCATTAGGAGTTGGAAATCTTGCTCTGTGAACGCCTCTACTGTCGTACAACTCCCGATAGATAGTGTCAGTTATGAACGGGCACATGGGAGCCAGGCACCTCAGTACAACTTTCAGACTCTCGTGCAGGGCGTACCACCCGGACTTCTGCTCAGACTCAGTGAAACCATGTTCTTCGGCATTGAGACAACGTCCCTTCAGGAGTTCGAGTATGTGGTCTGCAAGGAAGTTCCATGTGAAGCTGCGCACCTCTACAGCTGGTCTGTGAAAGTCAAGTCTCTCACAATCAGGAGTTATTCTCTTCAACAGGTTGTTGGTTTCAGCCAGAATCCACCTGTCGACGGGTGTGAGCTGAGAGAACTCAAGCCGAATCCTGGAGGGAAACATCGAGATGAATCTGGCAATATTCCATAGTTTTGTCATGAATTTGGAAACGCCAGCAAGCCGTTCCTCTTCGAACCGTACGTCACTCCCCAGACCCGCCTCCAGAACTCCAAATAGCCTCAATGCATCCGCCCCATACCTCTCAATTATGGGTAGCGGGTCCGGAGAGTTTCCACGCGACTTACTCATCTTCTCTCCTTTCTCATCCACAACGTGACCAGAGATCCAGACTTCTCTAAATGCGGGGGCCTTCAGGAGCTGGTATGTTCGAAGCAGGGAGTAGTACAACCAGGTGCGTACGATGTCTTTTCCCTGAGGTCTCAGAACTCTCTTGAACCCCCTCTTGAACAGAGTTGGATCACGAAGGTACCCGATGATCTGAAGACCACTGATAGACGAGTCCATCCAGGTGTCGAATGTTCGCTCTTCTCCCCTGAAACCAGAGCGCGCACCGCATTTCGGGCATGTGTCAAATGGAGGACTCTCACACCAAGGCCTGTAGTATCTCAACTCATTGGAGTCCGGCAATACAGGGGAACCGCACTTATTGCAGTACCAGATTGGTATCTCGGTCCCATAGAAGCGCCTCCTGCTCACTGGCCAGTCAACACTGACTCTATTTAGCCAGTCCAGCAAGATCTGCCGATGATGAGCAGGATAGAATGTGATATCCTCTGAGATCTTCAGTAAGTCCTCTATGAACTCGGTCTGTTTGAGGTAGTACTCGTCCATGGCTATGAACTCGATGGGGGTATCGGAACGCCAACACAGTGGTACTCGCTGCAGAGTCGGTTCCTGTTTGTATAGGATTCCCCTCTCCTTGAGATCGGAGATGATCTGTCGTCTTGCTTCCTCAGTCGTCAGGCCAGCGTACTTTCCAGCAGCACTGGTCATCCTACCATCAGGTCCGACTGCTGCAATTGGCTTCAGTGCATGGTCGCGAAAGGCCATCACATCTGCGATATCACCGTAGCTGCAGACCATCAGTGCGCCGGTACCAAAGTCCATAAGCACCGTACGACTCTCGATAATTGGCACCTCGAGTCCGAAGAGAGGAACAATGGCCTTCTTTCCGACGTAGTTTCGATATCTTTCGTCTTCAGGATGAACAAACACAGCCCCACATGCACACAGCAACTCCGGTCGAGTAGTCGCTATCTTCAGGGGCTCAGCACCGGGCACCTCGAAATAGAGATAGTTCAGGGTTGCAGTTCGCTCGGAGTACTCGACCTCAGCATCTGCAATGGTCGTGCCGCATTCGAAGCACCAGTTATTGGGACGGTAGTCTGAGTATATCAGGCCACGCCTCCATAGGTCGATAAAGGTGGCCTGTGTTACTGCTCGATAGTCGGGACTGTCAGTCCTGTAGATTCCGTCCTCGTCGTATGTGTTGAAGCTCAATCCAGCTCTCTTAAAGGCCTGGATGACTTCCTTCTCGTAGTGATCGAGTTCCTCCTTGCATCGCCTCACAAACTCATCACGAGGAGTACTGTGCATACTGATTCCGTGTTCCTTCTCCACCCTCAGTTCAACAGGTAGCCCGTTTCTGTCCAGTCCCAGTGGGAAGTTGACCTCAAAACCTTGCATCCTGCGATAACGAGCAATCATGTCAATCTGAGTGTAGTGGATCAACTGACCAAGATGGACGTGACCCGACAGATACGGAGGGGGTGTGTCTACGGAGTATATGGTCTTCCTCGAATGTGGATTGAAGGCATACGTCTTCTCGTTGGACCATGTATCAATCAATGCTTCTTCGGACTGCGCCGTCCAACGAGTTGAAGTCAATGCAGGAGCAAAGGTCTTTGATACCACTGTAAGTATCCCTCTTGACAACTGATGGGAAGGGTGCCATTGGAGGGCGAGTCATTCATCCTATTCGTAGTTCCTAAAAGGGTTTGGGCGGCGACCGCTGACCATGAGAGGGACCTGACAGCATGATGGGTCGTCAGGCAACTTGATCTCATGCATTCATGATCAAGGCACGTAACTGATTCTGAGTACATCATTGTCATGAGTGTCGATGGATTCATTGCGGAGGTGTTCTCGAGTGACGTCTGCAGTCGGGACAATCACAAGGTGCCCAAGACAAGAATCCTGTTGATGACGAACTTGGTACAATTGAATGGCAGGAGGTTGTGGATTGAGAACCGGACTCACGGAGTCTCGAGGGGTTTGGTTCAGGTTTCATTTTAGACTACCAAATGTAGGATCATGTCTAGGCACGCTCGTTGGGACCCATCGATAAAGCGACGGGTCTGTGCATTCAAGAAAGGTTCTTTAGTTCAGTGAGGTGACCCTTTCAAAGCCCCTTAAGTTGAGGTCATATGATGCGAGTTGTCCTGAAGATCGGAGGATCCCTTCTGTATGGTGACGACGGTCGGCTAAAGACCAACACAATCAGAGAATATGCATCAGTGGTCAGAGACTTCTTTCTGAAGGGAAACAGGATTGCACTTGTGGTCGGTGGCGGCAAGGCAGCAAGGGAGTTCGTCACTGCTGCACGAGAGCTTGGAGCAAATGAGTCTCAATGCGATTGGCTCGGGATCAAGATGGCGCGTCACAATGCAGAACTGATGATAGTGGCACTGGGAGAGTCTGCATATCCATCGGTTCCCGAGACCCTCGAGGAATTCGAGAGAGCACTGTGTTCTGATAGGATAGTCGTCATGGGGGGCCTCACACCTGGTCAGTCGACAAACGCAGTGGCGGCACTTACTGCAGAGGTCATGGGGGCTGAGAAACTGCTCAACGCAACAAATGTAGATGGTGTATTCGACAGGAATCCGAGAGAACCTGGTGCGAAGATCCTTCACACGCTTAGTGTTGAGGAACTCAACAGTATTCTCACTCACACGGGAGTCAGAGCAGGGGAGTATGAACTCTTCGATCCAGTCGCCATACGGATAATTGCTAGGTCGAGAATAAGAACGGTCATATTCAACGGCACGGTAATCGAGAACCTTAGGAGAGCTCTTGCGGGCGAGTCAGTCGGGAGCGTGGTCACCGGTGGGAGCTAGGGCCAAGAGAGGGGTACCAAAGGAGAAACGACTATTAGAAACGGTATTTGCATCAAGAGCGCAGACAAGGATAGTTCAGCTTTTTCTGGATCGCCCCAAGGAGTTCCTCAATCTTGGTAGAGCTGCAAGGGAAACCGGGCTGGCACACTCTACAGTCCATAGGGTGATGCAACCACTGATAGACATGAAGTTTGTTAAGGAGATAAGAGTTGGACAACAGATCAGGCTCTTCATTCTGGACTCTGATAATCCCAGAAACATCCTGATCGCGGAATTCTACAAGAAGATCAAACCTCTTCTAGAGGAACTCGTGTCTTAGTGACCAATCATCTGAAAGGATTAAGTGGTCGAAAAGTTACTGATGTCCCTCGGGACTGAAGAGAAATGTCAGGAAAGGATCTGATATCGGGAATCTCAGGGTTGAACGAAGACGAAGCCAGAGTGTACACACTGGCCATGGCCACCGGAAATGTGACTACGGGCGATCTCTCTCTAATCACAGGTCTACCGCTAGAGACGATTGAGAAAGTAGTGCTCAAGCTGAAGAATGGTGGGATGTTAGTTGAGATTGGGGGTGTAACACCACGATATCAGGCTGTGTTGCCATTTGAGAGCCTGGCAAGAGAGGCTGAAACTGTTGGGGAAAGGGTCGAGCAGCTACGCGAAGAAACAAAGCAAGCTGTAGAAACACTTGTGAAGAACATCAAGAACCAACTCAGTGATTTGACAGAGTCTACTGTTCGAACGCTGACTGATAAGAAGGACTCCATCGCGAAACTGAGGAGCAACTCCTCGGAGCGACTCTCCAAGATTGCTGATTCCTCAACAAGAAAGATGGATGTGGCTCTCGAGTCCTGCAAGGCATCTCTTCAGAATGCATTCACCGAATGGAAAGACAAAGCTGGCAATACGATTGCACCTCTGACTGACCAAGTCAAGAACAATGTTTCGTCTGCTGGAACCTCTCTGATCACGCGAATGAAAAGATGGTCGTCAGAAACCACAACCACGATCGACAACACACGAAAGGGAATAGTGTCCAGTATCGAAGGCCTTGGTAGGTCGACGACATCCAGTCTGGCATCGAGCCGCGGAACATTCACCAAGTCAATCGACAAGGTGCTTGAAGAGGAAAGGTCCATTCTGGGGGTGGCCGCTGAACAATCAAGGCAGGCAATGAGTCTTGTTGCTGCACAGGGTGCTCAGGTGATTGATTCAGAGTCGAAGTCGTTTTCAGAGAAGATGGGGGTTGAGCGGAAGCAGATTGTCGAGCTGGTGAAGAAGCAGGTCGACCAGGCACAAAGACTGTTGAATGATGTACACGGGGCCCTTGCGACAACTGTTCAGGAGCTGATTGCATCCGAGAGAGAACGAGCAGATGCTCAGAAGCAGCATGTCGCATCGGAAACTGACTTGTTCATTGACAAGGTCGGTCTGGTCCTCAGGGATCATCAAGACTCAGTCTCATCAGATTTGAAACAGTTTCAGGAAACGGCCGAGGCATCACTGTCCTCCATCAGTAAAGACATCACGGACCTCCTTGGCGCATTGAAGCACAGTGTAACCGATGCCAGAGACAGATCAAGAACAATAGGACTTGGTTCAATTCAAACACTGTCAGCTGCGACATCGGCGGCAGTGAAAGATATTGATCAGGAGACCTCGATGATAGTGGGACATGCCAGGACCGAGTTCAGAGACTCGTTGAATGGAATAGGTCAATCATTGGTATTACGAAACCAGGAGGCACTAAAGGCAGAGGAGACCCTTCTTCAGACTGCCATGTCCTCCATCACAGAGGAACTGAGCGCCACTTTGAAGGCCACCGAATCAAGTATCAAGGCGGTCGCAGAGAGGACCATAGAGAGTCTAAACAGGATGGCACAGAAGCTACAGCAGCAAATGACGGGGATTGTCCAAGATGCATCTGCGGAGATACAGCAAATTGCCGATAGTGCAGTGAAAGAATCGAACAGTAGACTTACCCAGCAGAGCAACAAGATTATTGATCTGACAAAGAAGCAGATCATGAACAGTCACTCGATACATGAGAAAATCCAGGCTGATGTCCAGGGGACTGTTACCGAGCGTCTGAGGTCACACGAAGAGATATTGAACCAATTACTGGAAGCTGTCAGAAAGGAGCTGCAGCACATACTAGTAGAGGCAGACAACGCAGAGCAACAAGCTCGAACACAGATGGATAACATGATGGCGGAACTGAATGAGCACACTGAGAAGTCCTTTGCTCAAGTGTTATCTGACACCGAGGAACTGCTGAAGATCCAGAGGAATAGTCTCAACGAGATCGTTACCAAGCACGGGAATGCGGCTGAAGCGGTGGGGCAACGTATTGAAACAGAGATGAGGACACTTGCGAGTGGCTTGCGCAGCTCTGTGAGTAGTCAGGCTGACAGTGCAATCGAGGCAACAGAGCACAAGTTTGAAACGACGCTTGCGGAACTTGAGGAGGCTCTTGAGAGGCGCAGGGAAACACTCGGTCATGAGTCAGACGAGGTCATTAGCGGAATAGCTGAGATGTTCGAGGAAGCCAGTTCAGAGATTTCAAGACAACTTGAAACAATCACACAGGAAATAACACAGACGGTGGATGCGACGGCCAATACATTGTCGGAGCAATGCAAGACCATTGACTCACGGCTCACAACAGAGTTTCGTGTGCTGGGAGATGGACTCTTGTCCACAGTGAGTGATCTTGAGTCCAATTTGAAACGTGTGACCGACGATCTCATGGAATATGTCAACACCGAGGTCAACGGCATCAATGAGAAGCTCAACACGCTTGTAGTGGAGTCGGAGTCCGAGATCACGACACATCTAGACGCTTCAAAGGTTGCCACAGACAAGTCAGGTGAGCAGCTACTCCAGACACTGACAGAGACTGCTGAGGAATTCAAGAGCAAATCTGTGGAAACAGTATCATCATCATTGAAGTCGTTACAGAGTGAAACAATATCCTTCAGAAAGGACGTGGAAACTCTTGTCGATTCACTGTGCAACGAACTTGGTTCCCTTTCAGACTCCCTTGTCAGTGAGATCAACGGGCTGACACAGGGGGCGATGAAGAGCGATCTTGTTGGGAACACGAATGCGTTCTTCGAGAGAGCGTTCCCAAGTTCAGTCTCAGTAAAAGGAGAAGGCACTGAGGTTGCCAAGATCCTCCGTGTGGGGTGGGACAGGCTTGTCAATTCAGGATATCCTGGTGCGAAGAAGACATGGACTGTTGTGACCCACAAGGCAGTCCTATCACACATTCAGGATATGGTTCAGAGAGCCAAGTCCAAAGTGACTTTGGTCCTTCCCAGCTATGATGAGGTGCCTGAAGACATGATAGCTAGGAGTAAGAGCGCAATCGGCATCGAAATTGTAGTTTCAGAAGATCCGAGGATCATGGAGAAGGCAAAGGCACTGATCGGGAAGGGAAACGTCAGAATTCGAACAAGACCTGAACGAGACGTATATGCCTGTATCCGGGACAGCGAGGAGATGCTGCTGGCCCCAGCTTCAGCAAAGAAGGAGGAGATCGTAGGGGTTGTGACAGAGGACGAGGGGTTCGTCAGGTTCATAATGGGTACTATCGGCCCCATATTCCAGTCGAAGGCCAGGCTCCTGCGACAGGAGGACACATAGGGACTATTACGTCTGGTTCATCACGCGCTACGAAATTCCTATAAACCACTGGAGGACGACAGAGCACAAGGTGCCGAGGTAGCCAAGCTGGTCAACGGCGGTGGACTCAAGATCTTAGAGGAGAGACATCCACTCTCGAAGGAGTTCGGGGGTTCGAATCCCTCCCTCGGCACCTCCGCTGGTCCAGGGGATTGCAGACCTGTCCGCCAAGACATTATGTTCGTGTTCAGTGATCGTTTTCTCAATTACCAGGTGAACGGTGAGAGACCGCTCGCTGATTGCATTGCTGATTATCACTCGAATGGAGACCACTCCTTCGAGTATGGATCAATAGATCGGACAATACTCAGCGCTGAGTGGATGTTCTCAGATGGTACGTCAATTGGAATGACACAGCCAGGGGCCACTACCAGCGACCTGAGCCCGGCGTTTCTGATGGCGCTGATCACCCCTGAGGCAACTTGGTCATGCGTGCCAGTCCTCAACAAGCCATCTTGATCAATGCCACCCATCACACTTCTCCTGCTGATCCGTTTCCCCTCCTTAAGCCCGGGGCCCGAGCCCTGCGCGTCCCAGTTGAGGGCATCAATACCAAATATTCGTGATACCTCTGCAAGTCGGACCTCATCACTGGGGCCCACGCTGTGGAGATGAACTAACAGCATTCTTGTCCTAGACCGAAGTTTGGAAATAAGTTCAGACAGATAGGGAAGGACAAACTCTCGGAAGAACGCATCACTCACTGAGCTGGTAGAATGCTGAGAGGCTATGAATAGTCCATCACAGCCTATCTCGAGACATGCTCGTCCAAACTCGACCATTACCCCCGTTATCATCTGTAGCGCGATCTTCAGGCGTTCGGGTGCTTCGGAAGCATAGTCGAGCAGCCTGTTACAGCACAGCTTGTCTGCCACCATCGCGGGGTCGAACACCGTTGCAGCCGTGGGAACACGATTGTGAGCATACCTGCTGATGAGTTCAACAGCCCGAAGTTGCTTCCCAAACTCTCCCGAGTTCACATCGACGGGTTCGAGTGTTTCCCAGTCACTGACTGAATTGACCGAACATGATTCGCAAGTAGTTGAGCCGGATATCCGTCCGTCATAGACAGCAACACACCCCCAGTCGACCACTGGGTACCTGCCATGAAATGTGATCTTCATCAGATCGTGGTCAAACTCCCGATGAAACGACGTTTCTGCTTCCGCCAGGCTCACCGGGTCGCGATCAGCGTATGGATGGTGCTTCCATAACGAGATGGGCAGTCGTTCCCCCAGATCTCCAGAGAGAACCTGTCTGAGCAATTCAAACGGGGAAATCACAGGAAACGCCGCCATCAGTCGAATAATGAGTGTTTCGGATGGACTGTTGATGACGTCGCCTACATATCATCAGGGTTAATTGGGAGAAAGATGCCGACTAGGACCAAGATTCAGGAAGTACCGTATCATGGATGCCGAAACTGTCCTCTTCAGTCCTGACATGATGTTGGCGCTTGACGGACTCGATGACATCAGGAGAATGAGGGGCACCGAGAATCCGTACTGGAACAGGGCCAGGTTTGAGATTGTCTGGGGCTTGGCAGTTGAAACGGGACTGACTGAATCGGAGCATTTGATGCTGGTTCCGATGCGGGAAGCCACACGGGAGGAGTTGCTGATCTACCATGACCCATCATATGTGGAAACTGTGGAGCTATTCAGCAACATGGGAAGTGCCTATGCGGTGAGATTCGGGCTTGACTCGGAGGAGTGCCCAATATTCCCGAATGTGGACACCTACGCCAGATATCCGGTAGGCGCAACTGTGGATGCCACAATGGGGGTGGCAGAGGGCAAGTTCAAGAATGCGGTCTCTTTCTTTGGTGGGTTTCATCACGCGACCGAGAGCAAGGCGGCAGGCTTCTGCTACTACAACGACTGTGTGGTAGCCCTGAAGAGATACAGGAAGGAGTATCCGGGAAAGAGAGTGTTGTATCTCGATACGGACGCGCATCATGGGGATGGCACTCAAAGAGCATTCTACTCAGACCCAAATGTATTGACCATCTCCATGCACGAGTTGAGCATCGGATTCTTTCCGGGCTCCGGCAGAGTTGAGGAGATCGGGACAGGTCCAGGCAAGGGATACTCGATCAACATACCACTTCCCCCACTCACAGACGACTACGAGTTCTGGAGAGCCTTCGAGGAGGTGGTTGTGCCAATCTGGCGTGTCTACGCCCCGGACCTTGTATTCTGGGAGATTGGCGCTGACTGTCACATGTATGATCCTTTGGCAGATCTCATGTTGACAAACGACACCTATGCGCGCATGTCTGAAACCGTGCGCAGACTCGTCAGCAAGATGAACAGCGGGCTTGTTGTGGTCGGAGGAGGGGGCTACAATCCGGCGATTGCAGCACGCATATGGACTATGATTCTCTCGGACTTGATAGGAGTTCGTCTTCCGACCGAGTTGCCACCGAGATGGGTAGAACGTTGTAACGATTCCAAAGTCATAGTCTACGCAGAGGGGTGGACAGACAGACCATACAGGGTCAGTTGTGATAATGAGCCCAGCATCCGTCGCGCAGTCAGTGAAACTATTGACAAGATCAAGGAAACTGTGTTTCCACTGCACGGCCTGTGAGTTGATCTCTCAATCGTTTAGGGAACCAACGTCTTTGCAAGCTTGCTTAGACGAGGATCTTCCTCGAGGATGGCCCCAATCTGGCTCTTGCTAACTGCCAGACGAATCTTCTTTGTACGACCGTATCTTCCCTTTGATATCACGGTCGTATTGATGAGACCAAGCATGTCGAGTTCGGATATCAGGTCTGATACGCGTCTCTGTGTGAGGGTGTCTATTGAGAGGCTCCTTGCAATGTCAGTGTAGACATTGAAACACTCGCCGGTCATTATGTCACGGTGACCCCGGCCCACTAGCGCATAGACCGCCAGCAGGACAGCCTTTGACTGCATTGGCAACGTCTTGACAGCTTCAGAAACACTATCGCGCTCAAGGATCTTCTGAGCCTCACGAACGTGGTCCTGTGTCACCTTGTCTTCACCCCTCCTCTCTGCAAGTTCCCCAGCTGTTCTGAGGAGGTCAAGGGCACGCCTTGCATCACCATGTTCCTGAGCAGCTAGCGCACCGACAAGATTGATGACTCCCTCGTCTGCGATCGATCCTGGGTTGAACGCCATCTTCACTCTCTGCTCGAGAATGCCCTTCAGTTCAACGGCATTGTATGGGGGGAATATGATCTCCTCCTCACCCAAGCTGCTTAAGACACGAGGGTCAAGCATCTCCTTGAACTTGAGATCATTGCTTATTCCAATTATGGATATCCTACTGTTCTCGAGCTCCCCATTCATCCGAGTAAGGCCATATAGTATGTCATTACCCTGGCTGGCATCTCGCTTGAGAAGGCTATCCACCTCATCCAAGACCACCGTCAGTATGTTTGATTCCTCGTCGAGCTTGTTCTTCAGGAGATCGCGAATCTCATCCGTAGGAAGCCCTGTGAATGGAACCTCTGTCCCGTCTGGCATTGTCGCATCGATCTGGTCACAAAGACGCTTGAGTACGCGATAGTTCGTACCTACGATTCGGCAGTTGACATAGGCCGCGATAGGGGCCTTCACCCCACTTTCCTTCGCCTTTTCGACGAGCACGTTCAGGACATACCTTGCAACTACAGTCTTTCCCGTACCTGTCTTGCCGTAACAGAGTATGTTTGAAGGGGGGGCCCCTCTGAGGGCGGGTCCGAGTATGGACGCAATCCGGGCCATCTGTTCTTCCCTGAAGGGCAGTGTGTCAGGGACGAAGGTTGGTCGCAACGCATTTCTGTTTCTGAATATCGCCTGGCCCTGAAGAAACTTGTCGAATAGCTTGTCAAGGGGTTTTTCCATTTATGTCAACTCCACTGGAAACGAACCTGGTAATAGTCTTTCTTCCACTGGAGAAGACAGTGTGAAGAGGTCATAAGGATGGGTATTACCTAGGTACGTCATTTGATCCCACTCACGTCCGTGAAGAGGCCGGATACTCATGCGACTCAAGAATCTCGAGATGCTGTTGCAGTCAATCGATCCGATGACTGATCTTGATGTCAGACTTGAGCAGTATCCTACTCCAGCCACTATTGCAGCAAGGGTTGTGTACGCAGCTCAGGTCCAGCACGGAGACATAACAGGGAAGACTGTATGCGATCTCGGCTGTGGAAATGGCATACTCGCGCTGGGAGCAGCATTGATGGGGGCCAAGATGGTCCTCGGTGTCGATGTAGAATCCAAAGCCTTAAAGGTTTCACGAAGAAACGCCGACTTACTTGGTGTAGAAGGTGTCACAGAATGGATACTCGCTGACGTATCATCCTTTGAGATTCGTCAGACTGCGAATACCGTGCTGTCCAATCCGCCCTTCGGCGTCAAGACCCGCGGTGCAGACCTCAGATTCCTGAGGAGGGCTCTCTCAGTGGCGGAAGTGACATACAGCTTCCATCTCTCCAGCGAGAAGAGCAGGAGATTCCTTACCCAAGCAATAGTGGAGATGGGTGGCAGAGTGACACACGTGGAAACATTGAGATTTCCAATAGGACATCTTTACGAATTCCACCAAAAGAGCATACACACGATAGAGGTCGATCTCTATCGGATAGAGAGGAGTGATGTCATTGGCAAACGTTAGGAACGGTGATGTTGTGGTCCCTGGAGACAGACTCTGCGTCATCGAGGAACTCATGCCAAGCTTCGGAACATACGAGCATGATGGGGCAGTCTTTGCAGCGACCGCCGGCGTAGTGTCGATGGACATGAAGGCACGAAGCATTCAGGTGCTGAACACGGATGGAAGAGTAAAGCTGGCGCTACCCCTCAAGGGGGACATTGTCATAGGAGAGGTTTCCAGTGTGTATGACCAGAGAGCGGAGATTGCAATTGCCAGAAGAAACGAGATCGATGTACACAACTCCTGGCTCGGGGAAGTATACATTGCCAATGTGACCAGGCGCTATGTGAAGTCTATGCATGACGTGATAGCAGTCGGAGACATAGTCAGGGCAATGGTATTGACGACTCACAAGATTCCTGTTGAGCTCAGTCTTGTTGGTCCTGATCTTGGAGTAATCTATGCAAAGTGCAGGAAGTGCGGCCACGAGCTGGTTCATACCACACACAACAACTTGGCGTGTCTAGCATGTGACAACAGAGAGACAAGGGAAGTTGCCTCAGACTATGGTCGCTGGTTTGGTATAGAACCAAGACCGGACCTTGCACCAAGGCATCGTACATATGGTAGTATTCAAAGGCCGTCGGCAGGACGTCCTGTCTCGCGCGACAGACGATCAACTGTGGATTCCAGAAGAGTGGGACCTGAGTCGACTCGCAGAGATTCACATCTGAGGAGAAGTAATCTGAAGAGGAGGTAGAAACATGAAGATAAACCTGATTGAAAGCAGCGACTATGATCTGAAGATTGAGATAGTGGGAGAGGGACACTCGTTCTGCAACCTGTTGCGGAGGACTCTTCTCGAAGAGCCCAGTGTAGAATTCGCGGGCTACGCTTTGAAACACCCTCTCCTTAGCAATCCTGTGTTTACGCTCAGGACGAGGGATCATCAAGCCAAGACCGTACTACGGGAGGCGCTTGAGAAGATGCTGGCACGTGTAGAGGAGTTCAGAAAGGAGTTCGTGAACAGCTGGAAGGAATAGTTACAATCTGCATGACACTATACTCCGATCCATCATGGACTGGTGCGGTTCGCATGTTGTACGATCTGACTCGTCATGAGACTCTCAGAGAAATCACTAATGACACTGGACTGGCCCAGGTCGGCGACTGCATTGTGAACCTGTGTTACTCGGTGGCGAAGTCACTGGTTCTCGGTCGGTTGCATGGAGAGAGGGTGCGGGATATCATTCTTGCGCGAGCAATTCGCTCGAGTTGTGTCTACGAGAGTATTGGAAAGCGAACGGACGTCGGAAAGGCGGCCGACACTTACGAGGCGATAATTGCTTACTGCTGGTTGAGGGGATTGGTGAGTATTGAGCAGATGGTTCAGGTCCTGGTTGACAATCTAAATGATGATATCAGCGGCAGTATCAGCAGAGAGGTAGCCACAGCCTCGGTTGCCTTTGCGTCCCTGCTGGAAAGCATCGTGAGAGCACTCCCTTCAAGTGTTGTCGGCCAAGCTCAAGGAAAGGCCTTGTGACGTCAGAGAAGAGATGCTAATCTCACGGCACGGGTCATATGCGCTGAAACTTCTTACGAAAATCCTTTTATCCCATCCCGAGCTGAAAGATAGTCAGCGGGTTGGGGAAGCCAGGAGTCGTGTGGATCTGATCCACGCTGCTGGCAATCTATCCCGCGGGGCTCATAACTGCGGATGCAACTGAGCTCCGCTTGGGAAACCCCGAGATCGGTCGTTCAAAGGCAAGCCTGACAAGTTCAGCTGGCTGAAACTCGACCACCCGCTACCAATTCCTTTTCTCTCCCACGTGATGTCTTGCCAGAGTCGATTGCAGCAGTCTGATGAATCCTTATGTATCAGCCATCCAGGATGAGATCTCTCTGGACGGACAATGAAATACCACACATCGACAATAGTCGAAATGCTTATCTAACATGGTGGGTTAGAAATCAATGTGTCGACGGAGACGTCCATCAGGGACAGACTTGCCAAGAGGATTGCTGGTTCAATCGCACTGTCTGATGAACCAGGTCAGACAATGCGCGCATGGAGAGAGAGGTTTAGGATACCGCAGACAACACTGGCGGAGTATCTAGGGATAAGTCCAAGCGTGATAAGCGACTACGAGTCGGGGAGGAGAAAGTCGCCGGGCACAGGAACAATTAGACGCTTCGTGACAGCGCTCCTCGCACTCGATAGTAGGACCGGTGGGCAAGTGACCAGTGCTTTCCTTAGGCTGATGGACGTCAGTCTAGTGGATCTCAATATTGCTCTCGCCATGGGAGACTTCAACACACCACTCTCCTCGAAAGAGTTCTGTGAAAGACTGAAATGCGACGTTCTTGCAGGTCAAGCATACCTGGATAGGCCCGTGTACGGGTATACGGTCATAGATGTAGAACGCGCCGTCAAAGAACTGAACAGTGATGACTTCCTGAAGCTCTTTGGGGCAACAACAGAGAGATGCCTGATCTTCACGAGAGTGAACACTGGCAGGGCGCCCATGGTTGCGATCAAGTCACAGGAGTTCAAACCCACTCTGGTAGTGCTTCACGGAACTGAGACCGTTGACCGTCTGGCCCTGGAGCTGTCAGAACAGATGAGAATCCCATTGGCCATCAGCAGGATTGACTCACTTGACCAGATGATAAGAGAGCTCAAGAGTCTCTTTCGGGATTCAGAATGAGGTCGAGTATCGCCATTCTGGTGACAACACCTGCCGAGACCTGGTCAAAATACTTGGCGTGACGTGTATTGTCGATAGCGGGGTCTAGCTCATCAACTCTTGGAAGCGGATGAAGGATGATCGTATCATCTCGCATGAGAGACAGGTCACTCAACTTCAGACGGAACTTCCCCTTTACCAGATCGTACTCTCGCACATCGGGGAACCTCTCCTTCTGGATACGGGTCATGTATACGACGTCTACATCCCTTACCGCATCCTCGATACTATCCGCAGTTTCAACCTGGATGCCAGCACTCTTCATCTCCTCGACGATTGTCGGTTTCATACGCAGTTCTGGTGGAGATGCCAGCTTGACACGTACATCGTAATGCGAGAGGGCCATGGCCAAAGAGTGCACAGTCCGTCCATACTTCAGGTCGCCACACAGTGAGATGCTGATACCATCAACTCGGCCCTTGATCTTCTTTATGCAATAGAGGTCCAAGAGCGCCTGGGTCGGATGTTCCTCAGACCCGCTGCCGGCGTTGATCACTGGGATACTTGAGAACTCAGCGGCCAGCCGTGCTGAACCATCAAGTGGGTGCCGTATGACTATCACATCGGCATAACGCTCAACCGTGCGTATTGTATCGGCGAGGGTTTCGCCTTTTCCACCTGCGCTGGACACAGCAACATCTGCGAATCCCAGCACTTTTCCGCCTAATCGTAACATCGCACTCTCAAATGACAGGCGGGTCCGCGTGGAGGGTTCGAAGAACAGGCAGGCCATGATCTTGTCGCCCAGAATGCCCGAGCGTTTGGCGGAGACGTTTTCCATTTCATGCGCGCGGTCGAGTATTAGGTCGATGTCTTCCCGTGTGAGATCCAGAATACTGATGAGGTTTCGAAACCTTGCCATCGGGAGTGCACCTTTCTGACAATGACGCTGCTGTCAGTTACTTTAATCTTTCCTGCGATCATTCATCCGAAATCTGACCGCTCCGGCCATACCTACGCCTCAGGTCTAGTTTCCGCAGCGAGATACCAGACTCCTGGATCAACTTGTCTGACAGCTCGTCATCATAATCCTCCAAGTACACTACTTCCCGTACACCCGCGTTGATCAGCATCTTGGTGCAGATGCTGCATGGTTTTGTCGTACAGTAAAGAGTTGCACCAGCCACACTCACTCCGTGATACGCGGCCTGGATGAGTGCATTCTGTTCGGCATGAAGCCCTCTGCAGAGCTCATGACGCTCGCCGGGTCTTACGCCCAACTGTTCCCTGATACAGCCCAGATCCTCGCAATGTCTGAGACCTCTGGGGGCTCCGTTGTAACCTGTTGATAGAATCTGGGAGTTCTTCACCAAGACCGCACCGACCTGGTTTCTGAGACATGTGCTTCGAGATGAAACAAGGTCGGCTATCTCGGCAAAATAGATGTCCTTACTCTTGCGAGGCAATTCTCAGTGCCCTCCACCCCGTTAGTAGGTTGGTGGTTACTCCAAGTGACAACAGGACAACTTAAAACGTCTTTCAAACGATACCTAGCATGAAAATACATCTCGGGTGGGAATCGATGAAGCGTCGTTTGGGAGAGATGATTGTTTGGCCCTCCTACCTTGACCAGAACCTTACTAGAAGCGAGGGAAGACGAATTGCTGCCAAGCTTGCAGTTCCAAGTCCTACAGCTGATCTCTTGAAGGAGGCTGCAGATACCATAGGACTCGAGGCAAGGGTTGAGGGGGACAAGGCCTATCCCCGTACTTGGTTCAGTGGTCGAGGACGCTTGGTGATCACCAACCCAAGAGGACACAAGAAGAATAGAGTAATACTGATGTTGGCGAAGGCAGCCCGCCAGATAGTGGCGAGTCGAGTGAGCGAAAACAAGGCGCAGGAAAAACGAGCAGGAAGAAATAGGGGCGCCAGGAGGCGATAGTCCGTGCGAAGGCTCGGCAAGGTACTGCACATAAGCCAACAGGGACACATCATTGTGCAGACTGACAAGACACCGCCAGTTGGCGCAGTAGTAGTGGACAAGGATGTTAGGAATGTGGGTCGTATTGTAGACGTGTTTGGTCCAGTGAAGAGGCCATATGTGGCGATTCGTCCCCAGGAGATCGAGAGGACATCCAAGCTGATTGGTCAAACGCTGTACTTATATATGAGAAGACCTTCATAATGATAATACGGCATGGACACTGGAATAGGTCATCATATAGGATGATGTTGTGGTCGGAACACCGCTTCCGAATACTAAATATGCGTCCGTGCAATGTTGGAACAATTGTGCGTATGGTGTGATATCAGCGAGATCAGTGACGATGCGTTAAACGGTACTGGAAGTCTGTGAAACAGCGACACATCAAGAGAATGACTGTGCCTCAATTCATGGACTTTCATGGAAACGAACGATGTCCGAGGGTTTGACTATGCAGAAAACAGAAACTGATGAGATGAAGTTCATCTTGCGAGACAGCATCACAGAAACTGCAGAAGGCGGGCTATCAGACCTCAACGGATGTCCGTGCTTCCATTGCGTGAAATTGGCCAGATGTGGAGTACGACAGACAGATTCGCCGCTCTCGTGCAGAAAACTCGAGGAATGGCTGATGAGCTTTGGGGCTAGCTAGTATATGCCAGTATTGCTGTTTCTAGTAGGATTCGAAGCAAGTACGTATATCTCAGCGCTAGTCTTCCGAGAAGCGTCAGGCTTTATCAGCTTCACCGACCCGTAATTGGAGCGCACGAACTCGAGAAAATTCTGAAACCCAGGTCCTTGAAACACCTTTGCAAGTACTCGGCCTCCTGGTCGGAGCAATGAGGTTCCCAGTATCATAGTTGTTTCGGCCAGAGACAACTGTCTGGCCACGTCGAGATCCCAGTTGCCAGAAACTCTGGGAGAACAGTCAGATAGTATCAAGTCAACTGAGCCGCCGGTGAGCCGTCGAATCTCAGACTGTGTCTGGAGGTCAGTTATATCGCCTCTTATGAAGACGACCCCCTCTATCTCGCGCATCTCCTCGATGTCGACCGCGACTATCTGTAGCGATTCATCCATTTCTCTCAGCACCTGAGTCCATCCGCCTGGACAACTACAGAGTTCCAAGACCTTCTTCACACCTTTCAGAAGTCCGTGCAGTCTTGCGATCTGTTTCAACTTGTATGCGGATCGACTTCGGTAGCCGTGTTTCTTTGCAGCGCGGTAGTAATGCTCCTTCCGACGTTCATCAAGAGGCCGGCCCATTGCGCCGTTCACCCTCCATTCAGGTGCTCAATGAGACGGACCAAGTCTCCTATCTCCGCATCCGTTCTAAGGGACGTTGCACTGAAGTGAGTCCGAGAGACCCTGTAGCCAAGGTCCCTCAACGCATTGATAACCTTAGTCATCGGAGGAGGCACCAAGCCGTAGGTGTCACACACTGAATGGATGTCCACATACGGCATGTCGGACAGTTCTTCTTCTTCCAATAGAAGTTTCACAAGAGGTTGCACGTCAGAAACGATTGATTCATGACGGCCCATTAGTGTCAGGATGTTTTCGATGAGATCACGGTTCCATAGGCGACCTAGCCAAATAGGACCAGCAATTCTGGGATGTGAATGAGAACAGCCATCCCGATGCTCAGGACTGTGATTTCCCAATGACGACAGGGGGATCTTCTCTACACTCATGCATTTGTCGCAATAGCGCAGAATACCAATCTCTTTAGAAGAAGTATTCGCTTCGACACAACTGCGTGAAACCCAGGCCCAGATCCGAACATAGTGTGCGTCACTCAGACTCACTAATGGACGTATGGACATGTCAGCCATGCCTGCAGCATGGAACAGGAGAGAGAAGAGGAGTCTGATGGCTATCTCCTTGGAGAAGGGGGCGCGAATGGAGAGCCCACCGTACTTTCTGAGAGCAACTCTCGGATACACACCACATAGGACCGGCATATCTGTTGCAGTAGCTGCGACGAGACCACCATTCGGTCCAATTGATTGGACGGCGTAGGGCAAGTATGGTGCTGGGGAGCCAAATGGATCCACGTCAACCATGTCGAAGCCTCGTCCACGAGACTCGTCCATGAGCAGACGTCTTGCATCGCCAGACAATATTCGGACGCGATCTTGCAGGTCGTATCGCAGAACATTCTGACGGATGGTTTCAACAGCAACAGGATTGATGTCGAACACATGAGCTACGAAATCACCTCTGCACTCCCTCAGATACCTCAGTGTTCTTACTCCACACCCACCAAATGGTTCACAGATCGAATGGATCTCCTTGCGGGAACCAATAGCATCGAGCACAAGCACGGACAGATCACGGTTTACCTTCATGCGGGGGTTGTAAAAGATCGGCAGTTCGGAGGTGGGATGATGCACTGAAGTAGTGTAGTAGTCTATATCTGCACTTATGAATGCCGTACTTCCTTCAACATACTCACGATATACGACCACTCACAGCACATCCTATCACATCATTGCAGGCATCCAGTCCTGTACATGGTCAACCTAATCAGAGGCGACTTGCGTTGAAGAATGAGCCTGGAGATTTGGAGCCCCAGGCGAGATTTGAACTCGCGACTTCCTCCTGTCTGTTAGCGACCACAGGTCGTGACGCCATACCAAGGAGGCGATCTAACCACCTGAGCTACTGGGGCATGTCGGTCACAGAGGTCCATTGCACCGGACTACTGCAATGGGCGCAAGCCTAGTGCAGCGAGATAAATATTTCGAATCTCACTGGGTAATGGCGACTCAGCACGGTCATGTCACGCGGGACCAGGGAGCGTAGATCGTGAAACACATTGTATTGTATGTTTCAGTAAGCCTTAATTGAAGAGCTCACCGGGCAATCTCCGAAGTGATACAAGACATGGAGTTCTGCGAGAAGTGCGGCGCAATGATGGCCGTCAGCACGACAGACGATGGCCACAGGGTGCTCAAGTGCCGTAGTTGTGGTGCAGTCAAGACACTAGACCAGTCAAGGGGGGAGATGTCAGTCACTAGAAGGATCACAAAGACCCCACGCGACAAGATCGTCATTGTGGAGGACGACCAGGTGCCGATGCCCACAACCACCGCGGTCTGCGAGAAGTGTGGTAATAGAGTTGCGTACTATTGGACTGTACAGACTAGGAGAGCCGACGAGGGGTCAACTGAGTTCTACAGGTGTACCAAGTGCAAGCATACTTGGCGATACTATGGAGGACGCTGACAAAACATGCTTTATACCGCGGTTGCATAGCATGCAGCACCGAACTACTTCGTGGGTGATGAGAGATACCAGAGGACATCTCACAGCCGCGTAGACGATCAGCAAGACTCACGCGTATACGAAACCTCTCTAACCAGCTCAACGACCCAGTGAGCATCATGTGCATCGTCATTGATTCAGACAAGGGAGTGGCACAGGTTCAGGACATTATTGATGAAATAGGACACGCTGGAACAGTTCAAGTGCTCGTGGATGATACACTCGAGGTGGGCAGAATGTATATGATTGTCGGGAGTGTTTCGGAGAGCAGCGACACAGGCATAAGGTTGATTGCTGAGAAGGTGCACGACATCAGCAGACTGGACATCAAAGAGTTTAAGCGAGCACTAGAACTAGAGGAAAAGGCACTGAGAGCGGCAGTAAAGTGAAGGAGGAAAAGAATTGTTCAAGGCGACCCTTGACAGTACGAAGATGTGGAAACAGATCGTGGATGCGCTGACCACGCTCCTCACAGAAGCGCACTTTGTTGCATCCAGTGACGGAATCGCACTACGGCAGATGGACTCGTCACGAGCTGCAATGATTGATCTGATGCTCCCAGCAAGTGTATTCCAAGAGTACATGTGTGACAGAGAGCGTCAAATCTGCCTCGGAGTGGACGAGCTCGCGAAGATCAGCAAGCGACTTGGGGGAGACGATAGACTCGAGTTTGTGATTGAGGATGCTGATGCGGAGAAGTTCCAGATACGAACACTAGGTCAAGCTGACAGAATCTTCAGGCTGAGGATGTTGACACCACCTGATAGCGTTCCCCGAAGACCATCTACGGAACTTGATGTCCGGGCGGAGATGTATGCTGAAGGGTTCAAACAGGCAATACGTGATGTGGGCGTGTTCTCCAGTCATGTTAGAATAAGTGCAAACAACGAGGCCATCATCTTGGCGGGAGAGGGAGACAGCGGAGAGGCAGAGGTTGTGCTCAAGCTGGGAGACGAATCGGCCCTCTTTGACCTGAAGGTCAAGAACAGCGCCACCTCGATGTACGCCCTGAGTTACCTATCAGAGATATCAAGATCAGTTTCGGGGGACACTGTGATCCTTCAGTTTAGCACCAACAAGCCAATCACGCTCGACTTCAATCTGGCAGAGGGAAGCAGAGTCGGCTTTATTCTTGCTCCGAGGGTCCAGAGGAGATGACAGATCCGTAGAGCGGACAAGATCGACCACACAGGATGTGGCAGGGAAACTCTCCCTAGTGTGCATGAACAAACATAGAGGAGAATGCACAGATGGACTGGAAGACTCGAAAGTTCATTCAGTTGACCTTCCAGTCGCACTACCGTGCTCATCCTGAAAAGGTGAGTATCCCCGAGAAGCTCAATATGAGAGAGTTTGGAGTTGAGAGCTTCAAGTACAACTGGACCTGCAACAGAAGAAGAGTAGAAAGGAGGTATGTTCTCTCTAAGCACTCATTCGTGGTGAGCGAGGAGATCGGCTGCGGTGAAAAGGGGTCGGAATTCCTTCCCACGCTAAGAAAATGTCCGAGATGTGGGGCATCCGGACTTCAGTGGAACAACTGGACGCGCCATCTGGGTTTTGGATCTGCGCAGGAGTTGACCCAATTCCTAGTGGAGTCTCCGCCTCACAGCATATATCACTCGGCAGCGTTCTACAGAGCCCCTGTCGCGAGGAACATGGATGAGAAGGGTTGGCAGGGGGCAGAACTGGTATTCGATATTGATGCAGACCATCTGAACTCTCCTTGCAAGAACGTACATGACAAGTGGATCTGCAAGAAGTGCGGCAGGACGGGAACAAATGAGCCTCCGGACAATGGCTGTCCTGAGTGCGGCGGCACCACATTTGGTACACTGAAGTGGATCTGTGAGAGATGTCTGGGATTAGCAAAGACGAATGCACTCCGACTTTACGACAAGTTTCTCGTTGAGGACCTGGGCATCGAGCCAACAAACATCCGAGTGAACTACAGCGGCCATAGAGGGTATCATGTGCGGGTCCTAGACCCGGATGTGTCGAAACTCGACTCAAGCGCGAGAATAGAGATCATACACTTCGTTACGGGGAGGGGTATCAACGCAAGAAGGATCCTGGGCCAACAAGAAAGGGTCATCGTGGTCCCTCGGAGAGGGACGCCTGGCTGGCATGGAAAGGCTGCCGATGCGTTGATCAGCTATCTCACTGAAATCGACGGGTATCAAGAGAGTAGCAGATGGACGAAGATACTGAAGAACCAGGTGACGCGACAGCAGACCATTGACGGTCTCAAGAGAGACCCGCCAATACTCAGACCGGTGAAGGGCATAGGTTATGGAACATGGCAAGAGATCCTGACTAGTGCAGCAAGCAAATGGGGAGCCGAGATTGATGAACCTGTAACACATGATCTGCATCGCGTCATTCGTCTAGCAGGCAGTCTGAACGGAAAGACAGGGTTCCTCGTCAGACCCGTAACACGAGACGAGGCGGATGACTTTGACCCTCTTTCCGACAGCATTGTGTTTGAGGGAAAACGAAAGATAAGAGTCAGGAGCAGTGTCGAAGTCCCACCAATCAGAATTGGAGACGTGAGTTACGGCCCTTACACGGACGAGGTTATCGAGATGCCTCTTTCTGCCGCGATGTTCTTTCTCTGCAAGGGGGTCGCAACAGTTGAATGAGGACGGCTACGAGTACCTGAATCGGCTCTGGACCAACGAGATGGAAAATGAAGACCTTCAGGACCTTGACGACACGAAACTCAGTAAGGCAATGGAGTACCTGACCATGCTGAGAGTGGATCTTGCACAGACTCCGTCCGAACAACAGCTGAGAGCGGAGCTTCTAACAGCAATGATAAGGAACGTAGAGTTCATGTTGAATGACCTAGTGTCAATCCGGCGCGATAAGATATTGAGGGACGCACTCGAAAACAGACGACCCACCGGGGCTATGACAAATGCGGAGGAGGAATTCTTCGGCAGATTGCAGAGGGCGTCAGCGGGTCATCTGGAATTCGCGGAAGAGGTACTGGCCGGCGGGTCTGTTCGGAAATCGGGATCTGCTGGAGATGATGGCACCAGCTGTGACACCACTACGGACTATGTGACTGTGCGGTTCATCAAGCCCATAGATAGTGCCTTTGTAGGAGTTGACGGCGAAACGTACGGACCATTCAAAGCTGAGGACATTGCCTCTGTCCCGTACGAAAATGTAAAGCACTGGTTAAGAAATGGAACCGTGACGAGGGTGGTGCTGGATAGTAAAGAGGAGTGAAACGATGTGTCAGCTGAGCATGATGTTGACGGCATTATCTCCCTGAGGAGATATGTGCAAGATCAACGAGAGCAAGTAGAAACAGAGATACAGAAGCTGCTCATACTTGTGACTGAATCAATCCGTCTCTTGTCGGGCGAGGGCACTCAAGTGCTTCGAGGAATCGGAGGCAACACCGATCAAGTTGCCGCACACCTGATCAAGTCTGTTTCTCGACTGGGAGATCTCATTAAGGTCGTCCTGAGATCTATTGATGCAAGGCTGGTAGAACTGTGTCAAGCTGCACGAAAGCAATAATAGAGTAGCCATACGGTGTTGTGCATATGGAGCAATCTAAGCGCTGGATTCCGATAATTGCTCTAGCGATCTGTGCTGTGCTAGCACTGCTTGGCACTCTGACTCCTCTTCCGCCCAGTCATGCAGGGATCAATCCATTTGTCTTCGTAACAGTTGTCATGATTGCGGCGACGATGGTAACGATCCTCATACTCAAACACGGGGATACCCCCATCTAGATGGGGCGTGTCCAGCCTCATTCAAGTACTTGCACACCGGTCGTTCAGCTCCGTATATTCGGAAGTCGGCTCGGACTTCACGCACATTATGAAGAAAGCAATCTGAGCATAAAGACGGGCCCAGAACGGTGATGTTTATCACAGAGCATGAACAATCGACTTACTACAGGGTGGTTGAATGGTATTTAGCATTGGCATCGTCGGCAAACCGTCCTCTGGAAAGACCTCCTTCACCAATGCAGCCTGCATGACCGACTTCAAGGTCGGGAGCTACCCATTCACAACAATTGAGGCTAACGTGGGAGTGGCCCATGTGACGACAAGATGTGCCTGCAAGGACTTTGGCGTGAAGGACAATCCAAGAAACTCTCTGTGTATCGATGGAACAAGGCTAGTCCCCGTAAAGATGATTGATGTTGCAGGACTCGTGCCCGGAGCACATGAGGGAAGAGGAATGGGAAACCAGTTCCTCGATGATCTACGTCAGGCGAGTGTGTTGATCCACATAGTGGATGCGAGCGGCTCACTTGACTCAGAGGGACAAGAAGTCACCGTAGGGTCACATGACCCGATCGACGATATACGTTTCTTGGAGGACGAGATCTCAGAATGGATACTCAGTATATTGGAGAAGGATTGGAGAAGAATCACGGGAAGGGTGCGCGCAGAGGGGGCCAAGTTGGAGGATCTACTCTTGGAAAAGCTGTCTGGACTGAGCATCACCAGAGCTCACATAGCAAGGGCAATACGGGACTCGGGACTCAAGACAGAGGTCGCTGATAGATGGTCAAAAGATGAGATGAAGCAGTTTGCAATGGCACTTCAGAGGGCCTCGAAGCCAATCATAATTGCAGCCAACAAGATCGATAGGCCGGGAGCATCAGAAATCTACCTGAAAATGAAACAGGCAGTGCCAAATCTACTGATAGTACCCACAAGTGCGCTGGCAGAGAAGGTGTTGAGGTCCCTAGACCGGCAGGGCGTGATAAGATACGTTTCAGGGAGTGATGATTTTGAGATAGTTCATCCGGAGCAGCTCGCTCCCAGCGATCTTGCCCAGCTGGAGAGAATTCGTACCGACATCCTCAAGAAGTTTGGAGGTACGGGAGTCCAAAGAATCTTGAATGAAGCTGTCTTTGACTACCTGAAGATGATAACCGTCTATCCTGTTCACGACCCAAATACGCTCAGCGATGCCGATGGGAATGTGCTACCTGATGTCTTCCTGGTTCCAGAGGGTACTACGGCCAAGGAATTTGCCGGATACATACACACGGATCTTATGGAGAGTTTCATACACGCAATCGATGCAAGGACAAAGATGAGGATTTCAGACAAACACGTGCTAAAAGACCGGGACGTGATCAAGATAGTTAGCGCTAAGGGCCTCAAGTAGGCTCAACGAACCCTGCCACGTAGACTCCAGTATTCACCTGCAAGAGGAACATAGGTCAACAGGGAAGCTGCTGATACATCGAGGCGGCCATTGCTATCAAGCACATCAGGATCTACACTGACAGAAACAACCCCCCCCAGAAATAGGTCATGAGAACCCAGCGGAATGACATTCCGGACCTTGCACTCTATGTGTATTGGACACTCTTGGATTGCGGGACTTCTGACTGCGGATGATGGCGTAGCCGTGAGACTGCACTCTGCGAACTTGTCGTGTTCACGACCTGAGACTGAGCCGCATCTCACGACTGCTTCAATCATGTTGACCGACGGGATGTTCAGGACAAAGTCATTGCTCTGCTTGAGTAGAGTATGGCTATATCTCGTAGGTCGAATCCCGACAGCAACGGTAGGAGGATCGCTGCAGACATTGGCGATCCACGAGACCGTCAAAACATTTGCATCGGTTCCATTGCCCACGCTGAGCAGAACGACTGGACAGGGCACTACAGCTGTAGTTGGTTCTATTTGCTTCTTCATAGGGTTATCCGGCACAGCGTCAGATTTCAATGTTCGCCCGCCAAGTTTAAGACTGACATTCCACCGCCTGGCGCTCGTTCGTAAGGAGGTATTCCAATGGTTCGTGTGCTGGTAGCTGATCCAATAGCCGAGTCTGCTAAGAAGAGAATGGAGAATGCAGGCCTCGAGGTCGTCGTCAGAAACAAGGATGTCGACGGGCCAGTTGAACAACAGATCAAGGGATTCGACTGCATACTTGTCAGAAGTGCCACAAAGGTGACTAGCAAGGTGATCGAGGCAGCTGACAGGCTGAAACTGATCGTACGTGCTGGTGTTGGCCTCGACAACGTCGACCAGAAGGCAGCAGAGGCCAGGGGAATAAAGGTCCTCAACACACCAGAGGCACCCACGGTATCTGTCGCAGAAATGGTATTCGCACATATGTTGGCACTTGCCAGGGGACTGACACGAGCAGACTCACTGATGAAAGCACAACAGTGGGAGAAGAAAAGTCTGTCCGGAGTCGAACTGTGGCAGAAAACATTGGGAGTGATTGGCCTGGGACGCATAGGGGTCGAGGTTGCAAAGAGGGCGACTGCGTTTGGAATGATGGTACTTGCCTACGACGTGATCGATGTGAAAGAGAAATGCAAGAAACTCGGCATAACCTCCGCATCCCTGAATGAGATCCTTGAGAAATCAGACTTCATCACGGTTCACGTACCTCTGTTACCAGAAACGAAGAACATGATTGGCGAGAAAGAGTTGAGGCGGATGAAAAAGACCGCATACATAATCAACACCGCCAGGGGAGGGATCATAGATGAGGCTGCGCTTCTCAAGGCCCTCGATGAGGGGACCATAGCTGGAGCAGGACTCGACGTCTTTGAGCAGGAGCCTCCAACGGACTGGTCTCTTGCCAAGCATCCAAAGGTGGTTGCGACACCGCATCTGGCTTCATCCACTGAGGAGGCGCAAGAAAGAGTTGGAGACCTTGCGGCAGAGAAGGTCATCAATGAGTTCAAGTCGAAATAGGTGATGCGAATCGTTACGTCTTTAAGTAGACTACTCAACGAGCAGTATAGCTCCAAGGACGGTAATGTCTGAGCTGATTCCTTTGTGATGGCGGACAAGTCCGTGGGATGTAGCCATGTCTGGCTGAACCAGAACAAGGGAATGAATTCCACAAAGGAAAGTGTAGTGAAATGTCTGCATACAAGTACATGGATAAGTCCTGGCTAGCTGAACAGAAGGAGCGGACCGAACTGGTCCGGAGCAGGTTGATAGTTTGGAGAAAGCAGCAGAGCATTGTCCGACTCGAGAAACCGACGAGGCTTGCCCGCGCACGCGCTCTCGGGTACAAGGCAAAGCAGGGATACATAGTTGTGCGTGTGAGGACTGGTAGAGGACCAAGAGAGAAGATCCGTCCGGATGCTGGCAGAAAACCCAGAAGTCTGGGTGTCAGCAAATACACACCCAAGAAGTCAAGACAATGGATTGCAGAGGAGCGCGCGGGAAGAAAGTATCCCAATCTGAGAGTGCTCAACTCATACTGGGTTGGGCAAGACCACAAGTGGATATTCTACGAGGTCATAATGGTCGATCCGAATCACCCATCCATATACAACGACCCACACATCAATTGGATATGTGACCCTGTTCATAGGGGACGTGAGAACAGAGGCCTTACTTCTGCTGGCAAGAAGAGCCGTGGGCTTGATAATAGAGGCACGGGAGCTGAGAAGCTAAGACCATCTCTTGCCGCGCGACGTAATAGAGGCAAGTAGAACCATTAGGGGCTCAAAGATGCTCTTCATTGAGAGGATCGAGGCTCGTGCATACTCGCGTGCAACTGAGGTCCCATCCAGAGTTCATGCATCGCTGCTGGCTATATTGCCAGAGGAGCTCAGACCAGAGGCCACTGTGACAACGAAAAGGGCCGAGGGCCAGTACCAGAACGTGATATTGGTACTCACAATGGTGTTGAAGGGCAGGGAAGACTGTAAGAGGACCTTTTCGTACCTAATGCAGGCCTTGCAACAGGAAGATGTAGATCGGATCCTAGAAACACTGAAGGAGAGAGTTGACGAAGTCTGTCGGCTCTATCTCCGCATTGAGAAACAGCATGCATACATGGGTCAGATCCGGCTGGCACATGGACCAGATGTGATCAGTGTCAGTGTGCACTTCAGAAACTTCCCCCGATGCTCAGTTTCTGACATCAGAGAATTCATCCTCGATTCACGTCAGAGGAGGGAGTGGGTTGGGACTAGTCGACCTTAGTGTGAGGATTGAAAGCATGGACTTGTTGGACAGGTTCACATTGATGGCCAGATCCCTGCGAATTAGTGGATTTGCCACAACATGTCCACTCGACACGCCTATCACGTTTCGCGATAATGTCAGCGTGTATGCACGAACAAATCTACAACTGAGAAGCATTGACGAGCTCCGAGTCCAAGCCAGGCGTGCTCGAGAACGGTCAGTAGTTGTTGCAATAGCTCTCGGAACCCGCCAGACAGTAGCATGGGCCGCGACGGATCCAAATGTGGACCTGATTACCGTGGATCCATACGCTCGCGAGTGTATCATGCATAGACCAGTAGCCAGACTGGCCGCTGACAATGATAAGTTACTTGAGATCCAGATACAGCCTCTTTTAAAGACGACAGGGCTTGAGCGGTCAAGGATCCTGAAGACTCTAAGGAGTAACCTCGAAACTGCAGTGGAGGTGGGCATGAAGCCGGTGATATCTAGTAACGCAAGTACGCCAACTCAAATGAGATCATCGGCAGCACTGAGGTTCATCGGGAAACTTCTGAGTTCAGACGAGGAACTATTGCAATGTGCAGTGGACGAACTACCCAACGAAACCGTTAGGCGTAACCTAGATAGACACCTGTGATGCCTAAGACTAGTGTTGAGAGAGGTCGGACTGTGAGAACATATAGAAAGCGCCATGTGCTCGTCATGGTCCATACGGATGGGACACAGATAACAGAGAAGAAGATAGGAAACGCAATAATTCAGAGCATACTCAGCCTTTATGGTGAGCTGACAGTCGCAATGTCTAGATTCTTCATTGACTCCTATGATGAGTCGACAGGGGTGTGTATCATTCAGTGCAATTCATCCGTAGTAGACAATGTATTGACGGCGATGAGTGCGCTTTCTGAGATCAATGGTTGTGAGGTTTCCTTAGACCCGAAACGTACATCGGGAACAATCAAGGGCCTGCTGCGGCGCAGTCCGAGGAGATGACAAGGGGGATCCGTTTCGCAATATGGTCCGACATCAGATAAGCGCTAAGCTCCCATTTGCCAGAAACTTTCGACGCAATCATCCATACAACCCTGTTGAGTTTCATGTTCTCCAGGTCTACACTAGATGGTTCAGGAGGAGCAGGGTGTGAATGAAATATCCCGATAACAAGATCGCCTGCTGCTTCTGCTTGCAAGAACACCCGATACTCGTCCTCTGGGGATACGCTGAATTCTGTTGGTGACTTGGCCCGATTTGTCATGATGACGATTCTCGAAACCTCTATGTGCTTCCCGAACCTCCCTAGGAGGAACGCAACCGCCTCGAAAGGAAGACAGTCCTCTGCATGCTCAATCAGTAGATCGACATTCTCTTGAGATATCAGCACACAATTACGATCATGCTGATGACTTGACGGTATCGAGGACAATGCATGTTTCGACCTCTTCTATCTGTCCCAGCTTCTTTTCTATGAACTCGCGCAGCTCGTTAAGACTTCCAACTGTGACTCGCAGTAGGATGCCACAGGGCCCGTCAAGATAGCAGGCTTCATCCACCTCCTCATAGTCACGCACCCTCTCTGCAATCGCTGTGGCCTCACTCATTGCAGTCTTGACACGGACCATTGCAGACACTGTCATGCCAATCTTCTTTCGATCGACGACCACCGTGAATCTCTTGATGATGCCCTCCTTCACAAGGTTTCTGATTCTCCTCCGAACTGTGACCTCTGTTCTACCCACTTCTCGAGCTATCTCGGAGTAGGGACGTCGGGCATCCTGTCGCAGGATCTTCAGAATCCTCGCATCAACTTCGTCAAGTTTCATGCAGAGGCCCCCTTGGGGTTCCGAGCGATATGTCAAGTCTTGCGGGACACATATAACCAGTACGATTGAGTCTTAGAGAATGCGGATGCTCTTGTCGAGTATCCGCGATTCCTTTGGGGTCATCACAGCATAGAGCTCAATGTGGTCAGTGATGAGAGAGGCGCTGCGGATCTTCTTCTCGAGAAGTTCCTGTATCTGAAATATCCCGGATGCGTTACTCATTGACACCTCGATTCGGACGGCACGCTCCAGCCCTCTGGAGATCTTGACCTCTTCTATCGCCATAGCAGAGGCTGAATGAATGTTTATGCTTCCTGCCTTGAACGGAATCCTGGCACGGCCTGATGTCATGTCCAAGGCATCTGAGATGCCAACGATTCCGGCCTCGACAGTACTGGGCCGAGTTGCCTTATCGTGACACAGTATCGCATGAAGTATGTGTCCACGAATGTGGACTTGTTTATGTCGGTCGTCAGGATAGACCTTTGTGAGTATTCTGTCAATAATGGGACATGCAAGTGTTACCGAGTATTGATTGTGTCCCTCTCTATGAACGCTCATGCCTATGTCATGCAGATAACCGGCCAACAAGACTATCAGGCGGGCATCCTCCAGGGTTCCAGTGCCCTCCTTGACGATCGTTGGCTCGAGTGATGTTGTCAGGAGATCGAAAAGTTCCATTGCATTCTTGACTACTATTAGTGAATGAACATGTCCATGATCTGAGTACCCGAGCCTATCAATGGCCATTCGGTTGGTGTCCTCAAGGATCGTCTGGACTTCGATGTCGTTTTCTAACTCGTCAAATGCTGTGAGGCATAACCCACTGCCCATCAATCCTGCGCGGACCCTATCTCTCAATGTTGTTCTTGGGTGTATCCGCTCCCTTGTGGCCTTGCGTTCGTCCTTCACCAAACCCACCCCCTCGACATACTAAACAATCTCATGACTCTTTTGTTCTGTGGGGCATATGAGTTTCTGTTGTGGCACTGATGGATAACACAGGTAATATGACCAATGCCCCTAGGACGACTAGGACATCTTCGACTTCGTGAATTCAAATGTTCTAGACGCCCGATTAGGTCGTAGACACCACCCGCAGAGTGTCGGCGGATCGACTAAACAAGAGGGTTCAATCATAGCCGAAGAGGATTGGGCCCGATTCGTCGAATCTCCTCTGCAAATACGTTTATCTCATGGGCAAGCTTGTCGCCCTCTGCTGCACTGACAAAGACCATCTTGACACGATTTTCATTGATTCCCAACTGGGAGATCAGTCTTCTGGCAAATCGCACACGTCGCTCTGCTCCAAGGTTCCCCGTCTTGTAGGCGCAGTCACCGGGATGACATCCGATAACAAGGACTCCATCTGCACCTTCCTGCAGCGCCTTCAGGATGAAACTGATGTCCAATCGGGCAGTGCAGGGCATTCTGATGATCCGGCTAGAAACGTCATACTGGTACTTCATTGTGCCAGCAAGATCTGCAGCTGCATACATGCATTGCATGCAGCCGAACACGATGATATTCATGTCCTTAGGGGGCATCGCCTTCACACCGCCATCCGGTACGGCCGGAACTGGTGGGACTATCATATATGCTTTCACGTTGGTAAATTGCAATCTGACGCAGATGCGGCACTATAGACCAGCAGTCATTAGGGGTAGCGTACGGAACGAGTGCGTTCAGTAGAACAGTATACAGGCCAAGAAGAGGTTGGTGGGCCGGACCGGATTTGAACCGGTGACCTCTTGGAGTTTCGATCAATGACGAGCGTCATTGATACCCAAACCAAGAATCATGCCAAGCTAGACCACCGACCCTTCGAGGCTTTTCTTTAAGGGATGAGATTTAAGAGTATTGGACAATCATGGTCGGGTCCATTTGAAATGAAGCACATGGTCATGCCCGTCATCCTTGACTGTGAATCTGAACCGGGTCTCCGACAGTCGGACCAGGTGATGGAGTCGTTCTTCATCGTCATACTCAAGACTCACAGGATCACCGTTGATGCCCCTAAACTCTATCGATAGTTGCCGGTCCGGAATAGGGTAGGAACCCTGTCTTGACTCTACCATCAGGTCCAGCCAGCCATTACCAGAGTGGACCTGGAAACGTGTGGTCGCGAAGGGCCCACCATCAGAAATGCCGTCGTCCTCGAATAGAACATGGTCACCATCTCCATGAGGATAGATCAGGAGGGTCAAATTACCCTGAGACTCATCGGCAGTCTGGACCACATCTCCCACCGTCAGAACCGCTCCGCCTCGCACGAAGATCGGAATCCTAGACAGGGGGGCGTCAACAGTGTATCGTCCTGGTCCGGAAAGCATCAGATCGGTCCAATAGTCGAACCATGATCCTGCAGGTAGGTAAACATCCCTATGTCTGACGCCCTCCTTCAAGACAGGGGCAACCAGCAGGAAGGGACCCACCATGAACTCATCATCAAGTGTATGAGTCTGTTCGTCCTCCTGGAAATGAAGAAAGACCGGCCGCATCACAGGAATGCCACTGGTGCTTGCTTCCCTTGATAGCGAGTACAGATATCGTAACAGCTGATAGCGAAGACAGACAGCCTCACGTGAGATCTGCTCTATCTCCTCACCAAAGACCCATGGTTCCTGCCTTGCGGTATTCATGTTCGTGTGATTCCTGAAAAAGGGATAGAACGCCCCCAACTGGTACCATCTTGCCAGCAGTTCGGGAGTGCAGTCACCCATGAACCCCCCGACATCGGCCCCGCAGAAGGAAACTCCCGAAAGCCCCAGACCGAGAAGCATTGGTATCGACAGCGCCAGATGCTCCCATGTGGAACAGTTGTCACCGGTCCATGTTGCAGCAAACCTCTGATAGCCGGCGAATCCTGAACGAGTGAGGATGAATGGTCTCTTGCCGGGGTAGAAATGCTTCAGCCCCTGAAAGGTAGCCTCTGCCATTCCAAGTCCGTAGACATTCCTCAGTCGTTCCTCCCAAGGTCTGCCCTCCACATCGACGACGTTCTTCATGGAGTACTCCTCTCTCAGCCCCTCGTAGATACAGTTGCTAGGCTCGTTCATGTCTATCCAGGCGCTGCAGCTGAGACCGCTCCGGGGAAAGAAATCAAAATGTAGACTGAACCATTCCCGGACTTCAGGTCGTGAGAAATCGGGGAAGACGGTTTCCCCGGGCCAGACAAGCCCAACATACGTGGAACCGTCGCTGTTCTTCAGAAACATGCCCCTGGACTCACCCTCCTCATACAGACCAAACCCGTTCTCGAGCTTTACACCTGGATCGAGTATGGCCATCACACGGAAACCCATCTGGGTCAATCTCGATGTGAAATCAGATGGCACTGGGAAGACTTGTCGATTCCAAGTGAATATCCGAAACTCATCCATGTAGCCAATGTCGAGGACAATCGTGTCGCAGGGAATGCCCCTGCTTCGGAGTTGAGAAGCAATCGACAGAATGTCATCCTCGCTCTTGATCTCCATGAACCTAGACTGTTGGTATCCGAGGGCCCAGCGAGGAATGAAGTGTGGTCGCCCGGTAATGCGAGTATAACCATCAATCACATCTGAAACACGGGGCCCGACAATGATGTAGTAGTCCACAGGCGCACCGGTGGAGCCAAAGGAGTAGTAATCTGCAGAACTCTTCCCAAGGTCGAAGAATGTTCGATGAGTATTGTCCAAGAAGATGCCATATGCCGCAGACTGATTCAGTACTAGAAGGAACGGGACACTCTGATATAGCGGGTCACTGTCAAGCCCGTAGCCAGGAGAGTCAGTGTTCCACATCTCATATCTGCGACCACGCTTGTCCAGTGGACCGGTCTTCTCACCCAGACCATAGAAGTGTTCTTCTCCGGACAGGGCCATCCTGCATTCAAATCCCTGATCGATCCAGATGAAACCATTATCGGGTAGAGTCTTGAGTATCAGACGTCCGGTGGGATCAGTCAGTTCAATGTCAAACTTGCCAAGAGAGACAGCTATCTCAAACTCACTCGTCCTGAGAAACCATCTGTTCTCATGAAGAGATCGGGATATCTCGAATTCTACTCCGTAGGGAATCCGGGAGAATGATTCATAGACAGGATAGTTGTCGCGAGATATCTGGATTCTTGCAATTCGGGGGTCCAATACGGAAACTCTTACCCGGCCCACATCCGTGTCTACCTCAAGCGAACCTTCGTGGTGCAATACTCTCAACCTTCATCTATCGGACTGCCCAGCACCTCAGATCCTGAGGACGGAGTGCAGTGTTGTCAATAAAGAGGTATTCAGTCTTCCGGATGTCTAGAAACGGCCCACAGGCCTGGAGAGGAGACTGCTTTGCTGAAGAATGGTACTGCACCCAACTTCGAAACTGCTGCAGAGATTGGTCGACCGAGTTGGGTACATCGGAAAGACTTTGAACCAGGACAAGTGGAAAGAACACAAGACATGTGGTCGCTGGTCCAGCTGAGCCCGCTAGGAGTTGGAGCGGCAGGGTTCAGACATCGGCACCCAGGGCTGCTAAGGCAGGCAAGTGAACTCGATGTCACTGAGTCTAAACGCAAATGCTGTCGACATGGTGAATAGATTAATCGACATTGCAGATGACCTACAGTGTGATGTCAGAATCATAGAGAATGGATGCACCGTAGTCGACGCAGGTCTGAATAGTCCAGGGTGTGAAGAGGCAGGCAGACTGATAGCAGAAGCATGTATGGGGGGTCTTGGTGTCGTCAGAAGCTCACACACATGCTTGGCAGGAATGCGGTTCCCTGCAGTTGTTGTTGGAGTCAACAGACCGAGCACTGCAACACTCGGTTCGCAGATGGCTTCTTGGCAACTGAAGATTGGCGGGTTCACAGCGATAGCATCAGGACCAGCACGAGCACTCGCCAATGTCGAAACTGATGTCTACTCGAGGATCGAACATCACGAGGAGTCGGAGCTGGGGATGGTAGCACTTGACACTCGTGACACACCCACTGCGACCATCACCAGCGAAATCGCCAGCCTATGTGGGATCTCACCGTCCAACCTCTTCTGTGCAGTTGTACCTTCAGCCAGTGCTGCAGGTGCCTTGATGAACGCAACCAGAGTAGTCGAGTTTGGCATTCGGACAATGTCTGGACTCGGAATTCAACCCGAGCAGATTCGTGCTGCACACGGGGTGTCGGTAATAGCACCGGTTCCAAATAGTGATTCGGAGGCGAGGTCTCTAGCGGCGAAGTGTGTCTGTCTTGGTGGCAGGACATACCTGAGTCTAAGAACCGACGGCACAGCCGACCTAGCAGATCTCATGAGGGCCTATGAGTCAGATGGCTGTAGGTATGATGGAGAGGAGTCAGAAAAAGTTCGCAAGACATCGCATCCCATACTCTGTCTCCGGGAGAGCAGGCCCCCGAAGCCTGCTGAACTGACAGTCACTGACATACACACTAGGACCGTCTTTCGTGCTGGAGAAGTGAATGAGAACGGACTTAGAAATCTGTTCACTCAACTTTCCAGATCAAATGATTTGAAACGTCGGAGGATGCCATGAAACTTGATAGTGAGAGTCGTTCTTCGGGGAATCAGCGCTCTCCGAGGCCAGGGCGAATGTATTGATATGGAGATGGCCGAGGGAGCTACTCTTGGGGACCTCCTGAGGCAGCTGCTGAAGGATAATCCTGACCTCAATACCACCTGGAATAGTGTTGAAACCATAGAGCGTAATGCACTAGTGATGAAAAACAACGTGGATATCGCACTCGCTGGAGGACTATCCGCAAAGCTTGAAGAGAAGGATAGAATAGACATAGTTCCGCTTGTTCATGGGGGCTAGATTTGAGTCGATCCAAGACGGGCCGCCTGAATACTCGAAGCGACACTCTTAGATGGGACCAGCTGTGTTATTGACCTTTCAAGGACCTCGATTGAGAATACGCGGGACCTTGCCACCAACGCTCCCAGCATGACCATGTTCGCCGCCATTCTGTTCCCAATCCTGTCTGCCAATACGATGGCGGGCACCCTGAGGATCTCGAAACGGCTATCATAACCCCGGCAATCCACAAGGTCTGGGTCTACCAGGATTACGCTACCTTCTTTGGCATCGGACACATTTGTGTCAAATGCTTTCTGAGACATGAGTACAGCGTAGTCTGACTTGATCACCTTCGGGTACAGGATCGGTGCGTCGCTGATGATCACTTCGCTCTTGGCATCTGTGCCTCTGGCCTCGGAACCGTATGCCTGTGTTTGAACTGCATTAAGCCCTGCATAGACGACTGCTGCGTGACCCAGCACAACTCCGGCGAGGACGACGCCCATCCCTCCTGAACCAGCAATGCGGATCTCCTTCCTCATCAACGAACACCTCACTTCCGGATCATCTTGCTCAGATTATCGACAAATTCTGTCGCGTCCGTGTCGACGAATTCACCGAGGTCAATTCCATCCCTCGTCGGGGTCGTTGGGTGGATCGGATCATCCCTTTTCCTCACCGGAAGCCTTCGGAACCACTTGATCATCTCTACGCCCCCACCGATCTGCATTCTCCGTCCATAGGATGTGGGACACTGACTGATCATTTCAACAAATGTAAATCCCTTCTTCTCAAGCGCCCTTCGTATAGCACGGGTGGCCTGGATCGGATGGGCGGTCGTCCATCGGGCCACATAGCTTGCACCAGCTGCTGCGACCAATCGTGACAGGTCGAATGGACGTTCTGGATTGCCGTACGGCGTCGTTGTAGTCACATCACCTGTAAATGTAGTCGGACCTACCTGCCCTCCGGTCATACCATAGAGGTAGTTGTTTACGCAGATCACCGTGAGATCAATGTTCCTTCGCGCTGCGTGGATGAGGTGGTTTCCACCAATTGCGGCGAGATCACCGTCGCCGCTGATCACCACTACCTTCAGTTCAGGTCTTGCTATCTTGAGACCCGTAGCAAAGGCAAGTGCACGGCCATGTGTTGTATGTAATGAGTCTGCCTTGAAGTGAGGGGAGGGGATCCAAGATCCACAGCCTATGCCTGAAACAAATGCGAATCCGCTCAGATCTTCGTGACCCATGTCCTTGATAGCCTTCAGAAAGGAGTTGATGACTATTCCATTTCCGCAACCTGGGCAGAAGGGAGTGGGAAGTACCTCATCCCGGAGATACTGTAGCGCGAAGTGTCTGTGGTGTGATCTCAAGTTCAGTCGCCGGGATGCGACTGGGACAAAGCACTAATAATCCATTCCATCAGACAATGCTATTCAGTGGAAGCGAGTAGATAGCGTCGGGATGGAGTTGGTGGGAGCAAACCTGACAACATCAGGAAGTAGGTCTATCGAGTAAGATTGATAATCATACCAAGCGTCTGCTGGATGCGGTTCGCTCATCATGAGATTTGGGATCACGGCACTGGAGTTCGAGACGACTGCCAAGCAGGTGATAGTCGATGGATTCCCCGACTTCTCTCGTTTCAATATCATTGAGGCAATAAGAAGAGCAGCTGCAATTGAATACATTACCGTAGTAGAACTCACACTGGACATTCGTCACATAATACCGGGATCTATCCCTGACAGTGTCATAGACAATCTGATTGATCTCCGTGATGAAGTAGGTATAGGCTACACTGTACACTTACCACTCTGGTCGCTAGAGCCAGCAAGCTTCAACGAACACATCCGGAGAGCAAGTGTTGAATGTATTGTAGATTCGATCATGGCCATCGAGAGATTGGATCCTGAGGTCTACGTGTTACACTCAACTGGACCCCTGGGCGCTGAGTTCTCAAGGCTGAGGGTCAAGCAGAGCGTTCGAGATCTGATATGTCAGCTAATGGCCTCAATCTCGATAAGAAGCGTGACGGAGATCCTCGAAAGGACCAACATCAGACCACGGAAGTTGGCGATCGAGAATGTTGAGTTCCCATTCCAGTTCACACGAGATGTTGTAGACGAGTGCGATACCGGCATCTGTTTCGATACGGGGCATCTACTTGCCCGCTATTCAGGCAAAGAGGACCCGATCGAGTTCTACAGACAACACCATGACAGGATAGTGGAGATCCATCTACATGACGGACGGTTCAGATGCGTCAATGGAGTGTCCGTGCCCGAGGACCACAAGACTCTGGGAACGGGAGACCTACGAGTGGAGGAGTTCTTGTGCGAGCTTGTGCATAGCGGATTCCGAGGACCCGTGATATTCGAGCTCACCAACGAGGAGACTGTCAGGTCATTAGAGGTAGTGCGCGAGAGATGTCCGAGAGCTCTCGACAAGAGTGGGTCATAATCTTTTTATTCTATACGCGGGCTACCCGTAGCATAGCGGGGCTCGTTGCATAGACTGGAGGCCCGTGCAAAGATACGGGCAGGTCAATTATTGCGCCGCTCTGATAGGTCCACGGTACTTTCGCGGTGGGCGCTGACAGGCGGAGGTCGCCGGTTCAAATCCGGCCGGGCCCACCACATTGACTCATTCTCGTGTATCTGGGAGGCAATAGGAATGCTCCGTGAGGTCGGACCAGTGCAATGTGCTGGTTTTCCCCCGCGGAAACCCAGAACGATCGAAACTCACCAGTACAAGGCTCCATGAGTCCAGGTGGGATACGCTACGAAGAGGCTCTCTTGAACCATCAGCGCCCACTGTATCGACTGTGCGTAATCAGACGCAATGACTGACTGTCACAGCCTAAGCTTGAAGATGTACTCATCATCCCTAGGATTTAGCTTGCTCTCGATTATCTTCCCTGTCTTGTGCAGGAAACGGATCATGGGCTGGTTCCGCGGATGGACGTATGCAACGAATGCTTTCACACCCTTGCTCTTCGCAATCCTCATCAGATGTGAGAGCAGGAATGAGCCTATCCCTCTGTTCTGGTACTCGTCCTGAATCAGAAGTGCAAATTCAGCCTCATTCGTAGTGCGGTCAAGGAGATACCTACCAGCGCCAATTATGCGCTCAGTTTCTCCTGTATTCTTGGGCTTGATGACCGCCACGATGCTGATATCGCGTGACTGGTCTACGTTGTAAAAGTCTTGAAGAGTCTGACGTCGCAGACTCTTCAGTGGCGTCAGGAACCGGAAGTAGATCGACTCTTCTGACAAGTTGTAGAACAGATCTTTGATCCTATCTGAGTCATCGGGACGGATCAGTCTGAACCTGACCGTGATCGGACCCTCTGGACCTCTGAAAGTTTCCTCGCATTCGTACTCGGTAGCGAAATAGGTGCCCTGAGAGAGGAACGGTACTTGATCTTCGAATACGTACATCATCCTCTTGGCTGCCTCTAGCAGCTCGTTTCTAAACTTCGGGTGTGCAATTGCTATGAGGGAGAGCACACGTTCCCTGATGGTCTTGCCATGAAGTGTCGCCATGCCGTATTCCGTGACCACGACGTCCACGTCGCCGCGGGTTGTCACAACTCCTGCACCCTCACTGAGACGCGGGACAATGCGCGAAACTGTTTCGTTTATTGCAGTGGATTGGATACAGATTATGGCCTTGCCATCAGGGGCTCTCGAGGCGCCTCTGATGAAGTCTACCTGTCCACCAATGCCACTGTAAAACTTGTGCCCTATTGAGTCAGCACAGACTTGGCCAGTCAGGTCAATTTCAAGTGCTGAGTTTATTGCAACCATCTTGTTATTCTGACTAATGATATATGGATCGTTGACATACTCGGATGGCCTGAACTCAAAGAAGGGGTTATTGTCCACGTACTCGTAGAGCTTCTCGCTTCCCATTGCAAAGCTTGCAACCACCTTGCCCTTGTGAAGTGTCTTCTTCTTGCATGTTACTATGCCGCTATCAATCAGGGGGATCAGACTATCACTGAACATCTCAGTATGAATCCCGAGATCCTTTACTCCTGCGTCCAAGAGGTTGTTGCAGACCGCCTGCGGCAAAGCACCAATGCCCAGTTCTAGAGTAGATTCATTCTCGATCAAACGTGAAACATATGAACCGATTCGGTTGATTGTCTCATCCACGACAGGAGTTTCAAACTCTCTCAATGGTTCAGTGAATGGTACAAGATAGTCAATGTCACGGACGTCAACGAAAGAGTCACCGTGAGTCACGGGCATACGTTCGTTGATCTGTGCAATTACCAGATCCGCACTCTCCACTGCGGACTTTGTTATGTCAACCGAGATTCCAAGTGAACAAAAGCCATGTTCGTCCGGGGGACTAGTCTGAACCAGTGCAACATCGAGCGGCATTCTCCTAGTCCTGAAGAGTCTGGGGATGTCGGACAGCATGATTGGCGTGTAGTCAGCCCTGCCTTCTGAAACGGCAGCTCGAATGTTGTCTGATACAAAGAATGTGTTATGCCTGAATTGTGCTTGGAATGACGGGTCTGCAGACGGAGTGTCTCCCAGCGTGAGTAGGTGAACGATCTCGTTATCAGCCATTTGAGAGGCATTCTTGGCCAGCTCTTGAACTAGATGATACGGAACGCCACATCCAGTGCCGAGGAAGATTCTAGCACCACGACGAATCTTGCGGATTGCCTCACTGGCAGTAACTACTTTCTTCTTGTATTTCTCCAGGTGGTCTACCATCGTCTGTCTCCAGTCGGAGACATTGGGGGGGAAGCGATATAGAGGTTTCCGACACGGCCATCTATGGAGATGCTGACTCACTGGACATAGGAAACTGAACGGACAGACCGCTACAGGCCGACGACAGAACATGCTCTGGGCCAAAGGTAAGTCTGAATCCTAGACGGCCAAGTAGTATTCGTTCTAATGGAGGCTCCATCACATCGGTCTGTCGCTGGTAGATTGTTGCGTTCTGGTTGAAATGATAGGTTCAAGACTATCACTGGTCGACAGTATGTCCAGATACAACAGCAGAAGCCAATATGACCAGCGCGAAGTTATCGTTTCCGCGATCCGTTTCTCGATAACCTTTTAGCATACGAGGGTCAGCCCCCGCCTCAGTCACCTTGAACGAGGTGTCATAATGATGTCTGAAAGAGTGGGAAACAGACTCCTAGTAGTCATCGGAGGAGTGGTAGTGCAGATATGCCTAGGAACCATCTATGCATGGAGCATATTTCAGAGTGCCTTGGTTGCCACACACTACTCGTGGCCTGCAACCAATGCGTTGCTCCCATTTGCTGCTGGTCTGGCGTCATTCGCCGGATTCATGGTACTGGCGGGAAGATGGCAGGACCGTGCAGGACCTAGGAAAGTGGCCACCTTCGGAGGGTTATTACTGGGACTGGGATACATTCTGGCGTCACTGATTGATATGCTTGCGCTAGACACAACTACCGGTACGCTGTTCCTGATCATGACATACGGACTTGTAGGCGGTGCTGGGATAGGTTTTGCATATGTCTGTCCTATCGCCGCACTTGTCAAGTGGTTCCCTGATAAGAAGGGGGCCATCACTGGAGTGGCAGTTGCCGGCTTTGGCGGAGGAGCCCTTGTATTCAGCTATGTTGAGGAGTACCTGATTGCGCTTAATGGAGGACTTGTCGGAACACCGTTCTTGACGCTGGGGCTGATCTATCTGGTGGTCGTGATTGGTGGGTCTCAGTTGCTGAGGAATCCCCCAGCAGGATGGACACCACCCGGATTTGTACCTAAGCCTACCACCGCTGATGCCTCCGGGGTGAGCTTGACTCCTCGAGAAATGATAAGAACATCGAGATTCAAGATGCTCTGGCTGATGTTTTTCCTCGCAGCAACTGCAGGACTGATGACTCTGGGGATGGTCAAGAGTGCTGCAGCTGATGTCGACCCACTAGTTGTACCACTGTTTCTGGGACCACTAATCGCGGGAATAATGTCGATATTCAATGCAGCCGGACGAATCGTATGGGGCACGATATCGGACAGGATTGGAAGAAGGCTCACGATGACCATCATGTTTCTTGTGTTGTCGATGGCAATGTTCTCCTTTGCACTGGTAGCCTCACTACCTCCTGCAGAGGGTAGATGGATCGTCGTGACAGTCATAGCGTCCACGGTAGGATTCTGTTTTGGTGGTAATTTTGCACTGTTCCCATCCGCGACTGCAGACTATTTTGGTACAAGCAATGTCGGCAAGAACTACGGCGTTGTCTTTACTGCATACGGTTTTGCAGGCATTCTGGGAGCACTTGTCGCGGGCTATATGAAGGATTGGACAGGCTCCTACTATATGGCATTCATAATCACCGGAATCCTGGCGATATTCGCGATGCTCGTAACGCTGTTCTTGAAGAAGACCGAAAAGGAACAGTAGGAGGTTCTCTTGCTCGTCGGGACTGAAACCGAGCCCCGACGGGCACCATGACAAATGGTAGAAACAATGTCGACGGGTATTGGATAAACTTATAATAGGACCCCGGTGGACGAGCAGCCAAAAGACAGAATGATTGGTGACCCAAGTTGAGCCAGAAGATTACTGTCACGAGTCAGGAGGAGCGCAGGTTCCCACCGCCTCCCGATTTCGTCAAGAGAGCCTACATAAAGAGCCACGAAGAGAGAATGAAACTCTGGAACGAGTCGTTGAAGAACCCCGATCAGTTTTGGATCAAGATAGCAACAGAATTGTGTTACTGGAAGAAGAAGCCAACGAAGGGACTTGACTGGAAAGACCCGAAGAATGCCGTATTCACGTGGTTCGAAGATGGCATTACAAACATGGCCTACAACTGCCTTGATAAGCATGTAGAGGCGGGTAAGGGAAACCAGACGGCACTCATCTGGCAAGGTGAACCCGAGAAAGAGTCCCGGACTTATACCTATAGCCAGCTCCTTCACGAGGTCAACAAGGCTGCTAATATCCTGAGAGGTCTGGGCGTAAAGAAAGGGGACAGAGTGACGATATACCTACCAATGATACCAGAACTGGCCATCACTATGCTCGCATGTACGAGGATCGGTGCGATTCACAGCATAGTCTTCGGCGGTTTCAGCGCAGATGCCCTCAGAGACAGGATAATCGACTGTCAGGCAAAGGTCCTAATTACTGCAGACGCCTATTACCGGAGTGGGAAGGTCGTTTCTCAGAAGGCCAATGCTGACGTAGCTCTAAAGGACACGCCCAGCATTGAGAAGGTGCTGGTTGTTCGTAGGATCGGCACAAAGGATGTCCCGATGACACCCGGGCGTGACCTGTGGTACCATGAAGAGTATGAGAAAGTGGACGATAAGTGCGAAACTGAATGGCTGAATGCTGAAGATCCACTCTTTATCCTCTACACATCAGGGTCCACTGGGAAGCCCAAAGGGGTCCTCCACACACTGGGAGGATATATGGTCTACGTTGCTCACAGTTTTCTCAATATTTTTGACTGGCATCCAGGAGACATATACTGGTGCACTGCTGACATTGGTTGGGTCACAGGACACTCATACATAGTCTATGGACCCCTCTGTGCAGGCGCGACCACCATGATGTTTGAGGGCGTGCCGACCTACCCCGACAACGACCGGTTCTGGGTTGAGGTTGAGAGATGGAAGGTGAACCAGTTCTACACAGCCCCTACGGCTATCAGATCACTGATGAAATTCGGGGAGGGGCCTGTTTTGAAACACGATCTCTCATCTCTAAGGCTGTTGGGCACGGTAGGCGAGCCAATCAATCCAGAGGCATGGATGTGGTATCACAAGGTCGTTGGAAAAGAGCAGTGCCCGATCGTTGATACATACTGGCAGACTGAAACTGGAGGAGTGATAATAACACCGCTCCCCGGTGCTACTGCAACCATACCTGGTTCAGCTACATTTCCGTACTTTGGTATTGATCCAATAATCGTGGATGACAGCAGCAAGCCAGTAGGCGTCAACGAGGGAGGTTGGTTGTGTATCAAGAAGCCCTGGCCTGGACTGATGCGCACGGTCTATGGAGATCACAAGAGGTTCGTCGACACCTATTGGATATACCACAAGGACCCCGAGACCGGACTGCCAATGTATACCACTGGTGATGGCGCAAGACGCAACAGTGATGGATACTACTTTGTCATGGGGCGACTAGACGATGTTCTAAAGGTGTCCGGACACAGGCTTGGGACTGCAGAGATAGAGAGCGCCCTTGTATCGCATCCTGCTGTTGCTGAGTCTGCAGTAGTGGGATTTCCCCATGAGGTCAAGGGAGAGGCAATATACGTCTTTGTCACTCTTAAGGAGGGGGTTCCCAAGACCGAGGAGCTCAAGAAGGAGCTGCGCGATCATGTCAGGGCAACTGTTGGACCGATCGCGACACCAGACAAGATCCAATTCGCAGACGCCCTGCCAAAGACTCGTTCCGGCAAGATCATGCGCAGAATCCTCAAGAGAATTGCTGCAGGACAGTTGGATGACCTGGGCGACACAACGACTCTTGCGGACCCAAGTGTTGTCGATACTTTGGTCAGAGAGAGAATAGTATGAGTTTCGGAGAGAGAGGGCTCTCTCTCCTTCTCTTTTTGATACACTAGGAGAGGGTCTCCGGTCAGTACAGTCCTGGATCAGGACTGACGTCCATGATGCCCGCACACCATCATGGTATGCGTAGGGCTTATGGTTTCACAACCTCGGACGAGCAGAAACAATACCAGATCATCACACGAGAACAGTCACACATTGGGAGTTCGTTCAGATGGTGCGGAGGACGAGATTCGAACTCGTGAACTCCTTCGAGACTGGATCCTAAGTCCAGCGCCTTTGACCAGGCTTGGCAACCTCCGCAGTGATGCGATCTTTCGGCAATACATGGAATATAATGGTTTTCATAGAAGGAATCAGGTATTGGCTGGGTCAGTCCATACATGGCTGCATCTGGGGCAACGATAGGTCTTCTTGAAACCGCCTTTTGGCATCAGTTCTCTTTTCACGAGCGCGACGTCATTGTAACCGCATCGTGTACACCGAACATTCTCCATCTTGCAAGACCCCTGAAAGCCAAGCCCACCCAGCAATATCTAGTTTACGTTGCTCACGAGTCATGAAGTCCGCCTACTTTCACAACCTTTTTATTTGCAGACCATTAGGCCGGTCTGAGGCTGCACGATATCGATTCGATGGGTGTATGCCCGCAGCAAAAGCACCGATTACTGCTCTGAGCGTGATCTTCCAGAATGTCATCCAAGCAGACAACAACGAAGACAAGGGACACTTGGAGAGAGAAGCAATGGTACGACATTGTAGCGCCCGATTACTTCAACAACAAGGTAGTAGGAAGTACTCCTGCAAGTGATCCAGCATTCCTCATTGGACGGACCGTGGAACCAACACTGAAGGATGTGACTGGAGATCCGAATCAGGTTCATGTGAAGCTCAGACTCAAGATAATCGACGTGGTAGGTCAACAGGCGAAGACTGTTTTCTACGGTCATGAGTGGAGTTCGGACTACCTCAGAGGGCTAGTAAGAAGAGGTACTTCAAGAATTGACTGGATTGGCCCTATACTTACAAAAGATGACTATCTGATACGTATCTCGGTGATAGTGTTCACCACAAATCGCATCAAGACAAGCCAAGAGCATGCAGTCAGAAAGGAGATTGAGGGGGTCATAGTCACACACGCAAAGAAGCATACCTTTGATGAGCTGGTTGAGAAGGTTGTCATGGGAGAGTTAGCGAGTGAGGTCCGGGAGCGAGTCAAGACAATAATACCACTCAGACAGTGTGAGATCCGTAAATGCAAGGTGTTGAAAGGACCTGAAGAAGTGAAGGCCAGGAGAGCAAGACTCCGACGAGGTCAGCAAGAGTAGACGATCATTGTTTCTCACGCCAGGAAGCCGCTCATCTGGAGTCCTCAAGATTGTGAAGTACTTGAAGAAGTAATAACATGATCTTCAGGAGCCTCAGAAGAGCATCCGGGTTGGCTTCTTTATCAATCATCTCGTTCATCAAACGAATCTTACGTAGAACTGTTTCGCGGACGCCAGGAAGCAGACTCTTCAATGTCTGTAGATCAACCTGTTGACCCTCCCTCACAACGACTACATTTCTGTCACATCTCGCACAATAAAGGTCCTTGTCCACCCTCATCAGGGGAGCACCGCACTGGGGGCAGGGATCTGCAAGCATCGTGGCACCGCGTCGAAGTAACTCGGCCATTCGTCGGACTGCGGTATCAGTGCTATCAGACATGGTGTAGGAGAGGCATGCAGGGGGCGACTTAAGGATTTGTTGTCTGGGTTATGGCCGTTGGGATCGTTACAGACCTGAAAGATACCACCGACGTTGTCGGAAATGGGAGTAAGGACGGAAATGAGGTATCACGAGACAAATGAACAGGCTGTCGCAGGGGTAAGGGGCGAAACGACCAGGGAAACGTCACGAGGACGCCTTTGCACAAGACAGACAAGGGCCACACAATGAGTGTAATCAGATTCTTAAGCCACGAAGCAGCTGATAACGAATATCAGCCACCATGTTTCATTGCTCTTGCTTGCCCAAGGGATTGTTCCATTATGCGTTGAGAGATCTGACGGAGCTTGTCCAGAGTTTCCCTCGTTCTCGCGCCAATGTACACTCGCGCCTTGGGCTCAGTTCCGGAAACACGTACAAGAACATAGGAACCGTCCGCACGGTCAATTCGGATACCATCAACCTCGAGAACCTTGTCTATGTTTGATACCTCTGATTTCAGAAGTGTCCTAACACTCTTCATGAAATCGGACTTTAGTTCGTCGGGGCAGTGAATCTGTTCTCGGAGAACTGGATACTCAGGAATTCCTCTCATTAGCATTGTGCACTTCCCATTTCCGTCTGTATATGTGAGTTGTGCAAATCGGGCAGCTCCCAGTATACCATCCATCCACCCACCAGATTCCAGAAATATTGGCTTCCAGGGTTCCGATGCAAAGACGATTTCGTGATTGGTATCTCGAGCGATCTCGTATTGTAAAGACCCGAGTGGTACACGGACCAGTTCACCTCCGCAGGAGTTCACAATCTCATCAATTACACTCGATGTATCAATAGAAACGACAACCTTACCGCCACCCACGCGCTCCAGCTCACTCTTTGCAAAGAGTGCGATGACTCTATTCTGGTCCACAAACTGTCCTCTCTCATCTATGACTGCGAGTCGATCGCCGTCGCCATCGTGGCAGATCGTGACACCCGCCCCAAGTTCACGCGCAACATCCATAGTTTCTGCAAGATTTGCTGGAGATGGCTCAGGAGGACGACCAGGAAACCATCCGTCAATATGAGAGTTCATAGTGACGACTGCGAAACCCAAGTTTTCCAGCAAGGATGGTGTATAGTTCGTGGCGGCGCCATTCGCGGAATCGATAACCACCCTCATCCCATCGGCGACTCCACCCCGAGAGCGCAGGAAATCTAGGAGATGATGTAAGTATTCATCCTTGGCCTCTCTTTGCATAGTGTGGCCAATCATGGTCCATGGAGCCGTCCTGAAACTCTTCTCACGGACGACCTGTTCTATCAAGATCTCCTCGGATCTTATGAACTCACGACCATTCCTAAAGAACTTGAAGCCATTGTCTGAGGGAGGATTGTGACTAGCCGTCAACATTACAGAAACAGAGATGTTGGGGTAAGTGCTGTAGAATGCGGCCAGGGGCATCGGCACAAGTCCAAGGAGTAGGACATTGACTCCGGCGGACTGCACACCTGCCACAAATGCACTCAGCAGCATGGCTCCGGACTCTCTGGCATCAGTACCAATGCTGACACAGGCACCAGGACTCAGACTCGTTCCTAGTGAACGACCCAGATCAAGTGCTAGTTCTGTGCTAACCCTCTCAAGACCTCCTCGAATTCCTGATGTACCGAACAGGCGAGGGGGCTGTGTTTCAGAGGTCATCAATACTCTGCCTCCTGACACAGAAAGAGATGTCAAATGGTTATGTGTCTGGCGTTCTGGGAAGTGTTGTTTCGACCGATAGGGACGCGAAATGGCATTCCGTCGGACGCATGTCCGGAGCTGATGACCTTGGTCCATACAATGATATCCCTGGCGTCCTGAAACATCTCCGCTACACAGACCATTGACGACTGACTGCTCTCAGAGTTTCTTCCAGCGACTTGGCAGATTCGGGTTCAAACTTGCGCTTTCGAATCCTGACAAAAGTCGGTACTGTGACTGCCTCGCCAACAAATAGAGCCTCACCGACACTCAGAGTCGTTATCATCTCAAGCGACTCTTTGTCGATGCCTTCGCTGCTCCTCCCAATGTGCTCCAGATCATATGGGTTTGTTGTTCTGAAGATTGCGTGAGTGTTGCACTGACTGAGTACAGTAGTTGACAGACGGACGGGTCGTTGAGATACGAGGCACAAAAGTGCAAAGAACTTGCGACCCTCCCGAGCAATGGTTTCAATCTGGGGTCGTGGAAGAGCCAGCTCATGACGGCCTTCCGGACAGAACTGATGCGCCTCCTCTAGGATCAGTAAGAACGGGGGGATGAGACCTCGTCGCCTGAGATTGAGCAGCTCTCCTGCAAGATAGGACACAATGATCTGTTTCTTCTTCATCGAAACAAAGTCGCTGAGGTCAATAAGGGTCACTCTGCCGGGTCGGATCGAACTGACGAGTTCAGGGAGCGCCTCCTTGCCAAAGAGACCTGTATCCTCAAGGCCCAGGATCCAGCCGACTAATGCGTCGCGAGTATTCTTGCTGATTTTCCCATCTTCGGAGATAATAGTTGCAATGTCAGACAGAGTGAGGAGGTCCGTTCTGTTTCGAGCCTCTGTAAGGACCCTCCTCAGATCCCGCAGCTGAATGGGACTCATGTCTGAAACGAATGATGCCAGTGTTTCTGCGCTGAGGGAGTTTACTGGGATCTGAATGTGTGAACCACGAATGTGGTCGATGTCAACTGACCCTTCGGGAAGACCCAGATCGTTCGGAGTCATCTTTGTAAGATACGAGTATTCACCATGGACATCTACCAGCACTGTCGCGAGACGTCCGTCAGCTTCGCGTCTCGATAATAGTTCCTCAATGAGGACCGAAACAAAGTAGGACTTCCCAGCTCCACTCATTGCCAGGATAGCCATGTGTTTTGAAAGCAGACCTTGCAATGTCGGGCAGAAGTCTATCTCGTGGTCTGTAAGACGACCAAGTTTCAAACCGTGTTCGGGATCGAGACCAAGAAACTTTGAGAGAACGGACTCGTCGACGGGACGGACGATGGAACCTGGTGGAACCACAAAGTATGGTCGTACAGAACGACCATCGCGCCAATAGCCCAAGACGCGGGTTTCTGCAACCGTGTACTGCCACCGATCAGTGGGGAAGATTGTTCGTAAAGGTTCACCATGGGACTGATACTCGCGAACTGCCTCAGCATGTTGGTAGTACCTGTTCATCCCAAGCAGGTTCTGGACTCTAGCAATGACTAGACCATCTGACATAGGCACAGCGACATACTGTCCTCTCCCCACGACAATCTCATCTGGTTCGCCCTCAACAACGAAGCTGAACTCTGTCACACTGGGAGTACGCTCTGTGCATATGACTGTGCCCAAACGAGAGTGCTGGCGATTCATCCCTATTTCAACCCCCGAATGGGTTTCTGGAACGTCTTTTTCCAAGTAGCATGTGTCTAAGACCAGACATTGCCATCAGTCGGTCCATTATGAGCTGTGCTTCATGACTTGAGATCCTTGCTCTAGCATCAGCTTCAAGAACAGGTGCGGGTAGTCCATACTCAGGATGGCGCCTGGCCAGGGGAAGCACAACCCGAAGGGCGCGCTCCATTTGACCCACTGGATCGCCATCAACCAGCACTTCTGCTCTAATCGGCAGATCGTTCCTTGCTGTGCGAAGATACGAGATCCAGATATCGGAGGCCCATTGCTGAAGGTCGTCTTGGCCTCCACCAGTTGCGTGCATGAGTTCGGATGAGTAGTTGAAGATGAAGGTCCTCTCGGTCTCGTCAAGAAAGGTATCAAGTAGATCACAGTCTCGGGAGATCTTCAGTAGGCGTCGGTAGTCTATGCCCTCCATCATCTTGAAAACGGACGGGTCACGTAGAACATGAGGAAGGATCTCTCCCAACATGTTGACAATTCTTGTAGAACGACTATCCTTGACTATACCAACGAGCACAACTTGCTTTCTTCTTGTGGCGAGATATAGCTGTCTGTAGAGTGCCATGACCTCCTGAAACTTCTCATACACCGGTGAGGAAGGCGGAGGCCGGTCTCTCGGATGAAAGAAAAGACCACCATCCATCAAGATCACATCTACTTCAAACTGGTCGAGGACCGAGAGAGCGACCCGGAGCTCAGTTGCTATCCTCTCAAGGGTGGCCATCTGATCAAGCTCAGTACTTGACAGCGTCAACATGAGAGGAGTCACTTGTGGTGGGGGAAATGGACCGGGATAGAACTCCACATCAGGACCCTCGGGGGGGCCAAATCGAAAGATGACTGCGATGCCCCGTGTGATGATCAAGTCCATCGCTCTGAAACTCCGGCGGGCCAAGCCGCCGTCAATTCCTACGATGCGCAATCCTGCTAACGAAGTGGGATCCACCCTACTAACAAGAGCATGCTCAATGGTGCTTGATGCAATGGATCGATAATGGCCTAGGTCAATCTGGGTCTTTATCTTCCGTAGTACTTGACCGAAACGAGCCCGAGAGCCCTCGATGTGTTCAAGTTCCTTGACCAATCTGTACAACACACTGTCAAGGTCATTCTCCACGCGATTCCACTCTCGCTCTCTTGTGTTCCAGTGCTGCTCTTATTAGACCCACATAAAGTGGATGAGGACGATCTGGCCGCGATTTGAACTCTGGATGGAACTGCACCCCAATCCAGAAGGGATGTTCACGCAATTCAACAGCATTGATGATGGAACCAGTTTCATCGTAGGCAGAAACTATCAAGCCCTTGTCAGTCATCTTCCCAATATATCTCTGAATCAGGTGATATCTGTGCCGGAATCTTTCGCGCACTACTCTTTCTCCATAGAGTCTGTGTAGATGAGTGCCCTCCACTATGTGTACTGGATGTCCACCTAGACGCATGGTACCGCCCTTCTCCTTGGTTGTCCGTTGTTCGTCCATCAGATCTACAACGGGGTACAGACTATCGGGGTCAACTTCTGTTGTGTGGGCACCGTTCCACCCCATCCGTGTTCTGGCAAATGCGACTACGCCCAGTTGAGCACCGTAGCATATTCCCAGAAACGGCAGATTCAGGTTGAGTGTTGCAGAAGCTGCACTGATCATCCCCTCGACACCGCGGTTTCCAAATCCGGGTGTGAGTAGCACTCCATCGACGGACTCAAACTCAGACCGAAAGAACTCACAGGTGTGTTCGTCAGTTTCAATGCATTTCACGTTCACTCTGACCCCAAGAGCAGCAGAAGCATGCTGCAGCGCCTCGCTGATACTCTTGTAGGAGTCTTCCAATCGAGTATACTTCCCTGGCATTGCAATGACGATGGTATCCTTTGCATTTACAAAGGATTCCACGATCTTCGCCCATGGACCCACATCAGCAGGCCTGCTCTCAAGACCAAGATGCTCAACAAGTGCAGAACCCAGTCCCTGTTTCTCGAATAGGAGGGGGATGCTATAGATCACCGGCGTATCTGGGTTAGAGATCACTCTGTTTCGTGGCACGTTGCAGAACAGTGCGATCTTTGCCATCAAGGATTCATCTAACTCTAGTTCCGCTCTACACACGATCACATCTGGTTGCAATCCAAGGCCCTGGAGAGCACGCACGCTATGTTGTGTTGGTTTGGTCTTGAACTCCCCCACAGATTTGACATAGGGCACGTATGTGACATGCACGAGCGCAACATGGTTTCGTCCAACATCCATTGTGAGTTGCCGTATTGCCTCCAGAAAGGGCATCGCCTCAATGTCGCCCACAGTACCACCGATCTCTATCAACAGGACATCAGGATGACTCTCATGCACCACGTCCCAAATCCTCTGTTTGATGTGGTCAGTGACATGGGGGATGATCTGAACAGTCCGACCAAGAAAACGTCCTTTTCTTTCTTCAAGAATGACTGACAGGTAGATCTGACCAGATGTTATGTTCTGGGACGGATGAACATCAAGTCCCGTAAACCTCTCGTATGTGCCAAAATCAAGGTCAATCTCGGATATCTTGAACTCGAAGTCTCTGAATGGGTGAAAGATCCAAGTCCCATCGGTCACAAAAACCTCGCCGTGTTCTACGGGGTTGAGTGTACCAGGATCTATGTTGAGGTAGGGGTCGATCTTGACTATGCGGACGCTGTAGCCGCGGAACTGAAATAACTTTGCGATGGATGCTGTAGTCACACCCTTTCCAATGCCCGAGAGCACGCCGCCGGTCACCACAACAAATGCGGGGGTCTTATTGCCTGTATCTACCATCTCCTGGTCATACTCCGGAGGCGTTTATGGGCTGGGAGAACCATGACTGCGTATAAGCAATTCGATGAACACCAGTTGCCAATGTCAATGGATCACATTCGAGTTGCAGGTATCTCCCAAAGGGTGTTGTAGATGGGCCCTGATGGTGTCAATACGCTCTGTGTAAGCCGGAAGTTAGTGACGACCATTGTTCCTACCTCTTCTCTCAAGAGCGAGGCCAGGTTCTCGCGAAAACGATTACGATCAACAACACTCCGAACTCTCGCAATGGTGGCATGCGGCGCGAATCTGGCGTCTGATGGGAATCCGAGCGTTCTTAGGGACTCATCGATCTGTTCTTTGAGCCGGACCATCAATTCACGATTCCTCGATACGCCGACCCAAACGACATTAGGTCGGGCTGCGCTTGGAAATGCCCCAACTCCAGAGATGGTGATGTCAAAGGGATGAAACTGGAACCCATCAAGACAGTCATGCATTTTCTCGACCATCCCTCTACTTATGTCACCAAAGAACCGGAGGGTGAAATGGATATCATCTCTGTCGATTAGCTTGAGTCTAGCACAGTCAGTATCAAGCAGTCGTTGCAAATAGGATATTCGTGTCAGAAGTGTATCATCATCTATGTCTATGCTCAGGAAGGCCCTTACGCGCTCGGTTTCACTCATAGGCACCACGTCAAGCTGACTGAGTATACCCAAGACAACTCTTAAAGGATACCGCCTGAACAGGAAGAGTGGTGGAAAGTGGTAAGTTGACCAGACAGGATGAGTCCGGGGCGAAGACTCAGACAAACGTCCGAGGGTCTACCAAGAAGAACTCCAAGGGACATGGTGCGGAAGTTCCCGGAGCAACCAGACTCGTACTCAGGGAAGTTGGTTATCCCTTCAGACTGAGGGGAGATCCAAAGCCGGGAGGACTGGAGGTTGATTCAATTGAGTTATTCACAGAGTACGCACGAGAGCAGTGGATAGGAAGTATAGTGAGAACAGGAATCTATCTGTTCGACCGATACGTCATGCCGGATTTTGCATTCCAAGTAATGGAGGTTGAACCCCCGGAGGCAGTCATCACAAGACACACAGACATAGTGTTACAGACTACAGGCCCGGATCTCACCCAGACGCTGAGTCGAAAGTTGTGTTTTGATGACATCATTGGTCACGAGTCGGTCAAGCAGAAATGCCAGCTAATTCTCAGGTATCTCGAAGACCCTAAGAAGTTTGGAGAATGGGCTCCCCGTGCCATCTTGTTCTATGGAAGTCCAGGAACAGGCAAGTCGATGACTGCAAGGGCGCTTGCAAGTCATGCCAATGCACGGATAATTCTCACCAAGGCGTCAGATATGATTGGGGTTCATGTCGGTGACGGAGGAAGAAGGATAAGTGCTCTCTTTGAGGATGCTCGTCGGCTTGCGCCGTGTGTCGTATTCTTGGACGAACTCGATGCAATCGGTCTGTCGAGGTCATTTCAGTCCATAAGGGGAGATGTTTCCGAGGTGGTCACTGCACTGCTGAGTGAGATGGACAGGACGGGAGAGGAGTCAGGAGTGGTTGTCATCGGAGCAACCAATGCACCTGCACTCATAGATCCCGCACTCAGAAGCAGATTCGATGCAGTATTCGAGTTTAAACTTCCCACCATTGACGAACGGGCCCGGATTCTGGAACTCTATGCAAAGAGATTGCCTATTCCCATAGACATTGACATCAGAAGAGTCGCTGCGATGACAGAGGGACTGTCTGGAAGAGACTTGAGAGACAGAGTCATCAAGGAATCACTTCACATAGCGATAGCGGAGAAGAAGGACCGTATCTCATCAGAAACGGTAGAATCCGTGTTGAGGAATCTGCGAGGGAACAACGACTTGTCATATGTGATCTGACTGCATATGTGACACACAAGGTAGAACCCCAAATCGATCTTGAAGAGTATCTGGATGAGCTTTGCAAGAGACCACAAGTTTCCCTGCAGGGCCCAGAATCGGAAAGGATAATCCGAACACGAAATGTTTGAGGTGATATGACTGTGGAAGCAAGAAGGGAAATCGACAAGACTTCCTCAGTCCGGGTGCGATCAATGGGCAAGATTGAAGGAACTGGATGTGGTTGGAGATGCGTATCGTGATACTCACCGGGATGCCAGGATCGGGAAAGAGCGAGTTGGCCAACGTATTCAGAGAGGAAGGATACCCAGTGATCGTAATGGGAGATGTCGTGCGCAGGGAAACTAGGAAAAGAGGTCTAGAACCGAATCCTACCAATACTGGAAGGATAATGCTCGAGCTCAGGGACAGATTTGGTCCCGGTGCAATTGCCAGAATGTGTGTGGACGAGATTGCTGCCTTGCAATCGGAGATTGTGGTCATCGAGGGATGTCGAAGCCTTGCAGAGGTGGAGGAGTTCTCTCGGCTCTGCGATGACGTTCTCTTGGTGTGTGTACATTCATCTCCAAAGACCCGATTCAGAAGACTTCAGAGCAGAGGGCGTGAGGATGCGCCCCCAGACTGGAAAACCTTTCGTGAGAGAGACCTAAGAGAGATCTCTGTTGGTATTGGCGGAGTGATCGCACTCAGCGATAACATGATCATCAATGAGGGGGATCTGGAGAGCTTGAGAGAGAATGGACGAAGACTGATGATGGAGTTGTCCTGAATGAAAGTGCGCGTCATCTGCCCAGTCTACCCAACCGAGGACGATAGAGTTGTGAGTGATGCAATTTCGTCCCTCATTATCGGGGCTAAGCCGACTCTTAGAAACGACGGCCTTCCACGTGAGCTATACTTCGAAGGAGAGGGGATGGATCTACTTGCCGAGTTACGCTCGATGATTCACAATCTGCGGATCATTGACACCGTAAAATCAAGGCTGATCCTGAATTGGAATGGACAAGAATCGTTCATTCTTCTAGACAAGCAGGCGGCCACCATAAAGAGACTACGGCTAGTTGATGACTCAGAGGAAACGCCTCCACTGGGTAGCATCATGGTGAAACTGGAGTTCACAAGTCGGCTGGAATTCGAGTCTGTATTGTCATGGCTCACCCCCCGCACCGAGGATGGACGCATCGTAGCGGACTAGATGCGGACACGAAATATTTCTCGACACAGCCCAGCATGAACCGGGACCTTCACACGAAGTTCAACTGGCATGCCCATAGTGTCGAGGATATCTCCAATGTTCATCTCGCTGTCTGCGCAGATGCAGACACGACCTCCACAGACAAGAATGTCATCAGTCTGTGCAAAGAATCTTCTAACCAATCCTACCGCATCATGGCCGCGGGTAGAGCTCGTCCTGCCGTAGGGAGGGTCAGTCACGACCAAGCTCACACCTGAGATAGGTATGAACCTCGAATCGCCTAGAATGAGTGTACTGTTGGTACTGCATTGTGAAGCAAGGTTCATTCGCGCGCCCCGTAGAAGTCGAGGATTGGAGTCGATTCCTACAACATATGCGCCCATGAGAGCTGCTTCACATAGTATTCCTCCGGCCCCACAGAAGGGGTCAAGCAGTACCTCTCCGGCTCTAAGCAGGCCCAGGTTGCATAGAGCCCTGGCCACTACAGAGTTCATCATTGATGGGTGAAAGAAGGGTTTCTTGCTGGCAAGGCGCGATCTGAGTTCCCTGCGGAGATGTGATTCGTGGTATCTACAGAACATGATATGATCATCATCTACAAGTAGAGCAAACCGAGCATTGGGGGACTCCAGATTCACAGTTCCTCCGGTCGCTTCGTGTACGGACCTGCCCCACTTCATTATCAGTTCTTTTTTCTCGCTACTGGAAACTCTGTGATCCTGTGCTATCACATCTATACGAAAGGTCTGGTCGGGTCGAAGAGCAGCCGATAGAGCGTCGGACGACACAGGGCCATGACGATCACAAGTGAACAGTATCTCACCAACCGCCCTCGCGAATGAAGCCCGCTGAAGAAGGAAGTCTGTGGGATCATGGTCCGAGCTGATCACCGCTAGCCGACCCCTCCAGTCAACGATGCATCGATTCCCAATCATGTTGAGTAGCGACTCGACCTCGGCTCTGGCGAGGTCAATCATATCACCTGAGATGAGGGCGTAGTACTTTCCGATATTGCGCACACCCCGTCTACCTTAGTGTGTCCTCGCCACCCATGAATACCCGTTGCATCTCACCATAGAGTTCGTCTAGACCAGTCATGTTTCGTGAGGATGTGGGGATTGTTGCCCCCAGACCTCCCAGATCGTCCAGCATTCGGAGCAGGGCATAGGTGAATTCCTTGATCATACCACCAGACGACTTCTCAAGATCGTCTTCGATCGCAAACGGTTCAGCAGACCAATTCAGTAGGCGATCTACCTCCTCTGGATCGAGGAGATCGCATTTGCTAAGCACATTGAGCTGAGGCAGCCCGAATCGTATCCACACAGACATACCCAGGAGCATTGAAGACAGGTACCCCTCGGGAGTTCGCGCCATGTTTGAATCAAGGAGGTAGAGAGACATTGCTTGTTCCTTTCCTCTCAGTCCGTCTACGACCATGGGTCCTGAGTTTCTGTAGGCGAAGAGCTCCATCTGCCCGGGGCAGTCAACAAGAACATAGTCCGCATCAGTGTCCAGTATCTCGTCTCTCAGTTCACGGATATGATTTACCGTCATGTCAAGGCACGCAACAAGAGCCCCATTGGGTCCAAGTCCGAATTGTTCCATGACTCGAGGATAGCTCACGTAGCTTCGAACATCAACGTCGATTAGGTAGGGTGCACGCTCAATTCCAGGGTCTAGATTGACTGTCGCTATGTTCAACCCTGCATCGACAAGCCACTTCTGCAGGGACTGGGTCAATGTCGACTTTCCAGAGCCAGCCGTACCTACAATGAATGCAAACAGCATGTGTCCACACATAGCTGGTGCATGGTTCCGATAATTAGCTCTTCGGTGGGGCGTTGGCAACTCCGCAGCTTATGACAATTCTTATCTCATGTGACGTAGAACGAGTGCATATGAGTTCCAGCAAGACCTCACAAAGGCTTGCAGAGGTCATGGCCGGCGAGATATGTTTCTCAGAGAAGGATCCAGGTATGGTGATGAGGAGATGGAGGGAACGTTTCCAGATCTCACAGAAGGATCTGGCCGCTCACCTGGGCGTATCTCCATCAGTGATAAGTGACTATGAGAGCGGACGCAGGAAGTCACCTCGTGTTGAAACAATAAGACGCTTTGTCGAGGGACTGATAGAAATGGACGCGGCAAATGGGGGTCGAATCGCAATTGCTCTGGAGAAGCTAGTTGCGCCCGAGATCTCGTCAGATGCAATCTTGGACAGCAGAGAGTTTGGATTTCCCGTTGTCGCGAAGGAACTGGTAGAACTGCTTCGCTGCAGAATCCTGACACACAGTGCCTTGCTTGAGCACGTGGTGTATGGCTATACAATACTTGACAGCGTCAAGGCCATAGTTTCTCTAACCCCACAGCAACTGCTTCGACTCTATGGTGGCACCACTCAACGCGCAGCAATACTTACAAATGTCACGACTGGCCGTTCGCCAATGGTTGCAATCAAGGCCAGTCAGATCGGTACTTCAGTTGCAGTCAAGCCGACGGTCGTCATCCTGCATGGGGTGAGAGAACTGGACCCTATTGCAATCTCGATAGCTGAGAGTATTCACCTTCCTCTATGTGTATCAGGCATAGGCTCAGTTGATGAATTGGTAAGTGTGTTGAGGACCTTTGACCCAATGAGTAGGTGAGGAAACAGTGAATGGGCACATAGAGATCAACGACCCCATTCACGGCTTCATAAAGCTAACAGAGATAGAGCGACAAATAGTAGACTCACAGCCCTGCCAGAGGTTGAGGAGAGTAAAACAACTATCTGGAGGACACTTGGTCTATCCGACGGCTGAACACAGCAGGTTCGGACATTCCATTGGTGCGATGTATCTATCGCATCTGATGGGGAAGCGGTTACTGCCCCAGGCAGGACTTGGTGAAGATGCACTTCAAGAAACTCGGATTGCCAGTCTTCTACACGATGTCGGTCATGGTCCATTCAGTCACGTCTTCGAGGAAGCCCTACTCGAAAACAGGGGACTGAACCATGAAGATATCACCGAGTGGGTGATTCGGGAGAGTGAACTGGGAGACATAATCGAGAATGGAGGCTTCTCAAAAGAGAGGATTGGAAAGCTGGTCAGAGGGCAGAGATCACAGACAACGGACTCTGTGGTAACTGGAATCGTGGCTGGGCAAGTCGACGTTGACAAGATGGACTATCTTGTACGCGACTCGTTCTACTGTGGGGTACACTATGGTTTGATAGACACTTACAGGCTGATAAGCAGCGCCGAGGTTTCAGATGACCACTTTATCGAATTCAATCTCACGGCCAGAGGAGCCCTCGAAGCTTTCGTGGTGGCTCGCTATGAGATGTTCTCGAATGTCTATTACCACAAGACCGTCCGAAGTGTAGAAGTGATGTTGGTAAAGCTAATGACAGCCGCTGACAGGGTCCTGGGGTTGACCAGATTCGATAGTATTGATGACTTTCTCGAGCTCGACGATATGTCGTTCATATCGAGGGTTAGACGAGTAGATCCGACTGAATCCGACGACGCCAGACTTGCAACAGAGATGGTTCGGCGACTTGACTCGAGATTGTTGTACAAGTCGGCCTTCGAAAAGGTCGTCCATACACAAGACAGATTTGTGTCAAGGCTCCTGACCAAGAAGAAGGTCAGAGAGAGCATCCAGGAGGAGATCGCAGAAGAAGCGGGCGTGCCAGTTGATGAGGTAATTGTCGACGTTCCAACACTCCCTTCGGTCCCGTATGGCCTAGACTCACTGAACCCGATGGAGATAGGAACGTTCGAAGTCATAGAAGGCAAGAAAGTGTCACGCAGACTCTCAGACTACTCCAACATAGCAAGTATGATGAAGGTGTACTTGGATGTCATTAGAGTCTATACCTCGGACGAACATCGGTTGAAGGTTGGACGAGCTGCGAGATCAGTATTCCAGGAGGCCCCTAGCACGGCCTCTATCCACATGTAGTGGAACATTGCGCATGGTATGACCCGTTTCTGACAGGTAGTTGTGGTGAGCATCACAGCCAGAACAGTTGTCAGAGAGACAATGGGGGGAATAAATAGGATCCTACAGCAAGAATGTTAGAACTAGTAGAGCTGCGAGGTCAGTTGATTGCCCGACGAATTGAACGAGGCACTCCAGAACATCAAGCAGATAGCTGGTGTCGAGAACGTTGTTCTTGTGCAAAAGGACGGGGTCCCGATTGCAAGTGCAGGAGTGTGGTTCACCAAGAGTGAGGTATTCGCAGTCGCATCGTCAACATGCGCGATTTTTGGTGCTGCAAAGACCATACACCGTGACTTCAAGTACGTACTCATGGAATCAGAAACATCAAAGGTATTCCTGGCATCGCTTCCTAATGACTCAGACTGCTTCCTGACGATAACAACTGCGCCCAGAGTCAACCTAGCAGCACTGTTTATTGAGATGAAGAACGGGCTTTCGAGGATATCATATCTGCTGAGAGATCGAGTCGAGAATCAGAGGACCCCACTCAGATCATATTCAACAGACGAGGTGCGACGTATCCTAGCTGGATTCTCAATCTCAGAGGGCCATAAGTCAGAATCATCCATTCCTCGGGTGGCCATATCGCTGGACCGATCACAATCGATAGCACTGAGGGATATTCTCAGGCAGGTGTACGAGAATATACCCGACATAACGGTTGCATTTCTGGCTCTGAACGGAGGGGTGAGAGTGTCCTTGGATGGTTTCACAAATGACAGGCTTGCTGCCATGTCGTTCGCGCTTTATGATGCGTCACATAGGGTAGTTCGAACACTCCGTAACAGCCCGTTGCAGTCTGTACTCTGCGAAACGAGTCGAATAAGGCACATGATATACTCAGTTCCAAATGGGGTATTCAGTGTCTGGATCGATCACAACACCCA
>JAWAQK010000004.1:0-72972 GCA_038893995.1 Candidatus Thorarchaeota archaeon | reverse complement strand
GAACAGAGCGAGATGGGGGGTATCTCTTTCAGCCGAGGGGATGGCGACTCCGGATCTATTCAGACATCTGCCTACGATCTCACGCTGGGAGTCATTGACCTCGATACAACGAGGACCTACGAGGGCGAAGACCTTTCCGAGAACTTCACTGCGTATCTGCGGATGATGGTCACAGAGCTGATACAGTACAATGACACCTTTGAGGCCTATAGGGACCTCTACGCCAAGGTCATAGATGGCTATGTGGTGATCCCTGATGGTTTTGAGGCAAATCTGACCATCAACGAGCCCACATACGTCGATCTGCATATGGATGCGACCAACGCTCTGGGTCAGAGCTCGGTGATGGGCGTCGTACAGACTGCAGCCGTCATGTTCCGAGCATCGAAGCTCTGGATTCGGTCCGAGATCTTTCCCACCATGGTCATAGAGTTCACGCCCCGTGGGGGATTTGTCGAGAGCGTGTTTGGAGGGTTCATTGTCATCATATCGAGCTATCTGGGCATTGCCATGACCTCAGCGCAGGCGATAGTGGGCGACATACCACTCAGACGTCTACTACTCACACCCACCAGCAGACTGGAAGTGGTCATTGCAAAGGTGCTTGCCTACGTCATAATTGGATTCTTCCAATCGCTACTTCTCGTCACGCTCTGGCTGGTCGCCTTTGACCTCGACATGAACACGAGTTTCCTGACGCTTGTGGTGATCATGAGCCTGACATCGCTCACAGGAGCCTCGACAGGCATCCTGATCTCGGCGATATCATCAACCCGTCTCCAGGCCAATCAGATGTTCCTGTTTGTCATGTTCGGCACGCTCATACTATCAGGCTTCTTCATAGACGTGGGAATACTCGACAGATTTCTGCCACTCAATCTTGGGCTCAAGGTCCTGGTCGCAACTGCATTCAAGGGGCTCTCACTCCTGGACGTCATTGACAAGGTCGTCGTGCTGCTTGGATTCTCGGTCATGGCCATTCTGGCCGCCACCTTCATCTTCTCTAAGAAACCGACTCTGGCCTAGGGGGTGCTTGATACGACTGAGCTCGACACAATGGCGGACAGCGGAGTGAAGACGGTTGTTGAACCCACCTTTGTTGAGGAGGCCTTCTTCTCAGGATCAAGGATTGCCGATGCGATACAGTGGCATGAGGCCCGGCAGGACCGTGAGGTCCACTGCGAGATAGTGGGACTGCTTAACCCCAGTCGCGAAGAGGTACACTTCAGGGGACGAATCTTGCGTGTAAGGAAGGGGGTCCTGATAAAGGAGATCGTGGTCAAACTTGAGGAGGACCTCAGAAAGCGCAAGAGAAACGAGCTTGAGGCCATACTCACGGTCGGAGGTAACGACTCTACAACACAGGATGTTGCAGCATCACAGATCACCATGCGGAACTTCCTCAGGCGCAATCGATACTCTGACATGTACTTCGACGGAACTGAACTCAGGTCGGCCGCCAAGAGTATCGAGAAGCTGCTGAAGACGCAACAGCTGACCTGCACCGTGTGGGGAAACAGGATGAGCGACAGACGCCCCATGTTGATAAAGGGGCGATTGGTTGGGGCTGCTGTCGCAATGGCGCCCCTCATACCAGAGGGTACGCTTGAGGTGCGGGTGGACCCTGACGACTCGGTCGGGGAGTCTAAGATCTATCTCGTGGCACAACCGCAGCTGCTCTTTGGACCCACATCAGATCCTAATCTGACCCTATACGCAAAGAAGGTCTACATCGAGTCCTACGTCTGGAGAGAGGCCCCTGCTTACAGGAACGTCGTCGAAGTGAGAAACCTCACAGTGAGTCTGAAGAGCGGCAAGAAACTGATCGAGAATGTCTCGTTCTCGATAAGAGAGGGGGAGATTCTTGCCATAATAGGTGAGAGCGGTGCTGGTAAGACCACCACGGTGAAGGCGCTGATCGGCGACATCCCAAGCACAGGCGTCGCAAGAATTGCGGGAATTGACTCAAGGAATGCTCAGAAGGTACGGTACTTCTTCGGCTACTGTCCACAGGACCTGAGCTATATGTATGAGACTTTTACCCCTCTCGAGAACATCATCGCGTTTGGGAAACAGTATGACATTCCGGAGTGGCAGTTGATCAACGAGGGAAAGACGCTCCTACGAGACTTCGGAATCCTGGAGAAAGGGGGAAGTCCAGTCAGAGAGCTCAGTGGAGGGCAACAGAGAAGAGTATCGATTGCAATTGCTCTAGTCCACAGACCGAAGGTGCTTCTCCTGGACGAGCCCACCAGTGGCCTCGATCCTGACAACCGAAACGAACTCTGGCGTTACCTCAACTACATCAACAACGAATATGGCACATCACTGGTGGTCATCACGCACTATCCCATAGAGGCCGAGTTCTGTGACAAGGTTGCCGTATTCATGAGGGGAAAGGGGCTCGTCGCGTTTGGCAGTCCGCAGACACTGAAGGAGTCTCTGCCGAACAAGGGATTCGCTGTCGGCATCGTGCTTGAGAAGGTAGATCCCCGAGCTCACGACATCCTTCGGGAGGTCCCGGGTGTGAGCTTCGTCCTCCAGAGAGGCGAGCTCTTGAAGATCTTCTCGGAGGAGCCTCTGGACCAGATTGCTGAGAAGTGCGTCACCGTGCTCCATGAGAACAGCATACCTGTGATGATCGTCAGGACAAAGACGGTGGCTGACATGGTCGACTATTACATCGCCATCACGAGGGGTCTGGTGTCAGGTATCATGGAGAAGTGAGAGTTCATGAAGTCCCGTCGAAATACTGCAGCCGGTCTGGGAGTCATTCTTGCAGTCGTGCTCATGCTACTGAGCACTCCAAGTGTACCGCAGGGACACCAGCCTTACGGGACGGAGGATCGGGTCGTAATAGACCGGAGTCTCGCTGAGGACATCAATTCGGAGGCCTGTGTAGATGTCCTGATCACCCATGATCCGCACATCGACATCGAGTCTATCAAGAAGAAGGTCCTTGACGCGGACAGAGTTGCATGTATACTGGACACTTACGAGGAGCTGTCCATGTTACGTGTCAAGATGATGGGCAGCGCCATAAGGGAACTCACAAGACAAGAGGGCATAACGGGTGTGTACTCCAACAGGCCAGTACCGTTGAGTCCCCGCTTGCTTCCTCGACAGGTCGGCACATCGGACTATGTACCGCTCGTCGACCTGCTCGGTATCAGGGAACTCTGGAACATGGGCTACAACGGCAGTGGAGTGGTCATCGCAGTACTTGACACCGGGGTTGACTTCCTACACCCGGACTTGGATGACTTCGACGACAACAACAATACGCTCGACAGCAAGGTCACTGCATTCGCTTCGTTCGTCGAGATCGATACGCTACCCATTGACATCCTCGGCCCGGGAACATATGCGGCGTCAATAGTGGCAGGAACGGGTAATTGTTCCGGCGGCGTCTATGCGGGCGTGGCGCCCGGAGCGACCCTCATATCGGCAAAGGTGACATTTGGAGGCATCCTGGCAGCACCCAGCTGGATCGTGTCTGGAATCGAGTGGGCATGTAGCAGAGGCGCAGACATAATACTGATGCCGTTCAACGTGCTTGGTGCCCCCGGAGACGTAGTTACAAGAGCGGTTCAATTGGCTACCCAGAAGGGTGTACTGGTGGTGGCTGCCGCTGGCGATGATGGACCTGACTATCTCACAATCATGTCGCCCGGTGCATCAGTACATGCACTGACCGTGGGAGCGTATGACATGGCGTCAGGTGAGATACCGCGTTTCTCCGGCCGAGGGCCCACATTCGAGATGATGGCCAAACCAGACATCGTGGCACCTGGCATGGGAGTGATCGGGGCCCGCGCTGGCGTAGGACTGGCGTCCCTGGGTGTGGAGGGTCTCGACCTCGAGGGTCTCAGCAGTATCTCAGAACTGCTTGGCGGCCAGCTGGGAGAGAGCATAGACGACTACTACGTGGTGGCGGACACCACTGTTGCAGCAGCAGCAATAGTGGCTGGAGCAGCAGCAATACTGATCCAGGCATTCGATAGGGCAATGCCCATTGCAATCTCCAACGCTCTCAGAGACACAGCCACCCAGCTCCCATATGGAGCCAACGATGCAGGAGCAGGACTGATCAATGTGTCTGCCGCCTTTGACTACCTCAGGAGACTACAGTCACCTGTGGAATCTCATGCGAGGACTACAGGAGTCCCACTACTCGCGATGGGTATAGTGTCCTCTAGCGGCCAGAATTCCACTAGTACTGTCCTGATGAGCAGCTATGGAACGATGACCGCCGTTCTCGATGAGCGAGGAACGAACGACGCAGCGCTTCACCTGTTGCTCGGAATGTTCTCGCTAGGCTGGAATAACGTGAGCCCGACGAATCTGATGCTCTTTACCGTGAAGCGCGAGTTCCACCAGGTGCATCTCGGCACTGGGCTGGATGATTACAACCGTTACGTTGGGATCCTGTATCACGAGGATGGTTTCTATGTCATCCTACTTGCGGAGTCGTACAGCAGGAACAACATCCTCAATGTGCTTCCGTCGACTGGACTGAAGGTCAGCATCTTCGTGAACAATGTTGGGCTCCGCGAACTCGAGAATGTCACGCTCTACGTGAATTTCTCGGTTGACATCTTCACTGACGGACTTGCTGACCATGGGAGGGCCGCAATTCAGAACAACATGCTGTTCTGCTATGGTATATCCGAAGATCTGCAGAGCTTCTACTTTGGATTCAACTCTAGCATGCCCATGTCTGGATTCGATGTGGGAAACTCCTCGGCCGTGAGTGACAACGTGGCGCGTGGTAGACTCACCAACTCACCCTCGTTCGACGGCCAGGTCGGTCTGGCTGCAGGGTGGAGAATAGGCTCGATAGGCGTCAGAGATGTCGGAAACCTGACACTTGCAGTGGGTTTTGGGGAGAATAGGTCGGAACTGGACAGCGTGATTGCTGAGCTGTGGCAGAGGGGTCCCTCGTTCCAGATGCAACAACGAGGCGACCTGATTGTGGTAGAGTCTGACATGCGCAGGCAGGGGGCGCCCGGCGACTCTTACGAGTCACGTGCAGTAGTAATGAATGTCGGACTGGAACCCTCGTCAATGGTCGCAGCCTTCCTGGCTGGCCGGATCAGACAGGGTAGTGGTACCGTCTACTCCAGCGTGTCGTCCCTCGGAGTAGTAAAACCATTCCGTGCTGTATCTGTCGTTGCAAGCTGGAGGCCCGAGTTCAGTGATGTGTATTCCGTTGCGTGGGTCGTGGGTACAGGGCTACAGCAGGTCATCGAGCTGTTTGGTTCATTGGGTCCTCAGTTGCTACAGGAGGGTCTTCGATCACTCGACGACTTCCTCAATCGTGATGTGTTCGTCGTGGATCCCCTGTGGTCGGTCTCCATTTTCCCCAAGCAGCTGCCATGTGCACCCTTCGATCTCCTGTTTCCAGCAGACTTCGGAATGTATGGAGTTGTGCTGTACTCGACCAGGCCCTTGGGCGGAATCAGTGTGACCAGCCGGGGGAATGCCACCCTATGGGGAAACCTGACAGTGTCTGAAACTGTCCATGATACCTGCTGTACCAGTCTCTCACTGACAGCGTTCGTTCCAGCGATCGTGATGGACGGCAATTACCGGTGTGACTACGAGATAGTCACGGGCTCAGGATACACGACCAGAGTCGTCCTTGACACACGCATAAGGTATCCTGTGGCCATGATCCTGCTTGACACATCGCACAGCAACAGCCTCTTCGGCATGATGGGCAGTGGGGAAGTCTCTGTCGCGAACGCCAGTGGTGTTCAGGGAGGTATCTCACTGCAGGAGATGGAGAACCTCGGGGCGATCAACGACATCATGGAGTCACTCCGTCTTTCAAAGTTCTCGGCGCTCTACGAGATGAAGAGGAGGATGGCATCGGTGGGACTAGACCTGATCGAGATGCCGGGCGGTGGCCTGAAGTCGGAGACCCTGAGTCAGTTCTCTGGAATCATCATAGTCAGACCGACGAGGGAATACAACAGCACCGAGATACAGACACTGAGGGACTTCACAAACAGAGGGGGACGGCTGGTCATCTTTGGTGACCACGACGGGAAGGCAAACATCACTGCACTGAACCCGCTCCTCTCTGTCTACGGCTATAGGATGGCCGGCCAACATGATGCCGAGAACACGACTGACATTGCTACCTCGTCAGAGCTTGCAGACGGGATAAGCTGTGTGTGGCTAGGTGGCGGGACCTATGTACTCAACAATCAATCACAAGGAGTTGCAAGGGTCAACGGTATCCCCGTGATACTGATGGACAAGAGCCCTCCCAGACTGGTGTTGTTCGGCTCATCGTCCCTATTCACCAACACGAACCTACCAAGATGTGACAACAGCAGACTGCTGGAGAACTTGAATGACTTCTTCCTCGAGAATACGCTGATTGCGAGGGCTCAGCTTACCGAGCAGAGGGAGAGATATCCGGTCGGGAAGAGTGTCTATCTGAGCCTGAGGTTGACGGACATCCGAGGACATCCCGTCAATGATCTGTTCGTCGCTGTGGCATTTGAACTGCCCAACGGTAGCCTGACCTACTTCTTCGCAGCATTTGTTGAGAACGGTCTGTATGCGTCCCAGTTCATGCCCTCATACTACCGAGACGAGGGACGAGTGAACTGCATCTTCATCGTATTGACCACGGCTGAGTACGCTGGAACCTTCGCCAGCACCAAGTTCTGGCTCTATGTCGTAGAGCCACCTCCACAGCCGCCGCCCATCGAGAGGATCCTGACCATGCCGCAAGTGGCAATCATTGTCTCCTCATCCATATTCGGTGTCACCACGGCCTCGATCCTCGCAAATAGGAGAAGACTCCGAAGGCAGCTCCGAATTCCGGAGGTGGACCTGTTTCTCGGGCAGGACATCGACAACACGATGAACAAGTTTCTGGCTGCCTTTGTGCAGATGGAGGGTGTGATCAGGAACGAAGACCTCGACCGTGTGCAGAAAGTGGAGTCCCTGAGGGCCATGATGAAGATGATGGATGATGCCAAGAGGGACTTCAAGAGGATCAGCAAGCGAGTGGGAGGGGTCTGAAACGTCGGGTGAGGCCACTCATGAGATAGAGCTCGTCAATCTCAGGGTGAAGTTTGGCAAGGTCGAGGCCCTCAGAGGCGTGTCGCTGTTTGCCAACCGGAGCGAGTTCCTCGGAATAATTGGTGCCTCTGGAGCTGGCAAGACGACAGTGCTCAGAGTCCTCACTGGTCAAGTGAGTCCGACATCGGGAAAGGCCTATGTGAGCGGTTACGATGTCACCAAGAAGAGGTCGCTCATAAGCCTCCTTGTGGGATATGTACCTCAACTTGAGCACAACAGTCTGTACTACGACTTCTCAGCCCTCCAGAATGCACAGTTCTTTGGACGTTGTTTCGGGATGCGTCCGAGAGAGATAGACGAGAGGGCACGCGACATCCTCGAGATACTAGGTTTCGATGAGGAACTCATGACCAAGAGGGTCGAACGACTCTCTGGAGGCGAGAAGAAGCGAGTTTCGATATGTATGGGCATGCTTCACGACCCCCCAGTACTGCTACTTGATGAGCCCACGACAGGCCTTGATGCCCATCTCAGGCATGAGACCCTGAACTATCTCAAGAAGCTCAACTTTGAGCTCGGTACAACGATGGTCATCATAAGCCACGACCTAGAGATAGTTGACTACTGCAACAGAGTATGCCTACTCGAGAATGGGACCGTGAGTCAGTTTGACACTCCAGAAGCGCTCATATCCACTTTACCAGGTAAGGGAGAGTGTATCAAGGTCGTCCTGACTAAGCTCACGCCAGCTATGGTCAGTAGCATCGGTGAGATGCCTATCGTCAGGTACATCGTGAATTCAGGGAGGAACGCACTGAAACTGTTCGTCGATCAGCCGAACGAAGCTCTGCTGACGCTAATGCGAGATTTCCACAAGAGAGGACTGCCCCTTGTAGAGGTGTCAGTCGCTGAGGCCGACTTCTTTGACTTTTTCGAGGTCAAGCCGTGGAAACATGGGAAGAAACCGGAGGAAGAAAGATGAGAAATCTGTATGGCACTGTTCTGCTTCTGTTCATTGCACTCATCATCATGAGTCACGCTGGGGCTGTCATGCCAGACAGTGTAACGGACATCACGACTGTTGAGGACTGTATGTACGTCAGCGACATTCCGACGTTCGCAACGGCACTTGTATGGACCACCAACACAGCCTCACAGACGGTCGCTGTAGTACTAGACAACTTTGACTACGACTCCAATCTCGAGGTCGTGGCAGCGACATCCATGAGTCAGCTGCTTCACTATTCAGAGACCGGACAGCTGATCTGGGGATATGGACTAGGAGCAGTGCCTGTTGCACTCGCTGGACTCAGCGCCGACTCCACGGGACCAAGAGAGATATGTGTTGCGACCTCTAGCGGCATCGCTGTCATTGGTGCCAACAGGAGTCTTCTGACGAGCATTCCGATCTTTGGCGGCGTGTCATCACTTGCCGTAGCCAACATAGATGCTGACGTACTAGACGAGATAGTCGTAGGGTCGGATCTTGGAGTCATATATGCGTTCAAAGCGAACGGAATACAGAGCTGGAATGTGTCTACATCAGGCCGCATACTGAGAGTGGTCACAGGGAACTTCGACGTGGACAGTCAGGCAGAGATCCTCGTATCATCGTCCACAGGTAAACTACTCCTGCTCGACAACAACGGGACCGTGTTGTTTGAGAAGAGCCTGTCCTCCGGAACGAGCGCAATAGCCTCGGGCGATCTACTAGGAACCCCTGCTCAGGAGGCCATCTATGTAGACGGTGACAGGACAGTCAGAGTTGCACACAGCAACGGGACCGTTGCATATTCGCTCACTCTCAGTGACAGAGTGACAGCACTCGTGGCGGTAGACGTCGTCGCTGGGGGAAAGAATGAGTTGGTAGTTGGGACCAGTGCAGGACTAGTCGGGGTCTATGCGGGGACAGGGAGTTCTCTCTGGAGTTCGAATGCGACTGCATCTGTCCTTAGATTCGATGTTGCTGACATTGGAAACATGGGCTCAGACCAAGTTCTAGTCTCGACACAGGATCGCATCACCGTACTCAATTCGACGGGAGGGTTCGTCTCCGAGCTCACGATTCAGGGCTTTCAAGGAGTACTGTCGACGGGCAACATCGACTCAGTACTTGGGTCTGAGATTGCCCTTGCACGTGGCGCATCCAAGATGGATGTCTACGGTAGAGACTATGACAGGGATGGGCTGGCCGATGCAGCTGAGAACCTGATAGTTGGCACCCTCTGGGATGTCTGGGACACCGATGGTGACAGACTGAGTGATGGACAGGAGTATCTGGAGTACAACACAGACCCCTTGCTACTGGATACCGACGGCGACAGACTGGATGATTTCAGCGAGGTGATAGTCTATCACACTGATCCCAACATGGTCGACTCGGACGGCGACCTACTCACAGATTGGCAGGAGGTCTATCTCGGTACAAATCCGAACTCGATTGACACTGACGGTGACAGACTAACTGACTACGAGGAGAACAATGTCACCATGACCCTCGCGACTGATCCAGACAGCGACGGCGACGGGCTCAGTGACGATGCAGATGATAACGATGGCGAGGGCCTCACCAACATTCAGGAGGTCAGGCTCACAAGGACAGATCCAAACAGTGTCGATACGGACAATGATGGAGTGTCGGACTACTACGACGACGAGGACAGTGACAATCTGTCCAACTGGAAGGAGATTGCTATAGGAACAGATCCACTGAATCCCGATACGGACGGAGATGGACTACTAGATGGTGACGAGGTCAAGACCTACAAGACGAGCCCACTTCTGCGTGATACAGATGGTGATGGTCTCAATGATTATGAGGAAGTCATGATCGTCCACAGTTCACCAACAGACAGCGACTCAGACGATGACGGACTCGGTGACTACCAAGAGCATGTCTACTACTTGACGGATCCTCTGGATGCAGACACAGATGATGACGGACTGAGTGACTACGAAGAGATATTCACATACAGGACAGATCCACTCGATAACGATACGGATGATGATGGGCTCTCTGATGGAGCAGAGGTCAAGACATGGGGTTCCAGTCCTCTTGTCAGAGACACAGACCTGGACTCACTGTCAGACTACGATGAGGTCATGGTATGGCACACGAACCCAACAAGGGCTGACACCGATAATGACGGCCTTGACGATGGAACCGAGGTGAACATCTACCATACGAGCCCCCTCTTGTGGGACACCGACGGCGACCGTATAGGCGACAAACAAGAAGTGAACCTGTATCCGGTCTTCAATGCGACCAACGCTCACACCTTCAGCAGCACAGTAAATGACTACGACTGGGACTACGATGGGGACAGACTCCCTAACGGATACGAGATATACTTCACGCTGACCAGCCCACTCCTTCAGGACACCGACCTAGATTCGGTAAGAGATGACTATGAAGATCACGACCTGGACCTACTCACCAACTACGAGGAATTCGCGACATACAACACGCATCCGAGAAGACCCGACACAGACGAGGATGGGATTCTGGACGGCCATGAGGTCCTTGTACTCATGACAGACCCTCTCGATCCTGACAGCGACGATGACTCCATCAATGATTACGATGAAGACTTTGACGAGGACCGCTTGACTAATGGTATTGAATTATACGTCACAAAGACGGACCCGCTCATTCCATACTCGCATGGGACTGGTCAACCACGTGACGACATGTATGATTCTGATTCAGATGGCCTCGTCAACTGGTTCGAAGTCATCATGACCGGCACGGACCCACTGTACGACGACACCGATGACGATGGAATATCAGACGCGTTTGAAGATCCGGACTCTGATAGTCTATCAAATCTGGCAGAATACCTCGCCGGTACGGATCCGTTGAGCCGGGACACTGACGGTGATGGGCTTACAGATGGAGAGGAGGTCTTGAAGACTGGAACCAATCCACTCAGAAGAGACTCAGACCAAGATGGGATAGGCGACGCAGAGGACGATGAAGACCACGACGGGTTGTCGAACCTGAATGAAATACGCATCTATAATACCGACCCCCTCCTTGCAGACACTGATGGCGACTCACTGACTGACCGGTTCGAGATACTTGCAGGACTTGATCCGCTGAGACCTGACACCGACGGAGATGGCCTCAATGATGGGGGAGAGGTCAATACCTACAAGACGGATCCACTCAACGCCGACACTGATGGAGACGGTCTGAGCGACGGTGCAGAAGTCAATGCACATCACACAAGTCCGCTCAAACCAGACACAGACGGCGACGGACTGTCTGACTATCAGGAGGTCTATGTCCATAACACAGATCCGAACAAGCGGGACACCGATGGGGACGGACTGACAGACTTCGTAGAGGTCACGTACACCTCAACTGATCCAAACAATCCAATGACTCATGGAGTTTCCGATTACGACTACGACTCCGACGGCGACTCTCTGAGTAATGGTCAGGAGATTGACGTGTACGGTACGTCTCCGGAAGACAGTGACACTGACGACGATGGACTCTCGGATGGCCTTGAGGTGATGCAGTACCAGACCGATCCGCTCAGGGCCGATACCGATGCAGATGGGGTCTATGATCTAGCGGAGGTCGAATATGGATCGGACCCGACCAGACAGGACACCGATGGTGATGGACTCTCAGACTACTGGGAGATCATGGTCCTCGGGACCAATGCTACCCTGTGGAGTACATATGGGAATGGGACATCAGACTTCTACCTTGACAGTGACGGGGACGGGGTCGCTAATGGTTTGGAGATATACGGATGGGGCTCAGACCCCCTGTCAAGTGACACTGACGGGGATGGCCTACCGGACGGACTGGAGATACACATCGTTGGTTCTCTCCCAACCGACAAGGACACGGACGACGATGGTCTGAGCGACTACCTAGAGTTCCACGTATATCACACTAGTCCAAGAGTGGCGGACTCTGACTATGATGGTCTGTCAGACTACGAAGAGGTGTACATCTGGGACACAGACCCGACAAACTGGGACTCGGACGGAGACCGTATCTCCGATGGTGACGAGGTGCACATACACAATTCGGACCCAAGTAGGAAGGACAGCGATCAAGACCTGTTGGATGACTGGTATGAGGTCCGGATTGGAACAGACCCTAGGAACAACGACACAGATGGTGACGGACTATCGGACTATGACGAAGTGTATGTCTATCATACTGATCCTCTCGACGAAGACTCAGACGATGATGGTCTGACTGATGGTGAGGAGGTCCGGTGGAGTACAGATCCGTTCCTTGCGGACACTGACGGTGACGGCCTCAACGACGCTGACGAAGTCAGGCTATATGGGACAATGCCGACAAGTTCAGACACCGACGGCGACAGACTGACTGATAGCGACGAAATCCTGAACGCGCACACAGACCCCCTCAACCCAGATACTGACGGAGATGGCATCATCGATTTTCTTGATGACAATGACGCAGATGGACTCTCGAACTTCGAAGAGATCTACTTGTTCAATACAAACTGCACACTCTACGACACGGATGGGGATGGCCTCTCTGACTTTGATGAGGTCAATGTCTACAACACCAACCCTCTCTCGAGAGACACAGATGAGGACGGACTGACTGATTTTGACGAGACAAGGGTATACTCATCCAACCCGAGACAGAAAGACTCGGATAGAGACGGGCTCAGCGATGGCGACGAGGTCCGTCTATACCACACGTTGCCAAACACTCCGGACTCAGACGGCGACGGACTCTCTGACTACGACGAGATCAAGGTCTTCAACACGGATCCGTTGAATCCGGACACTGATGGCGACGGACTGTCTGATTATCATGAGGTCTATCTCCATAACACAGATCCGAACAAGCGGGACACCGATGGAGATGGGCTGACTGACTATCAAGAGGTCCAGATTCATGCTACGAATCCATTGCGTCGTGACACCGATGGCGATGGACTGACCGACTATCAGGAGGTCACTCAGACACTCACGAATCCCCTGTTGTACAGCACAAAGGGGGATGGCACGTCTGACGCAGACTGGGACAAGGATCTCGACGGTCTCACAAACCTTCAGGAGTTGACACTCACACTCACAGACCCATCAGTGGCGGATACGGACAATGATGGTGTGCTTGATGGCGATGAGGACGGAGACCTCGATCTTCTAACGAACTATGAGGAATGTGTGCTGACCAGGACCAATCCGAGACTCAGAGACACGGACGGAGATGGCATAATGGACTTTCTGGACGACGAGGATGGAGATGGTCTGAAGAATGGAGAGGAGGTCAAGATCTATCACACAGACCCGATCAATAGAGATACGGACATGGATGGTCTGTCCGACTACGATGAGGTCAAGATACATGGTTCAGACCCGCTTGCCATCGATACTGACAAGGACGGACTGAATGATGGCAGTGAAGTGAACAACTACCGCACGAATCCTGTCAAGACCGATACGGACGACGACCAGCTGACTGACTATGAGGAGGTGTTTCTGACCAACACCAGCCCACTGACGAATATGACTCATCCCGGAATCCTCGATTCGGACTGGGATTCGGACTATGACGGGTTGAGTAACCTCAATGAACTCCGGGTGCATCATACTCATCCGTTAGATCCGGACTCGGACGATGATGATCTGAACGATGGAGACGAGGTGCAGGCGGGCACAGACCCTCTTGACCCTGACACCGATGAGGACTCACTGCTGGATGGACATGAGGTCCATCGATATGGCTGTTCACCGCTTCTGTGGGATACCGATGCTGACGGGCTCTCAGACCCGGAGGAGGTCGACCTGGGCACAGATCCTGCTGACTCGGACACTGACGGAGACCTCCTCACTGACTACGATGAGGTCTATGTCTATGGATCGAGTCCTCTGAGGTTCGACACTGATGGAGACGGTCTGAGCGACTATGATGAGGCCTCACGGGGTACCGACCCCAGGAGAATAGACACAGACAATGATACTCTGAGCGACTACTTTGAGGTCGTTGTCCTTGGGACGGATCCGACGAACAGCGATACCGACCAGGATGGACTATCGGACGGACTGGAGCATCGTCATGGTACTGACCCTCTGACTCCTGACACGGATGGGGACGGCTGGACGGACTACGAGGAGGTAGTCCTATATGGTACCGACCCTCTGAGTCCCGACTCGGATAGGGATGGGCTCATTGATGCGCTCGACCCTGATCCCAAGGTCCACTGGGGACTGCACCTGACAGTCCTGATCGCCATCGGAGCACTACTCGGTGCAGTCGCCAGAAGTACGAGAGGCAGGAGGGCCAAGAAGGAGCATCTCACCATGAGCGAGCCGATGAGTCCGGGTCTCGAACCAGGCATGGATGTCGTTGTGGACTACAAGATTCGAGAGGGCCGAACAATATTCGGTATCGTCGTGAGAAATCAGTCGAGTGTCGCCATGAACAATGCGCAGGTGACTCTGGCGATTCCCAGTCTGACAGAGTCAATAGTCAGCAAGACGATCGGAACAGTTGAGCCGGGCACGTCCGTCGTCGCAGAGATTGCATTCGAGCTGGAACCCGGCTCAACAGGAGAACTGGTCGGGATAATCGAGTATGACACTGGTGAAGGAGAACACAGAGTTTCCAGTCTCAGACCGGTCCAAGTCGTCACATGATGCGCCTACGATCTGTGTGGGGGACTCTGCAGGGTGTGAACATTCATAAGATATCGAATGCTAGTCCGCAAGAAGGAGGGTGACTGGAATACGCCCGACCTATTGACAACGATGATGATGGACCTCAACAAGATCGGGATCGACCTGGAGATATCCCCCGAAACTGTACATCGTCTGATCACCCGCCCGGAGGTCAAGAAAGACATAGATGAGTTGGAGTCTAGGATCGAGCAAGAGTTTGAGTCACTCAAGAGTGACCCCCGTCTTTCGACACTCCTGTACAGGCTTGCAAATCTCCGTTTCTTGGAGAGCGACTACGACAGGGCCATCGCACTCTACCGTAAGACCGTCGAGATAGATCCAAAGATGAGTACTGCCTGGCTGAACATGGGGTGGGCGTATTACAGTGAGGGCCGACTTGATGGGGCGCGATCATCATTCAGAAGTGCACTTGAACTGGATCCCGACGATTACTCTGTGCATATAGCTCTGGCGCGTCTGTACCTTGCGACCGGCGAGCTGTCCCTCTGTGAGGGTCATCTGAACATAGCGGCAGAGATAGATCCTGAGAATTTCATGGTCTACTACCTCCGGGGAGTCCTGATGGCGCGAATGGGCAGGCTCGAGCAGGCCACTACTTGGCTCCGGAAAGCAATATGGTCCAAGACTGACTATGGTCCGGCCTACCTTGAGCTCGGTAGGCTCTATCTTCAGCAGGGCAGATCAGACATGGCAAGAGATATCCTGACAGATGGAGTCTCTATCAGTCCCAATGACCCCTACTTGCTGGCCGAACTTGCCAATACCTATCTGGCCCAGCGGGAGTATGAGAAGGCCGTAGAGCTCTATGAACGAGCAGTCAGTATCAAAAGAGACGATCTGACCATCTGGATGAGAAAAGGTGATGCACACCGGATGCTGAAGGCCTATGATAAGGCAGCGTCGGCGTACGAGAAAGTGCTCAACTCAGACCCAGACAATGTCGAGGCGTGGGTGAAGACGGCACAGGTGCTGGCTCTGGAGGGCGACATGGGCACAGCCCTGGAGTGTTATCACACGGCGCGGAGTCTTCAGCCCCGCAACTGGGAGGCTGCCTACGGCCGAGGGATCGTGCATGAGATATCGGGCAGACTTGAAGAGGCTGCGTCTGACTTCAGCGATGCGTTTGCAATTGCACCTGACAATCCAGAACCTCTCTACAGGAGAGCCCTAGTGCTCGAGCGACTTCACAGAGATGACGAGGCACGGCGTACCTGGGAGGTAGCCGCAAGACTGTTTGAGGAAATCGGAGATACTGTCAGAGCTGCCGAGTGCTCTGCAAGAGCCCTGAGACTCAGCAGGACGAGCCACTCATCCGACAATGGTTGCTCCCTAGGCTAGCCGAAGGAATGTCCCCAAGGGCCTGGACGAGTGCTGTGTAGCATAGAATAAGCTTATAATCACGGACTGAATGAAGTCCTCGATCGTCGATGAGACCCCTGGTGAGTTGAGGGTCTGGGAAGAAGTGAACACCAAGAAATGACAAGTGACCATAACGGCACACGATTGAGACGAGAACCTCCCAAGGCGAGATTCAAGGACGTAGCCGGGTCCTCGTTGTTGGTGGATGCACGAAATGTGGCCCGCTGCGCAGGGGTCGAGAAGCTCTACCTCAAGTGCGAGCTCGGCAATCCTACGGGAACACAGAAGGACCGGATCGCTCTTGCAATTGCAGAGATGGCCTGGAACAACAGATTCAAGGCCATAGCATCCGCGACCTGCGGTAATTTCGGTGCTGCACTTGCATATGCGGCCAAGTTGTGGGAGCTCGAGGCACATATCTTCATTCCCAAGGGGTATCATGTGCCTAGGGACCGACTGAGGAGGATGATCGAGGGGTCGGCCATAATCCATTATGAGGAGGGTCAATACGAGGACCTGGTCAAGCTCTCCTCTGAGATATGCGAGGACAAGGGATGGTTCAACGCGAATCCTGGGGTGGACGGTGTCAAACAACTGTCGATCAACGAGTATGCTGAGATAGCATACGAGATCTTTAGAGATCTGAGGCGGGCCCCAGACTACGTATTCTGTCCTGTCGGCAATGGGACCACATTTGCGGGCATCTTCACAGGCTTCAAGAGGCTCTACGAGTCCGGCAAGATATCGGAGATTCCGCGTATGGTGGCGACTAGCACGAGGAGAGGAAATCCCATCGTGAAGTCATATCTGCTCAAGAGCAGAACGCTCATTGACCTGTCGAGGGACGAGATCAAGGAGAGCAAGGTAAACGAGCCTCTCACCAACTGGCACTCGTTTGATGGACAAGAGGCGCTGGATGCTATCTACGAGTCAGATGGGTTTGCCGATTACGCGTCGGATACAAAGATGATTGAATTTGCGAGGCTTCTTCGAGAAGAAGAGGGGCTGAATGTCCTTCCAGCCTCTGCAAGTACGCTTGCTGTACTGTCTGCCCTGACAGACAACAAGGTCACCGTCAAGGGACGGTTCGTCGCTATTCTGACTGGCAGAGACTTCTCGTAACATGGGCTGACCCGCACTAGATCACCCATCACCCCGGCACCGGGGAGGGAGACCTTTGCTTCTCAGGTCAAGCTCCATCGTTATATCCCCATGCTCGTCCTCTGAGACGCGCGTGAATCCAAACCTGCCATAGAAGTCAGCAAGCCGAAATCCATTCTCGTCAGCATCCTCGGTATCGAGCAATAGGCTCTCAAAGCCAGACATCATCGACCATTCAATGAGCGAGCACAGAAGACGCGTACCCAGTCCCAGTCCCCTTCTACGTACTGCAATTGTGTCAAGGTAGAAGACCCTCCGCTCTGACGCCTCGAACGAGTATCCAAGCAGGACACCCTCCACCTGCCGGCCCGCCATCACGAACATGAGGACCAGATCGTCGTTATGGAGTCGGTCCAAGATCTCCTCCTGACTGTACCTCAGTGACTCTCGAAATACCGAGTCGGCCTGTCGAAAGCACCCGAGTACTCTCTGGGACCACCTTGTCGGAAACCACAGTCGGACAGGACGGCCCAGGAGTGAGGAGAGAGACCGCTCCAGCTCGCACCAGACCCGCGATGAACTGCAACTACTGTTGTGAATCCTCAATGATGACCACTTCGTGAACGACTGCGTCTGTCAGTGTCATAACGCTAGTCCGTACCGACGACATGCGGACTCCAGGATCCGGCGGATGAGTTCATCGTAGGTATAGCCCGCCTTCATTGCCATGAATGGGAAGAACGAGAAGTCACGCTCCTCCATGTCGAAGTCCATCCCGGGCAGGGGGTTCGCCTCGAGGAAGTATATCTCACCCTTGTCATTCATCCTGAGGTCGATCCTACAGAAGTCAACGACTCCAAGGTGCTGACATATCTCGAGTGCCAGACGTTCGATCCGTCTCCTCAGCCGCGTGTCTGTCTCTGCGGGACAGACATAGTGGTCTAATGAGTCGAGTACGGTCTTAGCGCGCTGCCCGAGTACGTTTCCCACTTCAGGGGGCATCCTGGAGAAGTCTACCTCTAGTATCGGCAATACCTCGGCGTCGTGAGGCGGTGTGCCTAGAACGCCTACACTGAACTCGCGCCCGGCAATGAACTGCTCGATTATCACGCCGCCATCGTAGATGCGCAGCATCTCATTCAGTTTCGCCTGCAGATGGTCAGAGTCGTGCACCACATTATCCTCGTTGACACCCATCGAGGACCCCTCCTCGTTGGGTTTCAGGATGGCGGGATACCTGACGCGTTTCACATCCAACTCACGAACGCTCCGGACCAGCTGAAACTCCGGTGTGCGTATCCGATGGTAGATGAGGACCTTCTTGGTCCAGGCCTTGTTGAGACAGACTGCGGTGGTCAGGACATTTGAGCCCACGTAAGGTATGCCGAGCATCTCGAGAATCGCAGGTACATGAGACTCCCTGCTCTCCCCCCTGATACCCTCTGCACGGTTGAAGACCAGGTCGGGACGTTCACGCCTGAGTCTGGCATAGAGGTCCTCATCCGCCTCGATAAATACGTACTTATGACCCGTGGCCTCTATCCCATGTCGTATCAACTCAATCGTGTGAGGTGGATCGTACTCCACCTCGAACTCAGAGTCTGATCTTCTGGTGTTCAAGACAAGAGCAATCTTCATTGTGTGTCCTACCCCCTCGTGAGACATATAACCTTGAGCACTCAGCCAGGTCAGTCCCATCAGAGTTCAAAGAGTGCCAGCTCCTCCCGGTAGATCGACATCACCTGGTCCCGAAGTTCCCTGGGCAGTGAGATTGGCTCATACAGTCGAACGAACTTCTTCATGAGGTCGTCCTCCCGTGCCTGTGCCTCCTTGAAGTGACTGCTATGTCTGAACTCATCGATCAGGTCACCACGCACTCCCTTCTTGGCTGCGGAGTATAGTGCAAATATCTGCTCGTCACGAGCGGCCTCTGAGTTCAGGTATGGCATGTCAGACTTGCCTCCGAACAGAGAAAACAGATGTCTCTTGGATGATGCAAGCATGTCCTCTCTCAGACCAATCATGGCCGGATCGACGCCGCCACCCACACACATGAGATACATCTTTGCACAGACCGAGCAATGGTGACACCAGCGATAGTCACGACCATGCTCGTCGATCGTGAAGCAACTCATCTGGTACTTGGCATATTGGGGATAACGCCTCACAAGTATCCGTTGGATCATCATGTCCATAAGTGGCTCGATCAGGCTCCCCGTCCTGACTGAGCGTCCTGAGAAGGCCTGCGAAACCTGGTCGAGATGTACAGTCCACTCGTGAGACTGGTCGAAGCAGGGATATACCAACCACGGTCCACTCGCATCATTGCTCATGTAGGTTGCAGAGGCGGTCTGCTCGTTCCCGAAGAGAAGATACTTACCATGAAGATAGTAGGCAAACGGTAGCAGCTCCAGGACATACTCACTCGTCTGGAGACCCCATCCAAGTTCAGACTGTGGTAGGCCCAGATGATCGTAGTCTCTGAGCCTGCCAGTGTCATGAATGAGGGTCTTCAGTTCCTTCCCGAACTCCTTCTTGAACTCCGCGGCCAGCGCCGTCTTGTGTTTCTGCTCATAGGTCATGCTCTCCTCGATGACATAGACGCTCTCAGGCTCTAGTCCAATCTCGTCAGCCACGGCGTACGTGAGGAGGCTATCCTTTCCAAAGCTGAGACCCACAATGGCCCTGTGGGGTGAGTCAACAGGATCTGGCGATGGAACGACTATGTCCGAGTGCTCAAACTCGTACCTGGTATTGTAGAATCTCCGAATCGTTTCCGCAGTGTCGGTACCATCAATCTCCGTGCAGGAAGGGATGTCTTTGATGAAGTTCATGTAGAGGTATGGCTCCAGATAAGGCCGGCCCGTGCCGTAGGTCACGTGGTCCTCCCCAAATACCAGGGGTAGATGCATTGTTGCCATGACTGCGAGATTGTCGCGGAGCGCAACTCTCGTCTGTTCTGGAACACTGGACCAGACACCGTCCGGATATAGTATGGGGTACTCATTTCCCTTGAAGGATACCGAGACACCGTTCGGGAGTAGTCGTGCGTCAACCCGCATGTACCTCGGTGAATAGAGATGCTCTCCATAACTCTTGTGGCTGGGGAACAGCCCACCGCCAGGACTGTGAATGTAACGGGGCATGATCGAGGGTCTTGTCCAGCATCGGCCAGCTGGCATCAGAGCGGTGAGGACTTGTAAGAACTAAACTTAAGGGAGAACCAGTACTAATCTGAGTGGGCCTGCGGAGCCTTCAGGAAAGATACTTGAATGGACTATGTCACCTTGAAGTATTCCACTACTGACTCTGACGGGGAGGAGATCAAGATTCATGTTGACGCCACGGAGATCAATCTGGTCCAGATGGACATCAAGAGTATTGATCTGTCTCCGGTGAGACATCTCCGCAGACTCGAGAGGCTGACGCTGGCTGAGAACCCAATTGTCGAGGTCGATCTGAGTCCACTCCGAGAATGCTCCAGTCTCAGAGAGCTGTGTCTGAGATGGGATCAGCTTGAGAAGATTGATCTCAGGCCACTGAGCAGCTGCCTAGAGCTCTCGGAGCTTGATCTCTCATCTAATCTGATAGAGACAGTAGACCTGGGACCTCTGTCCGAGTGTGTCAATATGAGGAGTCTGTATCTCTCAGACAACGCCCTGCGTTCTGTGAACCTGGCACCTCTAGTTGACTGTCAGAGCCTCCGATATCTGGGAGTGACACACAATCAGCTCGAACAGGTGGATCTTCAACCTCTCCGCCAGTGCCCAAGGCTCACGTATCTCGGACTGACCAACAATCGCCTGACTGGGATCGATCTCAGCCCACTCCGGGGCTGTCCGGAGCTCAAGAGGCTGGAGCTGGAGAGGAACCTCCTGAGGAAAATCGACCTGGGACCGCTCAGCGATTGCAGGCACCTCGAGTATCTCAACCTCAGGGGAAACGAGCTCCAAGAGGTAGACCTGACGCCACTCGGGCAAGCAGGCTCGATAAGATACCTGTTTCTCTCAGACAACCAGATCGTTGATGCAGACCTGCGTCCGCTACAGAGATGCAGCCGACTAGAAGAACTACATCTTGATGGAAACCGCATAGAACGGATAGATCTGACCCCCTTGAGGTCGTGTAATGCCCTCAGAGAACTATCACTGGCCGAGAACCGTCTGAGAGAGATAGGTCTAGACCCATTGGGCGGCCTAGAGGAACTCCGGGTGCTTGACCTTCGCGACAATCCCTTCGATTCCGTTGACGTGAGCCCGCTCTTCTCGTGCCCCAAGCTAAAGAGATTTGATGCTGAACACAGTGGACCTGGTCGAGCGGTGATACTCAGGGCAGACAGAGCGCTGGAGTCAAGGGCGGAACTACCCCGTGCCGTGTCCGACTTCAGGACCCGAATTGAGTGGACATAGCCTGACTGCATGTCTGATGTTCAGATCAACCCGAGGGAGATGTGCCAGCGACGCAGGATCTTCATGTGCACACGCATTTCTCTGATGGCAACAACTCTGTTGAGGCTGTGGCACAGCGTGCAGCCATAGTCGGGCTAGAGGCGGTGGCCCTGACCGATCATTTCTGGCCGTCACTCGGTGCCAGGGAGGGGGGTCAGGACGTGATCCTGGAGAGGCGGCAGTTGATTGAGGAGGCAAGGTCTCAGTGGCCGACTGTCACCCTCCTCGATGGTGTGGAAGTCGATGTTGACCTCAACGGTGAGATAGCCTCGGTGGCCGGAGGGCTCGAACAGTTTGACCTGGTCATATTCTCGATCCATCACAGCTGTACGTCTCAGGTATGGGCATCTGCAGTCGACAGGGCACTCAGGAAATACAGCCCGAACATCCTTGGCCACTGGAGCGCGATGCTGACGTCGTACAGGGCAGAAGATGGGGAGAGAGTAGCAGGCATCCTGGCGGACCACGGCGTTGCCATCGAACTGAATCTGAGATACGGCATAGGTAATCGCGACTTCCTGGAGAGAGCACGAGACCTCGGCTGCAGCTTCTCCCTTGGCAGCGATTCCCACTCGATTGAGACCATAGGACGCCTCAAGGACTATATGCAGATCGCACAGGCAATGGGACTGCCACTCATCGATGGAAAGTCGTTGAGAAGAGTGGGGCACTGAGGTCTGGCATCTTGTGCCAGCCGTGGGACTGTCGATCATGTATGGGCATCCGGAGCTGCACTGCATCTGATCCTTCACTCCCTGGACGCAGACCTCCAGAATCTTTTTGTCCTACGAGCTGTATCAGTACCGGTACAGGTGATTCGGGATGACCGAGAAGCTTCTCTTTCCATCAGAAGAGTGGGTCCAGAAATACGTCGAGTTGTTGAATCAGAACGCTGCCTACAAGGAGGCAGCTGCCACCTGGGAGGGTGACTTCATCTTTCGTATAGAGGCTGATGGCAAGCTCGTCAAGGAGCCCATGATGATATACATGGACCTCTGGCATGGAGTCTGCCGAAGCGCCAGGATTGCTGGCCCCGGAGACAAGGCGGCATTCACCTATTCAGGGCCGTACGAGAACTGGAAGCAGCTGTTTGCAGGAAAGATAGATCCGATCAAGGGGCTGATGGCCAACAAGTTCAAGCTCACCGGAGACATGGGCAAGGTCATGCGTGCGACAAAGGCCGCGGCCGAGCTCGTGGCGACTGCAGTGAGGGTGCCCACAAGATTCCTGGATGAATAGGAACCATGCCGTCAATACGGACTGAGCTGTGCGACCTGATCGGAATCAGGCATCCGATACTGCAAGGAGGCATGGGGCCGTACAAGACAGAGGACCTTGCAATCGCAGTTGCAAGAGCTGGCGCGCTGGGCGTGATAAGCAGCATAGGAATGGCAGCCAGCCTGCTACCAGAGGCCGCCCCCATTGACCCAGTAAGGCTATTCGGGTCCGACCCACCCCGGGTACTACTTCAGAAGTCTATCGAGAGGGTGGTGAGGGAGACTCGGACTTCCCAGGGCGTGATCGGTGTCAACGTGCCTGTCGCAGCCGAGTTCATACAGGCATCCAAGATGTTTGTTGAGCAGACGATCGAATGCAGGAACAACGACTCAGACGTGGAAAGGAGGCTCCGCGTCCTGATTACCTCGGCGGGTAATCCCCGACCCTGGGCAGATGTGAAGAAACATGGACTGATCTGGGCACATGTTGTACCATCCGTGTACCATGCCCAGAAGGCTGAGGCGGCTGGCGTAGACATAGTAGTCGCCTCGGGGCACGAGGGAGGCGCACATGTCTCATGGGAGCCCGTACACTCTGTGGTCCTCGTGCCAGCAGTAGTCAGGTCTGTGAAGAGACCCGTTGTGGCTGCAGGCGGATTCTGTGATGGTGCGTCGCTTGCTGCAGCACTATGCATGGGAGCAAAGGGAATCCAGATGGGGACCCGATTCATTGCCACCAAGGAGAGCGACTTCGAACCGATCTGGAAGGACACGATAGTGAGGCTCAACGAACGACAGACGCTGGCGGGTCGTGGCCTATTTGGACCAATGAGATTCCTGAGGAATAGGAGAGCTGAGATGATAGTTGAACGGACACTCAATGACATCCCCCGATTCTACCTTGGAGAACCCGTTGAGTCGAATGAGGACATCCTGAATCTGGAAAAGGAGGGGTTCAGAGACCTCCTGGACAAGAGACCTGAGACCGCACTCATGTTTGGGGGAGAGTGTGTGGGAAGAATACAGGACATTCCCACAGTTGCTGAGGTCATCGACCAGATCGTCCACGAGGCTGCCAGAATCCTCCGACAGACCGCAGAGCGATGTGTCTCTGACTGAGCCACTCTCTCAACAAGAATAATAGCCCGCTGGCCATGAATCATCTACATTTCATGTGCTTTGTCGAGTGTGGTGTGCATTGGTCTGGTGGTTCAACATACCGAGAGTCGCATTCGGAGAGGATGCTCTGTCTGACATCGAGAGACTGTCAGGTCGGCATGCAATCATTGTGACCGACAGGATCGTCAGAGGAAAGGGCCTGGTCGATAGGGTCGACCAGCTACTCAGGAAGAATGGTTGGGAGGTGACGGTCTGGGCCGAGGCAGAACCAGACCCGAGAGTATCTGTAGTCAGGAGTGCCGCTGCCGCCATGGAACAGGCGGGCATTGACCTCATCGTGGCAGTGGGCGGTGGGAGCGTGATGGACACTGCAAAGGCAGCCTGGGTACTCTATGCAAGGCCTGACATGAGGCTTGAAGAACTGACACCATTTGACACACTCAGTCTGAGGTCCAGAGCCCGTCTCGTCTGTATTCCCACAACAGCAGGCACAGGATCGGAGGCCACACGGGCCATTGTCGTGAGGGAGGACGAGACCGGTAGGAAGTTTGCGACCATCAACCCGGAGCTGACCGCAGACCTTGCAATCCTCGACCCGGAGTTTGTCAGGGACCTACCAAGGGATCTGACTGTCAATACGGGGATGGATGCACTGTCACATGCAGTTGAGGGATTTGTGTCAGTCTGGAAGAACGACTTCTCTGACGCCTGTTCCATGAAGGCAATCCGGTTGATCTTCGAATGGTTGCCGAGATCAGTGGCTGACCCTGGTGACATGCAGGCCCGTGAGAAGATGCTCGTGGCATCCTGCCTCGCAGGGATGTCGTTCAGCAACTCACAGGTGTGTATCGCCCACTCACTTGGCCACAGTATGGGCTCAGTCCTAAGGATACACCATGGACTCGCAGTGGGAATAGCACTGCCGTACACGGTCGAGTTCAATGCAGACGGTAGTCCGAATGCTGCAGAAGACTATCGGGAACTTGCGGACCTTATCGGTGCCTCCAGAGGTACCGCGCTCGAGAGTGCCAGAGCGTTCGCAGACAGAATCAGGGGTCTACAGAAGCAGGTCGGATTTCCACTCAGTCTACGAGAGGCAGGTGTGAAGCCGGAGGACCTGGAGAACGGCCTCGACAGACTCGTGGAATATGCCATGATGGACTCAAGCATCACAATGACACCAAGAGATGTTCAGGCAGATGATCTGCGCAGGATCTACAGGTGCATGTACGATGGTACACCAGTCGACTTCTAGGGAGTTGATGTCATGAACGGCTATACCGGAAGGATCCTTGAGATAGACCTGACCAACAGGAGGACGACTGAGAGAGATCAGGATCCGGAAATGGTCCGGAAGTTCATCGGTGGTGCAGGCCTCGCCTGTCGACTACTCTATGACATGGTTGACGCATCGACAGATCCGCTTGGCCCAGAGAACCCTCTCATTCTGATGACGGGCCCCTTCTGTGGGACTGCCGTACCAACAGGCAGCAAGTCCACCTTCTGCGCAAGATCACCGCTGACTGGTCTTCTGGGCTACAGCACATTTGGAGGGCACCTGGGAGCAGACCTGAAGTTTGCAGGGTATGACGGCCTGATAGTGAGGGGATCGTCGGATGCTCCTGTGTACATCCTCATACAGGACTCCGATGTGGCAATCAGAGATGCCTCACATCTGTGGGGTATGGACACCCATAGGGTCTGGGATGAACTCAAGACGGAGACGGGGCTGAGGAACGCTGGTGTCGCAAGGATCGGCATCGCGGGCGAGAACCTGGTCAAGTATGCCAGCATAATAGTCGACCATCACCGGGCGGCCGGAAGAACAGGACTCGGAGCGGTCATGGGTTCGAAGAGACTCAAGGCGATCGTCGTACACGGTTCGAATAGGAAAGTGCCCGTAGCAGAACCAGACCGCCTGGAGACTTATTGCAAGACGCTCAACGAACAGAAGCGAGATACGCCTACCTTCAACATGTACTCGAACCTGGGTACTGCGGGGTTCGTCGACATGGCCACGATGATGTTCGGGTCTCTCCCAGCGGGATTCTACTCGGTCTCTGACTTTGATACGTATAACATCAGTGGCTCGACAGTCAAGGAGAGGCTCCTAGTAGGGAAGACTGCCTGTTTTCGATGCCCGATAGGCTGCGGGCGTGTTGTCGAGGTGAGGGAGGGTAAGTACAAGATGGACAGGTTCGCCGGACCCGAGCTTGAGGTCACGGGGACCATGGGCTCACTCATCCTGAATAACAATCCAGAGGCACTCTCGTATGTCAACCGGGAACTGGACCTACTGGGAATCGATACCATCTCTGGTGGAAACGTCATTGCATTTGCATACTATCTGTACAAGCAGGGGATGATCACATCCGATGATCTCGACGGCGTAACACCTGAGTGGGGAGAGGTCGACTCTGCGCTTGTCCTGCTGAACAAGATAGCAAGGAGGGAAGGGATCGGAGACCTGATGGCTGAGGGAAGCAGAGCCCTCGGTGCCAAGCTGGGCCACGAGGACATTGCACCACACGTGAATGGGCTCGAGTTACCACAGCATGATCCCAGAGGTTTCTCAGGAATGGCCATTGCATACACGACTTCGCCGAGGGGTGCATGTCACATGACAGCGGACATGTACAATTGGCAGATGGGCATGACGGACGAGAGCCTGGACATCCGCAGTGAGGACAGGTTTGCCAACGAGGCCGAGGTGGTTGCAAGAGTCCAAGACCTGAGGTGCGTGACAAACTCTGCCTTGGTCTGCAACTTCTATCCATACACAGGCAATGAGATTGTAGAGCTGTTCAGACTCGTGGTCGGATGGGACTATTCGATTGATGAGTTGAAGAAGACAGGAGAGCGGATCTTCACACTCATGCGTCTGATGAATCTGAAGTTCGGTTACACGACTGCCAACGAGAGGCTTCCGGACATACTCCTGAGACCCCTTGACGGCCCCACGGAGAGACACGTGCCTGACGTGAATGCACACCTAGACCGGTGGTACAGGTACCGCATGTGGGACCGAACCACAGGCTGGCCAAGTAGAGAGAGGATACTCGACCTCGGTCTGCAGGATCTCGTCAGTCAGAGTATCAACTGACTGGTGTCATCAGCAATTCGTCAGCCAGTGAAGTGGATCAGGTCCCGCAGTATGTCCTTGAGCAATGAATACATCGCTCCGACATCGGAGATCCTGAGACGCTCGTCCGGAGTATGGGCGCCTCTCACAGTTGGACCGATTGAGACCATCTGAATCCCCTGAATGTGACTGCCAATGATACCGCACTCGAGACCTGCATGGACCGCTTCGATCTTGACCTGGCCGCCAGTCAGTCGTTCATAGTGTTCCTTCACAAACTGCAGGAAAGGACTGTTGGGCTGAGGTTTCCAGCCGGGATACGCATTACCAAGTGATACCTGCCAGCCACCCAGGCGACCGATATCACTGATCGACCTGCGGAAGGCCTCCAGCTCTGAATCAATGCTACTACGTACGGATATGAGCACGGTCATTCGATCCTTCTCGGTGTTGATGGTCGCAACGTTGCAGGAGGTCTCGACAAGGCCTGGAACATCAGGCGAGAAGTTACGATATCCGTGAGGCAGAGCATTTAGGGTGTTGACTATCTTTGACGACTCATCGATCGAGTAGCAGGACCTGGCCCGGGTCTTCTCCCAGGTAATCTCCATCCCTGGCTCAAGTACCAACGCACCCTGCTCGCTGTTCCTGTAGTAATCTAGGATCGCCTTACGCTCTCTTGTCAGGATGTCAAGGACATCTGCCACAGAGTCAGGTGAGACGGCAAAGACTGCCTCAGATTCCCTGGGGATGGCATTATGTTTTGTACCCCCATTCCAGCAGCATAGGTATAGGTTCTCTGCCAGCCTCACAGAGGAGAGTAGTCTAGCGACTATCTTGATGGCGTTTGCGCGTGGCTCGTGTATGTCGACACCAGAGTGACCTCCCTGCAGCCCGGCAACTCTGAGTCTGATGAACTCCAGCGGCTTGCCGACGTTCTCAGTTCCAGACGCTCGTGTCAACCTGATGTCGCCGCCTCCCGCAGAGCCAATCGTTATTGAACCAAAGGTCTCGGTATCGAGATTGATCATTATCAGACCGGTCATGTTCAGTGCCTTCGGGTCAACTCCAAAGGCGCCTGTAAGCCCAGTCTCCTCGTCCACCGTCAGGAGTATCTCAAGTGGTCCACGAGCGATGTTCTCAGAATCGTCTGCTATCAGTGCAAGTGCAAGCGCCACGCCGATTCCGTTGTCAGCTCCCAGAGTGGTCCCGTTGGCGGTCACCCACTCACCATCACTTGACAGCGTGACTGGGATGGGAGATTTCTCGAAGTCGAATCCACCAGGCCTATTAGTCTCGCAGACCATGTCGAGGTGAGCCTGGAGTATCAGTGTCCTACAGGACTCCATCCCGGGTGTCGGCGGCACCCTGATCAGCAGATTGCCAGTCTCATCTTGGTAGATCTTGACGTCCAGATGTTTCCTTGACGCCTGCCTCTTCACCCACTCTACGATCTGACTGCGGACCCTCGATTCATGCTTCGAGCATCTTGGAGTGGACGTCATCAGCTTCTCAAAGATCTCCCAGACCACCCTCGGTTCCAGACTCTCCAGTACCAGATACCATCCCCGATCGGCAGCTCACGGCACGTACTCTATAAGACTTTCTGAGTGGCTCACATGGGATCTCCCGATCTCCCCTACACCACAGGAATGTAGACCTGCTCCATTTACCCCCCAGTCCCGATCGTTCCAGAACGTAGCAGATGCCTTTTATACAGGCCTTCGCACTGGTTCAACGAATCTGTTGTGGGGATGTGACATGTTCCTGTTCGATCCGAACTTGACCAATATCCTTCGCGACATACTGCCGGGAGCTGGCGAGTTCTTCAAGGTCATCACGGAGCTTGGCTCTGAGATGTTCTACATTGCCCTCCTGCTAGTTGGCTACTGGTCATTCAGGAAGAGGGAGTCGATACTCACCATATTCGTCCTTCTAGTGTCGGTTGTATCAAACTACTGGCTGAAACTGGCAATTGCCAATCCCAGGCCGGAGGGAGTTCTCTATCCGGGTTATCAGATGGCCGAGGGGTATAGCACACCCAGCGGCCATGCACAGAACTCGATGACCCTCTTTGGTTGGTTCTCCCTCAAGGTGCGAACGTGGTGGATGATCCTGTCGTCTGTGGTGCTAGTTACGCTGATAGGGCTCTCGAGAGTCTACCTAGGAGTCCATTATGTCGGTGACGTGATCTCCGGGTGGGCCATAGGACTGTTGACAGTCATCCTGCTCGTGTATCTGGAGAAACCCCTGGAAGAAACCCTGTCCAGATACAAGACCGAACACCTCTATACCATTCTCTTCATCGTTGGACTCGTCATGATGGTCGTTGCCACTCACGTTGTCCCACTGCCTCCTAGCGACAATTTTGGGGCCCTCGGCGGTCTCATGATGGGAGTTGCAGTGGCATTGCCTCTCGAGAAGAGATACGTGGGATTCAGCACCGATGTGACAACACCAAGACGGATCGTGAGAGCTGTTGTGGGACTGGTCATTGTGTTCGCAGTGATGTTCGGCCTTGCAGCGCTCATATCCAGCACGGATCCAATCACATACGCTTGGCTCCGAGTACTGCGATACTCGGTGGTGGCATTGGTCGGAGGATTTGTGTGGCCGGCGATATTCAAGAAGATCTCGTTGTGAGGGGACAGTCGATCGAGGACCCTAGTGGGGCAAGTGGTGACAAGATTCAATAGTCACTCGCGAGACCAGAGACGAAGGTGACCAAGTTGAGGGAGCGAGTGATCCCCCTGTCGAGCCCACTGTATCCCATGCCGCCATATCACTATGACAATGCACGGCTGTTCCTGGCTCTGTTCTACGCCCCAGAGGAGTCCCTGAGGAGTGTCCTTCCGCCTCCTCTTCGTCCGTCTGACATGAATCTCATGGCACTCCTGTTTGCCGAGCAGCCCTGTAGGGAGACTGGTACTTTCAGGGAGTCTTCTGTTCTTGCTCAGTGCCTGTTCAAGGACCCGGAGAGTGACGAGGAAAGAGTCGGCGTGCACTTCTGTAGAGACTATGTCGATTCCGATGTTGCACTTGCTGCAGGGCGGGAGATATGGGGATTTCCGAGAAAGATGGCAAGGACCGAGATGGAATGGGATGGAGACACCCTCCGCGCGAGGACCATCAGGAATGATGCTGTCATCATGAGTGCTACGTGCACCTTTACTGACAGCGGCGAGTGGATAGACAGCGGACCGGCAGTCAATGTCAAGATCATGCCATCCGTGACCGGAGAGGGGAATGACATAGACGTCATCACAATTGCTGATCTTGAGTACAGGATCAAGAGTGGTCGCTCGGGAGATGTGCAGGTCACCATTCAGGGATGCCCAGACGACGACATGTCTATGATCCACGTGGAGAGCACGATGATCGGTCTGTACTTTGACACAGACATACTGGTGCCCCCGGGCAGGGTCATAGGAAGGACTCTCGGATAGGATGTCACAGGTAGTCTGTCACCTCTCTCTCTGCGAGTCTGCGTCCTGCAGCCAGCGTATAGTGTCTGGTCAACAGCACGCACACCAGATGGTAGATAAGAGGGACTACGAAACCCAGAAGAGGATGGGTCAGGATGGCAACTGCGGCCACAGCCATGATGAGGATTCCAATTCCGTAGTTGATCGCGTATGCGGACAAGGTGGCAAACAGCCCAATTGGATACCTCACTGCCGAGCCCCTCTGTTGCGTGAGCATCCGTCCTGCCTTGAAGTTGCCACTCCTTGCAGCTGCGTTTGCTGATACGCTTCCTGCCACCATTGTGGTGGATATAGTCAGAAACGGCAGTATCAGGGCGAATATCCACCATGCTGGAGACACAGTGACCAATAGGATGGAGACAATCACGGAAGCTACCAGCGAGAATGGAAGTGCGCTATAGACCTTTCCCTTGACATAGTCCTGGAGGTTCGTGGCTGCGAGCTGTAGGTTCATCAGGTTCTTTCCCTCGTATACCGTCTCGAAACCAGCGAAGAACATCCCGTAAGAACTGGCAACAGGAATCATCGCAGATGCGACAACTAATGGGAGGATCAGAGAGAGGACGCCATTAGGCCGAGAGGCCAGTACAGGGATGAACAAGAAGATCAGGATCCTCAACGGTCCCAGGAGATAGGTGGCAAGTATCCTACCCTCACGCCGTATGTTAGTGAGGTTGTACCAGACAGAAACGCTGACAGTAGGGTTCAGTTGCACGGGAAACGGAATCCTTGGAGACCATCTATGCCTGGCGACCGGGCCCGTTCTCTTGGAACCACGCACTGAACCAACCGACAACCACCCACTGTAGTGGGCGGACTCGCTCAAGACTGCATTCACGTAGGGCAGCCCAGTACCCGCGATGACGAGCACTGTGCCAGAGATCATTCCGTACGGTCCGGGCAGTACTCCCACCAGGAGGCCCAGGGAGATCGTACTGACCACATGTCCCGGGGAATATGTGGACGAGAAACCCAGACTGTTGGCCAAGTCGATCAACAAGGTGAAGAATGTCGGTCCCTGGTCGTCAAAGTAGATTGAGTAGTACCACAGCGTACTGAGGACAATTGCGGCAGAGGTTGCAATGAAATATCCTGCCTGTTTGAGCCTCCTCCGACCAGCGAGAAACTTCGAGACTGCAAGACCGACCATACCACCAAGGGAGCTGCCGATGGACACTGTGCAGACTACAAGTACTATGAACGCCACCGCAGAGAGATACGAGATCGCCTGTCCAGACAGCATGCTCAGGGCCAGGAAGATGGGTGTTCCTCCGACTAGCCAGATAGCTGAACCGTAGAGGACGAATAGTAACAGCTTCTCCATGAAGATAGTGCGGATGCGAAACGGCATGATCAACAGGTATTCTACCTTTCTGCTGTTAGCAACACTCGAAGCAGAGAAAGCGATCGATCCCACGAGTGAGAAGATGAGTACTGCGTTGAACAGGACGCTTCCAGCTGCAATGTTCTCCCGAAGCACTTGACTGATCGTTGGCCAGCCGAAGAGTGTTCCGAGCTCAACGGTAATGTAAAGGATGGTCCCCGCGACTAGAAACGGTAGGAGCACCGAGAACAATCGACCGTAAGACGGCTCCTTCGACCTCTTCCCGCCTGTCCCTGTGAGCCTGAAGTTCTCCCTGATGTCAATCTTCAGGAGGAAAATGATGTCGCGGAAGTTCAATTGCTCTCGCCACTCCTACTGAGATACTCTGCAATCAGCTGGACATCAGGACCTCCCGTCAGACTCAGGAATATCTCCTCAAGGGATGTTTCTCCCCTTGCCTGCTTTCGGAGTTCAGCCATAGTACCCTCTGCAACCATCGAGCCCTTCATGATGATTCCCACTCTGTCACACATCCTTTCGGCTATCTCGAGTATATGGGTCGACATCAGAATGGTTGCTCCGTGTGCCTTGAGGCCGAGTAGTATCTCTTTTATTGTGGCAGCGCCCCGAGGGTCGATTCCTGCCTGTATCTCGTCAAGGATCAATACGCGTGGCCTATGTATCAGCGCAGCAATCAGCCCTATCTTCCGTGACATTCCCTTCGAATATGTCTCGATGAGGTCATCGCTGGCGTCTGTCAGATCTAGCAGTTTGAGCAGACGCTCGATCTCTTCCTCACGCTCGGTACCGCGGGGCACTCGCCAGATATCCGCAACATAGTTGACGTACTCCCACCCCGTGAGACGTTCTGGCAGAACGGGTTCTTCGGGGACATAGCCGATGAGTCTCTTAGCATCAACAGTCTGAGTCCGGATGTCAAACCCCGAGATCCTTGCAGTTCCGGCAGTGGGTCTCAACAGCCCTAGGAGCATACGCATGGTGGTTGACTTACCCGAGCCATTTGGCCCAAGCAGGCCGTATATCTCGCCGCTGTTGACTGAAAAGGACAGGTTGTTGACGGCAACAAACTCGTTGAACTTCTTGGTGAGTGAGACGGCCTCGATCATCTGAACTGGGCTAAGACCCATCTGAGGGGTTATATGTCTTAGTGCGTGAACCGACCTGCTACCAGACCGTGCCTATCACAACATGTACACAGGCTACACGGTCCATACTCGTGGGCCTGCACTCACTGACGTCGTGTTCATGATGATCACTTATTCTCGGCCAGCTCTCTCATCCTTCTCTCCACGATCGCAATGGTCTCGTCCTTTATGCCTCGAGCCTCTGCAATGATGTCCTCGACTTCTGCACTCATCCGGCTCCTCAGCTCAGTATCTCTGATGTTTGCAAGATTCACGCGGACATTCAGAGCGGCCCCCTCGATTGCAGCCACGAGTGCATGTGCAGCCACACCCGCATCGGTTATGGCATTGATATTGCCCTTCTCTGCAGCTATGCGGGCTCCACGGAGCGCATTGAGTGAATGACGCATTGTTTCCAGTGGTACCTCAGCCGCATGAATGGTTGTCTCCTGGATCTTTGCCTCCTTCTCTGCCCTCTGCTCGGGTGTGTCATCTGGGAGTCTGTATGCGTTCATTACCTGGTCGAAGGCCTCAGAGTCGCGCTCCACGAGTCCCATGAGCACACCTCGGTCATTCTCTACCGAGTGACGGAGCTCCAGCATCTCTTCCTTGATTGCTGCGAACTTGCGGCCTGTGAGAGAGAGACCCGTCACCATGCAGACAAGTCCTGCACCATAAGAGCCCATGACCGCAGACACACTACCTCCTCCAGGTGTCGCCCTTGCCCTGCGGACCTCGTCACCGAATTCTATGAGCGACATATCGGTAAAGCCCTTCTTTCCGACTGATGTACCGTTTCCAAGGTAGTGCAGGTCGAGTATCATTGACTCGTCGAACTTGGCAGGCTGAACGTAGTACCTGAACACATCTAGCACAGCAAATAGGGGAATCATGCCAACAATCTCAGTTTCTACGACGGTGGCCCCAAATCTCCTTGCCTCAGTCCTCACGGCCTCCAGTACCTGATGTATCTTGGTCATCCTTGGATGGGTCAGATTCATCGATACCTGTACCATGTTCTTCTCGGGCAAGTCGAGTCCAATTCCCTGGACATTCACGAATCCGCCAGTAGTGCTCCGGACAGCATCGGCGCATGCCTTTGCGACTCTCACATCTCTGGTGTTGAGGTTGCAATTGAACGCTATTAGGAAGTTGCGAGCACCGGTGGCAGTGCACCCAGCTGTGGGATGTATCCTCTTGGGTCCATAGTCAGGGTCCTTGCTAGGATCAGTGCCAATGAGTTCCCGAAGTCCCTCGAACTCGCCCTCACGAATATTTGGCAACTCCCTGCGCTCGGGTCGAGTGGCCGACTTGGCATAGAGGTATACGGGAACGTTGCACTTGGACGAGAATTCCTGAGCAAATTGTCTCGACAGCTCGATGCACTCACCTATGGTGACGCCGTGAAGGGGGACAAACGGGACGACGTCCACAGCACCCATCCGAGGATGGGCCCCCCTGTGATGGTTCAGGTCGATCTTCTCGACAGCAACTTCTGCAGCCCTGAGGGCGGCCAGCTTGACCTTCTCAGGCTCTCCTATGAATGTGAAGACAGAGCGATTGTGATCGTAGTCAGACTCAACATCAAGCAGCCTGACTCCCTCAACGCCTCTTATTGCGTCAGCAATGGCGTCAATCACATCCTTTCTCCGTCCCTCTGAGAAATTGGGAACGCACTCGACTATCTTCAAGGGCACTCACTGGGCGCGATGCAACGACTATGACTCAAAAGGATTTGGGGTTGTGGTCATGAGATATAGGCCCCGTAGTCGAGAGCATCGGCGCTGAGGACGTTTGTCTGAGCCTGTTGGAACGAGTAGGACGCCAGTACGTTCTTGAGCAACATTGTGATCGTCATCGGACCGACGCCGCCGGGTACTGGCGTTATATAGGACACCTTGCACTTCAGCGACTCAAAGTCGCAGTCCCCATAAGGAGTGGCAACGTCGATGACAACGGCCCCCTCCTTGACCATGTCTGCAGTGATGAAGAACGGGTCCTCAGCCGACTTCCTCCGGCCTATGGCCGTGACTAGCACATCGGCATTCCGGGTATGTTGTGCAAGGTCTTTCGTGCGGGAGTGACAGATAGTCACAGTCATGTTCCGGTTGAGCAGCAGGAATATGAGGGGTTTACCCACTATGTTCGACCTGTTGACGATTACGGCATGCTTCCCCTCCAACTCGATGCCAAGATGGTCGAGCATGACTGCAATTCCCTGAGGAGTAGCTGCACTGAGCATCTCAGCCCCGTTGAAGAGTCGATAGATGTTTCTTGGCGAGAAACCGTCAACATCCTTCAACGGGTCGATCTCACTCAGGATCGTTTCCTCATTGATATGTCGCGGAAGAGGCAGCTGAACGAGGATGCCATGAACGGTGGGATCGTTATTGAGTCGCCGAACCAGCTCCAGCAGCTCATCCTGCGTGGTGTTTCCCGGAAGGTCGTAGTTGGCGGAGAGTATGCCCACCTTCTGACAGGCCTTGTGTTTCATGCGGACATACATCTTGGACCCTGGGTCATCACCGACTAGGACCGTCGCAAGTTTCGGAGGGATTCCGTGCTCCTCGGTCAGATGATGCACCTCCCTCTCTATCTCTTGACGGATAGCTTCTGAGAGGGCCTTTCCGTCGATGACACGGTCCTTGCAGAAGTCTGTGGGGCCTATCTCAAAGGTCGTCAACTCGATTCACCATCAATCAAAAGACTCCTGATATTTCTCCATTTTCATCGATGCTCATCCCCTCTGCTGCAGGTTGCTTGGGCAGTCCGGGCATTCTGAGTATGTCTCCCATCAGGACCACGATGAAGCCCGCACCTGCGTTCAGCTCGACCTCACGGACAGAGACTTCGAAGCCGCTGGGTCGGCCCTTGAGCTTCGGGTTGTCTGATATCGAGAATTGAGTCTTAGCAATGCAGACCGGCAGGCTGCCGTATCCCCGCTTTTCAAGTCGTCTTAGCTGACTCTCTGCGTCTTCCGAATAGGACACCCTTGAGGCATGATACACCTGCTTAGCGACCTTCTCTATCTTCGACTTGATGCTGTCACTCAGTTCGTAGGTCCTTCTCAGTTCAGAACCCTTGCTAGCCGCTTCTACAACGGCTCTGGCCACAGACAGTCCGCCCTCACTGCCCTTGGCGTACACCTCGGAGACCTCGAACTGCCAGCCCCGGTCCTGACAGAGCTTCCTGAGGATGTCGATCTTCTCGGATGTATCGTCAGGGAAACGATTGAGTACCACGACAAGAGGGAGCCCCCAGCTGTGTATGTTCTCGGCATGTACCTCCAGGTTGGGGAATCCCGCCCTAAGATCACCTTTGCCATGCTCCTCCAGGGCACGAATCGAGGTGATGAGTGCAACCGCGTCGATATTGAAGTTTCCAACGCGGGACACAATGTTGACAAACTTCTCGGCACCAAGGTCAGCTCCGAAGCCGGCCTCGACAACCACGTAGTCGAAGAGCCTTAGTGCCATATCTATGGCAATCACCGAGTTGGTACCGTGTGCAATGTTCGCAAATGGACCTGTGTGGACGATTGCCGGAGTGCCCTCCGAGGTCTGGACGAGATTGGGCATGAGTGCATCCCTGAGGAGAACGCTCATTGCACCATCAGCCTTGAGATCCCGCGCGCACACATCTTCCTTTGTTGTGGTCGCTCCGACTACAATCCTACCAAGCCGCTCTCGTAGGTCTTCATAGTCCTTTGCAAGGGCAAGAATGGCCATGACCTCCGAGGCTGCTGTTATCACGAACGATGTCTCGCGGGGGATGCCGTTCTTCTGACCCAGCGCAACAACTATCTCCCTGAGAGCACGATCATTCATGTCTACGGTGCGCGGCCAGCTCACCTTTACGACATCTATTCCGAGTGCATTCCCCTGGTAGATGTGATTGTCGATCATCGCAGCCAACAGATTGTGTGCTGCACTGACTGCCGGAAAGTCCCCCGTGAACAAGAGATTGATCCTCTCGGACGGGAGGACCTGAGACCTCCCGCCACCAGCGGCACCGCCCTTCACACCAAAGACTGGGCCCAATGATGGTTCCCTGAGCGTGACCACCGCACTATAGCCCAGCCTATTCAGGGCCATCGACAGTCCGATTGCATTGGTAGTCTTGCCCTCTCCAGAGGGAGTCGGAGTTGTCGCGGTCACAAGAATGAGACGACCACGCCGCTCCTTCAGAACATCCCTTGCCCTGAGGCTTATCTTTGCCATGTACTGTCCGTAAGGTTCAACGCAATCGTCTGGAATACCAATACTCCGGGCAATCTCGAGGATGGGTCTCAACGTGAATCTAAGGCTCCCTTTGTTTTCTGGGTGATTGCCGAGCCATCTACTCATAAACCAAGCTATGGGACACTTCCGCCCGCGTGTACTCCAGAATCCCCTCATGCTGGCCTTGTCACAAATAGAGGTCGTCCAGCCCTGTTGCGAGTGGGAGACTGAAGAACATGGGCGCGGCTGTCCCTTCAGAAGGAAATAATAGACAGTAGGCCGAAGAAACTGACGATCAAGATGCACAGAGAGCCACTCGATTCCCTGCCAGACGCACTTGCCGATGCGATTGACCCGGAGAAGTATGTGATAGGTACGTACTATGTTGGATTACCTCCATTCATAGATGCGAGAGAGGTAGCTCATGCTGCCGCAGTGGAGCAGAGCACTGGTACTTGGACACCAGTGCCAGGAGAAACTCCCGATGTGAGGAGACGGCATATTGCAAGGGTAATCGGCGTGTACGAGGTCCCCCAGTATGAGTATAGCATTCCCAAGGACCTCGAGAGACGAGAGTACATCATTCAGGTAGCCTTTCCGTGGGAGAACTTTGGGGCTCAGATACCGATGCTCCTGAGCACGGTGGTGGGAAACATATCTCTTGGTGGCAGGATAAAGCTCCTAGACCTCAGGTTTCCACAGAGTTGGCTGAAGGAGTTCAAGGGACCAAAGTTCGGCATCGAGGGTCTCAGAAAGCTGCTCGGGGTGAAGGAACGCCCGCTGCTCAACAATATGATCAAGCCCTGTGTGTATACTTCGGCCAAACTGGGTGCGAGTCTCTGTTACGAGGCTGCGGCCGGCGGAGCGGACATAATCAAGGATGACGAACTCCTCGCGAATGCCTGTTTCAACTCCATCGAGGAGAGAATCCCACTATTCATGGAGGCCATTGACCGGGCCAACTCGGAGAAGGGAGAGAAGACGCTCTTCACGGTGAACATCACGGACGAGGTCCCGAAGATGTTCGAGAACGCAGAGCGGGCAATAGAGCTTGGTGCAAATGCACTGATGATAAACTTCCTCGCAGTGGGGTATTCCGCGTTCCGCCATGTATGTGAGGACCCATCGCTAAACGTGCCCGTACTGGCTCACATGGACATAACGGGTGCTCTGTCCTATTCGCCAATAACCGGAGTGGGAACCAACCTCGTCATAGGCAAGCTGCCACGCATCTGTGGTTCTGACATCACTGTATTTCCGGCCCCATATGGGAAAGCACCACTGCTGAAAGAGAGATTCATTGCAATGGCCAGGGAGATGGTCATGCCTCTACATCACATCAGACAGACTGCACCCATGCCTAGCGGAGGTATCTCACCTGGGATGGTGGACGAAGTCGTCGGAGACCTGGGACCAGACATAGTCATCGGCTCGGGGGGCGGCATTCACGCACATCCTGACGGGCCAAGGGCCGGTGCCAGGGCATTCCGTCAGGCAATCGATGCAGTCATGAACAAGATACCCCTCAAGAAGTATGCAGAGGACCATGTTGAGCTACGCAGGGCCCTCGAGTCATGGGGAACTGGTCGGACCGGGTTTGATCTGTAGCCCAGGGGTGGAGCCGGAGTGCCTATCGACTTCCGCCTCCACTGACTGGAGCCACGGCCCGCGCTATCAGGAGCTGGACTGAAGGAGACAGTCCTGTGGACCACGAAAAGGCTCAGCTGACCCCTGACGGTGTAAATCACGTTCAATGACACTGCATTCGACATATGTGTTGGGACATGGTCAGTTCTCGTAGTGACGGATGATCTGCGGCGGCGACACGTGACCATGTTCATCAATGTAGACGCCCTCAAGACGTAGCAACCTCTTCTTCATGTCTGGACCTCCGCCGAAACCACCGAGTGTCCCATCAGACCGTATGACCCTGTGACAGGGCACTACGATAGGAAAGGGATTCCTCGCCTGTGCATTTCCGACTGCCCGTGAGCCTTGATTGCCAAGTCTACCTGCGACCCAGGCGTACGACGCGACCATGCCCCTAGGGATCTCACGGTCGACAAGGAGGACCGCACGCTGGAATGGTCCAACCACTGAGAGGTCAATCAGTTCGAGGGGAAACTCTAGGTCTTCTCCACGAAGATACCTCTGGATGAGATGACAGAGTTCGGGCAGTGGGCCCGTGTTCTCCTCTGCGTCCGGGAACTCACGTCTTATGGATGCAACAACCATGTCAGGAGGTGCCGGTAGATATACGCGGACTGCCAGTGGACGGCCCCGTTCCTTCCTGAATACTGCTCCGCAGTGTCCCATCTCCGTCGGGAATATCACGTATGTGAGTCCGGTCTGCTCTCGATCCATGATGGATGGTCGCCTCCATCATTGACGTACCATATGCCAATATGTGTGTAGTGGCTAGGGTCTCATTACTTCAGCACGGAGATCAATGACTGTGTACATCACAGCGGTCTGATCATCACGATGTCGCCGGCCTGGACCTGTAGTAGCTCAGCAGCCCGACCATTCTTGACGGCTATTTCCAGGGTTCCTGCGCTTCCTATGACCACCAGAAGCTCGGAGTCACTTCCGGCTGCATAGTTATCGACAACTCTCAGTCTTCGACTCTGACCATGAATCACCAGCTCGACCTCGGATCGGTCGGTCGGAGGAATATTGGTGATGACATTCCCAAAACGGTCAATGCGCACGACTTGACCCTCTGGACCCTCGAGATGGAAAATCAGAGGGACGTCAAGAGATCCCTTCCTGACCCCCAGCGTGTCAATCGGAGCCCCTGCGGACAGTCTGCCTGCAGCAACAGCAAAGACGTCTCGACCGTGAAACGTCTTGGACACAGAGGTGGGTACAATGATGCTGTAGACAGCCTCTAGTCCGTTCTCTGTTGCAGTGGGATACAGGAGACCGTTGTCCGGACCGAGAAAGGTGTACTCCCTTGTCCTGACGATCACGGCGTCTCTTGCACTACCCACGCCAGGATCGACCACTGCGACGAACAGGCTCCCTACGGGGAAGAATCTGTACGACTTGAGTAGCACCCATGCACCCTCAGTTACTGACTGAGGTGTTATCGAATGTGTGAGGTCGAGGATCTCGGCTGACGGACATAGACTTCGTATCACGCCCCTCATCATGCCGACATACTCAGACTCCCCGAAGTCAGTCATCAGGATCACTGGTCTGGAGCTATCGCAGGTCTTGCTCATATGGTCCTATTCCACCCTGACCAGTCTTATCTCAGCATAGTCCGTGATGACCCGAATGTATCCCCTCAGCATCTCATCCACTCTGGGATCGCCGGTATCGACACAGATATGATCCCCCGAAATACCTCGTAGCTTGGCCGCAGTCATCATGACGACTATATGATCGCGACCAACGCGTTCGATGATGGCAGGACTGATCTGTTGGTTTCCTCGTCCAAACAGCATGCCCTGATGACCAATGGGAGATACCATGATCCACGCCCGAGAGAAGTCTGACACAAGCTGGAGTATCTGAGACTCATTGACGTCGTTGTACACCTTTCCCCGTTGATATAGGTCAACGCCAAGTACGGTCTTCCTGATGCCGAGCAGGTCCGCCACAGCTCTCACAGTGGTACCCGGACCCAGTATGTACCAGTCGCCATCGACCATCCGCTCTACGACATATCGTGCGATGGCCTCCTGAGCCTCCCTCTCGTCCACGGTCTCGGGGCTGACCTGTTTCGCACCCTGAAATCGTGCTGGTACAAGTGGCCCCCTGAGAAAGCCATAGAGGCGAACCACGAACTGGTCCTCCCTGAATGACTGTTCATCGGCGTCCATCACCTCGAAGTCGGTGGTTGTTGTCATCCCCTCGTCCACCAGTCGAACTACATCTGCTGCAACCGCTGGATTGACGACGAAGACACCACTGTACATCTTGACTCCTGAGGGCACGCCAATCACTGAGAGATCGTCCAGCCTGTTGGTCTGCACGGCGTCAACAATGTCTCTTGCAGTCCCGTCTCCTCCTACGAACACCAAGAGGCGCACGCCTGCCTGATAGAGAGCATTGACACAACGTCTTGTGTCTTCTGACGAGGTCGGATTGCCAATCTGAACATCGATAGTTTCATGGTGAAGACCCACTGATTCTACCTCGGACTGACCCATGATGGACGGACACGTCACGATCGCCGGGGGGACCCTCTCAAGATGAGTGTAGAGCTGCTTCAGTGATGTGAGGAACTCCTGTGCTCTCTGGGGTGCCACAGGTACAGCACCCAACTTGACTGCCCTCTCGTATACGCCATCCGTACCCTTCAGGCCAACACGGCCACCCATTCCGGCAATGGGATTGACCAGTAGACCGATCTTCATCCATCATCACACCTCAGACGAGCGCTCCAACCGCTGCCGCGCTCTGGAACCAGAATGACACCCGCATCAGCAACTCCTCGATGAAGCGGTCCATATCGTCAGGGGTGACATCCTCGGGCCATCGATTGCGTCGGTATTCATCAAACTTCTCGAATGTTCGCCCATACTGCGTGGTCAATGGGATCCTCACCTTGTGATCGCACACTGTGTTGAGCGCCCTTATGAACAGTATATTGTCGAGGTCGAGCCGCATTATCCACTTGCGGAGCATCACAAAGAATCTGCGCGCGTCTATCTTGTCCCACGCCAGCTTCTTCAGGGCCTCTCGGTCTCGTCCGTCAATCCTGTCCACATTGAACTCACAGTCCTTGTCCTCGAGGCATCTTGCCCGGACGTAGATGCGACGCCTCGATATCCACACGATGATCTCGTGGCCACCCTTCTTGCTGAGCAATTCGCGATGTTGTCCAGCCTGAAGTATGAGTTCGACAACAGGAGCATCCTTGAACCTGCCGTTGTTCTTCAGATACAACTCAAATGCCCATGAGAGAGCAGGAATTGTGTTGACAGGGAAGTACTCGTCCGGCTTGGTCATGAACACTCCCAGCCGATAGGACCAATGACGATCTGGGCCCGGACAGCGTGGCTAAGCGCGTCCAGCCTCTCGAGCCTCAATCAGTGTCTTCGCAAGACTCTCGAATACGTCCAGAATACCCTCTCCGCTCTTGGCACTAGACTCCACGTAGGGCATCCCGTGCTCCTCGGCATACTTCTTGCCCTCTGCTGCAGTCACCACTCTGTCGGGGAGGTCTATCTTGTTTGCGACCAATACGAGAGGAATGTCCTTGTTGACTGACTTCCTCAGTTCCTCGAGCCACTCGTCGAGCACTAGGAACGTACGCCTTCTGGTGACATCATAGACTAGCAGACCGCCGCTGGATCCCCGATAATACATCGGTCTGAGTATCTGAAAACGGGACTGACCAGCCACATCCCATATCTGAAGCTTTACAGTGACACGATTTCCGCTCTTAGTGAAGACATCGATGCTCTTCACTGCAAACTGGGACCCGATCGTGGTCTTGTAGTCAGTCCTGAAGAAACCATGCGAGAATCTGGTGACTATCGCAGTCTTTCCGACAGCACCCTCCCCCAGAACAACCGTCTTGAATAGATAATCATACGTACTACTCATCTGCCATTCCAGACTCTCCAGTATCGTCTTGACCGCCAGTAATCGGTTGGCGAGTAGCTCATGCGGGCCTAATAAGCTTTCTCGGACCAGTATCAGGATTCCAGAGGTCACTCGACTGACCGGAGTTCAAGAGTGTTCCCCCCTCAGAGCATTACATTTTTCATCTACCACAGAACAGGGTCTGGTGGTGAGAAGGTGTCCCTCTTTGGAACGACAGGAGTGAGAAAGGTCTACGGGACAGAGTTCACCCTGGATCTCGCGCTGGACCTCGGTATGGCTCTCGGGACCTATCTTGGTGAGGGGAAGATCCTACTTGCGCAAGATGCCCGAACGACGGGGAGAATGATTGCAGATGCATTTGCTGCCGGCGTGATGTCAACAGGTGTCGATGTTGTGCGTGCGGGCACGATACCGACACCGACTCTGGCATTCATGACCGGAGTTGATCGATACGCTGCAGGAGTCATAGTGACTGCGTCGCATAATCCACCGGAGTACACAGGGGTCAAGTTCTGGCGGTCCGATGGCATGGGCTACACACCCGAGCAGGAACGGCGGATAGAGGACATACTGCAGCGCAGAGAGTTCAAGCGCCAGACGTGGGACCGGCTGGGAAAGGACACCCAGATTGACCATGCAGTTTCCAGACACATGACGGCGATCCTAGACCGTTGTGACGTTGGTCTTGTGGCATCCATGGGGTTCAAGGTGGTGGTCGACCCCGGTAATGGTGTTGGTACTCTCATGACCCCGTACCTGCTGCGTAAGCTTGGATGTAAAGTCCTGAGTATCAACGGCCAGCTCGATGGGCACTTTCCGGGCAGAAGATCGGAGCCGGACGAAGAGTCCCTTGCTGACCTTGTCACTATGGTAAGACAGAGTGGGGCCGCGCTGGGTGTGGCACATGATGGCGATTCAGACCGGGTCGTCTTCGTGTCAGAGACTGGAGAGGTCATACGAGGAGACCGGATCATTGCCCTCCTTGCGCGAGAGATGATTCGCGATTGCACGTCCAAGACAGTCGTCACGACTGTCGATAGCTCACAGGTACTCGATGACACTGTCTCAAAGAGTGGTGGGGCGACAATACGCACACCCGTTGGCGACATTCAGGTGGCCATGAAGATCCAGGAGTCTGGTGCATGCTTCGGAGGAGAGGCCTGCGGAGTCTTCATCTTTCCCGATTTTCACCTTGGACCCGAACCGTTTCTCGCGGTATGCAGGGTACTCGAACTGATGGCTGAGTCAGGCCGCACTCTTGGAGAACTCATCTCTGACATACCCGTGTACCCCCTGAGCAAGGTCAAGCTCAACTGCGAAGAACACATCAAGGGTCCCGTGATGGAGTTGTTAGAGAGGAGACTGCCGTCCAGTGTACCCGAGATAGTCAGTGTCACCAAGGTCGACGGACTGGGGATCGTGTTGAGAAATGGTTGGGCACTTGTGAGACCCTCGGGTACGGAACCGGTGATTAGAATCACCTGTGAGGCAAAGACATCGGACGGTCTCAGGCAGATCCTCGACTCCGTCGAGCCAATAGTCCAGAGCACAATTGTGGAGGTTGCAAGTCGGCGCAGACAACCTTTATAGCGTATCGAGGAAGTCTTAGCGGGACGTATCCATGGGCGACGATGACTTCATCATGGAAGAGTTTGAGTGGGCACTCAAGGATCCTACAGAGGAGAAGCTCAGGGGGCTTGGAGAGGTCGTCAGTACAATTACTCACAAGCTGGTAGAGGCAATCGGGGTCCTTGAGGGGAACATAAGCTCACTCCAGAATCAGGTGAATAGCCTCGAGTCAAAGATCAGCTCTCTCGAGTCCAGGATCGCAAGGGGAGTCACCCCGACGCCTGCAGAAGGAGGACCATCACTGGCGGCCGAGGCAGCACCCTCAATCGCGAAGGCACCAGTATCGGCCGCTCCGAAGCCAGTCTCTCCTGGAGGCGGCATGATGGGCGAACTAAAGGCATTGCTCGCCGCCAGACGAAAGAGATCAGAGACGGAGCAGGAGTAGTTCAGAGAAGCGTATCAACACTGTTGATAGTGTAGAACGGGCCGGCGTGAGTTGGGAGAACTATGCCAAATGCCTCTGCCCGTTCACATCCAGCCTGTACTCCCCTGAGCCTGGTCCTTGCGTCATAGAATCGCTCGTAGAATCGGTCTGACTTTCTCAGCTGAGACTTGTGTTCGCTGAGGGCACTGATGGCCACGTCATAAGATGAAGAGACATCGACAAGTATGTTTGGATGCGGATGAAGTGTGTTTATCTCCATCGTGAGGACTTGCCTGGTCCTGTGTGCGTTGGGGAACTGTGTGACATGTGAGGCCCACTCGACAGCCTCGACCACAACTCTGTGACACATCTCATGAGCCCGGTTGTAGTCGTCAGGAGTGTGTGTTATCACAACTGCAGGCCGGACATCCAGTATCGCCTCAACGACAACTGCTCTTAGAGACCAGTCTATGTCGTGATCGCCGCGTTCGATAGCGCGTAGCGTGCTGACGCCAAGCGTCTTGCAGGAGGCTGAGAGTTCTCTATGTCGTTCTGGATTGCCAGTCAGACACAATACATGCACCGGGAAGCCCAGGTGGGCATGTTTGGCAACCGTTCCCCCTGCACCGATACATTCGTCGTCAGGATGGGCGCAGACGACCAGGATAGAAGGACGATCTCCGCCGGAGCCTGCATGAGGATGCTCCGATACCATTTGCAGGACCACCACGCATAAGACGTTGTCAGTACCCTATTGTAGTACGACTCAGGAATGTGAAGTATATGAAGATAGGTGTCAGTCTGTTCCCATCCGTCGGAGGCTCGGGACACCTGGCGACACGGCTTGGAGAGCACATGGTCCAGAGGGGTCATGAGATACATTTCATCACCTACCGGACTCCCTTTGGCCTGACCCAAGAACGTCCCTTGCACCTGTTCGTTCACCTGGTGGACCAGGGCGAGTACCCACTCTTTGAGGACGTTGGAACTCAATATGCAGTCACATTATGCTCAAAATTGGTCGAAGTCGCGAATACGAGCAGACTCGACGTGATTCATGTCCACTACGCGATTCCCCATGCCATGTCAGCGCATGTTGCAAGAGAGATCACGGGAGTGCCGTACGTCCTCACACTACATGGCAGCGACGTACATATGCTGGGGGCCAATCCCGCCTACATGCCAGTCGTGAAGCACACCATACGTGAGGCAGACAGAGTGACGACAGTTGCGGATTTCCTCAGGAAAATGGCCATTGAGAAACTCGGCGTAGAGAGAGAGATTGAGGTCATTCCAAACTTCATCGACCCGAAGGTCTTCCGTCGCACATCGAGGGTCGAACTTGTTGTAGAGGACGGATGCCCAGTGATGAGAGAGAGACGGGATCATACTGTCTCACGGAAGGACAGGATATTGCTGCACGTCTCAAACTTCAGGAGGGTGAAGAGGGTAGTAGAACTGATCGATGCCATGCGACTGGTTGTGGATAATGTTCCCGAAGCAAGGCTGTTGCTGGTAGGCGATGGGCCCACAAGGACAGAGGTCGAGCGGAGGATCGAACAACATAGGCTCTGCAATAGAGTACATCTTATCGGTGTGAGGACGAATGTGAACGAGCTGATGTCGTCAGCAGACCTCTTTGTCCTCAATTCCAATCTGGAAGGAATGCCTCTTGTCCTGCTGGAGGCAATGGCCTGCGAGCTTCCCGTCGTGACCACACCGGCAGGGGGGGTACCCGAGTTGGTCAGGCCCGGGATAGACGGAATTGTCACCGAGACATTTGAAACGGAGGAGCTTGCAGAGGGGGTCATTCGTCTACTTACTGATGACCGGCTCAGGGCTCGACTCGGAAAGGCAGGTAGAAGGAGAGTATTGGACGGGTTCACACCCGAAGTGATTGTTCCAAGGTACGAGAAGGTACTCAGGAGCGCACTGAATGGCTGAGGGAGACAGGGAATGGCTGAGAGTATTGCAGGCCTCTACCAGTCGTATATCTGGAGAGGCGAGCACGCAGAACTGGCGAGATACCTCTACGACGATCCTCCGATCACGATTGATGCGGTGCCTCGTGAGGCGGAACAGGTACTTGAGGCATATGGACAGCAGGGTACACTTGACGAGAGCAGGATCTCACAGCTACAGTCAGTCCTTCTCAGACTGAGCCAACGGATTGGAATACTGACACCGAGGGTCAGGGTCAGCATCAACAACATGGGATCAGGTGTGGTTGAGGCTGCCCACCAGACCGTGTGTATGGGTGGCCCTGTGTTCATGTTGAACAAGGCAGCAACCGCAAGGAGAGTCGCGGACTTTGCCAATGGACAGATGGCGCCTGTGTTCTTTGTGGCAGACTATGATGTTGTTCAGCCGGAGCTCATAAATGTGAGGACACCTGGACCAGACTCAGAGGGGAACCTGATCAGTATTCCCGTGCCGAGAGGCTACGAACATTCTCCGGCCGGTACACTTCCACTCCCTGATGCAGAGTGGTATGTCCAGGTGGAACACTCTGTCCGGCACAGCTACTCGACTCTGTTCAAGACACTGGAGCCAAAGACAAGAGTACTCTTCCAGGAGAGACTTGAGAGCGCACTGGCTCTAGTGAGGGCATCGTATTTCGAGTCAAGCACCCTGGGCGATTGGCATCAGAGGATAATGGGAAGCCTCTACAATATCATTGGAGACCTCGGAATTCCTCTCATTCCATACTCTGATCCCGATGTCAGACGGCTGATGCAGGATGGCATGGAGTTCCTCCTGACTGAGACAAATCGGGTGAGATTCATCAATGAGAGCAATAGGGCCCTGAGGGCAATAGAGTCTGCAGGATATAGAGCAGGGCTGCCGCAGAGGACAGATGACTACTCTCCGTTCTTCCTTGAGTGCCCTGAGAGAGATTGTCATCGGAGCAGGGTCCAGATTCGGAAGGGCAATTCGCAGGGAAAGGGCATTCTCACTGGGGCGTGTCCGGTCTGTGGACAGACAATTAGCATCGAGTACGACGAGAGACAGCCCGACCTATCTGACTATGTCCTCATGCTTACACCAAGAGTAGACACTCGCCAGATACTCGTAGACTTCATGCTACCCGTAGTCTGTCACATTGGCGGACCGGGAGAGATATCGTACTATGCACAGGTCTTACCATGTATTCGCGAACTTGGCCTTCCTGTTCCGCGAGTCCTGAGGTATCCGCGAGTCTACTTCAACACACCATGGAGTCAGAGCTCGGCGCAGAGATTGAACGAGGCAGGCCTACCGGTTCTCCAGACAACAGACCTCTTTAAGATCATTGGGCGACAGGTCCGTGCACGAAAGGCAGGAAATGTGGACGAGATCAATCTCTGCCTGCAGGAAACTGAACAACTCATCATGTCACGATGGACGGAACTGCGTTCGTCACTCGACGCAGGTCTCGGAGAGATGAGCGACGACGGCAGGAGGGGCCTCCGACTGGATGCACTCAACTACCTCAGCTGGACGTACGGCAGCTATGCCAGGGAGAAGATTGGACAAGAGGCATCGTGGTCGTGGGTCGAGTGGATGATAAATACGGGCGTGCACGACGTCTTCGGGCCCTACGAGAGAAATTACGTCCCCGGCATGAAGAATGGCCCAACTCTCTTTGTGAACTTCATGCCCTGATTCGACATGGGTCCACGATACGCGGGATGAGACAACATATCCTACTGGTTGAACTGTGTCGACCGGTCGGGCAGACCGACAGTCTATATACCCGTCTTTACAATGACCGGTCAAGTTCGTCTTTACTCGAGGAGTAAGGTATGAGTTCAGTCAATAATGAGCGCAATGGATACGCCGGCGGACCCGAGAGAATGAGATGGCTGTACGTGCTGACCATCGGACTCGGGTTCTTTACTACAGGCGTCAGCTGGGGTGTCTACAACAGCTATCTGCCTAAGGACTTCTTACCGGTCTTCATCACCGGTGATTTTCAGATGACCATCATTGGTGCCATAATGGTGCTTGACAACATATTCGCGTTCTTTCTCCAACCGTATATCGGAGCGCGGAGTGACAGGACCTGGACCAGATGGGGCCGGAGGATGCCATACATAATGGTCGGTGTCCCTATCGCATCAGTCACCTTCGTTCTGATCGCGTACGGATGGGCAATGGCGTCGTTCTGGTTCATGATGGCCGCACTGACCGTGTTCAACGTGTCAATGGCCTTCTACCGGGCCCCTGTTGTGGCACTCATGCCGGATCTTGTGGGACCAGAACACAGGAGCAAGGCTAATGGTGTGATCAACCTGATGGGAGGTATCGGGGCCGTCTATGCTTTTGCAATAGCCTCGAGGATCTACAAGATCAACGACCCTGTCATCGGGGCAATGCTTGGAGTCACTGCAGAACAGTCAGGACCGGTATTGACGTTTCTGACGACTGCCATCATAATGGTGGTAGCCCTGGTACTGCTTTTCGTATTCATCAAGGAACCAGCCACACCGTTACCAGCTGAGATTAAACGAGAGATGGGGATAGTCGAGGCATTACGACAGGTTTCCCTCTCCAGAGACAGATCTGCAATGCTTCTGTTGCTTGCCATCTTCTTCTGGTTTCTGAGCTACAACGCAATTGAGACGTGGTTCACCACTTATGGTGCTAACGTGCTGGGATTCGCTACTGCAGATGCGTCATTCCTGTTGAACGGCATAGCGATCTCATTCATAGTATTCGCAGTCCCTGCAGGCTACCTGGCGGGTCGAATTGGGCGCAAGAAGACCATAGCGATCGGGCTAGTCCTGATGTTGGTTGCTCTGGTGCTACTGATACCAGCCACTGATTACGTGGTCATCCTGGGTCTCCTCGCCATTGCAGGTACCGGCTGGGCATTCGTGAATGTGAACTCCATCGTCATGGTCTGGCAACTGCTGGGGCAGTCTCGGCTGGGGGCTGGAACTGGACTGTACTACGGATTCAGCATGAGTGCAGCAATACTTGGTCCCTTCATCACGGGTATCATATTTGATGCCGCGGCTCTACTGATGTCCATTCAAGGAGTGACACTCCTGTTTCCGGTATCGCTGGTGTTCCTCGTGATAGCCCTCCTGCTGACACTGTCAGTGCGGACAGGCGAGGTCGGGGATGTAGCCATAGTATCGGAGTGAGTGTGTGTCCTCTGTCCAGTCAGGACGACTCACTGGAATCTCACATCACAACAGCTTACGACAGACCGGCGGCCTTTCATACGGGACCTCTGAGAGGTGCAGCCGCTCCAAAGACGGAGCACCGAGCACCTCTCGGAGCCCAGGCCACCAGTCAATTTCTGACATCGGATGTATACTGATGGATCTAACCGATGTCTCTCGATAGCATCTTTCCAAGCCGTTCTATGCCCTCGTAGATGAGTTCTGGTGATGCATACGAGAAACCCAGGCGCATCGTGTTTGTTTCAATCTTGCTGGGTACAATGTCGACACCGTCATCAGTCAGTGAGAACCCGACTTGAGGATAGAATTGGGCGCCGGGAACATACATGACGTCGTTTGGAATCGCCGTCTTCATCATGTATGCTGTACTATCGAACTGCCTGTCACTCTGCCACCATATGAAGAAACCACCCGTCGGATCGGTCCGAGTACCAGCGGGAAAGAACTCATCAATCGCCTTTGCCATTGCTTCACATCGCTCTCTATACTTTGGAACTGCATTCCTCAGGGCCTCTTCGATGTACTTGTTGTAGTAGATGTCGAGTATCCTCTGTACCAGCGAGGATGTGCATAGGTCGAGGTACCCCTTGTCCTTCAGGACCTGTTCTCGAACACTCTGAGGCAGAACAGAGTAACCGACCCTCAACACTGCGGCCTCCTTGCTGCTGGTTCCCAGATATGACACTCTGGTGTTCTCTCGATCCAGGGACTTGATTGGCTTGATTTGAGGTCTGAACTGTATCTCTGCATATGCAGAGTCCTCGACCAACATGATGTTGTAGTTCTCACATATGTCAAATAGCTGCTGTCTTCTGCTCGCCGAAAGAGTCGTGCCCTTCGGATTGTCTGAATCGGGCACAACATATAGCATGTCCGGGTCTCGATTGAACTTCAGCCGGGTCAGGTATATCGCACGTTCTACGTACTCTGGAATTATTCCTTCAAGGTCCGTTGGAACAGTGACAATTCGGGCTCCAAGCTTGACTGCAGGCACTAGGAATCCGAGGTACGCCGGCGAGGGAGTGATGATTATGTCGCCCGGGTCAATCATCGTGTCGAGTATGGCATACAGAGCCTGTTGAGAACCGTTAGTGATCGAGACATGGTCATACTGAGTCTCAGGGTCGATTGGAATTCCCCTGACATCGCGGAGTCGTTTCGCAAGTGTCTTCTGAAACCAGGAATGCCCACCAGTGGGACCATAGTTGAGGTCGTCAAGTGCCATCGAGGGGTTTTCCTCGTAGAGTTGACTGAGGGTGCGCAGGATCTCCGCAAAGGCAGCAATGGGTACAATGCCAGGCTTTCCACCCGCAAAGTAGTATTTCACATTGTATTTCAACAGGGCCCTGATCTGAGACTCCTTGATGAAGGAGGTCCAGCTCGCAAAACCGAAGCCATTGCCAATCATGACATCCAGACTCCTGAGGAGATCTCTGGGCGGCAGGAGAGAAATCCTCTGCATTCACCCTGGCTCAATGGCGCTTTATGTATATCTGACCGAGTCCCGTGACTGATGCATCGATCTCCTCACGGATGTACACTGATGTACATCGATGGTGTGACGACCTGCAGTGGGTGACCGAACATGTCAGCGGGTCTCCTCCGCCAGTGTTCGAGCTGCTGCCGCTGGATCGGGGGATGAGACTATCGAACGAGACGCGATGATGAAGGAGGCGCCTGCGTTGATTGCCTCGCGCGCGCTGCCTCCCTGCGCGCCGACACCTGGACTCAATATGGGGATCTCGTTACCGACGGCATCACGTACCTCGCGTATCTTGTCAGGATAAGTGGCTCCAACGATGACACCGTCCACATCCCATTGTTTGGCCAACCTCGCAAAGCGCAGGTAGAGGGGCTCGTGTTCCTTCTGTTTCCTCTCAGAGGCGACCCACAGTCCGTATCCCTCATCGGACGCGGGGTGAGACATGTAGCACAGGAGAATCACTCCACGCGATCTCTCACGTGCCTCCTGGAATACTGAATCGAGACCACCCTTCCACCCGACGAGCGGGTTTGCGATCACAGCATCGAATCCGGCATCAAAGTAGTATCTTGCAATCCACTGGTTTGTGTCCCCAATGTCATTGATCTTACAGTCCATGATGGCTGGCAATCCCTGGTCATGTATGGCCCTCACGATTCTCTGAACCCTGTCGAACAGTCCCAAGGGTAACACCAAATGGTGGTTGACCTTGAATGCAACAGCATAGTCTGCTGTCTGAGCTATGACCTGCAATGCCTTCTGTTCCACGCGGTCGGTCTCGGCCCTCAGATCGATCCCAGACTTGCCAGTGATATTGGCGGCCAGGTCAAGCCCGATAATGAGCCTGGTCTTTCTTACAAAGGCTGCTGCAGAGAGTCTACTCCTGAACACAAAGAGACCTCCAATTACACCCGCGGACTATGTCCGCTCAGCCTTATATTCGAATCGTAATCCTGTCGGTGTGAGGTAACGATGACCAGAGTACTGATGACCAGGGCGGTCGTTATGGCCATGGCGCTCTCGATACCTGCATACGCCTTCATCCTGGTACACATGTTACCCTTCAGGATGACGCCCTTTGGAAATGAGTTCCTCGACACACTGTTCCACTTTGGAGTGGTGCCCATCATCTTCTCGGTCACGTGGGATTCCATAATCTACTTACGACGATATCGCATGGCAAACACAGTATACCTCGCTAGACGGTCGACCGGTCCAATTCCTCTCAGGTGGAGGGTCTTCTACGGTGCAAACGCTCTCTTCGTGAGCCTCTTTTTCGTCCTGCCACTCGTGACACCGATAGTGTCCATGATAGGAGGTATCATGTTGGCCTCGACAGTCGTCTATAGGGCTGCACTCGGCAGGTTGGGCATGAGGAGGATCTCTGCAGCTGCAGCAGTAGTCGTGGCCTCTGCAGTATGTCTACTGTCGATCTTCGTGCTGCTGCAGTTTGCACCAGGCTATCTTCTTGTCTGGGAGCGTATTCAAGAGAGCTGGTCCAGCTTCTGGGTGGGTGTCGTGCAGGGAGTGTCGCAGTGCCTGGTCAATGCCCTCAGCTGGGGCGCCCCTGTGCACTTCATATGGGTGGCCGCACAGGAGTACGACAGAGGGGTGTACGGCATGGTCTATACTCGCATTCCAATGATCCGTGTCCGCCTATTTGAGGCGACGCTCTTCATGATCTTCCTATGCGTGTACCTGCCCCCAATTCCGACGCCGATCGGAACACTCCCCTTCCTGAACGCGTCATATCTGTTCAATCAGTACATAAACTACATCTCGATGGCTGTCGTGGCGGTCGTATTGGTCACTAAACGTGCTCTCGGGATGGCCGAGAACTCCACGATGGGCGGGGTCTCGAACATCACTGTGGTCGGACTCTTCCTGATGATAGAGGTGTTCTACAAGACCAACCTGATCGTGGTAAACTTTGCTATATGGCTTGCTTTCATACTGTTCGCTGGGCTCATCGTCATCAATTACATGAGGGCCTCATCAAGGGAGCTGTACTGATATGCGACCTCGATCTGCACTCACAGTAGACGTCATTGTAGTCGACGACACAGGACAGGTTCTGCTCGTCCGCAGAAAGAATGATCCGTTTCGCGGATTCTGGGCATTGCCAGGAGGTTTTGTGGAGTACGGCGAGAGAGTCGAGGATGCCGCAGTCCGGGAGATCGTGGAGGAGACTGGGATCGAAGTGGACCTGACGGACATAATGGGCGTGTATAGCAGTCCAGACCGAGATCCACGTGGTCACACCGTAACAGTTGTTTTCGTCGGCCGACCACTGGCCACACATCCCCAGGCAGGAGATGACGCAGCGGCCGTTTCATGGTTCACTCCGACGCGCCTACTCTCCGAGCATCTTGCGTTCGACCATGCACAGGTCATCGCAGACTTTGTTCGATGGAGTGAACACAGGGGGACATATTGGTCCTCTAGGCAACGGGTCTAGAGAGTGAGTATGCTAAGGGCCTCGGCAAGTCTTATCACTGGCAGGTACATCGTCATTGGCTCTGGCTCGACTGTGTCGACAAACTCCACTTTCTCTTCTGGTCTTGAACGATACTGTAGGAATCTTCCCCCAGGGGCGCTGTCGGTCTCGGTGTACACCCAGAACGGAAGTCCGTACATCTCGTAGTATCCGTGGTTGGAGATGAGTGTGCCGTAGATGTGTCTGCCCTCATGCAAGAAGTAGAATACGCTTGCTGGGCGGTCTCTCTGAGACCAAGACACGAGCATGCGAACAAAGTCCATCATCGATGCAATCTTCAGGTTTATCGGGGGTCGCACAGCGGTCTTGCTCAATTAAAACACCCATGCTTCGGATGTGTCTCCGCCTTATAAGCCATATCTCACTGGTCTATGCACAATCTACCAACAGTATCAGTAATCGCCTCCACCTGACGAGACTCGTCCCCAGTTGCCACGACCGATGCGCACACAGAGTTTCCACTGGTAGCTACGGCGACAACTGCCCGGGCCTGATCCGAGATCATCATGACCAGGGGGATGCCGTTCGCACTGTTCAGGCTCTCAACAGCCATGCCGCGTGATCTCAGTCTGTTGACGACGGCAGACAGTAGAGCTCGTGGGTCTGCGTCCTCGCGAACGACCGAGACAGCAGACTTGCGCACTGATGGCGTCGGAAAGAGAAACTCATGGGAGATCGGTGAGTAGAGCATGGTCCTGACTAGGGCGTCTTCAAGAAGGGCCTCAGGCAGTGGGCCGAACCGCTTGGTTGACACCGCAGCCACATTGAACGGAGGTGTGGTGGCCTCAACTGCCCCCTTGAGATGGGATGATTCCTCGTGAACTGAGATATCTCTCCCCTGACCCTGGTCATCCTGATCACTGGTCATGCCTGATATATCCTGGCTTCCGGTGACACCAGACCTGTCTGACTCGGAAGTACCATAGACATGTTCGTCGGTCTTCGTAGGCTCCAACTCCCTGAGCAGCCTTAGGTCCTCGAACAGGAGTGAGAGCCTGTCAGAGCCACCATGGTTGGACTCTCGGGGTCGCACCTGGACAAGAAAGCCACGTCTGTTCTCGGTATTCTGGTCGAAGACCAATGCTGCACCTCGAGGAAGGCTTGTGATGAAGGTCCTCTCCTTGAAAAGATCAGGCATTAGCGCAGGGGCGCGCTGTTGAAGGGCACGGATATCCGCCTCGAGTGTCAGAGCATGCGAGATCGCGAGGTCCACCTGAGAGATGGCCTCGTCTGAGACTGCGGATGGCTGTTGTGTACAGAGTATCAGGCTGCATCCAAACCGTCTACCCAGCTTGGCGTAGTTTACGATTGCTTCTCCCGCAGGTGCAGTCCCGGACCGAGGAACGAGTGTCTGAGCCTCATCGATCACGAGCCAGACAGGTGGCAGTTCCTCATGAACATCGACCGAGTCAGACTCCCACGACATCCGGTGGTAGAGTATCTGCCTACACAGGATGTTCGTCAGTACCGCAAGTACAGACTCTGCGTCGGAGCCCAACGGCGCCATGTCTACGATGGTGATCCTGCCAGCAACGGCAAGATCCCGAACACTCGTTCCGTTCTTCAGGAAGATCCCCATACGAGAGAGGCGTCTGAGACGCTGGACCAGAGCTGAACGTGTGGATGGTTTGTAGATGTCATCGAAACGACTGTCATTCCTGATGCACCTGATCATCTCCTCAATGCTGAAGTCATCCGTAGGGGGAACAGTCTCGCCGTCTTGTAGTACGTAGCCGGTCCTAATGGCGTCCAATACGTCACCAATCAGGTTCTCCATTGTCGTTGATAGCTGCCCCTCCTTCTGTAACACGTGGCTCCAGTCCGACTGCGTCAGGTCACGCGGCGAGATGGCAAGCGGATGCAGAGACCACTTTATACGGACATCGTCGGGTAGCTGTTCGTAGGTCATACGGGGTATGAAGACTGCGACGGGATATCCCCTAGGTTCACGACCCCATACTGCAAGCAACTCTGCCGCTCCTGTATTCGGCTCCACCATCTGTCTGAACACGTCGACGACATCAACAACTATCACCGACACGCCGATCTCTCTCTTCTCCATCGAGCGGGCCATCTCCTCGACAATGACTCCCAGCGTGTGACTCTTTCCAGAACCCCTCTTTCCCGAGACCATTACTACATGTGGATTGACCAGGTCTATCAGGACGGGCTTGCCCAGGAAAGAGGCGATCGGATCGTCAGAGGACTCTGAGACCGCACCAAGAAGTCCAAGTCCAACGGGCCCCAATCTGCTGTGAAGGGAAGTGGACCTTCCGACTATGACGCCATGCTCGTCGACCATCACGTCGAGCGGCTGCGGTACGAGGGGTCTGAACTCGAGATGTGAGGCTATTCGGGACTGAAGTCCTGCAGTATGATCCTCCACGGACGACCCCTCTCCAGTGAGGGCCCACTTTGGTGGAAGGTCGTTCCCATCTGTCATTATCAATCGGCTGTCGGTATTCAGGATGACCGGATAAGTCTTTGTTGAACAGACGACCTTGACACGGCAGCGTCAACTCTAATATCGAGTCCTGACGAGATGCGCTCATGCCCGAACTGATAGAAGAGGGGTCACCCGTCCTCATCTTCCTGGATGCAAAGAGAAACTGGATAAAGCGCGTGAAGACCGGAGAGAAGTTTCATACCAACAGAGGGATCATAGATTTTGACGAACTCATAGGTCGTCCCTATGGGATAAAGGTGATCAGCCACTCCGGATATGAGTTTCAGATACACAGGCCCAGCCAGACGGACATACAGGTCTCATTGGGAAGAAACACTCAGATAGTATATCCAAAGGATGCAGGGACTATCCTTGTCGAGGCCGAGATAGTCGCTGGGTCTCGAGTTGTTGAGAGTGGCACGGGTTCTGGCGCCCTGACAAGCATACTCTCCAGAGCTGTCGGGCCGACGGGCCATGTTTACACCTACGAGATACGAAAGGACATGTTCGACGACGCCAGGAGGAATCTTGAGAGATTCGGACTGACCCATAATGTGACAATGTACAACAGGGATATCCGCGAGGGAATAGAGGAGAGAGACGTGGATGCTGTTGTACTTGACCTGGCAACTCCGTGGGAGGTGCTTGACATCGCGCACACTGTCCTCAAGCCAAGCAGATACATCGTCAGCTACAGTCCAACGATCGAACAGGTCATGAAGACATGTCGTGCTCTCGGTGAGAGTGGAAAGTGGGGGATGGTCAAGACAGTCGAGGTACTTCAGCGGGAGATCATGGTCAGGGAGGGGAAGACTCGGCCCCCCACATGGATGGTGGGTCATACGGGATACATCACTTTTGCCAGGGCCCTTGCTGGTACATGACCAAAGGTTTATATTCAGTCACGAGAGAATGATGTTGTCGATTGTTGACGACGACCAGCTGAGTGAGTGGTGACACGGGATGACATACGAACACAAGAACGAGACATGCACACGACAGACTCGGGAGATTCTTGAGGAAATAATCTCCGTAAAGGCAGCAAGCGATGAGATCAACGCGGTCCCAGTGGCGGCCGTGTTCAACCCCTTTGAGAGAATGATGGACGAGGAGCCCCTGATAGAGTTCGGAAACAGTAAGATCGAGGAGACGATTGAAGAGTCTACTGAGGGATGTATCAGGATCTCGGGCGGCTGTGAGGATGGGATTGGGACCGAACAGTATCATGCACTGCTAGAGGGTACGTCGTCCGTGAAGACCCCCGACGATCTGTACACAATCAAGAGAAGGCAGAACAGGAAACTCTAAGATGTGTGGGAGTCAAGATGTCCGAAGAGTCCGAGAATAGCAGACTCCGGTCAGAGATTGCCGAGCTAAGGATGACAGTGCAATCTCTGAGGAAGATGGTCACTGAGCTTAACGAGAGACTTGCACAGACGTCTCCACCATCCAGTATTGGCGCATATGCAGAGAGGTATAGTGTCGCGAAGGACGCCAGGGAGAGTCTCTTCCAGGACGCATCCTGGTCGAAGCTGATCAACATCCTGAGGGATGCCAGCGATGGTATGACGGCGGCCGAGCTTGCCAGACAATGGGGCAAGTCACGTTCACGCACGAGCGAGGTCTTGAACAGAATGGCCAAGGACGGCCAGGTCGTCAAGTACAGGGATGGACGAGAGATAAAGTTCAGGGTATCCTGAGACACGGGCGGTGTGTCCTTGACCCGGTTCAGGGGCAGAGCCGAGCTATTCTTAAGTACGAGTCATCAGGTAGTAGGTCTTAGACTGGGTCAAGAGGAGTAAGTATTGTCGAACATAATCGTCCGAAAACAGGCATCGTCTGACCTTGGCGAAGAGGTATACACCAGGAAACTGCTGGATCTGAATACCAGAGCCCGAGAGGCCGTGAGAGAGTTCGCATTGCACGATGTAGACGACATGGATGGTCTCGAGTCAAGGAGAATTGCAATGCATGATGCATTCACAATGCTCCATTCAGAAACGGCCAGATTCAACGAGGAGATGATGGGCGAGGAGTTCGATATCGCCTACCTGAAAGAGAGGATCAAACAGGCGGAGGGCGAGACCAAGGCCCAGCTCGAGAATGCCGTGAAGGAACTTCAGACACAGGCAGAAAGGAACCGTGCAGACATATGGATGTCAAGGGTGATGGCATGGTTGCACCAGGCCACCGCGTCCAGTGGGCCCTTTGTCGACGAGGAGAACGAGGAGAAGAAGAGAAACGCACTTGGAATATTCTCGACAGTAATCATGATGCTGGATCGACCGTTTGCAGCCGTGCCGGACCACACTGATGGCACCATGAAGCTTCGCAAGATTGCACTCGGATCGCTCGCACTCGACCTCATGATGAGGACTCGAGATGCCAAAGACCCCGAGGTAATGAAGTTGAGGGGGTACAACAAGATCGCGGAGGCGGAGTTCCATGACGAGTTTCTGCACGAGCTGGTCAATCTTGAGAGCACATTCCGACAGGCGTTCAATCCGTTCGACGAGATAGTGTGGAGAGACATCCTCAGTTCGTACATATTCGAGCAGGCGGCAGACCTGTACAACGAGGCCATCGATGCCCTGAGGAAGGCCGGAGTCACAGATCAGATCGACGCAGTGCAAAGATGGAAACAGAACGCAGCAGGACTTAGCGAAGTATACAACGCAATGACATATGCAGACATTGCGGATGTCCAGATGCGCGCGGGGAACTTGGAGGATGCCGCTAAACTCTATCAGACGGCATCAGACGCTTTTGGCAGGGCGCAGAAGATGTTTGCGAGTTCCGATGCACTGGAGGGCAACGCGAGACAGTCAGCTGCTGACAGAGACCATAGGAGAGCCCAATCACTATTCTGCAAGTCTGAGGCTGCATTTCGAGAGCTTGCGCAGCTGCTGAGTGTTGATAATAGGGAGGAGGCAGAAAAGGTCCTCGATGAGATCTTCAAGGATCTCGGAAAGGCCGAGAAGCTGTCAAAGAGTCGTGAGCTGACAGGTGCAATCAGAGAGAATCTGAAGATCCTGTCCTTTGTTCAGACACGCATGAAGAACTCACAGATGAATCCCAGCGGGATCATCGACCAGATAGAGCTCGCAAAGAGCATACGAAAAGAGGGACTCATCCAAGATGTTAATCGTGCTGTTGACAGTGCTCAGAACGTACTAGTTGAGAAACCCGCCGACTCACTCGACTTCGTCCGAAGTGCCCTTACCAGTCTAGGAATCCTACTCAGTCTCGAGCGGGAAGATGAACAGGTCGAGCAGCTCAGGAATCGTGTCCTTGCGGTCTTGGCAAACCTGAAGTATGTGATTCAGTTCCAGGTCAGTTCGCAGCTCCAACAGGGTTTCAAGTTCATAGTGTCTCGGGTACTTGAGAACCTGAACGCAGAGGAGGCCGCCAGGTTCTACTCAGTTGTTCACGAAGACAAGCTGGCAGAACAGCTCAGGGACCTGGGTAAGCTGGCCATGGCAACCGCATGCTCGGCGGAGGCACAGTCTTTCGCGAGACAGGCTGAACAGTGGGCATTCAGGACACATCTGGAGAGATCGGGAGTCCTTCAACTCGTCAACCAAGAACCAGTCGATGAGGCCCGTCTGGAAGAGGTGGTGAAGCGGACACTGGAATCGCATGACAACACTGCCCGCCGAATAAGACATGCAATAGCCTGCTTCGAGGCTGCGTCAGCTGAGCTCGGCGGGGTGGTCAGCCCAGATATAAGAAAGAAGAATAATGTGGACGATCAGATAAAGCAGCTGCAGGGAGTTGCCCTCAAGTTCAAGGGAGACCTCTCCAGGATAGAGGGCGCAAAGGAGGACTTCATGGCGGAGTTTCTCTCTAGAAGAAAGGAGAGAATACAGGCACGACAATACTACAGCAGGGCCAGTGACCGCCTGCGTGAGGCAGTCGGCAACTACACAGTGGCCGCTCAGGTGTTCCAACAGCTGGGCGATCAGCAGGCGGCTGAGAACGTGTTTGCAAAGGCCAGCACAGCGGATCTCCTGGCTAGAGGCATATGGGACAACGGCCAGCGACTGGGTCTCGACAAGGAACCAGTATACAAGACAGATGCTGAGCTGTTTGCACTCTACCTTGCAACCGCCGGGAAGTGAGATATCTACGGACTCCTTGCCTGCGGGAACACTGCCACTGGTGAGCTCAGTGCAGCGACGGTGTGAAGCCTCATGACCAGGTGAGGCCTGAAGGGAATACCTCCTGCATGGAAGAACTTACTGAACCATTCAACAAAGTGTAGCCTGAGCGTATGCATGAACGCCAGCAGACCCTCGAGGATCCCCACGATCAGACTTCCGACTACTGCACCACCAAGTGGCAGGAATGGTGGGACCTGGTGACCTTCGTGCCACACCGAATGGGGTACTATCTCGATGCCAAGGATCTCAACTGGGGGGATGGTGATGTTGACGATAGCGGGGACTACCATGAAGAAGACTGAACTCAGTACGACATGGACCATATTCAGCGCGAAGATACGAGCGTAGCTCACAGTATGGCTGACCATTCCTATGAGGTACTCGATGAAGTGAACGATCCCATCCATACCACCCTTGACAGAGGCCACGAGCATTAGCACCAGCGGGACAATGATCGACGAGATGAGGAGGACAAGAGGACTCACTGGAAGCTGCGGATACACACCATTATTGCCCGTACCATGTCCGATACCCAGGATAGGCACCCAGAGATAGACACTGCCGGTGGTGCTGAACCATGCCGAGATGTTGCTGTAGCTCACTCCGAAGACGAGGGTGACGAAGCTCAGGTAGAGCCATAGATAGGACACAGCAACGATTGCGTCTCTATACTGTCTGTGCTTCAGACGCACGTAGAGATTGAGAATGATGCCCATTGTCATCTGAATTATTCCGATCTCGATCGATAGCTTGAGCATATGGGCATCCCTGAATGGATTCCTCAGGCCTGTCTCGGTGGTATGTGAGAATATCGGCCATAGGGGTTCGATGACAGTCTCTGATCCGAAGAAGCTTCCGAAGAGAAGGCCTCCAAAGATCGCAAAGAGACCCATCATCATCAGTCCGATGGCGCCTGTCTGGACGTACCCCATAATAGGACCCCAGTTCTGCCTCCTCCTGACGGAGATGTTTGCAGCGAGGCCAATAAGTAGAATTAGAAGTCCCTGGCCGACATCCGCAAAGATGAGTCCAAAGATGAGCGGAAATGAGAAGAACATTATCTTGGTAGGATCGATATCGTGTCTCGATGGGACGCCGTACGCCTTGACAAGACCCTCCGCAGCCGCCATCACCCGGGGGTTGTCAAGATGAGTGGGGGCCTCGTATTCCGCAAACTCTGGATGCTCAAACGTGACCTCGATGACTGGACCGACGCGCTCCTTCAGAATGGTCTTGAGTCGTTCCTCAGTGCCCTCGGGGATCCATCCCCATATCTTCATGGCCTGAGACGTATAGACAATGAACCGTCTGGAGTCTATCCGTGACTTCTCTATGTTCAGGCATTCCCAGGCGGCGAGTATCTTGGAGCCCCACTCCTTGGCAATGAAGCGCTTTCGTGCCCTCAGTCGCTTCAGCTCGGTCCCGATCCGTGAGATCTCCGCCGTTGCAGTGCGGACTATCTCGTCCGGCTGTCCTCGCTGACCCTCGGGAACCTTGAACTGCTCGAATCCGATGGCTGTGAAGACACGGTCAACGGCGTCCTTCCTCTCGATGGGGACACTGAGAGCCACGGCCACTCTGTTGCGGCTGACCGGGACACGACGGATCGCATAAGAACCCTCTGAGACTTCCCGGACTGCCCATTCGAGTTTGCTCACCTTTTCTGCGCCTATCACACCAGCGACTGTGTAGGTGTACTCGCTCTCCCCCAGTAGGCCCAAGTCCAGCCTCAGAGGTCCCACGGACTTCGCGACGTCACGCAGCCCGTGCTGCCGGTCAAGATCAAGAGTAGCCACCGCGATGTTCTTGTCAATCTCAAGCAACTGGGGCTCCACGATTCCAATCACGTCATTGACCATCGTCAGAACATTGTTCAGTCTAGTATCGTCGACTCCGACGCGAGGACCCATGCTCCTGGTGGTGTCAAGACCGAGAGAGGTGATCATGCTAGTGACCCTCCCCAGTAGTGAGTATACCATTTCCTCTTCAGGAGTCTTCTTGACGTCGGTCGTGCCTGTCTGGAGTCGAACATCTACGAATTCGAAGAGGCCAAACTCCTCTAGAGAACGAAGTATCTCTCGCTCGTAATCCCTATGAGAGACTATCTTTGCAACCAGCATCCCAGTTGGCGTTATGGACAGGCGCATGTCGTGGCCACCTGAGGTGAATAGCCCACCTCCGGGTCCTGAGGGGTGACAAGGTAGTCCTCCGAGTCCTGTTGATAAACATTATGACGAGAGTGAAGCTTTATCTGGAGGATTTGGTGCCCGCATCTGGACCCAGGCTGGAGTGTTGCACCATGTCAACCACCGGGGACGACATAGAGCAGATCCGCATTGCTGAGGAAGAGGCCAAGAAGAGAGTTGCAGAGGCAGAGAGGAAGGCCTCTGAGACCAAGGCCGAGGCAGAGGCGGAGTCACAGAGGATATTGGCCGAGGCTGAACAGAGGGCTGAGAGTCAGGCCGCGCTCATTGCAGCCAGGAAGCAGACACATAAGGAGGAGCTAGAGAAACGTTACAGGGACGAGGTCAAGAGATCGATCGAGAAGATCGAGTCACAGGCACGGGAGAGGATGGCCCCTGCCGTTGACAAGCTCCTGAAGATCCTCCTGTCCGAGGACTGATAACATGACTGGCATCGACAGCATAATCGAGCTGATCAACAGGAAGGCCGACGAAAAGATCGGTGAGATCCTGTCGCAGGCAGAGGAGACCAGGACGAGGATTATCGACGAGGCCACAAAGAGAGCGGCAGAGGTCGAGAGATCGCGAATTGAGAAGATGGAGCGAGAGGCCCGTGCAGAGCTGACGAAGTTCGAGGCAGGCCTGAAGCTCAAGATGCGTCAGGAGATAGTCGCGGCAAGAGACAGAGCGACCAGTATGGTGCTGCAGGCAGCCCTGGAGAAAGCAATAGAACTCATCAAGTCGGACAAGCATAATGACATTCTCTTGAGACTGGCGACTGAGGGCGTGAGGGCATTGGGAGGGGGTGAGATGGAGATAGTCCTTCCGGAGGGCCACCCAGGGCTTGATTCGAGGTTTGTTGGTCGCCTCAGGGACGCGACGGGTGTCGATGGTATCTCAGTCGCTAAGGACACCGTGAGAACACGGGGAGGCGTGATCGTGAGGACCAAGGACCAACACAAGTGGGTCGACAATACCATCGAGGCCAGGTACGATCGTCTGCTGGGCATGCTTCGGAACACAGCAGCAGAGACCCTGTTTGGTAACGGAGAGTAGGCTGTGCCCGCGACCTGCTCAGACTGGGGAGATCCAGCGGCCCGTGCCGTCGTCTTGGTCGAATGGACGGGTGTACGTTTCTGCCACGGAGTCTGGTCGGCCAGACAATCTTCCTACTGCGGTGGCACCTATTCCGAGACAGAGGGGTCCGGGTAGTATTACTATGCCAGTATTGCGTCAATCTTGCCCAGGAGTAGGAAAGCAATCACAAGGCCGTATATGGCGATGGCCTCGATGAACACAACGTACAGGATGCTCTTTCCAAATACCTCGGGCTTCTCTGTGATTGCGCCAAGAGCGGCTGCCGATGCAGTACCCATTCCTAGTCCACCACCAATGCCGGCCATACCGACAGCAAGCCCAGCACCCAGAGCAATGCCCAGGATCGCCCAGCCATCGCCCTCTGTCTGCAGGGGCACGAGGCCTGCGTCAGGCAGTGCCGACATGGCCTGGACCGGGACTGGAAAGACGAACACGAGCACCAGTAGCGCAAATACCATGGTGACGAAAAGCTTCAGTGTATTCATCATTGCATTCCTCATCTGTGATTCTACGACCTGAGTTACCAGAGTGTTATCATCCTTCTTATGTTTGCGGCTGACTCACCGCGTTCGATCCCCACGGATATGGACCTTATGTTCCGGATTTCATAGTACTTGAGCGTCAGAAACCCCAGGACCGTCCCAGAATGAAATGGATATCCCACAAGCTGCGCCTTTGCCATCTGGGCCAGATGGTCCTCCACAGCCGACTCGACATCCACTGTGCTCTGCCGCTCTTCGTACAGACGTGCGATATGAGCAGCAAACTGTGAGAGGCCAAGTCCGGACAGTTCTAGGACAATCTCACGCCACGAGGAACGTGATAGCATATCGCGCGTGATCCTGTCGGACCGGTGGGTGAACCGGACTACGGACAGTTCGAGCGCCCTCGGAGCAATCTGGAGGGATCGGCCACGCAGTATCACCAGCATGTTCTTCATCACAGTCCTGGGCTCAAGGATGCGCAGCAGGCGCGTCCTGTCACTACGGGGTAGTCTCTCCGTTGCCTCGAGCAGGGACTCCAGGAACCATTCATCGATGGTCACTTCGAGTGGGGCTGTTGAGTTGAACTCGTGATACAGGTGCAGACGCGTCACGAGCGCCAGCTTGATGTCGGGGTACGGCATGGCCTCAATGAACTGGTCAACGGAGGTGCTCCCTGCAAGCCTAGAGAAGGCCGCTGCCTGGTCCTCGTCCACCGGGACTGAGAATCGCAAGATCTCGGATCTGTCAAGGCCTGCGTGAATGCCCCTCAAGATCGACTTCAGACTCTCTGCCAGAAACATGTTCAGATAGGCCATCATGAATGCATGAACGTTGCCTGAGACGCTGCGGGAGAGGCTGTGCACAGTCTCAGCCAGGTCCCGGGACAGCATCAGTGATAGGTCATCGGGACTCGGTATCTGCGTAGAATCTCTGCCAATGAGTCGACCATAGTGGGTGTTTGTCATCAGTTTGATGAACTCATCGTAAGTCCCAGACTGCACTAGACGCTCATAGTCACCTAATGTGAGGAACTTGGACTTCAGTCCACGTATCCTCGCATTGATGAAACTGTAGTCTGTCACAGCCCTATAGTTCATCGTTTGGCCCTTCTCACACGTCCAGTGGGGACTCGAGAGCCAAGTCCGGAGGGGGCAATATAAGTTTGCCGAGCAGATCTTGAGGCGCCAGATAGTAGAAGGGTTCAAAAGAGCGGGATGATACGACAGGCCCAGTGGTTGTAAATGTCGGAGGACACCGGACGCCCAGCCAAGAGACTTCAGGAGATCATCGATATCGGGAGTCTATTCAGGGGCTCTGCAACTATCACCTTTGTAATTCAGATCTTCTCGATCATAGTGATAATAGGCTCTCTCGCATTCTTCCTCCTTGAACAGTTCTTACCTACCCTTCCTGACGACCTGAAGACCCTCCTGCTATTGGTGGGAATCATGTTACTCCTGTTTGTATTTCTGGCAGCATTCACGTTCCTCCTGAATTCATCCAGGACGGTCAGCAGCAAGATAGTAGGACCCGGGATTCGAAAAGTGAGGATGGACTCGCCGGCGGTCAAGATCGTAGTATACGTCTACGCGGCACTGGTGGTATTCGTCGGCATAACCGGCGTGTACATCTGGTATCTCGTGCACAAGTATTACCTTGGGCCATGGATTGCTGCGTCCGGCTCAATATCGATGGTGCTGTTTGGACTTGCAGTCGGAGCGCTGTTCATCTCGGTACTCATCCAGGTGATCATTGCGGTAGTTGGAAGGACTGCAACAAAGGTAGTAGTACAGGTCCTCGACAAGGATGACTCCGAGTTTGTCAGCTGACCGGCTCATTCAGGGCTGTCCCGTGTCATGCGGCTGAGGTCGGGTTCCTCGAGGATCTCCTCTATTGGGGGCAGCCAGGCCCGCCTCCTGGAGGAGACTCTCTCGATGTTCTCGTAGAATCGTATCGTAGAGTACACCCCGAAGACACCCAACAGAAACCCCACTATGGCCCCCACCATGGCCCCCAGATTTCTGCCCTGAGGACCATACAGACTGGCTCCTATGAGGTCCCCAAGGTAGACGAAGATGATCACAGAACAGGGTAGCTCGGAACCTGCCGCTATCCAGCGGCCCATGCCAATTGAGTCACTCTGTCCTGGTGCATCCGAATTGGACATATGCATCGGTCAGTAGAGGCCCTCCGGATATCAGTTTTGGTCCTCTGCCTTCCTCAACCGAGCCCTTTTTTGCTGATATTCCACTATCTGAAACGCGGGATAGACGTGAGAATAAGACTGAGCTATGGCCTGAAGGGAATTGAGCTCGACATTCCGCGTGAGAACCTGGCAGGTGTCATCGAACCGGCAACCTCTCTGAAGCCGTTTGCAGACCCCGTCAGAGAGCTCGTGCGAGTCATTGAGAACCCACACGGCGACCGATTGGATCAGATCGCTGCTGGGCGAAGTGTATGTGTGCTTGTCGAAGATCACACTAGGAATGAGCCCCACTCCGAGATGCTCGACGCGATAACCCCCTATCTGACGGATGCAAGTCATGTCGAATTCATAGTGGCGACAGGTTCACACGAGGTCGACCATCCGGAGAACCTGAGGATAGTGACAGAGATTGAGAGGGCAGCCAGTGAGGCCTCGATAGATGACTACAGGGTCAGCATTCATGACTGCCATGACACCAACATGGTCCGAATCGGAGACACCAGTCGTGGAACACCAGTCATCATCAACTCGCGTGCAGCACATCATGACGTGTACGTTGTACTCGCTGACATGAAGGCACACTACTTTGCCGGATACTCGAATGCATTGAAGGACTTCCTTCCCGGGATCTGCGCCTTTGAGAGCATCGAGGCCAATCATGCTATGGCACTCGATCCCAATTCCACGTTTGGGCGTCATCCTTACCACCCCGATCCTAGGAGAAGAAATAACCCACTGGCAGATGACATGAGAGAGGCGATGGAGATGATCACGAGGGGGGCCAGGGTATTCACCCTCTCTGTCATATCCAGTGATCACAAGGTCCTGTGGGCTGATGCTGGACTCATCAGGCCAGTCACGGAGAGGGGAATACAGGTACTTGATGAGAATACCAGCTTCACCGTCAGACCCACGACAAGGATCATCGTCTCGCCCGGAGGGTATCCCGAGGACAAGAGCCTATACCACGCACAGAGAGCGCTAGAGCTGACCAAGAACGCTGTCAGGGATGGTGGAGAGGTGCTCTTCCTGGCCGAGTGCAAGGACGGTGTCGCCCCGCCAGAGGCCACTGAGAACTTCTACCAGAGACTGAGAGCACCACTGGATACCGTACTCGCCTCGATAAGCGAGAGATATCACCTCTACGAACATAAGGCATACAAGTTTGCTGAGCTACTGAAGCGTGTATCAACCATCAAGATGTACACGGAGCTACAGGAAGATCTCGTTGACAGTGTACACATGCAGAAGGTCAACGATGCCCAGGGGGTGGTGGACCAGTGGATATCCCAGGACCCGGGCGTACAGATCTTGGTCTTCGACAAGGGCAACAAGCTCGCAGTGTACAGTGAGGCCTAGTTGTCGGCCAGGTCGACCTGAGAGAGGGCCTCGTACAGACGCCTGTAGGTCTCAAAGCCTCGGGCATACACGTCGTGATTCTTGGGATCGGGCATCAGTCTATCCCTGACCCGTACCATGGAGTCGACAGCATCGGTGAGTTTCGAGAAGAGTCGTGTACCATGGCAGACGAGTATGGCAGCCCCGAGCGCAGTGGCCTCCTCGACTTGTGTCCTTATGACTGGCACACCCAACACATCAGCCTGTATCTGCATCCACAGGTCGCTCCTCGCAGCACCACCCGTCACTCTCATCTCAGACACATTGAGACCAAGTTCTCGCATCACCTCGAGATTCGTACGTATCTCGTATGCGACCCCCTCTAGTATGGACCTGATCAGGTGATTGCGAGTGTGACCGAGAGACAGTCCAACGAATGCCCCTCTCGAACGAGGGTTCCAGTACGGTGCTCCTGCGCCCACAAGGTGAGGAAGGTGCATCACACCCTCACTCCCGGCAGGGACCGAAGATGCAGACTCTACCATGACATCGTAGGGGTCTAGGCCCCGTTCTGTTGCAACCAGTCGCTCGTGTACCCCCAGATTGTCCCTAAACCACCTCAGAGCAGATCCGGTCGTGAACATGCTGGCCTCTACCACAAGGGCATGGGGCACGACGTGACGACTGCACAGTACTCTGCGTCTTGGATCAAGAATCACATCATCTGAGTATGCCAGCATGAAGGTCCCGGTACCAGTGGTGGCCTTTATTGACCCCGGACGTACGACACCGACACCAAGAGCAGCACACTGTTGGTCACCTCCTCCCGCAATCACCTCGGTGCCTGCTGGTAGTCCCGATTCATGTGATGCCTGTTCATGTACCTGACCCACTGGTGTCCCCGGGGCAACTGGATCTGGGAGCTTCTCACGTGGAATCCCAAGTGCATCAAGCAGGGTGTCAGACCAGTCAGTCCTACGTAGGTCGAACAACATTGTACGACTTGCATTGGAGTAGTCCGTCACTGCTCTACCAGTCAGCCGATACACGATATAGTCGTGGACAAGCATGAACTTCCATGCATTCGCAAATGACTCAGGCTCGTTGGACTTTATCCACAGTATCTTCGGAGCACTGAAGTAGGGATCGACTGTGAGTCCGGTTATGCGGTAGACCTCCGAGGGGCCAACTGTCTGCCGGATCCAGTCACACTGTGGCACGGTGCGTCGGTCCTGCCACACAATGGCCCTTCGTATTGTCTTGCCACTCCTGTCTATGGGGACAATGGTCTCCCGTTGGTTTGTGACTGCCACACCGATGATCCGTTGGAGATGCCCGGCTGAATTGAGGACGTCCCTTGTTGTCTGACAGACCGCAGACCACCAGCTCTCTGCATCCTGTTCAACCCAGGACGGGCTCGGATAGTGGCTTGGAAACTCCTGGTAGGATCTTGAGACTATCGTTCCCTCCAGGTCAAAGAGCATGGACCGGACTCCAGATGTCCCTGCATCGATCGCAAGTACCAGGCCTCTCATGTCAGACACGGGGAATGAGGGTGAAACACCCCGATAATAAGACTTCGAGGGGACTTGGGTCACGTGCAATGCCTCGAACGGGTCCGAACAGGCCACTGGGCGCGATATCTGTGGATGCGGGACCGGGGGATGGCGTTGTCATCTGTCAGAGATGATGAGGCGTGTACGAAAGAAGAAAAGGGGGAGTTGCACAGCGGTCGGTCGGTCAGACGCATGGAGATCAGAGAGGCCATAGAAGACGACCGTGAGTCCGCATCTCGTCTCTTGTGGAGATCATTTGAACCGCTTCGTCGATATGACGACGTCGTCAGGATGGAGTGGTTGAGGGCCTGGAACGACCATACGAGCGACAATTGGGCCTGTGTCGCCGTAGAGGGTGATTCTGTCGTGTCCAATCTGTCTTTCTTTGTGAGTGACGACGACATCATTCGCGGACGCCCCATCAGATATGCTGGGGTATGGGCAGTTGCAACAGACCCCGTATACAGGAGAAAGGGACTGGTACGGGAGCTGTTTGAACTCGCATTTCCTCGGATGCATGAGAAGGGAGCAGTGCTCTCAATACTGGACCCATTCTACAGGCCATTCTATGAGAAGTTCGACTATGCCATTGCTGAGACTGTGTTCAGGCACATGTTCAGACGAAGCGGACTCCGGCCCTTGAGACCAGTAGGTGACCTTGCAGTCAGAGAGGTGACGGATATTGATGCAGAGGTCGACAGGTTCGTAGAGGTTCAGAGAGCAATGACACGGTTTGGTTCACGCTGCTTCGTGAATCGCAGATTCCTACGGGACATGTCGCGGTCCCACAGAGCATACATCCTTGAGGACGGTGACGACCCTGTTGGTACCGCGATGTTTGCATTCAGCGATGCAAGACCAGGCCTCATCCTGAATGTTCGTCTGACTGCCTTCAAGCATGACTGGGTCTTCCCGTCAATCCTGAGGCTTGTCTACGACTATTCCGCGAACGCCCACCAGATCCGGTGGGTCACTGACAGGATCGAGCCGTTCAGGCATTATCTGGCCGAGGCCCATGCAGAGACGGCCGTGAGAGACTACATGATGATGCGCGTCCTGGACTTCAGGGGTTACTGTGAGAGCATCAATGTACCGCGCGATGCCACAGAGCCAATCAGGGTCGAGATAAGGGATCAACTCTGCCCCTGGAATGAGGGAGTATACCTACTGACTCCCGAGGATGGGAGTCTGGCATGTGACCCCGTCAGTTCACGTGCTGACATCACGTTGAATGCATTTCAACTCTCAGAGACAGTTGCAGGAAAGACACCAGCAACTCTACTGAGGGCACTCGGCGAGATAGACTGCGACCCGAGTACTGCTACAGCGCTGGAGAGGATCTTCCCCAGAGATGAGTTCTACTCATACTACAGGTTCTAGATCTTCACTGGTCTCTGATGAAACTAGTTGCTACCACCACATTGTGAATGTGCAGGATAGAGAGGCTTCCGGCAGCACGTCCGTCTGGCCGTCAGTCTCCAGGCCAGAGTCCGACGAGGAGCTCACTTGTAGCTCCTCTCCGAATCTATGACCTCGAGTAGATCTCTGCGTGGGCCCACAAGGGAGCGCTTGAGTCTACGGTCGCGCTTTATCTCCTGCTCTCTCTTGAGAGCCTCCCTTCTGGTCTCACACTCCTCGATGTATACCAGATACTTTGGACGATGCATGCGTAGGTACACGGCGGAATGCCGTCCCCCGCTCAGATGTTCCTGAACACGCCGGAGGAGGTTGTTCGTCTGACCAGTGTAATACTGACCATCCTCAGTCTCGATTATGTAGACGAAGTACATCTGTCAGGAGCACAGCGTGATTACCTACTCGATATGAGTCTTGCCGACATAGACTTATGTCAGTATGCACTTGGCATCTCGTGTCAGAACAGCCAAGGACTCCCAGACTCTCTGCGCTAGTCTTTCTGAGCGTCCTCTCGATGGTATATGCAGAGGTCTACTCTGGATCATCGCCTCTATGGTTTGTGGATCCCTTTGCACTCATCGTTGCCCTTCCTCTGTACGGTACGCATACGGTGCTCCTGGTGAATCTCGCCGTGCGGTACAGGAGGGCAACAGTTTCGCACCTGTATCTATTCGGAGTATTCTTTGGCCTCTACGAGTCGTGGATCACGAAGGTACTGTGGGCAGGATACCCTGGTTCGACGGGGCCCCAGTTTGGCACCGTTCTGGGAGTCGCCTGGGCTGAGCTGTCTACACTCGTACTCTTCTGGCATCCCATGTTCTCCTTTGTCATTCCGGTCCTCGTGTTCCAGAGCCTAGCCGTGAGTGGGGGCTGCAGGGAGACACTCTACGGGAGCGGTATCCTCAGCATCAACAGACGCAGTGCGTTGCTCTGGACAATGGTGGCCATATTCGGAGGCACATTCATGCCTCTGAGTCCGCTCGTGACAACGGACACAGTGATCCTGGCCGCTGGGGGTAACATGCTAGTAGTGGCACTCCTACACGTTCTGACAAGGAGGAGGTGGCAGACCCTCGGCATCAGGTCAGTGCTACTCGGAAGACGAGGAATGACTGTACTGAGTGCATGGGTCGTGGCCCAGTATGCAGTCTATTTCTTCCTGTTGGTGCCCGAGAGGTATCCAGGACTGGGGCCGTCCCTTGTCGTCTTGTGCATCTACGTACTGCATTGGCTTGTCATGAGAAACACGCCGACGACGGAAGAACCGTTTCAGTCGCCCCCGAGTCGGACCATACATGCTAGGCATATACTTACCCTGAGTCTTATCTTTGTACTTCTGGCCACGACCCTCGAAGCATTCTCCGACCTGGGACTGCTTATCGGCATCATCCTGATGCTCAGCATGATCATCGCAGGACCGTTTCTGTATCTCATTCATGTACGGATGGCGCTCCGTCTCAGACGGTCAACGGATTCACCGATCTCAAGCACTTCGACGAATGAGTCGTCACTCAGCCCAGTCCGCGCATGAATCGCTCAAAGAACATGCTGGTCCAGCGGTAGAATTCGCCAAATAGTTGTCGTGCCTGTTCGATCTCGACTCTCTCTCTCAGTATCATATCGACCACCGCCTTTCTGAGGAAGGGATAGTAGTGAGGCAGCGGCACGAGGTTCTGAGGGAATACGCGGTGGTTGGTCAGAAAGATATTGATCCTCTCGATCCAACGCGCGTTGACAGCGTCTTCTGAGTAGCTGCGAGGGTCCTCCACCACTAGGGAGTCCAACTCAGACAGGATTGGCATGAACACCTCCTTCTGAATCTGGTCGAAAGAGAACGACTGGGTCTTCGACCCCGAATCAGTCGTCAGACGTCGGTATAGATCAGCCAGGTCGTCAGAGCCTGGTACGGAGTACATGGGTCTCTGCAGCCTCACCATCCGTGACATCTCAGATGTCATTTTCCGTTCCTTCTCGAGCAGCGTGAACACATGGACGAAATGACTGCTGTCCCAAGTGTCGAGACTATAGTGCCTCCTATATTCTCCGATCGTATTACGATAGTCGACGGGCATTCTGAGTTCGTGGGGGCTAGTTATGCTCCATATGTTCAGAAATGTGAATGGAGGCCAGTTGGAGGGC
>JAWAQK010000003.1:24709-80784 GCA_038893995.1 Candidatus Thorarchaeota archaeon | reverse complement strand
GCCCAATCTACTGATGTATGTCTCGGTCAGTCTCGACTCCAGAGTCACTCTCAGCTGTGAGCCTCACACGCACTGTCCTAGTGCTCCTCACTAGGAGCAATGCAAGCACTAGTGCCATCGCATTGCAGAGGGCATTGAGCCAGGAAATTGGTTGCGCCCGGCCAAACACGGTCTCTGCAAGATAACCGCCCATCATCGGTCCAAGTGCCGCCCCCGCGTTCATCATTCCATTCACAAGTCCCATGGCCGAACCACGCTTGGAGTCGTCAGACAGAGTAGCGGCCAGTGCATAGGCTCCTGTAGACGCCATCGGATACAGTGGGAGGGCGTATAGCAGTGTTGCGCTCATGGCGTCTCCTGCAAGAGCGAACGCGATGGCGTACATCGAGTAGCTTGCATACGCCGCGACCAGAACATTCGCGGCTCCCTTTCTGTCAGCAAGTCGTCCGATGAAACCGGCCAGTGTTGCAGCCAGCAGGGTGGCAGCTGCATTCGCGTAACCCACGTACACAGTTGAACCACCAAGCTCGTCTACAATGATTATTGCCAAGACAAATGATACTGCGTTGTTCCCCAGAGCACTCAGGCCAACTGCCAGCAGGAGTGTCCAGATCCCACGCTGATGCAGGATGGGCGGGACACCAATGTGCCGCCGGGGTATTGATGGTTGCACATGCCTGGTCTCGGCCAGGGTCAATACCGTGATAGCCGCCAGCAGCGAGAGAGCTGCGCTCGCTCTGTAGAGGGCAAACATACCGATCAGATCGTACAGGAGTCCGCTGAAGAGTGCACCTACTGACCAGCCCACAGACTGGGCGACCAGGAGGTATCCTATTCGCGCTCCCCTCTGGGTGATTCCCCGCGTGACGTAGGCCTGTCCAGCGGGAATGGCAGCTGGAGCAACGGCTGCCCCGATCATTGCAATGAGAAAGTACTGCAGTCCTGTGCTCACCATCGAGTAGAACAGGAATGTCTCGGCGTAGACCAGAAAACCCATCACCATGAATGGCTTTCTTGCTCCAGTCCTGTCCGATATGATCCCCCAGAATGATGTGGCGACCATTGTCACGAACGCAGGCAGTGACCATATGACCGCCATCATCAGGAACGACTCCACCTGAAGTTCATGGTTCACGAAGTAGGTGATGAATTGCCACGATATGGACTGAGCAGTGGCCTGCAAGGCAAATGCCGGATACACCACAAGTGACCGGAATCCGTCAGGAACTGAACCCATGGTATCGAGATGTGCCGGCATCTGGTTCCCATATTAACTCGTTCTCTAATGACATCGTGTCAGGAGATGCTTGTTTCGCAGTCCTTTTCTGTTCGTGTTTGCTGCCTCATCTCGTCATGAGGTCTGATGACAGTTTCCTAGTGTTGAAGGTCGAGGATCTGAGAGCATATCATACATCGAGAAGCGGTCTGGTCCGAGCAGTCGATGGCGTGAGCTTTGAGATCAGGCGTGGCGAGGCAATGGGGCTGCTCGGCGAGTCTGGAGCAGGTAAGACCTCTGTTGCTCTGGCTATCCTGGGCGTGTTTGACGAAGTCTCAAGGCGTTATGCGTCCTCATCAGGTGACGAGGAGAATAAGAGACTGTGGAAACTCAGGGACGAGGCAAGAGAGAGGGGTGTCACCTCAAGGGAGATGGGGACTGAGCTCCCGGGCGTGGAGGGTCATGTCTGGTTCCTAGGTAGGGACCTTGTAGGACTTGACGAGAACGAGTACCAACGGGTCCGGGGAAACGACATCACCTACGTACCCCAGGGGACCAGGATGAGTCTCAATCCCTACACGACTGTGGGACTTCAGATCGCAGAGAGCATGAAGGCCCATGACGAGGAGGACGAACTCTCAGACCGTGAGATCCTTCGCCGAGTACTCCAGGCACTGAACTTCACAGAGCTGTCGGAGGCGGAACTGAGAAAGGACTTGAAGCCCAGTCAGTTCAGCCAGGGAGAGGACCAGCGCGTCATGATTGCAATGGCGCTTGTCACTAATCCTGCATTGATAATACTCGATGAACCGACTACCGGTCTTGACGCAGTGATCAAGAGACAGGTCCTCAGCGCGATAGGGATCATCAAGGAGAAGACTGACCTCTCACTGATGATCCTCAGCAACGATATTGGGGTGGTGGCAGAGACTGCTGATAGAGTGGGAGTAATGACTGGTGGCAGGCTGGTAGAGCTGGGCGACGTTCGAGATGTCCTGGGCTCGCCCGGTCATCCCTTCACAAGAGCCATGCTGATGAGCAGTCCCAGCATGGAGATGATGAGGCGGATTCGACAGAGGAATCTGAGGCTCAGGGGTATCCCTGGTGGTCCTCCAGATGTGACACGTCTACATCCTGGTTGCATCTTCCGCGAGAGATGTGAGTACGTGACAGACCACTGCAGGAGGGTCAGACCAGACTTCAGAGAGGTACGGCCAGGCCACTGGGTCGCATGTCATCGTTACGAGGAGTTACCGGAGTGGTAGTCGATTTGCTCGATACGGAAACACTTAATGTGGGTTGGTTTCGCGTCCGTCGAGTGAGTGTGACTTGAGCGACTCGTCTCTCTTAGAGGTCAGAAATCTGAGGGCCTACTATGTTTCCAAGAAGGGCATTGTGAGAGCTGTTGATGATGTTTCGTTTGAGATGCGGCGCGGTGAGTGCCTGGGCATACTCGGTGAAAGCGGTTGTGGCAAGACATCGTTGGCCCTGTCAATCATAGGTCTCTTTGAGAGAATGGCCCGGTTCAGCGCGGGGATATCTAAGATACCTGGACTGGTTGAGGCCTACGACACTCGTGATGGTGATCTTCAGGACCGACCGGGCGTAAGCGGGTCTGTCCGGTTCTGTGGGAGAGAGCTCATCGGTATGGATGAGCCTGAGCTTGTCAGAATCAGGGGGCGTGACATCTCCATGATTCCCCAGGGACTGACACACGCCCTGAATCCACTCTTCAGCATAGGCTATCAGACCGGCGAACCAATAGAGGTCCATGAGGAGGATGCTCGACGGTCCGCCATCAGAAAGAGAGTCCTGGAATACCTGGACCTGGTGCAACTTGCGGATGCGAACACACGTTATGTTCTCGATCCGAGGAACTTCTCGGGAGGTGAGGCACAGAGGATACTGATAGCGATGTCACTGATATCTGGTCCGCGCCTGGTGATTGCTGACGAACCGACATCCGCCCTCGATGTGACTGTGCAGAGGCAGATCATGAATGTACTCACCATGATCCGAAGTGAGTTTGGGGTATCGATCCTGATGATAAGTCACGATGCAGGCGTGATAGCTGAACTTTCGGACAGGGTTGCGGTCATGTATGCAGGAAAGATCATGGAGATTGGAGACGCCCGGCAGATGTTCCTGGACCCTCTCCATCCCTACACGGCCGGTCTCATGTCCTCATTCCCGACCATTGCGATGATGCGGGCCAGGATTGACGGTCGTCGTCCTGTCCTGAGGGGAATCCGAGGAGATCCTCCAGACCTTGCCGATGTACCGAGCGGTTGTCCTTTCCACCCTCGATGTGACTATGCCACCGAGATCTGTAGGTCGGAGGTTCCAGAGTATCGAGAAATAGGCCCTGGACACTGGATCCGATGTCACCATAGATGATCCGACAGACTGTGGTACTGAGCGCCTTGGAAATGGCGCTCAGCGATGTGGGGTCCGCGATGGTGTCCATAACATGTCCTGCCAGTACATCGGCGATTTGGGGGTACTGTTCTGTTCGCGGCGAATCACGACAGACTGTTTGCTGGCCTCCTGTCAACGTCCTCCCGGCTTCACGCCGCACGATATGTGCACGCGTGTTGGTATATACACCTTTCCTGCATTCGACCTGGTGGAACGCGTATGGCGCCATTCTCATCTGAAGAATGAGTGACTGCTCCCACGATGGCCAGCGATCCGCCCCGCAACAACTACTGCCATCAAGAGCAGGGTATACCGAGAACGCGGCCCTGAATACCTTTCTGTTGGTGTACCTTCTCTGAACGTGTTCAGAGCAGTTCGAGCCCCACGAGGAAAGTGTTCGTCACCGTTTCAAAGCCGGCATCAGTGAGAGGTCCCTTGAGCGAGTGGTCAGTGTGTGTGTGACACCGAATCTTGCGAACACCGAGTCGCGCGAGTTCGTGGACCACATCAACGACGTCCTCCTTGCTGACCTCCGCGCACCTACTGGTCTCTGGTCCCCTGTGACCCACGATGAGCCACGCATCTCCTCGCCTGCGCTTCGATGTGAAGATGTCTAGATGTACGTTCCCCCTCAGGGTTGTCTCGAACTGGTTGACGTACCCGTATCTTGATATCTCGAGTAGATATGGCAGCGGGATCTGTCCTTCATCGAGCTTGGACTCAAGACGTACACTGTTATTGTGCCTCGTCAGCAGTGTTGTTGACCTGCCAGCCTCGTCCTCCCTCCTAGGACAACTGAGTTCCAGCAGGGTCCTTATGTCGTAGACCTCCATGTCGAACGAGGCAGCTATGTCTCCTAGTTCCTCATTGTTGTCGCTGATCCACATCTTCACACGCCTGGACCCCTCGTCTCTGGCCCGCTCCATCACGCGACATACCAACGATCTGGCCTCCTGTTCCTCGCCGTGCCTGATCGAGAAATCACAGATCAGTGTGTCACGAGTCTCTGTCCTCGTGACCCTACAAGCTGCGACAGGAATCCCTCGCGAGTAGGCCATCAGGAGCTGAGAACCTGGCATGGATCTCAGAAGCGACCTCAGGTCCTTTGGTGAGATGGGTGTGTAGCTGAGGTCCTGACCCGTTTCATACAGGCGGATCCACTGTTCGAGTTCTTCCAGTGATATCTGACTGACAGTCACACGTCTCAAGAGTACTCGTGAGGCCGGTTGGTCATCGGGATTTCAACGTATCTGAGCTCAAGGCCTCCTCATCCCCAAGAATTATCAGGTGTTGTAACGAGGGCCCATTCGACATGAGGACGGGTCATGCATTCGAGCTGGATTCCATCGAGGCGTTCCGTGCTGAGCTGGGCGTAGATCTTGATCTGACCGAGGACCAGCGAGATGAACTTGCCAGCAGGGGACACACCCAGCTACTCATTGAACAGGTCGATCGTGCTCTCAGTCTCATCTATCCCTCACCGGGCGAGAGGGCTGAGTTCGTGAGGTCTGGTCCTGGAGGCAACGCGTCTCCCTCGGTTGGTCTCTTTGTGATCAATTCTGCTACATGGTCCATAATGAGGAAGAAACCGACACATCCAGACAAGATGCTACCGATGCTCTCAGTCCCACTCTTTGTGTACGATCCCGAGGGTGGATCCAACAACATGATAGAGCGCGTTGACCTGGGGACGCCAGTCTTCAGTGTTGATGACGATGGGCATCAGCTCTCGATCCAGGGAAGGTGCGGGGACTTCTGCGGCATACTGGACACAAGAGTGTCTCTGATGCGTCAGGTCAAGCGACCGCTCATCTTGCCAGGCGATATCCGGCGATGTTCACTTGTCCCGACCTACAAGATTGAGTCGTTCTTGCTGAGATTCGATATCGACGACGGCACTGAAGTGCTCATGTATCCGCCACCCGACCCAATTCTAGACTACACATACTGCGAGAGCCCGAGGGTGTTCCTCGAGAATGGCATCCGGCTCCGGACCGACGGGAGCCGAGTGTCTGTCAGGATCGGTCACGGGCGAGAGTCCAGACTACGGGGCGACGTAGTAGTCTATATAGGGTTGCCCGTGGAACGACTGGACCCGGCCGACATTGTGAATGCCCATCTCTGGCTCAGGGCGGTCGCGCTCTGTCTGAGTGGGCATGGTCGATAAGAAGATGGAAGTGAGCCCAGTTGGTTCCGTTGCAACTCATGGTGGCATTGACTGGTGTCTTACTGGTGGTGCGCACTCTGTTCAGGGCACGCCGCCTGTCTCGCACGTCGAAACTGAAGCATCTGCTCGAATCTAGGATAGACGTTTCAAGGGTTGACACATCAGGAAACGGTGAGTACGTCAGATGTCTCTCTCACCAGTGGATGATTGACAGGACCGTCTATAGGTACGAGGGAAGATTTACTGCCAAGATTCTGGGTCTGCTCAGGGACAGAACATTCGTGTCATTCTTAGCGATTGGGCTCATGTTGGGCTGGTCTGCAATGATACTGGGCGCCCTGATGGTTGATGCCATCTCTCTCATGGGAGGCGGGCTCCTTTTTCTTGTTGTCGGAGGTCTTGTGGCACTGGGACCTGATGAGGCAAGGCTGTGTGAGGAGTACCTTGACGACCTGAACACAGTCGCTATCGAACGTCTGAACGAAGAGGACTATGTGTACCTTGTATTGGCCATACGGCAGGTCAGGAAGTGGACACTCTCATCGGCGCTGATTGGCATGGTCATGATAGCGATGGCCCCCTACGCGGACTCCATTTTACCCGCCCTGAGTGTCCTCCTCTCCTCGGTCGTTGTGCTGATTGTTGTTGGCCCTGCGCTTGCCCTGTTAGATCTCTCTGTCATACTGTCCGTCGTGTACATAGCTGTCCTGACGCCACTGATCTTCCTCCTGCTACCCTATTGGACGCTCCGGAGGTTGCGTCATCATGATGGCGATGAGAGTGTTGCAGCCGAGCGGACGCAGTGGTGATCAATCATTGAAGAATCGAACCGACCATTCCTGTCAGAAGCGCGTACAGCAGGAGAAAGAGTGCTACTGCAAACAGCTTCTTCCCACGTTCGAGGTTTCGGTCGGATGGGGATGACTCGGACTGGCTTGTGCCTGTCTGGTCGTCAAGTGGAGCCGTCCCCAGCATGCAGGAACCCACGATCAAGAGAATCCCGAACTCCAGTATCATGACAACGGATGCAACGTCTAGGGCCTTCACAGTAGGAACAGATAGTGCCAGTAGCAGTGCAACTACCAGGTCTACCCCTGCTAGACCTGACGAGATCGCCAATGAATCTATGACGATCTTGTTCGTTGCTGGTTTGCGTCCCCCTACCTCTGTCACTCAGATACCCACCAGGACTGCTAACAGGAGGAGGAGTATCGTCAAGATCACAAGGGGCAGGAAGATCGTCTGGAGCGCGGCTATGAAGAATGCCACATAGTCCTTCTTATCTAGACTGACCGAGGATGTTCTACTTTCCTCCCTCTGAACGATACTTCTCCAATCGACTTGCTCTTCTCTCTCTGGGTTCTCCTCGTCCAGTTGAGGTTCCTCCTATCTGGTCATCACGCGCACTGGTTCGCCTGAGCATACTCCTGTTGTGCACTCCTTCCGAAGTCTAGTTCTCCTGCGAAGTGACAGGCGACAAGGTGTCCATTTCCGATGTCTCTGAGCTCAGGCGTTTCTGTCATGCATTTCTCCTGGGCGAAGATGCACCTCGGATGGAATCTACATCCAGGAGGCGGATAGATTGGGCTCGGGACCTCACCCTCAAGCACCTGCGTCTTTCCTGAGAATGATGGATCTGGTATCGGGACCGCACTCACGAGCGCGAACGTGTAGGGATGCAGGGGCTCGCGGAAGATGTCGTACGGAGTCAGCTCTACAATCTTTCCCAGATACATGACGGCTACTCGGTCGCTCATGTGCTTGACGACGCTGAGATTGTGTGATATGAAGATGTAAGTGAGATTGAACTCCTTCTGCAGATCCTTCATCAGGTTGAGCGTCTGTGCCTGCACCGACACATCAGTGCTAGACGTAGGTTCGTCCAATACTACGAGCTTGGGATTGAGCGCAAGCGCTCTCGCGATACAGATACGTTGACGCTGGCCTCCACTGAACTCATGTGGAAACCTGTTGAGGTGGTCCTCTGTGAGTCCAACTTTCTGCAGTAGGTCCAGTACCATCTTTCGCATCTTGTATCCGTGTGCTACACCGGCTGTAACTAGTGGTTCTCCGACGGAGTTCTTTATTGTGATCCGCGGGTCGAGGGAGGCCATCGGGTCCTGGAACACTATCTGCATCTCACGTCTGAAGGGTCGGAGCTCGCTCGGTTTGAGGTTAGCAATGTCAGTGCCCTCAAATATGATCCTTCCAGATGTGGGCTTCAGGAGTCGTATCACGGTCCTTCCGAGGGTGGTCTTCCCACAACCGGACTCTCCCACAACTCCAAGTGTCTCTCCCCGATACACGTCAAATGATACATCGTCTACGGCATGAACCTTCCCTATGACCTTCCTGAAGACCCCTCCCGTGAGAGGAAAGTACTTTTTCAGGTTGATCACGCTCATCAATACGTCCGATTCTCTGCTCATCTCAAGTCCTCCTTCAGAACTTGCCCTGCGGATGGTGGCAGGCCACCTTGTGATCGGGCCGAATCTCTATGAGTTCGGGCTTCTCTCTCTTGCAGATATCAGTCGCAAATGAACAGCGAGGATGAAATCTGCACCCGGGAGGCGGCGTTATCAGATTTGGTACAGATCCGGGTATCTGATCAAGCTTCTCCTTCTGCTCGTGAAGCTTGGGTACAGCCTTGAGTAGGCCTATTGTGTATGGGTGCATAGGATTCCCAAACAGTTCGCAGACTGATGTTGACTCGATTACAGTACCAGCATACATCACAGTGACCCTGTTGCAGGTCTCCGCAACAATTCCCAGGTCGTGCGTGATTATAATGATGGAGCTCCCCACTTTTGTCTTGAGCTCATTGAGCAGCCGCAACACTTGTGCTTGAACGGTGACGTCCAGTGCTGTCGTGGCCTCATCACATATGAGGACGAGTGGATCACTGGCAAGTGCCATTGCTATCAATGCCCTCTGTCTCATTCCTCCGGACATCTCGTGTGGATACTGCTCGGCGACACGTTCGGGTGCCGGCATCTTTACCATTCGCAGCATCTCGATTGCTCTCCTCTTGGCCGCCATCTTCAGACTCTTGTTGTCGGGTTTTGGCGGGTTATCGAGCATCGAACGATACTGCTCTATCTGGGCCTTGACCCTCTCCGGAGAAACCCTGTTCATCAGCGATGTTGTCTGACCCGAGGCGGATGCGTTCTGACTGGAACTGGTGGAACTGGCCATTAGCTTCTCAAGTTCCTCGATCTTGCAGAGAAGTGCGTCCCTCGAGAGATCCTGGTGTATCTGGATCACCTCTGCTATCTGGTCACCTATCTTGAATACCGGGTTTGGATACGTTGCGGGGTCCTGGAAGACGATACCGATCTTGTTACCCCTTATTTCCAGCATCTTCTTCTCAGGTAACTGAAGGATATCGACAGGAGTCTTCTGACCCGTGGATGGATCGTCGAGGTAGAGGAGAACTCTGCCGCTCTCAATTCTCCCAGGCGGGTCAATCAGTCTGAGGATTGCCTTCGAGGTCACACTCTTACCGCAGCCTGTCTCTCCGACCAGTCCCATCGTGTCGCCGCGTCTGAGCTCGAAGTTGACCCCGTCAAGCGCGTGTACCACGCCCTCGTAGGTGTAGAAGTTCACGTAGAGGTCCTCGACCTTTAGAACTATGTCATCTGAAGTCACTTGAACGATCACCTTCTCCTGAGCTTGGGATCGAAAATGTCTCTGATTCCGTCACCTATCAGGTTCAGCGAAAGGGCAGTCAGCAGGATGAACATTCCTGGGAAGAACGCTATCCACGGGTGAGTGTACATCAGTGACTGTCCTCCTGCAATCATCAGTCCCCATTCTGCAAATCCGGCAGGTGGCCCGAAGCCTATGAATGCAAGGCCAGCAGCTGTGAGGAGCACGCCTCCAGTGTCCATTGTTGCCTGTACGATCAGTGGTTGGAACGTGTTGGGGAGGATGTGCACCAGTAGTATTCTCGAGTCGCTGGCGCCGACCGAACGGGCGGCCTCGACGTAGAGCTTTTCGCGCTCCACCAGCACCTGGCCCCTGACGAGACGTGCATACACCGGCCACCAGGTCACCATCAGTGCCAGCGCAATGTTGTCGAAGCTTCTCACCTTCAGGACCATTACGATTGCCATTGCCAGTATCAGTCCAGGGAAGGCGAAGAAGATGTCTGTGACCCTCATCACAAGCTCGTCTATCTTACCTCCGTAGAAGCCGGATACGGCTCCAATGATGGCGCCGATCGTGGTGGCCACGAGAACAACGGTCACGGATATACGCAAGTCCGTGATACCGGCCCACAGGACACGGCTGAAGACATCACCGCCCAGCTCGTCATCAGTTCCCCAGTAGTGTATCGGTCGCCAGTGATTGTAGTAGAGTATTATGTACTCTGATGTGGTCCAGGTCGTCGTCTTGTTTGGAGCAGAGTACGTTATCACCCATGTGTACTGCATAGGTTGATTTGACAACTGGATGCTGAGTCGCAGCCTTCCCGTACTTGAGTTCTCAAGCATCCTATAGTTCAGCCTTTCTGAGTCGCTGAGAGCGCCATATACTTCTTGGCTCACATTGTACAGTGCGAATGTCGTCAGGCCCGCGTCAGCGCCAGATTTCAGATTGAATGATACTGACAGGACTGGGGGATACTCGGTTCTCACCATGTCGTAGCTCATCGAGAACCCGGATATTGTTTGATATGGATTGGACGTGACCGTTTCGTTCGACACGATAGCGAGGTCGAGTCTTGTGTTCTTCAGGATCGATGCAGGTGAGCCTGGCGGAAGCTTGGAGTCAGCGGGTATCCTCTCCTCCGGCCCAAAGGGGGCAATCCACGGAGCTGAGAGACAGAGAACAGTGACAGAGGTCAGAATGATTATCCCAAGCACTACGAGGGGGCTCTTCCGGACAAGGTGGAGACTGTACCTGATCTCCTTGACTCTTGGCTTGAGGTCCTCCCTGAATTCAGACAACCATAGTTCCCTGTTCCCCGGCAAGAATGTCAGTGCAATGATGGCGAGGCTCAGGATTGCCAGGACATATCCCAACATCCCGATGCTGAGAGATACTAGTGCAATTAGGAGGTTCGAGTAGAATAGCGAGGAGAATGAGTGACCCTCTCTGTTCCTCAGGCCACGGACATTTCCTCTCACCGCTATTGCGATGAGTGAGATCAGTAGGCCTTGGAACGGCCATCCGGACAACTCACTCGGGAGTGCCAATGTGACGCCCACGAGGGCCTTCACGAGCATCAGTACGGCCCCACCAAGCAGTGCAGTCAGACCAGTGCCGATCAGAACGATAATGTATGCCAAGTATGCGACCGATGTCAGCAACGAGACATTGGAGCGTGTTCGCTCTCCATTCAATGTAGTGGTGTCTTGAGCCATGATATCACCTGCTATCCGTACCTTATTCTTGGATCGAGGACTGCATAGGTGAGGTCCACGATCAGATTAGCTGTCACGTATATCAGTGCCACCATCAGTGTGAAGCCTATTATTGCGGCCACATCAGACATCAGTATGGCTCTGGTAGCCCATCTCCCGAGACCGTTCCAGTTGAAGATGGTCTCGGTGAGCACAGCACCTGAGAGCAGCCCACCAAAGGCCAGGCCAATCACGGTCGTGGTGGGTATCATGGCATTCCTCAGGGCATGTCTGTATATGACCACTCGTTCTCTGAGGCCCTTGGACCTGGCAAGAGTGATGTAGTCCTCCTTTAGGACCTCGAGCATACTGGATCTCATCATCCTCGTCACTATCGCCATTGTCATATATCCAAGGCAGAAACCTGGCATGATGAGGTGACGCACACCATCTATGAATCCCCACGGTTGAAGATACAGGATGGAGTCAAGCAGGACCAGATTGGTGATGGGCACATAGCCCTGTGTGTTGCCCATCAGGGCCTTCCAGAGCTCATTGTCAACCCTGCTATCTCCCGGTAGGTAGAGGGGTATTCCCAGAAGCGAGATCTTCATGACCTTGAACTGGTAGTAGAAGACATACTTCAGGATGAGGCCAAACCAGAATATGGGCATTGAAACACCAGCAAGAGCGAAGACCCTGGTCACGTGGTCCACTGGTCTGTCCTTCTTGGTCGCCGACAGTATTCCCAGTGGTATCCCGAGGATGACTGCAAACACCATTGCTGCCATAGCCAGCTCTGCTGTTGCGGGGAATCTCTGCTGTATCACTTCGAGTACGGGTGGATCGCCACCCACGCTTCTCGATAGTCCCCAGTCTCCTAGTATCAGGGACCTCATGTACAGAAAGTACTGAACAATGGGAGGTTGGTCAAGACCATGCGACTTGATTATTCCCGGTATTGCAGATTCAGGTGTCCTCTCAGTTATGTAGAGGGCCAGAGGGTCCCCCACGAAGTACACAAGAACCCACGTTACCGTCAACACGCCGAACACGACAGGAATCGCCAGGATCACACGGCGAAGCACGAAGTCACGTAGTTTCATCTGTCTGATCCTCGTCTGTGGGGAGGGGTTTGCGTCGCGAGCTTGGCCGCCTGTTGATATACTTAAGCCTTTAGTTGAAAGTAGTTGCTGAATCTGTCTTTCTGTCGTCCATGTCAGACGCTTGGTGGTGGATCAGGACTCGTTTGCCAGCATCCCGCGAGAGCACTCGGACTGACAGTCGATATGTTCTGTGTTACACACAGTTGCTCGCCCGGCTCTCAGCGCATCTGGAGTGTCACAACTGGTTCCTGTCACCCTCACTGATGACGGCTCTTGGCATCTCAGGAGGCGGTGATGCGATTCAGGACACTGGGTCCGTTCCCCTTTCTGAGCCCTGACGGGGGCAGCGGATAGTCGAGGACGCGAGCAGTAACGTATATTAGTGAGCATCCACTGAAGAAGTCCCTACCTTCAGGACCGACGTGAGTGTGCAAAGCGTGTCACGTCGTCCGTTCGACTAGAAAGAGAAGGAGGAAAACATTTGGAGCGAAACCAACTAATCGTGGTTGGTCTCGTGGCCGTGATCGCTATCGGTGCGGTGGCGTTTGTCGTGTTCTCTCCGCCCCCACCATATCCCGCGACCATGATCTGGGAGACGATCGGTAATCCAGAGTATCTGGACCCGCACGTCGACTATGAGTCGTTTGGATCGTGGATCAGCTACAACGTCTACGAGACCCTGTACACGTATCAGTGGGACTCAGCTGACACAACTCCCAGTGTGCCTCTTCTGGCACAGTCGTTGCACGTGTCTGCTGATGGGTTGAACTACACCTTCACTCTTCGGCAGGGAATCAAGTTTCATGATGGAACGCCCTTCAATGCCTCGTGTGTGAAGTACAACTTTGAGCGAGTGATGGCGATCTTCGACGGTTGGGGCCCAGCATGGATGCTCGCAGAGCCAATACTCGGTGGTCAGGCCGTTGAGGATGCCGTGTACGAGTATGGTGAGGGCTCTCCCGAGCACATTGCAGCCTTCAATGAGTGGAAGGCGGCAAATGACAATGGGACCGGTGCAATTATCGTGCTCGATGATTACACAGTCAGGATTCGTCTGGCCTATCCATATGCCCCATTCCTGGCTGCCATCACATACGAGGTTGGGGCAATGATCAGCCCGACCTTCGTTGAGGCACACGGCGGTGTCGCTATCGGTCAGCACAACGACTACGTAGACAGGCATACCTGTGGCACTGGGCCCTACATGGTGAGCGAGTGGGTCGTCGACGATCACATCACACTCGACCTCAACCCGAACTACTGGAGGGCCGCTCAGGCAAAGGCACAATTCCCGTATGCTGGAAACATCCGACAGGTCGTGATCAAGACCAATGAGGATGTCAACAGCAGGATCCTGAACCTGCTTAACAACGAGACAGACTCGGCATACTGGCCTGTCAGCCACGCAAACCAGATCTGGAACAACGTCACAGGTGACAATGGCGACGGAACCCGGAAGTCGAAGATCCCGTATCTCAAACTCTGGGCCCACGAACCGACCTTTGACGTCATGTTCCTAGGTTTCAACATGAACCCGTATCTGAACAGGTCCGGTGTGATAACTCAGAGCATGTTCCAGATGAAGTCTGTCCGTGAGGCATTCTCATACGCTTTCGACTACAGTTCATACATTGCCAACGTCCTCAACGGCTTTGGAACACAGCTGCAGGGACCGATTCCGAAGGGAATGTTCGGTCACAAGGATGACCTGTTCATGTTCAGCTACGACATCGACAAGGCAGTTGACGCCTGGAACGATGCAATGGCTGCAGGCTTGGACAATATCCTTGCGAACAACTCCTACAAGCTCGAGATCTACTACAACAGTGGTAACGTCAACCGCCAGAGGGCCTGTCTGCTCCTGAAGGACGGCATAAACGCCATCCTTGCACATCCGGAGGCCACCCAGCCATCACAGCCCCTCCAGATCGATGTGGTGGCGCTTGAGTGGGCTAACTACCTCTACCAGGTGAGACACAGACAGCTGCCAATCTTCTTCCTGGGCTGGGCTCCTGACTATGCGGACCCCGACAACTATGTTGGGCCGTTCGTCAAGTCGACAGGTACTTTCCCGATGAGGATTGGTCTGGCAGGTTCGGAAGGCTGGAATGCTACAGAGGTTGACGGATGGATCTCTGAGGCAGCTCAGACTCTCAACACCACTCGGAGGCAGGAGCTGTACTACATGATCCAGGAGGCAATTGTTGACCACATTGCCTACATCTGGTGCTACCAGGCTGTCAGCTTCCACGTGGAGAACCACTACCTGGTCGGATACCAGTTCAACCCGATGCATGACGCCTACTTCTACCACTACTACAAGACCTGGGCTGCAGCTGGATTGACAGCCCCACCATAGACATAGACTAATTCAGCAGAGGGAGCAACCCTCTGCTTCACTTTCTATTTCTCTCGAAGCCTGAGAAACCTATACGACAACTGTTTATATCTGCTCATATGCGTTATTACACATGCTGATACGCCGTGAGGGACTTCCTGCAAGGTCTCACCAATAGAATCATATAGCCGACACGCCAACATACAGCGCAGGGGCACAGGCATCGGGACTGGGCCGATCCCTGAATTTGGCGTGCGTTCAGGGTTTCGCAGAGGGCTCAGAATAGCCGCTCTGAAACACGACGCTCAAAAGAAAAGGTGGTGGCGCGGCAGGCGTTGTGTTGCCGTCCCTCCTGTGCCCACCCCTGTCTCAGAGACCGGTCATCTATTTCTGATGTCTAAACCTGCTGTGGCAGGGCCTGCCAGTGTGGGAGCAAGAACGACGACTCTCTTGCTGCCACCGGAGAAGTAATATCCTGATGAGTGACTTCAAGTCCGATGCACACGAGTTCTCGTCTATTCATCCTCGGGCTGGCAGTGGTCTGCCTGATCTGCCTGTCGTCGTCTGAAGTCACGGGGAATGATACCGTTCGTCCTGAGATATCTCGTTGGGGAATAGTGGGCAACGCCCGTGGAGGTGAGGCGTTTCTCGCCTGGGCCGTCGTGTGGGACGAGTCCGGTGTTCAAAACGTGACACTCATGATCCAGCCGTCTGTATCGCCACTGTACTCCCAGCCGCTGGGGTTCAATGGCACGATGTACGTGTCGGATGTGGCTCCGCTGGCAGCAAACCAGACGTACTCACTGCGAATCTTGGCGTTTGACATGGCCAACAATTCGGCGACGAGCTATGCCATTATCATTGACAGGAGGACGACATCAGGAGCGATCGATACCACAGCGACAATGCCAGTTGTAGTGTCATCGAGTCTGGCATTGGCTGCAGTCGTGATTACCCTCTCTCACTTGTATGACCGCAAGAGGCCGACCAGTGGCTCACGCGATACCAACTGGGGTCAACCCTTTTAAGGTCATGATTGTCCCCACGGGCAGGAGGGCCTTCCCATGCTCAAGTATGCACTCAAGCGCGTTGTCAGAAGCTACAGGCTATTTCTTGCACTGACCGTCGGGATTCTTGTTGCAACAACATTCTTTGCAAGCACAAACGTTGCTGCTGACATCCTGGCGAGAGACGCGCTTGATGCCACTCTCGACGGAGTCGTATACGACTATGTGATCAACTCTCGAGAAGGCAATTGGACCGTCGACACGTTTGAGGCTGTTGGCAATGCCCTATCGGAGCTCGACGATGTTTTGGAGTACGCCAGAATCACTTCTTTCTACCATGTGGTGAACGACCGCACTCTGTTTCACGTATTTGGAATAGATTGGAACAGCAGTCTGGCCGATCCTATGACTGTCGTTGCAGGTGATCCGACCCTCGGACCAGATGAGGCGTATGTGGTCGCAGGTTCCTTGAATGAGTCACTGTATTCAGTGAATGATGTCATAACCATGAAAGTAGTCGTGAGGACCGAAGGACTGCCTGGCGTCCAGATGATCAATCGAAACATCACTGTCGCGGGGGTAGTGGAGGTCCCATTGGCCTACCGATATGCCCTGCTTCAATATGGTTTCTCGGGGATACTCATGGGCCCCTTCGGCATACGTTTCGAGTACCCGTATAACATGATTCTGGTTGACTGGGAGAAGACGGTCCGCCCGATGCTTGAAGAGGCTGACAACATCAGCGGCAGGACCAGCGTCACTGTTGTCAACACCTTTCAGGCCAAGATCGACAGGGCCCGAGTCATTGATCCCTACAATATTCCTGCTTCCAACCAGAGGGTCGAAGAGATAAGGCAGAGGATCACAGCGAAGCTATCGCCGTACTCAGTTGAGATAGACTCGATGCTGACGCTGCCACTCACCATGTATACGGTGATATCAGCAGTCATGAATCTGGTATTCATATCACTCAGTCTACCGATCTTCTTCATGACGTATTTCACAGGCACGCTCGTCAGCGACATGACGTACAATCTGCGACGACGTGAGATCGGCCTTCTCCTCACGAAGGGCTACCGAAGAGACAAGATACGAAACATCTTCCTCATCGAGGGCGCATTGATCGGGGCAATGGCCGGGGCGGCAGCGGTCTTCCTGGGCTCGATCGTTGCATGGGCCACCGTAGCAGCGAGAGGGACCGAGCTCCTGACGGTAGTGAGCACAAACCCGACATCCGTCGTGCTTTCCATTGCGCTGGGTATGGCGTTGGCGCTCATCTCGGTCTACAGGCCTGCAAACCGGGCGTCAAGGCTCGAGATCCTGGACGCACTCAAGCATTACGTCTACGTCGAGGAGACCTCTGAGTACAAGCGATTCTGGCCGACAGTCTTCCTCCTTCTGGGTACCTACAAGCTAGTCGTCTGGGGACTTGGCGTAGACGTGTCATACTTGCTGACATCACTCAACCCAGGAAACCTGTTCCTCGCGATAGGTATCATTGCATGGATAGGTGTTGACGCAGTCTTGAACTACGTTGGACCGCTGTTCTTCCTCTACGGTGCCACGAAGGTCTTCATGCGGGGTTCTACGAGATTCCAGGAACTCATAGTCATGGGCGGTAAGAGGATCTTCGGCGCTTTTGGGACATTGGCGACGCGCAATGTCAGGAGGAACCCTGCCAGGAATGCAGCGATGGTCTTCCTCCTCTCGTTGATCGTGTCATACGGGGTGTTCACGATTGGAAGTCTGTACTCGGACTTGGACCATGTTCAGCGCGATGCCTACTATACCGTGGGATCGGATGTCCGACTTCAGTTCGGGATGGGTGCCAACGTGAGCGCCATCGTCGATGAGATAAGGTCCATGGAGAACGTCGCGGGGGCCACAGTCGAGTATAGAATCAGTCTCGTTTCAGGTTCGACCCGGATAGCAGTCAGGGCGATATCCCCTGATGAGTGGAGAGATGTTGCCTTCTGGGAGTCTGACTGGTTCGTGGGTAATCTCAATGAGATGTTCTCATCCCTCGATGAGGACGGGATCTTGTTGTCGCTCAGCGTCGCGAAGGACCTGCGCCTGAATGTGGGTGACACGATCCATGTGAGTGATCTTGCCGGCCTTGTGACTCGCGAACTCAAGATTGTGGGTCTTGTAGGCCACCGGTCTCTGTTGGAGGAGCTGTTTCCGCAACAGGTGGTCTCTGTAGGGGGTGACTATCCATCCTTTGTATCGGTCGATTTCCTTCGTAGCTCAGGACTGGTAGGCTATTCACAACCCAACGTCCTGATAAGGACACTACCTGGGACTAATGGTACACTTCTTCAGGAGCAGCTGATGAATACATATTCGTCAGTTGCGTCCAGTTACTCATACACATCGCAGATGGCTTACTATAATGCACGTCCGATCCAGAGTGGTGTGTCAAAGATACAGCGCGTGTCTGTGTTCTTTGCAGCAGTTCTTGCAGTCGTAGGTTCAGGCCTCGTGATAGTCCTCACCCTCAAGGAGAAGGATCAAGAGGTTGCTCTGCTGACTGTGAGAGGATTCAACAAGTGGCAGCTCTTCCTGACTCTGACGGCAGAGGTCATGATACTTGTTGTCTTCTCTATCATCCTCGGTTCTCTAGTAGGCCTCATCCAGATCTTTGGCAACGTCAGCCAGCTCAACAACTCCGCGATGACAGGCCTCATCCGATACCGCATCGTGCTCATGGGAGAACCGGGACTCTACCTGCTAATGGTGATAGGAGTTGTGATACTTGCAGCCATTGTGCCAGTCTGGCGTGCGTCACTTCGTCCAGAGGAGAAGGTGATCTTGCTTAGGTCGTAGGTGAAGTAGAATGAGCGAAGATGGCAGTTTTGTCAAGACGGTCGATCTTGTGAAGGTATTCAGACTGGGTCGAGTTGAGGTTCAGGCACTCAGGGGGCTCTCGATGACGGTCGACAGGGGCGAGATGGTGGCCATAGTGGGACCATCTGGAAGCGGAAAGACCACCCTCTTGAACATACTTGGGGGCATAACTCGAGCGACAGCCGGCACTACCATTGTCGCAGGGAGAGATGTGACAAATGCCTCTCCTGCAGAGCTGGGACTCCTGAGAAGAGATGTGGTCGGTCACATATTCCAGGAACTCAACCTGATCCCGACCCTGACGGCGTATGAGAATGTGGAGCTCCCCATGCTCGCAGCAAGAGTGCCTAGCAGTACCAGGCGAAAGAGAACGGTCGAACTGCTGACATCGATGGGCCTTGAAGACAGGATGAATCACAAGCCCGACGAGCTCTCAGGAGGCCAGCGTCAGAGAGTAGCTATTGCGGCCGCTCTGGCCAACAATCCTGAGGTCCTCTTGTGCGATGAACCTACGGGAGACCTCGACTCAGACACAGGAGCACAAGTCGTCAAGTACCTCCAGAAGGTCAACCGAGAGCTGGGCAAGACTGTCCTGATGGTGACACACGACCCTGCAGTTGCAAGACAGTGCGACCGCATATTCAGGATCTCGGATGGAAAGATAATCAGCGTTCAGAGACCGACTGAGAGCGATACTTCCGCAGTCAGCAGGGTCGATCTGGTGAAGGACAGGATACGTGAGCTGAAGAATGAGATCGCCGACCTTGATGAGAAGGCGCGCAGGGGAGGCATCGATCTGTCAGTATTTGCCGCAACAAGGATCGACCTCCAGTCACGGTTGAAGGTGTTTGAGGAAGAGCTTCACCGACTAGGCCTCTGATACTGTTGCTGACTGTCACGTCTAGTCTGTGTACAGGATCCCTGATGAGGCATCGCCAAGCCTGCCCCGTGGGGTGCGCCGACAATCCCTGGACGCACCTCCGGACAAGAGTGACTCCGCTGCGTTGCTGAATCCGTCCTGAGTCTATTCTGCTGGTCATCCGCTGGGTACGTCCCCAGACTGGACGAAATGCTTTTTCTGTCTTGGAACCGGACGCGAGCTCGTGAGCGACGATAGTCTACCACTGGTCGTTGTCCATGGCGGTGCGACTGTATTCGATGAGAGTCATCACCATGAGATACTCGACGCAGTGCGGAGAGCAGCCAGAGCGGGTCTGTGCGTGTTTGAAAGAGGTGGTTCTGCCCTGGATGCCGCAGAGTCTGCGGTCTGGACACTCGAGGAGACCACGCTATTCACAGCGGGCCGAGGTGCAACGCCGAACGCCGACGGAGAGATCGAGCTTGACGCGATAGTGATGGATGGTCACAGACTTCAGAGTGGTGCGGTCATGGCCATAAAGGGTGTGTGGCATCCTGTGACTCTGGCAAGGTATGTCCTTGAGAGGACCAACATCGCCCAAGTAGCAGGTGAGGGTGCAACCAAGCTATACAGGAAGATGATCCTAGAGGGCTATCGTGAGGAGAAGAGTACCGGGACGGTGACAGGGCCAAGGATATCGCAGGGATGTGATACGGTCGGGTGCATTGCTGTCGACAGTCGTGGTCACATTGCTTGCGCCTCGTCAACCAGCGGATGGACTGGAAAGCTGCCGGGACGAGTGGGCGACACTCCCATAGTCGGAGCAGGAGTCTATGCAAATGAGGCTGCTGGCGCCTGCTGTACTGGGAGGGGTGAGCAGATACTCAGGATATCTATGGCACGAGTGTCCGTATTCCTGGTGGAACAGGGCCTCAACGTCACAGACTCTGCATCGAGAGTGATGAGAATGCTGCGTGAACGGACAGCGGGAAGCGCAGGGATTGCGATCGCTGATGCAAAAGGCAACACCGCTGTACTTCATGACACGCCGCACATGCCAGTTGCTATAGCCAGAGCCGGAAGGGGGATTGAATACTCAGCCATGTCTCCGTCTCGTCTATGAGGCCCGCATCTGACAAGAGATTTATCCACGTACTTGGGCATTTATTGAGAGTATCGATATGACACATCCCGTATCTACCGATGATAGGGCCCTTGTAGAGGCATGTCCAGTCTTCAGGACACTCTCCATTCTCAAGAGGAGGTGGACTATCCTTGTACTCCAGGGTCTGATGGCAGCCTCAGATCCCCGTGGTATCAGATTCACTGACATCCACCAGCGTATGGGATGGGTGAGCAGGAAGGTGTTGACAGAACATCTGAGGGACCTGGAGGCAGAGGGTCTATTGACGAGGACAGTAGACTCGTCGGGCCCTACTACCAACGTGTACTACGCACTCACCGATAGAGGAAATGACCTGAGAGACATACTCGATCGGATGCGTCAGTGGGGCCTGAAGCATGGTGGACCCCATGTGAGGACCTGTCCCGTGATGCAGCCAGAGCGGTGTGGCGGATGTCCACAGGACCCCCAGTGAGGATCCTAGTGACCACCCGATTCTATTATCTTGAGGATCTCCTCCTCTACTGTCTTCGCCATCCTGGGCCTAGTCCTCATTCGTCCCACCTCCTCGCCTGACTTGTCAAAGACGATTATAGTAGGACTTGCAGTCACGCCAAAGATGTTGACCTCTCTTGGGCTTGGAGGCACCTGCCAGAGCTCTGTCGAGCCATACGGAGGTTTGGTCATACCTCCAAGCGCGATCACCTTTATCCCCAGCCTCTTTTCCAGCAGTGAGAGGACCGGGACCACCCTCCTGGCATCCCCGCACCAGTCGGCAAAGAGGACCACGATGGTGTAGTCCCGCACGCACTCCTCGAGCTTCTTCACCGCCTCTGTCTTCAGGACATAGTCCTGTGCGAACCTGGTGTAGCCACCCCGGTAGACCGGCGACATCCTCTCTATGTACTCGGTACACGATGGGGCATTGTGATCAATATCACTGAGAGTCGGCATTTACCTGCACTCTCCAGGTCTTCCCTGTTCTCAGCTAACACTTGATGTCTGAACCTTTCTTTGCCCGCTTTGGCTGCAGCGGTGCTGTCTTGACCAACTTGATGAGTTCCTCTAGGTCGGACTCGTGCCTCTTCTCGTCTTCAGACAGGTGAGTCACGAGAAACCGCCCGAGAGGGTCGTTGATCATCTCAACGAGTTTCTCGGATAGTTCGGACATCTCGTTCTCCTTCTGTTTCATGGACTGCAGCGTCCTCTCAAGCTTCACTCTGTCTATGTAGCGATCGATCTTTGCACTCCATTCATCACAGGGAGTCTTGTCCATCAGCTCGAGTAGTACTTCCAAGAACCTGACATGCTTCTCGCTGTCCATCCTCACATCAGTATACACAAGTTTGACTGCGGTGTCTTCTGCCTCTTTTTCGGCCTGCAGTATCTGCTGAATGATGCTCTTCTCGATCTCGATCTGTCTCATCACAGTTTCTCTGATGCTTCCAGTGGTGCTGGTCATTCTATCTCCTCACCCTTAACGATGTTTAACCAGGCCGTGTATTTAAGCATTCGCTTGAGTCCTCACGGGCCACGCGTCTTGGTCCGCACTGCTACCCCATGAACAGTGGGCTCCGACAGTCTGGATGATCAAACTCGCCTCTGGACTCATGTTCGTTGCCGAGGTACTGGTTGACCATCAGAGCAGCGTAATTGCCCGTCCCAATTGCGAAAGCCACCTGCTGCGTGACCGGCCTGACATCACCCGCTGCCCAGATTCCCTCGATATTGGTCTTTCCGCGGTGGTCCGTCAAGATGTTCCCTCTCTGGTCCACCTGGACTCCTAACGTCCTGGCCAACTCCGATCTGGCCTCGGCGACGTGAGCGACAAAGAACACCTGACACTTGAGCTTTTCTCCTGACTCAAGCAATACCGATTGTCTCTGACCTGGCTGGGAATAGTCGACAGCCTTGATCTTTCCTCTGTACCACACGTATGGCGAGTCGTCAAGCCTGCTGAGGTCTTGGGACTCTATGGGAACGTAAGCATCCTCTGTCATGAGTATCTCTATTGAGTTCGTGAAGCGGGTCAGCGAATTGGCCACATGTAGGGCACTCCCCACTGTGCCTGCGTTTACGACCAGTACTTTCTTGTCACGACATAGGGGTGCCTCACAGTCAGGACAGTAGAAGGCTGAGTTCCCGGCGTTTGCGACCGGAAGCCATTGTCTCCAGGACCCATTTACTCTGGGATGTTTCCTTGCGGTCCCTGTCGCAAATATGAGTGTCTTCGCGCGGTATGTTGACCTGTCGTTGGTGCGGTAGCTCTTGTCGGTTCTCACCACGAAGTCTGGGCAGGTCCCTGACACCTCGACTACGTTGGCGTTGACGAGCCTAGCTCCCGCAGCCCTTGCGAGTCCTTGCATCTGGCGTAACAGAGTGCGTCCCTCGTGGTATGTTGGACCACCGAGGAAGTTCATGATAGTGTTGGTGTGAAAGTGCATGGGACTTGTGCCCCTATCGAGCACCAACACCCTCCTGTCGTGGTAGGCAAGATGAAGCGCTGCTGAACATCCTGCAGGTCCTCCGCCTACGACGATGCAGTCGTAGATATCTGTCATGTCCTTGCAATATGCTCTGAATCTAAAGCTGATTTAATACTTGTCAATCTGACACTTGGCATCGGACTGTCTATGGACACAAGTCATTTGGTCTACAGTTCTGATACGCACCTAGTGATATTAAACAAATCTTAATAACCTGATGTCTAGTCGATAGCATGGATTGCCCACGAGTAGACTTAATAATGGATTGGACGTGGCAGTCTCGCGCAGATAACAGGGACGTGGGATCGTTGGTACGACTGGTGTTCAGATGTCCCGAGTGCAAGGTATCGGCAGTCCTCGAGATCGAGGATGACGAGGCACAAAGGATTCTGTCGAGGATCCAGAAGGAAGGTAGGTCGCCGCCTCTCATAGTCAAGTGTGAGAACGGACACGAGATCCTTGTTACTGTCAGTACGGTCCCATCCGGCAAGGGTCTGTGCATCAGAGACGTGGCAGTCCCGCAGAGAAAGGAGACTGGCAAGAAAGACGACGAGTGGCTGATGAAGGCATTTGGTGGTGAAGACCTGTGACGGTTCGTTTCGTGGCGCGCGTTGAACTGGACGCAATGAAGGCACATGAGCTTTATCCTCGCGAGGTAGACAACGAGGAGAGAGTGGCCCTACTGGCAGGCGTTGTACAACTGATCCAGGCCGCACTTGCACAGATGGGAGAGAATGCAGAGAACAGGGTACACTTCATGAAGTCCGGTACTGGCGTCATCGGCTATGCCCAGACGCGAAATACTGTGTTCTTCAGTGAGGCCGATGACGAGAGAGAGGCCAGGGACATACTCAACCTCGTACTGGATATGAGAAACGCAGAAGAGTCTGAGATAATCAAGGCAATTGAGGAGTCACTAAATCGGCCAGGTTCGGAAATTGGCAGTCTGTGGGGATAGAGGAGGTAGACACGAATGAACAGTGAGGCGATAAGTACTGTTATCTCTCTGGGGCTTCTACTGGCGTTATTGTCAGTGCTGGTTTCACTCGCGGTATTCATAAAGAGGACCCGGGCAACAGAGGCCATCTCCGCCGCAACTCGTTATGCCCTGAGATACTTTGGTGGAGCATGTCTTGTGTTGAGCCTCATGATAGTGATGGGTCGACTTGTCGGAGTGTCTGAATTTGTCACGACCATGGGTGCCGCATTTCTGGTCCTGACGCTGACCAGCGAACTGCACGTACTCCGTCCGTCCTTCTCAGTCAGGACAGGTCGTCTATCGGTAGCTGTCCTGCTGGTCATTCTGGCTGTAGAGTACGTCCTTGCCAGGCTCTCGTTCCTTCATGGTGTGATCTTGGCTCAGTCTTTGCTCATCCTGCTAGCGATAGCATGTTTTGTTGGTGCCCTGAGAGCAGTCTTCGGGTTACCCTCGGTATTCTCGGGTTCCCTCGTGGCCCTCATCTCGCTATTTCCGGTGACGTACTTGATATCTATCGAAGGTTCGACATCCCCAGTTGAGATATTTCCAGTGCAGATATTCCCTCTGGCACTGATGGGTGCCGTGCTCGGCTCTCTGCGTCAACCCAGGAGGGTCACCATACTGCTTTTCCTGATAACCTATCTTGTATCAGTCTGCCTGTCCATATTCTTAGTGTCCCTGTTCGTTCCGACCATTGGCGACTTCTCGGTATGGTTGGTAGTCGGATTCCAGATCTTTGCGATCGCCGCACTGCTATTGTCAACGGACTACTTCTTCCGGCAAGCGGCATCCTCCGGTTCCCGGACGCCCGCGTACCTAGGCGCTGGTAGTGCGGGGTCGGCCCTGGTGCTCATCATGCATTCACTGGTCTGGATGTTACAGGTCTCGATCAGATTCGACCCAACACTCGCCGGGTCACTACCGTATCTCGAGTGGTTTGTGGTGGTAACAACAGCAGTGACCATCTCATGTTTCTTCATGGCCTATGTTAACGTCGCTCTCTCGGCCTGGTGGCATGTTCCCTCCATCGTAGTTTCCACGATGATTCCTACGGCCATAAGCGTCGTAGCACTCCCCTTTGTCGCCATAGCTGGACTATCTGCCACAGCAGAGAGATTGCTCGTCAACGGCGCAGTCACATTCGGTGTTATCTTGTCCTTCCCTATGATGATGTACGTCTTCTACAGATTTTCCAAGAGAGGCGCCCAGAGAGCTGCACAGAGACTAGTCCTCTTCCAGCTCTCTGCGTTCATCATGATCGTAGTGTCCGTCTGGAGCTCTCAAATAGGATTCGACCTGTTGTTGGCTGCGATATACTTCTTCGGCGGTCTCTTCACGATTGCTGCAAGCCCGTGGTTTGTTGCCAGGGTCCAGAGGGCGGTCCGCAGGCTGGATGAGCTGAGCGAGTTGGGTGTGACCGAGGATGGTGCAATCAGGTGGTGATGTACATCAATGACTATCTTGAAGGTGTGCGTGCTTGGAGACACTGAGTGCGGGAAGACTTCCTTCACCAAGCGCTATACGACAGGAAATTTCCCAAACCCCGCATATCTTCGCACAACTATAGGCGCCTCTTTCGACACCAAGAAGGTCAGCCTCGGTGACGGCTCGGATGTCACGCTCTCCATATGGGACTTTGGCGGCCAGTCAAGGTTCATTGACCACATGAAGACCATGATAAGGGGTGCTTCACTTGGTCTACTCTTCTTCGATGTTTCGAAACTTCAGACCCTCGATAGCCTGGAAAACTTCTGGCTCGGTGCGATTGAGGAGAACAGCAACCTGAAACCCAGGGGAAGTGACGGTGCACGATTCATAGTAGTAGGGAACAAGGCCGATCTCCTTGGGCCGGATGCGCTAGACGGGGTGGCCAATGAGATGGCTACGTTCGTCAAGAGATACGGGATGACAGGTCACATCATCTCAGCAAAGACAGGCGTGGGCTTTCAGGAGCTTGAACGTGACTTTATGTCGAAGGTCGAGCGATTCCGCAGCGTACCGGTGATCAACGGAAATGACTGATCGATTGATCGGGTATGCACAGGCAATCTCTATATCCCAGCCAAGTGTCAGTGCATTCGCGGTGATGTAGTTGGAGCTCCGATTCTCGTGTCCCGAGTGCAGAGGACCTGCATTCCTCCGACTGTCGACAGAGGAAGCAGAAACCCTCAAGGCAAGAATAAAGAGTGAGGGTCGGTCCCCCACAGTGATCACCAAGTGTGAGAAGGGGCACGAACTCTTGGTAACGGTCTACCTCACTGAGAAGGGTCTTGCTGTCAGGGATGTCAATGTTGCAGTCAGGACCGGTGCCAAGAAGGGACAGGAGATTGACTGGATACGATCCGCGTTTGGAGGTAACTGAGAGATGGTCATCCGACTGATTGCTCGCGTCGAGCTTGATACAATGAACTCAGACATACTCTACCCTCGCGAGGGATCTAATGACCAGAGAATCGCGCTGCTGACTGGTGTGACCCAGTTGGTGTCATCGGCATTAGAACGGGCGGGTAGCAGGACCACTAGCGGTCAACCCATGTTCATGAAGGCTGAAACGGGTGTCATTGGTTATATTCTGCGAGACCGAACCGTGTTCATATGCGAGGGAGACGGAGAACGAGAGACTGGCGACGCCCTCCAAGCGCTGTACAGGAGGGCTCAGGAGGAGCAGAATGACCTCGCTGCTGCAGCAGAAGACATTCTCTCCCAGAAGGGAAAGGAGATCGGAGACCTCTGGAGGTAGCCATTCCGATGGACTTTCAGATAGCATATCAGACTGCGGCTCTCGTCTCGTTTGCCCTGCTGGCATTGTCAACCCTGCACTACGGGCTGGTCCTGAGGAGGGTCTATCCCACTCTGTCGAAAGAATCCGGACGAGCGCTAGTCATGTATGGTGCGGCGACACTCATGCTTGGTCTACAGATAGTCTTTGCCGCATTCGTACTGGAACTGGCCAGAGTCTGGGTCGTGATGTTCTTTCTACTCATGGTGAACGGTGTTGGACAGGTTGCCATACCCAGCAGAGTGAGACGACTGGCGGTTGCAATCCTGACCGTTCCTCTGAGCGCCTATCTCATCATCATGCTCCTGCTTTCACCTCCTGGCTTTGAGGTGATACGGTCGCTCATGTTGTTTGCAGGGCTGTTGGTCACTGCAGGGCTCTCGGTCCGTTTTGTCCGCCGGAGCCTGTCCGCCTTCAGCATGAGCAATCTTGTCCTGCTGATACTCTTTGTCGTATCCTGGTACTCCCAGTTCTATGGTATCTTTGCACCACCAGCGCCTCAGTTTCAGTACTTCCCATTGCTGATAGCGCCGTCAGTGGTAGCATCAGCGATCCTAGTGTCAATAAGAAGACCATGGCGTATGATCCTGACCTATTCGGCTCTGCTCCTCGCGGTCACCATCTGTGTGGCGAATCTGACTGCATGCGCCATGAGTGGCACTCTTCTGGATGCGATAATCGTGCCGTATGTCCTGGCTGGCACATTTGCATCGGTACTTGCGCTCGTTCCCCTGGGCTACTTTGTCGACCAGGCTGTCATAACCAGAGCAAGAAGCCCACTATTCATGTCGATCACTATCATGGCCGTGTCCATTCTGGAATCAACTCACACAGTGTCTTGGGCAATAGCGACCATGACCGGAAACTGGAGTCTTCCACATGCTCCGTCCGATCTGGCAACTGCCCTCATGATGCCGATGTATGAGTTTCAGAACTGGGATCCGAACATGCTATATGTCTCGTGGATCATCGGCCTGGTGGCCGTCTTCAGCTTCTCATTGGCAGCCCTCTCATCCACATTCAGTGAACGGGCGATTTCGTTGACCATCGACCTCCTAGTCTTGCTGATCGCAGCTCTGCTCACACTGGCGCACCCTGTGGTCATGGAGAGCAGGTATGAGCTCTCGGACATCTATGGACCTGTGATCTTCGTCCTTCTTGCTGGTGTTTCTGCTTTCGTATGGGTTGCGAGGGGTATGCAGAAGTCTGGATCGGGGAAAGCAGCCGGTCGGTATCTGAGGTTTGTCTTTGCCGCGCTCGCCATCGGCATGATTGCAATGTTCTCGGACAGACTAGTGCTTGGTCTCGTGGTTGTGTCTCTCCTCGGTGCAGGGCTTGTGCTGATCGGAAGCAGTCCGACCGGAGTCGCCTGGCCATCCTTCTTGAAACGTGGATTTGGTCGTCAGAGGTGATAGATGAAACATGGCATTCCCCTGGAGTCTGACGTACTCTGTAGCTGCAGTCCTCTCCTTTGGAATACTGCTGGTCAGCCTTGTCCAGTACACGCTCGCAGTGGGGTCCAAGAGGAGAGCGTTGAAACCCTCAACAGTCCGTGCGCTGGCATTCTTTGGGATATCGTCGCTTATGGTTGGTCTCATGGCGATCACGCTAGTGTTTGCCGAGGGTACAATTGTGCAGCGGCTATGGATCTCGATATACCTGATATTCATCATCAACTGCGAGGTGCAGGTCGCAACAGAAGACAGACGTGCACATCTGCTCGTGTATGCAATCGCTGTCTTTTCGGCACTTGGAGCGATCTACGCCGTCAGCATCAGCCCGACAGAGGTGTCACCGATTCTGATGACCGCACTCACGATCTCGTCAGTCGTGAGCCTGCTCCTGTCCGTCTATCTGCTACGTGCTGCACCATCCCCATTCACGAATGGAGTATTCTTACTGAATCTGACATTCCTGGGACTCTGGTACTTGATTGCCAGCGGCCCGCTACTGACCGAGATCCTGCTATATCTGAAGTTCTTCCTGATTTTCCTGCCAGTCATAGTGGTCAGTTCGATGATGGGGTCTCTGCTCAAGACATGGCGAAGATCAGTTTCACTGTTTGCCCTGTTCTTGGTGCTGTTGCCGACTGTTTCGATCTCAATTGTTGCCGTTCTGGTAGGCGGGATCTCTCTCTGGCAGGTCTGGACGTTCTCGATCGTGGCACTTCTAGTCTCTATCGTCGCAGTAGGTTCTCTGGAGCCCCTGCTGGGTCATATCTCACCGTCGACGAAGGTGCCTCTCTACCTGTCGGTATCTCTCATTGTGATATGTGGCCTATCTGCGTTTCAGTCGCTGATGTGGACCGCTATCGTCGCCGGTGAAATGCCTCGCAGCACAGTCGGTGGAGAATATCTGCTGTACGTCGAATGGTTGATAGGCACTGTAGGAGTGGCAGCATTCATCCTCTCATCCACTAGGCCCCTGTTCTCGCCAATGACGTTCTCCATATTCAGACTCTCTATCATTGGGCTGTCATCATCGCAGGCAGTTCTGGCACTGCCCGCTCTCAGGTACGACTCGACCTGGACAGCAATGCGATGGGACTATGAGGCCCTCTATCCGGTGATGATCGCCCTACTGCTCGTCGGGACGGTGGGCTATCTTGAGATCGCACGAAGGCTTGCACGGCTGGGGTCTTTCCGAGCTGCTGTGAGATTTGCGGCCTTCTCGGGCGCATGTCTGCTCTTCGGACTGACTGTGTTACTCATTGAACCCGCTACCACACTGATCTGGCTTGGATGCATGGGTCTCTCCGGTCTACTATTGAATCGTGCGAATCCCAAGGTGCTGGCTGGAGGAAGTACGTAACAGCTATGCTGAATAGCCACGTTGCAGACACATCGTACGGCTGACAACGAGGTGTCATACTGATGGCAATAGTGAAGGCTGTGATCCTTGGAGACACTGAGTGTGGGAAGACCAGCTTTACTACAAGGTGGACGACCGGTTGCTTTCCTGATCCCGCACTACTCAAGACAACCGTTGGAGCCTCGTTCGACACAAAGAAAGTCACTCTCCCCGATGGTCGCGAGGTCACCCTGAGCCTATGGGACTTTGGTGGCCAGATGCGGTTCATCGAGTCTCTTCAGGCCATGATACGAGGTGCGAAGATTGGACTGCTATTCTTTGACGTCACGAAACTGGCTACACTTGACGCCATCTTCGGATACTGGATTCCTGCCATCGAGAGGAACAGCAATTTCAAGTTCTCCAATGGGGACGGAGAGCGTTTCATCCTCGTGGGCAACAAGATTGACCTTCTGCATCCCCCCTTTGACCAAGTCCAGCAGGAGATGGACAGGCTGGCTGTCCCCTACCGCATGCCGACACAGCTCATATCAGCCAAGACAGGGGTTGGGATTGAGAGCCTGGATTTCAAGTTCATGAGCATTCTCCAGAAGTTTGCGCTCTGAACCGACTTCCTGATGTCTGCTGGCTGTTGGTAGTGCCTATCCCCCAGGGCTGCCATGCCAGGGCGTGTCTTTCCATATCATGTCCCAGATGGTATCCTCATCGAGCGTCTCAGGTTCGATCATGGCCTTGTGGAGCTCGACCATGAGTCGATGATGTCGCACCTCGTCCTCTCTTATCATTGCGGCTATGCTCTTGACCTGCTCGTTATCAGAAGTGTCCATCAGATAGCCGTAGGACTCTATTGCCTTTGCCTCAAGCTCTATGTGCTTCTCGATCCCCTTCGCGATTGCGTCTCGTTCTGCTGTACTTATGAAGGGTGTTGGTCCCTCCACAGCACGTCTGAGTGCGTTCAGGAGCGAGATATGCTTTCTTGAGTCCTGAGCTATACCTAGAAGGAGTTCCTTGACGAAGACATTCCCAAGTCTGGACACATTGCTCTCAGTGATCTGGATTATCCTCTCCTCAAGTTCGATCTGCCTGTTCACGAAGGCAATAGTTTCCTCTCGTCTCATTTGCAGCTGATCCTCTCTGTTTACGCTGATCCTAGTCTGGCCGTCCTGTCTTATGACTGTTAAGGTATTGCACACACACGGTCCAAAAGCTATATGTCCCAACAGGTCGTTTCTGAGCAACTGCAGATGTTGGCGGAGGTCAGACGATGAAGGTGACGATATATTCTGTCCCAGACTGTCCGCACACGAAGGCATTGAGGGAGTTCCTGAAGGAGAAAGGCGTAGACTTCGAGATGAAATGCGTCCTCGACGACCCACGCATACTCGAGGAGATGTACAAGATCAGTGGTCAGAGAGGAGTGCCTGTTACAGTGATTGACAACGACGTGTTCGTTGGCTATGACCGGATGATAGAGAGGAGAATGACCCGAAGGCTGGGAGGCAAGTAGACATGTACGACTTGATAGTGATTGGTTCTGGGGTGACCGGTTATGCCACCGCCATGTATGCCGCGCGACTTGACCTGTCAACTCTCGTGATTGGCGATACGGATGGGGGTACCATAACACTGACAGATGATGTAGCAAACTACCCTGGCTTCATCCAGCTTACGGGAAAGGAACTCGCAGAGAAGATCAAGTCACATGCGAAGTCTTACCCCGTCGATATGGAATCTGGTACCGTGACAGATGTCTTCCGTGGCTCCAACAACCTGTTCTACGTCGTGACCGACAAGAAGACCTTTCTCGCAAAGAGCCTGGTGCTTGCGACCGGTGTCAAGGAGCGAGAGCTACAAGTCGAGGGGCACGACAAGTACAGGAATCGCGGTGTGAGCTACTGCGCGCTCTGCGATGCTCCGCTCTACAAGGACAAGACCGTGGCGGTAATAGGTGGTTCCGACAGCGCTGCAAAGGAGGCCCTGTTGCTCTCCAAGTACTGTCGTAAGGTGTACATAGTCTACAGGGGGAAGAAGATACGACCCGAGCCCGTCAATGCCCGCAGGATCATGCAGTCAGACAATATCGAGATCATCAACGAGGCCAACGTGGTAGAGATAATGGGTGACAACTCTGTGAGGGCGGTCAGGCTAGATAGAGCCTACAACGGTTCCGACGTATTGCCTCTCGATGGTGTGTTTGTGGCGATCGGCTGGATACCGAAGTCAGACTTGGCCAAGCGTCTTGGTGTGGCCCTTAACGACCGAGGTGAGATCATGATAGACCGCACCGGTAGAACAAACGTACCAGGTGTGTTTGCGGCTGGTGATGTCACAGACTCGGAGTTCAAGCAGGCCATCACAGGAGTCGCGGAGGGTGTGCATGCGGCGTATCAGGCCTACCGATATGTCAACGAGACCGAGTTTGTCATCACCTGTGGCACAGGGGGACAGTAGGCCTTTCTGAGTCCAACTTCGGTTCTTGCCCTCAGGGAGACCGCCACTGTATGGTCATCTCTCTACAGCCTGGTAGAGTTTCTCGACGAACACCTCCGGCGGTACAAGTCCCTCTATCTCGACCTGGTCATTGATTACAGTCTTGGGTACCCCAAAGACCCCATAGTGCATTGTGAGGTGTTGGAACTCGAGCGACTCGATCATGTCCGACTCGATGAGTGGATTGATTATTGCAGACTGGTGAGACAACCGTACCATATTGGGACAGTACGGACACTGAGGCGTCGTGAACACTAGAGTATGGATCGGACTCTCTATGGCCGCGATGTCGCTCACCACGTCGGGTGGCAGGGGTGGGGTTCCCGTCGACACATCCACTATCGTCCCTATCAGGGCGCCAAACTCATGTCCCACTGGTATACCGTAGAATCTCACCTTGTATCTCTTTTCTCCATGTAGCACTATTGCTGGGGCATACTTGACACCCAGCTCAGCCGCAATGCCAGTCCCCAGCGCTCCACGGTGCTCTTGGACATGTACCTTGTCCGATATTCCTGCAACAAGCTTGGCCAGTGCGAGGGTGTCGTTGCAGTAAAGACAGTCTCGGGACTCCACAAAGACGTGCATTGTCACATCTGCCTCGAGACCAGTGAATAAGTGTGCTACCTGTGCCCGAGTTGCCTCATCCATCTCCACAACCATCTTCGATCGACCTCACATGTCGCGCTTTCCAGACATATCCTCCTGGTAGCGCTACTCAGTGGTGACAGGGGACTGCCTTCAGCGCCACTTCAACCTTGCGCTGACACCCCTCAGGGCTGGTGGGGTGCCCCCGATGTTCTTGACAGAAGGATCCGCGGTCAACACAGTATCCTCTGACACACACAGGTCCTCGAGGCCAGGGCAGTCGAACAGGGGCGTGACATCGAGCGTTTCGATATGGTTCTCCTGTGGATGTTCAGAGTATAGATGAAGTTCCTCAAGCGACCTGCAGCCGGAGAGGGGACTGAGGTCCAGAGTCTCGAGTCTGTTGCCTGACAGGTCGAGCACCCGTAACCTCTCAAGTCCTGAGAGTGGTGTAAGATCTATCGACTCGAGATTATTCATCTCAAGGTCCAGTCTGCTCAGGTTTCTGCAATCGGACAGTGGACTCAGATCGATGTACGTAAGAGCGTTGCCCCCTAACCTGAGGATCTGAAGATTTGGACACCCACGCAGCGGACTGAGGTCGAGTTCCCGTATCCTGTTGTGGTGTAGGTAGAGGTAGCTCAGACCAGTGCAGGAGCGGAGGGGAGTCAGATCCAGTGACCTGAGACGGTTGTACATGAGGTTGAGGTGTGCCAGACGATGCCACCCGGCCATCGGATTCAGGTCCAGCGTCTCAAGTCGGTTGTTCTCAAGTTCGACGATCTCCATCTTCGTGCAGCCTGAGAGCGGGCTCAGGTCTATCCTCGTGAGCCTGTTACCCTGAAGACGTAGCCTTCGAAACTCTCGACAGTTTCTGAGAGGAGTCAGGTCGATTGACTCAATTCCCGTGGAAGCAAGGCCCACCTCACGGAGCGAACGACAATCAGACAGAGGGCCCAGATCAACGGTTCCAAGAGGGTTCTTGTTGAGGTTCAATGTTTCCAGACCACTGCACTCTCTAAGTGGTTCTATGTCGAGCTCTGCAATGCTGTTCTCGCTCAGATCTATGCTCTTGAGACACGCAGCGCCGGACAGAGGCAAGAGGTCTATTGACACGATACCTCTGTGGTGTAGGTCCAATGTCTGCTCGTCGGTGTCGTATTCATACTTCATTGTTTCCCTCTTTGTCGAGTAGCATATGGTAACAAAGTCCACAGCATCTCATCCCACGTCATTCGGAGTAGTCATGCTGCGTGTCGTAGGCGCTATCAATCTTGTGGGAACGAATGGAAAACCTCTTTACTGCGGCGAGACGACGACTGGTCAGCAGCAACATCGGAGATAGTGAGCGTGAACACCAAGACTCTAGGGGTTCTTCTAACAACTGGTCCCTACTCGTACGAGAACAGCCACACTTTCTATGAACTTGCCAGGGCTGCCCTCGAGAAGGGATATGACGTGAAAGTCTTTCTCTTCATCGACGGAGTCAACAATGCGAAACTGAATCAGGATCCCGACCCAGATATCCCCATGAACAGGCGGTTCCAGGAGCTGGCTGATGCTGGTGTCGAGTTCCAGGCATGTGGACTCTGCACATCGGCCCGTGGTTTCGACCAGGGTGGTAGTGACTTCATTCCCGGGGTACAGGTGTCCGGCCTCACAGAGTTTGCTGAGATTGTTGGTCAGTGTGACCGACTTCTGTGCCTGGGTCCTTAGGAGAGGTGGATTGACTTGGAGTTCAGAGAGAAGAGGGTACTTGTGCTGGTGAGAAGCAGACCTTTCGGGAAGATACACAATTTCGAGGGCTGGAGAGCCGCTGTTGGTATGTTTGGTATGGACCACATCCCAACACTGTTGTTCATGGGTGATGGTGTCTACGTGCTTCTGAGGGGCATTGACGAGAGCCCCATTCGCATGTTCAAGAGCACCTACGAGGGATTCGAGGGAACCATCTACGCCTCGATGCGTTCCCTGAGAGATAGAAAGATCGATCCATCGGAACTCTCTGATGGTGTGAGGCTTGCTGACGACAAGCAGGTGGCTTCCCTGCTCTGCGAGTCTGACATTGTAATGACCTTCTAGGGGGTAGAGGCCATTGACAAGAATTCTAGTGGTGTTGTCTAGCGATTGCTCTGACGTTTCCGAGGTCATCGATGCACTGAGACAAAGGAATGACGAGATCGGGCTCCTGTTGCTCCAGGATGGGGTATATCTTGCCGACATGGGATGTACGCACGGGCACGACCTAATCAGAAGTGGATTGAAGACATACGCCTCGGAGAAGCATGTTGAGGAACGCGGGCTGAGGAGTCGTATCGACAAGTCTGTGAATGTTGTGGGCTACCCGGACATAATCGATCTCATGATGGAGAAATATGACAAGGTCATATCGCTCTGACGCAGGGTCTATGTGAGTGGCGGGACAACGAAGACCTGTCCAAGAAGGTCATCGGGCAGTATACTTGCCTTGATCCGGGACTGAAACATGGCACTGTCCGCGATCCTCTCCTTACTGAAGTGAACGAACTCTTGAGCGCCAATACACAGCAAGTGTCCCATGCCGTTCACCCCGTAGTATGAAGGAAGGACAGCGGCGTTTGGACCAACCTTGATTGGCCTGATTCTCAGTATCCTAGCCTCGCCTGGCTGGAATGACGCCCTCTCTGCTGAAACCACTGGGACAAGTCTGGCCTGCGTCCAGTCGAGGGCGATTCGAGTTTCGCCCATGCCCTCCAACCGGGAGCGGACTCGATCGATCCCCATACTGAGCAGGTCCTGCCTGCAGCTTATGACATAGATACTTTCATCGTTCTCGGCCATGATCGTACCTCTGCATCTGGGCAATGGAGCTCTCCATAAGTAGTTTGCCACTGCCCCACGCTGCTGCAGCACGATGAGACGGACGAGCATGCGGCCCTTGCAGTACGCCGGCCCCATGCGTAAGACAGCTCCGCGACCGATCCCGATTCCTGCTGCAGACGCCGGTCGATCCATGTCATGGGTTGCACAGGTAGGGCCTATCCACTCTCTAAGAAACCTTATTTTCCCTAGCACGAGCATGCACGTTCGTGACGTCCATGGGCGGGCATGGCCTACGCGTTTCGTGTTCATTTGTGTTACTACTATCACTGATCCTGAGCTGCATCAGCTTCGGGGGCCAGACATCGGGTTTCGCAGGTCTGGGCCGAGTGGCTGATCCAGGTCGAATCAGCGTGACCTCATACGCACCGCATGCTCCTATCGTCATAGACTCGAATGACGACTTCTTGTCACAGGGATGGCCCGGCAGTGGAACCCCCACTGACCCTTACGTGATCGAGGGTCTTGACATTACGTCTTCGGATACGTGCATCCGCATATCGGGAACCACTGCCTACTTCGAGATACGGAACTGCCTCATCTCGTCGAGCACATCATCAATGAACGATGGAGTGGTTCTGAGTAATGCGGTTCACGGAGTCATCCGTGACTGTGTCATAGGTGAACACTTCTCTGGAGTCAGGGTCGATAATTCCCCCGGCACGATATTGATCAACAACACTGCAACGGACAACCGGATCGGGTTCCTCTTCCAGAGCTCTGACTCGTGCACAGTGACGAACAGTGTTGCATTGCAGAACGAGTTGCAGGGATTCTATGTACGTGAGTCTGACTCTTGCAGTCTGACCAACAACACTTCGACGGCCAACTGGGCTGGATTCTTTCTCTTCGCATCAACCGTCTGCACTCTGGCTCACAATGTGGCGTTGGGTGACGACTATGGTTTCTACTTCGAGTCGTCGCACTCGTGCATCCTGAGAGGCAACTCCGCCTCATACTGCAACTACGATGGATTCTTCATTCAGACCTCCGATCTGTGCACGCTGGTAGAGAACAGCGCGTCCTACAACGCTCGAGACGGCTTCAACTTCGAGTCATGTGACTTCTTGACTGTGTCCAATACCACTGTTTCCTACAATGCTGGCTCTGGGTTCTACTTCGAGTCTTCTGATTCGTGCACATTGATCGGCTGTACAGCGACACACAACGGCGTGGGCTCCTACCTGTCCCAGTCCAAGGCATGCGCTCTCATGAACAATACTTTCCTCAACAACGGGGTAGTCATGTCTGGGCCCTCTGTCCATGATTGGTTGCACGACATTGAACACAACATGATCAACGGCAAATCTCTCGGTTATTTCAGGGACCTTGCCGGAGAACTCGTAGACGGATCCCAGTACGGTCAGATCATTGTCGCCAATTGTTCTGGACTGACCGTGATTAATGGTACGTTTGCCAATGCATCAGTCGGGATACAGGTGGGCTTCTCTACCGGCTGCACTCTGTACGAGCTTGAGGCCACGTACAACAGCCTGCGTGGGATCTATCTGGAGTCATCTGAGTCCTGTTGTCTGTCATGGAACACTGTCACCAATAACTCCATTGACGGTATCGTCCTTCATGCGTCACGACTCTGCAAAGTATTCGAAAATACAGTGACCCACAACCAGAGACTTGGTGTCTATCTGTGGGGAAACTCCTCCTACAACCTTCTGTTCGTAAACGTCATCGGGCACAACGGTCTATCCAACGCTCACGACAATGGGACGGCAAACTCCTGGGATGACTGCATTTCAAAGGGAAATCGCTGGAGCGACTACAGTGGCTCTGGATCGTACTCCGTACCCGGAAGTGCAGGCAGCGTCGATCGATATCCTCTGGCCTATCCCGAGACAGAGCCACCTATCATAGACCACCCCGATGACATTCAGTATGAATATGGGACCTCTGGGAACCGCATCGTCTGGATCATACAAGAAGCAAGTCCAGTGCGCTACGTTGTGTATCTGGATGGTGAGTATCTCGAGTATGACGACAGCTGGGACGGTTCTCCGGTCATCATCGATGTCGACGGTCTAGATCCCTGGACTCATAACTTCACACTCGTCGTCTATGATGAGTTTGGCAACTGGGCAAGTGACACAGTACTCGTGACGGTCGTGGACACGACTCCACCAACAATAGACCATCCTGATGACATCCAGTTTGAGTATGGTACCAGTGGGCATAGGCTCACCTGGACTGTCTATGAGGCGACACTCAAGGCCAGGTATGAGATATACCTGCACGAGTCACTCTTCGAAGAGCACGATTGGACTGGTCTTCAGATCGTCATTGATCTTGATGACCTAGATGTCGGCATTCATAACTTCACACTCGTCGTCTATGATGGGTCTGGCAACTGGGCAAGTGACACAGTATTTGTCACGGTCGTGGACACGACTCCACCAACAATAGACCATCCTGATGACATCCAGTTTGAGTATGGCACGTTTGGACACAGGATCAACTGGAGTGCAGAAGACGCACGACCGTCTCGATATGAGGTATTCTTGGACGGAGTCCTCTTCTATTTCGATGACTGGTACGGCGGCAATATCGTGGTGAATGCAGACGGTCTGGAGATTGGCACACACAACTATACAATTGTGGTCTACGATGCCAGCGATCAGTGGGCAGCTGACACTGTCTTGGTGACTGTGACATCCGCCATGACAGGGTCGATAGTCACATCGGCAGTATTGGTCGTCGTAGTGACATTCTTGGTCGTGACGGTCCACATTGCCCGGAGACAGAGGCCATGACAGTGTCACAGTCCGGAGCAGTAGAGTCGACTCTCCTGGTGTAGAGACCCATCGTTCGTTGCCTCCGGCCTGCTAGTGCACGGGAGCCCTGCGCTCTGCAAGCCGGGCGGGGGCGAATATGTTTCATGTCAGGTAAGTTCGAGGGACGGACCTGCGGTCGGTACGCTACTTTCCGAGTGGGGTCGCACAGATTCGTGAAGTGAGACCGGTACTACTCACATCCACGCCACTATAGCCCGCGCAAGGGTTCGGGTCTCAACACGAGACGGCTATCACCAGCTATCGCCGAGTCGAGCAACTCGAGGATGGCCTGTCTGTCCCTGTTCAGTGTCCCTCTCAGTGGTAGGTAGTTCGATGCATGATTAGTCCTGAACACGCACTCGGTCAACTTCAGCCCCTCCACCAGTGTCCTCAGCTCTCTCAGAGTGTCCAGCGGAGTGAGAGGCTTGAAATCACCTCTACTCATGCGCTCATACACCTCAGTGCCCCGCGGGAGCATCAGAGTCAGTGCACCTGTGTATTCGGGATCGATCCTGTTTAGGGCCTCTGCCGTGAGTTGCGCATGCCTCGTTGAGCCCTCGACGCCTGCCAGTCCGATGATGATGGTGACTGAGAGGGGTATTCCCGCCCGCTTGATTTTCAGGCATGCCTCAATGTTTTCTTCTGCCGAGACTCCCTTCCTCATGCCTCGCAAGACATCATCGTCGCCCGACTCGAGACCAAAGTAGACTATGCCCAGGCCCTCCTCCCTCAGTCTGACCAGATCATCGACTGACTTGTTCCTGAGGTTCTTGGCATAGGCATAGAGTCCCACACGCTGAAGACTGGGGAGATGCTGTCGCAGGAGACGGAGGATGCTCACCAGTTCTACAGTGTCAATTGACAGTGCGTCGCCATCAGCAAGAAATACTCTGGTGGCGTTCTGCTTCAGTATGTTGGGGACCCCCTCTAGGTCTGACCTGATCCCCTCTACCCCTCTCACACGGAATCGCTTGCTCTTGTAGGACACGCAGAATGAACATGCATTGTGAGAACATCCTATGGTCGCCTGCAGGATGAGGCTATCTGCCTCGCTGGGTGGTCTCCAGATGGTGCCCTCGTAACTTGGCATGTTGAACATCTTCTCTGCGAGATGTCTCTTGTCTTACTGAAGTTCTTAACGGGTCGTGCATTTCTAGTGTGTGGGCTGACAGTTGGGCGTTCCAGCATACAAGGTCATACTGGTCGGCGATCCCAGTGTGGGAAAGTCCTCTCTCATAAGAAGAGTGCTGCTAGATGAGTTTGACGAGACCTACTGTGCGACCGTCGGGGTCGACCTCAGTGCAGTCGCGGTCAACATCGACGAGAACACACCTGTAATCATCACGGCGATCGACCTAGGTGGTCAGGAAGACTTCACCGCCCTTCGTACGCAGTACTACAAGGGCTCACACGCTGCGTTGCTGGTCTTCGATGTCACCAGGCCCGAGTCATTCGAGAGACTGTCAATGTGGTACTCCGGACTTGTTGGCACCGTGAAGACTATCGAGGGCAGAGAGATCACAGGCTTCGTCGTTGGGAACAAGATCGACATGGGAGACTCAAGGGCTGTTTCCAGAGAAGATGCGCTCATCTTTGCAGATCGGATCGGATGGCCATATGTGGAGACAAGCGCAAAGACTGGTGAGAATGTCAGGAGCCTGTTTGAGAGGGTCGCCAAGATACTCTTCGTTAGACATCCTCCACTCCACCGCCGTGATGCAGGGTGACTGTTCTCCTGGTTCATGATGTCTTCTGTCCAGCGAGAGCCTCTGGCCCACCCCGGCTCACTGGGGCGTTTATCACACTTATGCCTGCCAGTATGAGGATCAGACCTGTGACGAAGGTCCAGGGTAGCTCCTCCCCGAGTATCATCACTGACAGGAGTACTCCGAAGACCGGGACCAGATTGATGAACACTCCTGTCCGGGTGCCTCCCAGGTTCTTCACGGACTCGAAGAACAGTATGTACCCCACAAATGTGACAAGTATTCCCAGAAAGAAGATATGGAACCAGAATTCGCCACTGTAGAGAAACACTGTATCGTTCCAGTCGTTTACTGAAGCAACACCGAACATCAACGTCCCGAAGAGGATGCTACCTGTCGTCATTTCTGCTGAAGACAGGCTTCTCATCGCACGCTTTCCGAGTGCTGAGTACATCCCCCAGTTTACCATCGCCAACACTATGAGTAGGTTGCCCACCAGATAGTCGAGTCTGAATTCGAACAGAGCCTGCACTCCAATCACGAATACCACCCCGATGAAACTGAGCAGCAGTCCCAGGTACTGCCATCTTCTCTCGAGTCTCTCTCGGTTGATGATGTAGGAGAAGATCGTGATCGTGGTGGGGTTTAGGCCTGCGATGATGGAGCCCTGGGCGGACGTAGTGTAGTGCATTCCGATGAGGAAGAAAACTCCGTATCCCAGTATCCCTGTGATCGCTGTGGCGAGCACGACTGGCAGGTGTTCTCTTGCGAGGATCCTGCGTAGGCCGTGTTGATAGACTCGTAGTAGGACCAGAAATGGGATCAGTGCCACCATAAACCGCAAGAATCCGATCGCCATCGGTGGTGCCAGTTCGACAATCAGGTCGCCCGAGACCCACGAGCCACCCCAGAGAAACGTGGTGACCAGCATCATGATGTAGTACCTTGCGTTTCGTGTGGCCACTGACCTCACTCGGAAGTGGCGGGACAGAGGCTACTGTATAAAGTAGGCGTATGGGGCATCGTCCGTAGGAGTCCTACTCTTGTCCTGTGGACGGACCCTGACCATCAACGTCTCGGAGGTGTCGCTTGCAGCGTACAATGAGCAGCGCCGTCAATCTCAGTCAGAGGACGAGACGCGGCGAGCCCGACCAGGATGACTAGGTGACCCGAACGGTCAAGCCGCTTCTGCGTCAATGCACCACCTGTAGTCCGGGATGTGACCCACGATGTCTCATCAGTCTGGCGTTCCTACTTCGGAGATTCAGGACTGAGTTCTTCTTCCGGTACCTGTCGGTCCAGCATGGGGTGTACACCGACTGTCGTACCACGAAACTCAAGCCATCCCCGCTTGACTGCCAGCTGAACCATGTGGATCAGTGCACCCATACTCATCTTGCTGATCCCTGGTACCGAGTTCTTCAGCCTCTTTGCAAACCCGTATCTGCCCCTCGCCGTGATGGTCCTGTTCTCGACGAGGTACCTTGCGAGCACCTTCCACTGATCGGTTGAGAATGGATCACTGTCATCGTTGGGGTCGTGATACTTGAAGCGTCCCGATTTTGGAAACACGAGGTACTGATTCCCGTATCTCTCCACTGTCATCTCTCTGCGTTCTTTCGCGGCCTTCAGCAGTGCAGGGATATCACCGACAGCAGAATCGTACAGGTTCCACCCTGGTACCAGCTCTCTCATCCTGCCAATGAGTGTTCTTGCCGTCGGCATTATCTCCTCTGCCCTCAGTTCATTCAATGCCTTCTCCATCAGGTCCAGGATCGCGTCTACCTCGTCGCGCCCAGAGGGTCCATGTTGCTCAGGTCCTGCCAGCGATACGTAGTATTGCAGTCCATCCTGTCGGACCTTTACTACGCCTTGTTTCTCTGCCTCGAGGACGTAGTCCTTTAGCTTCTTTACTCCTAGCCTCTCCAGAGGGTCAATGAGAAGACTCCTGAGCTTGATACCAAGGTTCGCGAGTTCGACCTCGTTCTTTCCCTCCATCCTTGCCTCCTCAAGTACTGTGACCAGTGGACCGAACCGGTCCTCCTCAACACTCTTCTCGACATCCTCTTTCTCTTCTTCCTCGTCCTCCACTATGAAGACGCGGATCTCCTTCTCCTGCATTGTTGTACCTACCCAACCGCCCTCCTCTGCATCGCTCACATACTGCTTGATACTCTTGTATCCCGAGGTCTCTCTCCACGTTGGATACTTAGCGTCCAGGTATGACTCCAACTCGGTGAGCGATGGCAGTGTCTGACCCTTCTGACTCAGTTCCCCCAGCGCAGAGAGTAGTGTTTCAAACCGTAGCGATTCATCCTGTGCTGTAGCATTTCTGACAGCCATTATTGCAGTCCACTCGAGGATCTTGTCAGCCCGCTCCTTCAGAATTGGGTTGGCCCCCACAGGCGGTACAACCAAGACAACCTGGTGTCTTCTCTGCTTCAGTTTCGCAAGTGGGTATGAGTAGTCAATATCGCCCGCAATCAGAACATACGTGAGTTCCTTCTGACTATCCATTGCCAGAATGAACATGTCAGTGATGATCATCTTGTCGGCTGCGTCCTTGCCTGATGAACCGTGAGGCGTATCTATGAGGTGAATGCCAGAGCGCTGAAGCTCAGTCCTGAGGTTCGTTGGAAACTTCGCGAGCTCCGCATAAGCGTGAATCTGTCGGATGGGCCCGAAGATACTGAGTGATTCGCGGAGTTGCTTCTCAATCATCATGCCACTCATTCCCCGGGGTGGCGGACAGTTCTCAATGTCCCAGAATACTGCAACTGAATCAGCCATACTCCATCCCACGAGGTCTAGGGAGCTTTCACTATGGCCCTGCACTTACGCCTTTGTCGAAACTGAAACGGTCAAGGCGCCATTCTGCCCGAACGTAGGGATGAGGATTGAGCCTTGTTGTTTCCTTGAGATCAGGGCCATATGATCCATTACCCTGGGTCAATAGTTGTGGTCTCTGAGTATTAGATACTTGCGTTCTCACGATAGTCACATGATCGCGCCAAGAACACAGCATCTTCCTACCCCGGACATAAGGTAGGATCGTAAGAGGCGCGCGCGTCGGTTGTCGTTGACGAGCAGAGTCTGGGAAACCTTTTTCTCAAGGTATTCGTACAGAAGCAGGATGCACGTTAGGCATCATTGCCTAGCCGTAGGAATTGTGGTGGCAGTTGTTGTTTCAGCAGGGCTTGTCGTTTTCATGAATCCCGGTCCAGTTGAATGGGATATCAGCGCCCTATTTGGTGGGAGTGACATGCAGATAGCACGCGAAGGACTCCTAGTCGCCCTACTGTTCAACTACTCGCTCCCCCAGCATGCCAGAGCTTTGGCAGGACTGGACCGCGGGGTAGTCTATGAGGTTGCTCGCTTCCTGCTGTCCAACCCTCATGCGGCCGAGAATCTGTTTACTGAGGTCTTGCACGACACAGTCAATCACATCGGAGTTGACATTCAGTCCTCGCTGTTCCCCTCTCTATCGTCGCAGGGAGTCAGTCTGTCCAGCGCAGGGACCAGGATAGACCTCGGGCTCTATAACTATAACCGTCCGGGGAGAGAGCTTGGTGTGTTGGAGGGTGCCAGCTTAAGGTACGGGCTGAGTCAGGATACTGAAGAGTCTTACCTGATAAGCAGCTTCAACTCCGTTCCACCCATTGTCCTCGATCTCGATGGTGATGGAATCCTTCAGGCATCCAACGGACAATGGTTACCTCATCCTGATATCTGGTCTTCCAATATCAAGATGTTTGATATTGATGGCGATGGCCTGCGGGACATCATGGAGTGGGTTGGTCCAAACGATGGGCTGTTGATCAACGTACTGCCGATGCAGGACACCTCATTGTCAGGTAAGAACCTCTTTGGCGACTCCGATGGATGGCCCGACGGATATGAGAAACTTCGAAGCAGGGACCTTGACAGTAATGGAGTGATAGAGGGTCAGGAACTCGATGGTCTCTATGTATGGCGAGACGCCGACCAGAATGCAGTCACAAGTCCGTCCGAGGTGTCATCAGCGTCCTCTCTCGGAGTAACTAGCATCTCACTTGGTCACAAGTCCTATAGGTCGACCATGATCATGAACAACATGGTCCACAGTGTATGGGACTGGTACCCGAATTCGATCCGCGTCCTCCGCAGATCCGATGCAATCAATCCCCAGATTCCTACACTCAGTGCCTATGCAGCACCGGCTCTTGGTGCAGGACCAGGCACTGGCCTATCTGGCTTCAGTCTGGCTCATCAGACACTCGTTTCAATGGGAATTGACGGCGCACAACTGGTCTGTGTGACCGACGAGGGTTCTGTCGTACTGCTCCAGAGAACCAGGACTGCGGCCCTTCATAGTGAGGGTCGGCACAGAGAACTCATTGTCCTGAACTCCGATAGCGTGAGTACTGGCTCGGTCCGCCGAATCCCGCTGCCAGTCTGTGATGTGACGAATGTGTTTCTCGTGCCTGACAAGTATGGTGCCATAGTCATCGCTGACTGTGGCTCCAAGATCCTACAGGTCGACTTCACGGATGGCACCACAAAGACTCTATGAGAACACACACGGAATGGCCGGTTTCAGATTCGGTGCTCAGGGTTCCGTCGATGAATCTAACCTATATGTGTGGGGTGCGTTCTACTCCAGCGACGGGTCGACGATCTGGGAGGGAATGGTCGAGGTGCCCCTCGATGGTAGCCCATTTGTTCCAGTCGTGTCCGCCACCCAGGTTGTTTCGCAGACATCAGCATCCGTATTCGAGGGCAGTGTGCTGTCCCCCAGTGCATGCTACCTTGTGAGTCGGTCCTCCACCGTGCGGATCATGAGTCTTGAGGGAGCTTCAGTCAAGGAGATAGACTCGGGTGCGGTGTTCTATGGAATGTGGGGCGGCCGAGACAGAGTCCTGTACATTCTTGGAAGAGATACCACCTGCGTTCAAGACGTGATGATCTACGATGTCCTGAGCGGCAAGACAACCAAGATTGCATCACTTACTCAGACCACAACTCTCCGCTACTCGTACCCCATTCTCTCGACGGACGGGACAACAGTGGTCGTTGCTCAGTACGACTATGCCCGTAGGACAATGACTTACTACGCTGCGACCGAGGAGAATGGATTCACTCTCAGCAGTCTCCTCCAGAACGTCGCAATAGGGCCTCTTCGTTTGTCGAGCAGAGGGGACTTCTATGCATACCTCTCCTCAGATGGACTCTTGGTGGGGTACATCTCATCCGGCACGGCTCAGTAGCTGGAGAGCAACCGCACTGAGCCCTCGAGAGATGGGAGCACTGAAGTAATGAAACAGAGAAGGGCATACACGAGGTCAGGTCGGTGGAAGACCAATACTACTAGGTGTCTGTACACAACCTTATGTGCGCACTAGGGTGCCAAACTTTATCAGGCGGCGTCTGAAGCAGTCGGAGGGTTGCCCTGATGCGCAGAAACACGACATCCGGACGTGAGAGGAAGATTCCCAGGGAGCTCCTAGGTTTCACGCCTGAGCAGGTCTTGGAGAGACTGGGCAGTTCCGATCACGGTCTCACATCAGAAGAGGCAATGAAACGTCTCGAGGAACACGGCCCAAACGAGATCGTCACGTCAAAGAGGCGGAATGTCCTGCTGCGCTATCTCAGCCATTTCAAGAACCCTCTCATCATGCTACTTCTTGCGGCCGGGACCATATCACTGGCGCTTGGTGAAACACAGGGTGTACTCATGATATACGTCATCATCGTACTGAGTACGCTCCTCACGTTCTATCAGGAGTCCAAGGCGGAGAACGCAGCCAGACTCCTGAGAGAGAGAGTCAGTGCCACTGCCACAGTCATCAGGGATGGATCCAAGAGGGAACTGAGATTCTCTGAGCTAGTCCCAGGAGACATCATCTCTCTGTCTGCTGGGGACATGATACCAGCGGATGCCCGAGTCATTGCAGCCAAGGACTTCTTCGTCAACGAGTCTGCCCTGACGGGCGAGTCGTATCCCGTCGAGAAGACGTCTCTCGCAATCGAGAGACCTGGCGAGTCCATCACCGGTCGGAGAAACTACCTCTTCATGGGTACCTCTGTCGTCAGTGGGACCGCCATGGCAGTCGTGACATCCACAGGGATGAACACCGAGTACGGCGGGATTGCCAAGATGCTGACGGAGTCGCGTCCGCCAACTGAGTTTGAGCAGGGACTGCACCGCTTCGGTCTCCTCATCATGCAGGCCGCACTCCTGCTGGTGATAGTCGTCTTTGCGCTCAACGCGTTCAAGCGAGCCGATATTCTTGAGGCGCTTCTGTTCTGCATCGCCCTTGCGGTGGGTCTGACCCCCGAGCTACTACCAATGGTCACGGTCCTCAACCTCACCAAAGGGGCAATGGCGTTGAGCCGGCAGGGGGCCATTGTGAAACGTCTGGCAAGCATTCAGAACTTCGGCAGTATCAGCATTCTTTGCACTGACAAGACCGGCACACTCACCCAGAACATAATCAGACTGATCCGGCACACGGACATAGAGGGGAAAAACAGTGATGGAGTGCTTCTGTTCAGTTATGTCAACAGTTTCTATCAGACTGGGCTCAGGAGCCCACTGGACGAGGCCATCCTGGAGTTCAAGCAGGTCGATGCTTCGGCCTATGTCAAGGTGGATGAGATACCATTCGACTTCGTCAGACGCCGTGTGAGCGTCATTGTACAGAGAGACAACTCGAGAATCCTCATCGTCAAGGGTGCTCCGGAGGAGATACTCAAGGTCTCGGTATCATGTGAGCATGATGGTAGGGTGGTCGAACTCACAGAGTCGTACAGGGCTACCATCGAACGCACCTTCAACGAGCTCAGCGCGGAGGGCCTCAGGGTCCTGGGTGTGGCATATCGAGAGGTAGACACCAATCGACAAGTCTACGGAATCAACGATGAGTCTGACCTGGTCTTCATGGGTTTCGTGGCCTTTCTCGACCCTCCAAAGGAGAGCGCCGGTGAGTCTATCCGACTGTTGAACGAGGCTGGTGTGGAGCTGAAGATCCTCACCGGCGACAATGAGGTCGTGACTCAGAAGGTCTGTGAGGCAGTGGGGATGAAGGTGACTGGCGTTCTTCTGGGCAGCGAGATTGCCAATATGACGGACGAGGCGCTGACAGTCGCCGCAAGGGCAACAAATGTATTTGCACGAGTCTCTCCCGCACAGAAGGAACGGATCATCTCCGTACTCAGGAGGGACGGGTACGTCGTAGGCTACCTCGGCGATGGTATCAATGATGCTCCAAGCCTCCGTGCAGCTGATGTCGGGATCAGCGTAGATAATGCAGTCGATGTTGCGAAGGAGTCTGCAGACATCATCCTGCTCGAGAGTGACCTCACGATACTTCAGAAAGGCGTCATCGAGGGGAGGAAGGTCTTCGGGAATACCATGAAGTACGTGATGATGGGGACCAGCAGTAACTTCGGAAACATGTTCAGTGTCGCTGGTGCCAGTCTCTTTCTTCCCTTCCTGCCCATGACAGCGACTCAGATACTCCTCAACAACCTGCTATATGACGTGAGTCAGGGTACCATCAGCACAGACGACGTTGACAAGGAGTACGTCATGAGGCCAAAGAAGTGGGACATTGTCTTTGTCAGGAACTTCATGGTGTCTCTGGGCCCAGTGAGCAGTCTCTTCGACTTCTTGACCTTCTTCATCATGATAATGCTCTTCCAGGCCAGCGCATCGTTCTTCCAGACCGCGTGGTTTCTCGAGTCACTCAGCACCCAGACGCTCGTGATATTCTCCATTCGGACAAGGGCAGCACCATTCTGGAAGAATCGTCCAAGTAGGGGCCTCCTGATAGGCTGCATCTCTGTAGTCACGCTTGGATGGTTGTTGCCCCTGACGCCGGCCGGAGAACTGTTCGGATTCACCCCACCCCCTCTTGTGCTGTATCTCATCCTAGCAGGCATTCTCGTTGTGTACATCGCACTGGTGGAGCTGGTGAAGGTCGTATTCTACAGGTACAACTCAAGCAGGATTGAGGAACCAGCCCGACCAAGACCGAAGCCCTACCTCGGCAACAATCAGAGGTTGTTGTACGATGTTGCTGCGGCCATACTGATGCACCCCGACGAGTCCGTACAGGTTGACGAGCTACTCGAGATACTCAGGCAGGGAGTCGACTTCAGCTACCACGAGTCGCAGGTCGGCCACCACATGATCCATCTTCAGAGAGGCAAGTTCGTCAGGTTCGACCATGCCCGCATGACAGTCACTGGGGAGTCTCGTCTAGAGGACCTCATACGTAGCACACAGGATGCGCCCTACGCGGAGATCGTCAGCAGGGACATCATGAGGATCCGCGAAACAATACTGACCAAGTATGGTAGGATACGTCGTGAGCCGTTACGTGCCGCTGCATGAGCTGACACTCCTCGTGTATTTGATGGGATGGCGGGGGTTTCAACGCGCAACGGTACGGGACTGCATATATGTCGATGCCCGAACTATCGGAGGCGTGACAGACTTCGATCACTGCAGGCTTTTTGGTTGCAACTAGAGAGGTGCCGACGAAGGCAAGCCAGACTTCTCTACGAGGGGCATCGCAAGCGAGGTGTAGAGATGCACTATTTCCCGAATAATGCATGGTCCACAACAACCTCCAACGCGACGCATGAAGACTAGTGAATGTCATGCGGTGAAGGTCACTGCTCTTTATGGGGTCTGGCGTAGTGGTCCTGTGAGGGACCAGAGCAGCTCGCATCCTAGCGGATTGAGCAGGACCGACAGTCCTCATTCACACAAGCCTCTTCTTGCGTCATGCCCTGCTCCATGCGTATCCGGGCGGACCTACTATGGCTTCAAGATAGGGCCTACCGAGGACAGTGTCCAACTTTCATTCAAGGAAGGTTTCAGTTTCTGTGTGGGCTGAGCCGAAGTGAACGGTCTCATTTCTCCCGAAGCCAGGGTCTATGATGCAGGTGGCTCATGTCCTCATCACTACGTTTCAAGGAGTGGAGTTATCACCATGAGAGACTAACTTACGACATAATGAAGTCTAGGTCTGCCTCCAGATCCCACTCTCGTCAATCTCGACGATGCTCTCTGAATCGAGCCAGTATCCTGGTTCATAGGCAGCAACACTTGTCAGCCTGGTCTTTCCCCTCATTGTTTCCCAACCTGCGAGTGCCTCGACCTTTGCAGTAGGATCCGGTCTGGATTCTTTGGGGATCAGATGTGCTGGGACATGGCCTGAGAATCTGAGTGATGTTGGATCACACCGGTCTGAGCCAGCGGGTTCCAATCTGAGCAGACCCCTTCCCCAACCGTACGTCCTCTCTCCTCCCAGTAACAGATTCGAGAACGACTCAGTCGGGTTCCCCAACCGCCCATCAGAGTCTGATATCCAGAGTGTTCCAACGAGATAGACCTGCTTGCCCTCTCTTGTGTGACTCGAGATGGATTCTACCTCGAATAACACCCCCTCTTCAGCAGTGCGGGAACTGACACCCACTGAGGTCCGCTGCTCTGAATGCATGAACAGATATTCAAGGGCCTCTTTTCTGATTTTTATTGGATTTGGATATAACTTGCGTAACCCATCTGATACTGGAAAGGGAAACGCAGTGCTGAGAGAGTTCCACCCATCCGGTGATGTCTCTCTGCAATATGCGGGCCAGAAGTACGTGAATCGAATGTTCCTGACAACTTCAGAGGCCGTTTCATAGGGGTCTGGCTCGTCGCTGCACAGACTACTTGCCAATGCGTTTACAAGGGCCCCTCTGATTGCTCGTCCATGAACGTAGCACCTAGACTGCATCAAGTTTCCCGTTCTTCGATAGCCAACATGTATGTCTGAGAGTAATCTGAACATGAATCGATATTGATTCCAGCTCAAGACTTCTCCTCCTTCGCCTTAGCAGAGAATCTGATGTATGTGAGGGTCCTCTCAAAGACGTCATAGGCAAGCATCTGTCTTTCTCGATTTGCGACCAGTTGCATTGCGATCCTCGTGGCCTTGTCTCCGGGCTGTGTCTTGTCGGACGTTTGACTGCCCATTTGTCTGTCTTTTCCTACATCCGTGCCAATTACCTGTTCCCCTAGACTCACAAGTTGTTGGCTGATTCTCTCGGCTGACTTCTTTTCTTCAAAACCCCTGCTCCCTAGGAATAGAAAGAGCGCATAGATTCCCTGACTCTGCAGCACTCCAATAGCTTTTGTTGCAACGCGTTCAAGGCTCTTGTAGTCTATGCCCTGGGCGACACAGTCTTGGGCCGCCTTGGCTGCAGCATAGTCCAGGTTCTGCATCATGCCTGTTTCACACTCCATTCAGTCATCTTGATTCTTCCGAATCCTCTGCTACCCATCCCGCCTATGCCGAGCGTTTCCAGCCATTCGATAGCCTTGTTGATGATCTCCTTCGGCTCGCGGGATTTGTCCCCATCCTCGATGATCTCGTCGATGACCACATCACACCAGAGAATACAGGCCCGGGGGATTGCCTCGTAGGTGAACAGAGCCTTATCTTCCGCGGTACCGCTCCTCGGATCGATGCTCACAGATGTACGGACCTCGAGATTGCTGTTCACAGCCTGACTCAGAGTCGCATCTGAAACGAGGTATACGCGGTCCAAGATGTGGTCGTGAGTCTGAATCTCCCTATCCAGAACAAGGGGCTCGGAATCGAGCTTCAGCATCAACCAGCTCAGGTTAATTCGACCATCCCTGGTTTCTGTGTCTGGTGCCTTCTCTCTATCCTTGAACTGGATCCTTCTTGCGGTATCGTTCGGAATACTCACGTAAGGAACACGCAGGGGAGAATCGAACAACATCATCGGGCTTGTAATCCATATTGGCCCCTTCATGCTATGGACCGGGAACAACAAGATCCGAGCATCCCCTATGCCGACAACCCCACCGCGTTCCTTGCTGCCAAAGGTATAGCAGATGATACAGTCCTCTTTATTACAGTGCGGCTTCCCCTTGATGTCTACTCCCGCGCAATCAGGCTTCTGTTGCTGAAAGGCGGCGTAGCTCCGGATCACGCCCTTCAGGCTACTACCCGGGATCTTGGGCAGGTTAGTTCCAGTCTCTCTCACGATCGTATTGTCTATGCCACCTATTCTCATCTCCCCAGTTCCTATGTGCACAGGATCTAGGGTCTGAATGAGGTAATGGTGTAGTCCGGGATCACGTTTCATTACTCTTCTCCTCCTTTGTCCAATCTTAAGATTCTGATATGCAGATTCACGATATCTGCTAGCACTCCTCTTGCAGCCAGCCTGGCTGTTTCTGTAAACCACTCCTCTCGCGAGGTCTCGCTCCAGGGGTATCTGTTGTCCACACTCTTCCATTCTGCAGACTCCAAGACACTTCTGCAGAAGTCTATGAATACAGGATCAGGCGGATCGACAATGCCCCATTCAGTCCGTTTCCCCTCTATCAACTCGATGACTTGATGTATCTGAGTCATTGACAGGTGCCTCTTCAGCTCTTCCCACTTTGCCAGCATCATCCCGAGGTCCTCGAGAAGATAGGGTCGTCGTTTCGTAGTCGTTCTTGTTCCATCATCAGCGTAGCAGATCTCGTATCTCGTGGGCCCACCCCCAACGAATTCGAAGTCGAATGTGGATGGCATGAAACATACAACATCTCCCACGGCTAGCTCGCTGACATGACAGAGATGGACCAACTGGCTCTCGTTTCTTGGATCCGGTATCTCCAGGTATTTCTTCCTGCTCTCCGTATTTCCGGACGGCTTGGTGACTATGCAATACCCATACCACTCGTCCTGGGTCTTGCCATCTCCCATCATCAATGGAACAATCCAGCGGAGCCTCTGCTCGTCTTTTTCCAGAGTGATGCTTACTGCCTTCGTATACTGTTGACTACGCTTCAGGTGACCTGGCAACTCAAGACACTCGGTGACCTCCTCTACTCTCCAGCCATCCTGAGGTAATTGCTGTCTGAGCATCCTCCTTCCCGCATCTAGAAAGACACGTACTGGCGTCCGCTTATCCCCCACGAGTACTCCCAGATGGATGGGCAGCCTGTTTCTGACGAAGCCCATCTCAATCTCATACTTCTCCTTGATCATTCTAGTTAGTTCCAGCGCCCTACTTGCTGGAACAAAGATCATGAATGTTCTGGGTGAAGTTATCACTTCCACGGTTGCTGAATACTTGCAGTCCAATTCCTTGACTTCAGCGATCTTCGTCCTTCGTATGGAGCGAGATGGTTCTCCGTAGCCTCCAGCTTCTACAATCTCAAATTCAGAATTGTTCCCCTGCAAGAACGAGATGATGTTTCCCACTCCGTAGTGTCTTTCAATAAACTCCAGACTGAATATCGATATGAAATGTCCACGATGGTCATCCCAGTAGACCGGCAAAGTGATTCGATCCTGTACGAGCTCATATGCCCCGCACGGCATGTTTAGAGGGTCCTCCGGGGTCATTCGGAGTCGTCTCTTCACTTCGGTTTCTTTTACAATTGATGCCAAGCTTGAATCCCAGAAATCACGGGTTGTTCTCCACAGTCGCATTATTCGTGCGGGAGAGTCCTGTTGAGACAGGAGTAGCCAAGCCATCGTCTTGACCTCGTCAGTCTTGACCGTCTTATCACCGTACAGAAACTTCAGAGCATCACCAAAACTGAAATTCTCGGTCACAAATTTGGGTATGATTCCTTTCATCTGAGATTTGCTTCCCTTCTTCCACTCGGCCAAGGCCTGATTTACTCTCTTAAGATCAAGATCCTCGTCATGCCAGCTCATGATAGTTCGGACCAAGTGTCCGCTCAGCCAGTCGTCAAGCTCAAAACAACCACAAAGTAGCGCAACTTGACCGTGTTCGTCAGATACCTCATCTATCCAGATCGTGGATCCCAAGGATTCTAACCACTGGGCTGCTCGTGGCTCCCGTTGCCCATTACAGCAGGAACACAAGTAGGATCGTGTACCTCTCTCCACAGGATTCCACCCGCACATCACGCAGAGTCCGACTGGTGTCTTCATATCCTTCCAAGCAGCATCGACAGAGTGCAAGTCTGGGGTCAGTGAAATGGCTGGCCTGGTGACGAGTTCTTGGAATCCTGTAAGATTCCTGTCTGGCCCCCCTTTGGACTCCTCGAGTACTGTAGGAAAGTCATGATTCAGTATTTGTCCGAGAATAGCTCTGATTTCAGACTCAAGTTTCTTCTTCACACAATGCCAAACCGGTTCAGGAAAGACCGGAAGCAGGTAGGTCGATCCACCCTCATCTCGATAGATCTCGTGCCCGATGGACATCTCATACTCAATGAGGTTCTTGGCCGCATCCAGAATGTCCTCGACTGCTTTCAGTTTCCCCCTCAGCTCAGGAATGCCAGATGCGATGGAGATGTATTCCAGGGTGTCAATGCTAAGACGACACATCCTCCATTTTGGCTTTTTGCACGATCTGCAGAACTGGTAGTCAGTCAACGCAGCTCTGAAAAAAGCAACCGCTGATTCCGTCGCATCAGACAGCGTCACATCGTTCATCGGGCGACGGGTTTCACTGAGCATCCCCTCGTATCCACAGCAAAGGACCTCTTCCAGTTTGCGCACAGACTCTCGCGTACAGGGTTGTCTTAGGATCTTGCCAAGGCACTTGTAGAGTCGTTTTCGCCTCGGGTCGATATCTGCAAGATCAATTTTTGATTCCTGTGATTCGTAGCCAAATGGTGACGCTCTGTAATACTCATTTTCCTGTTTTCCCGATCCTTCGAACAGCCCTCCCTCTTGAAACATCCATCCCTTGTCGGTTCCTGATGAGCGTCCGTGACTGTCCGAGAGAAGGTCCAACACACTCTGAATCTTGCTGCTTTGTTTGTGATGTTGTGTAATTGCGGACCTGATAGTGAGGTTGGCCGGTGCTTGAAGTCCTAGCACTGTATCGTAGTTTCTGTCCAGATCTACCTCCTTGTCAAGTCCGTCTGGAATTTCCCTGGCGGCAGATGGACATGAGTAGAACTCTGATGTGAATTTTCCAAGCAGATGTAACCAGACTGGGATCTCTAAGAGTTTGGCCCCTCTTGAACAGAGAGGTGTATCATCAACACTCACAATCCCCCACCTCCATCTTAGTCAGATCATCGAACGAAACATCTCTTGTGTCGGATTCACGCTCTCCAGTCCTCCAGTAGACCTTGCCACCGCGAACAAGTTGATTTGCCCGTCCATACCCGAGTGATGTCTTTGCCCCGAACCCGTAGACTGTCATCATGTCCTTGATTCCTCTCAGGACCATTTCCCTGTCCAATTTCACGTCTTTCTCTTCTGATCCCCAGCACGTCGTCAGGGGGACGTACAGTAGACAGAAGGTACCAGAGGCCCCCGATGGAACTGTTTCAAAGTAGATGGGCTGGGTGCCGCCCCCCTCTTCATTGTGTGGGTTGATGACTTCCAGACTGATCCTGGAGAAATAGGTCGGAAATAGATGTACGCGCCCTGCAACGTGGGGGATCTCGTCACTGTTCAGATGAAGCAGTTCCCGCAAGCGCTTCCAATACTCGTCCCGAGTGTCCTTGAAGATCTCATCAAGATATGTTTCGCATTCTGAGCCATCATCAGGAGTTCCCTTCTCCGTACCAAAGATGCGAGTGATAGCAAGCCTCCGTCTGACGACATCATCATTCGAGATGCTGTTTCTGCTCTCAACTAAGGATCTGACGACTGAATGACGCAGTGCGCCTTTCCACTGACTTCCCGATATGTAGGGAACCTTGAATACCCACTCCTTTCGTACAGGGTTGTCGACCACGTAGAATTCAACATCATCCTTGCTGATGTACGGCTTCTCTAGAGTGAAATTCAGTCTGACAAGGAAGCTACCTCTCGGACACTTGTCCACAGATACGATCGGGGAGTCCAGACCGAGCGCACGGACCATCTTCTGCAACTCGTGCAGATTATTGGAAACATCATCACTGGCATAGAACTGGGCCAGGCCGAGCTTTCCCTCCTCACGACTAAGAATGGCAAGCCCCCTTGTGTCTACGGTGCGGTTCTGACGGGTTCTCGATTCTTTCCCAATGGTCTGAACGAGGAGACATACCCTGGCATACCAGTCTGAGATTGTGTATCCCGCGCAGTTCCCTCTCAGGGCCTGATCAATGTCATCTTGTGCCTGGTTCGCGAATTCCAGTCTGAGGGGGAGCGAGGGGAGAATCTCACATGACGAAGTCTCTTTCGCGTCCCCCCGTGCAGACATACCAGTCACTTCTTAATGACCTCCTCAAGCATGGTCTGTAAGTCGTTTCTTGAATTCACACTGTGTTCTTGAACAGACGACGGTGGATTCGCGAGGCCCAGGATATCTTGCCATCCGTTCTTAGAACGGAGGACCTGAAGAGCACTATTCCATCCAATTCCAGTCTGTTGTGCACATGGTCCAGCAAAGACATCTATCCTCCACTTGCCCTCTGTTCTGTAAGCCCACGATGCCGAAATCTTGGACCGGTATCTATTTCTGTTTCCGTCTTGCCCACCAAGGATATCCAGTTCCTCCTGCGTACTCCACTTGGCTCCCACAATGAACCTCAAGTAGTCTTTGACCATTGGTGAGATTGGGGCGAGGTTTTGCTCCTTGAGTCTTTCCAGAGTTAGTTTCGAACTGACGATATTCTTCAGCAACTGTGTGAAAGGGGACTCACTGAACTCGACGGTGAAGAACGCCGATTGGATCAGACTCATCCCCGATGGTTGTTTCTGATTTTGAGATGGATCGATTTTCGTGACCTTTAGTAGCAGCTCAGAGCGGTTGAGAATCTTGAACCTACCATAACCCAGTTGCGGTTTTGCACCGAGTGTGCCGTATCTCTCAAGGAAGAACAGTAGATGCAAGAGTTGGCCAACCACCTCCTTCGGTCCCCTGAGTTTCAGGGTCAGTCTTCCGTGACGTCCTGGCGGTAGATGCCAGCCGTGCGACTTCCCTGTGCTCTGTCCTTGTTGTCCTGATTGAATTCCCGTTGCATTTTGATAACCTTGTTTCCTTTTCTTCAGTTTCAGTGTTCTTTCGCAAAATGGAAGTCCGGTGCTGTCCAAGACTAATAGGCTGAATTGCCTTGAATGTCCAGTATTGCCAAAGATCTCGCACCTCTTGCAAGGACTCTCTTCGTTGCATTTTCTGGGATCCTTACAGATCTCGTAGCCCAGACTCCGAAGGATCAGCCCGTACCACCAACGCA
>JAWAQK010000003.1:0-24699 GCA_038893995.1 Candidatus Thorarchaeota archaeon | reverse complement strand
CGCAGACCTCCCATTATCCCTGTCTCCCGGATCGCATTATCCTCTGGACCCATGCCGCCGGTATGTATAGGAGTAATAGTTTCTATGGTAACATCAACAGACTCCACTCCAACACCGCTGGACGAGTTAGCACCGTCCTAATTATGTGTTTCGAGGTCGGGATGTCTAGTCAGCATGAGTTCTCCAGTGATGATGGCCGCGTATCGATGTATCATGGGAACCATCAGGAACGTCGCACAAGGAGAAACTAAAGTCAGGCAGAGGCGTCTGGGAGGGAAGTGCCTTCTCTGAAGACCTGATCAACTAGCGTCTTGAAAGAGACTAGAAGGTCGCCTGGGTGCATGGGCCGGTCCGGGGGCCACACACCCCCCAGTTTCGTTTAAGGTAGAGCATGAGCAGTCCTGTTGTCGTTCTCACCGGTCTCTCGCTGATGGGAATAGATGTAATAGCAGGCGCACAATCACAATTCAAAGGGATTGAGTGATGTGTGAGCTATTCGAATGAGCTGCAACGAGCCCGACAGGGCAACGATGTCGTTGCCAGTGTTCGCTCAAAGGGGGGCCTGGTGCAGAGATGGCTGGGGTATTGGCTACTTCTGCGACACACGCGGGATCGTGGAGAAGTCTGCCGATGCCGCAGTCACTGGGAACTCTTTGGACCAGATGTTCTATGAGGTGGTGCATGCTGCAAGGAGCAGGACAATCGTTGCGCACGTGAGGTATGCTACCAGTTGTTCGAGTAGGAAAGACTCATGCAATTCACATCCGTTCATGATACGCTTTCACGGACGCGACTGGTTGTTTGCGCACAACGGTACTATCCGCAATATCGAAGAGAACGACTACCCGTCTCGGGTCAATCCCCCGTCCGATATTGACTCTGCCAGGGCATTCTCCTTCATCATGGACCGGCTTGAGGAGTATGTTGACAGAGCCGACCTCAGGGGTATCTATCCGGGCATCAAGCGGGGCCTGAAGAGACTGAAGGAGGAGTATGGCGGCAAGATGAACATCCTCCTGACTGACGGTGACAACCTATACGTATTCAATGACGGCGAACACCAGCAGATGTACTACCTCTGGAGATCGAAGCAGTACGGACAGGCATACCTCGTAACGACGATCGAGAACCTCAGTGACGAGCCCTGGAGACCTCTCCCCCGGGACCGGCTCATCGTCGTGAACAGAGGCGATGTCTTGATCGCCAGTGGTCCGTTATGGCCAAGGGCGCGTCCCTAGACCTGTTCTGATAGTTTCGGAGAAGATGTCGATCACCAGAATGCATGCTCCGAACGAGGTGATGACTAGCAGGTCTGGAGCAGACCCAGCTGGCCTCCCATGGGAACAGACTGCTTCTCTCTCCTGACCATGCTTTTAAGAACACACTCCTGTATTAGATATGGGTCTTCATGATTCAGGACATCCTGGAACGGCGCAGGAGGCACGAGGTCCGACTACGGGCCGCCCTAGATGATCTGGTGCAGGAGCTCGCCAGGGTGGGGGCTCAACGCATCATCCTGTTCGGTTCGCTGGTCTCTGGCCAGGTCCATGAGTGGAGTGACATAGACCTGCTTGTCGTAATGCCTCCTGACCGGTCGAGCAGGGAGTGGCGCGAGATAATAGGCTCCCACGTACGCCGAACAGTGGCATGTGACCTGCTGGTATTCACTAGCAAGGAACTGGCGGACGATCTCCCATCAAGCACCCTGCTCAGGACCATAATGGAGAGGGGACAAGTTCTGTATGAGGTCTGATCCAAGAAACGAGGCAATCCGATGGTTGACACAGGCCGAGGACGAGCTTCGCGATGCGCGTCTTCTTGCTCAACAGGGGCGATACTACCTTGCCCTGTACCTCAGCCAGCAGAGTGCAGAGAAGGCACTGAAGGCATTCCTGTATAGCCGCGGTCTTGGTCCGCTGCTCACACACTCTGTCACATCCCTCTTGCAGACAGCATCGGAGGTTGACAATGCCTTTACCGAACTTGCCTCAGTCGGACGACTGGACGACTACTACATACCCACTCGATATCCAAATGGCCTGCCAGGCGGAATACCGTCCAGATACTACAATGACCCCGCAGAGGCCGAACGTGCCACGTCCATGAGCGAGAGGGTCGTAATGCTCGTCAGGAGTCTCCTCGGTCTCGGCTCCCCCAGCTCGAAGGAGTGATCACAGTGCCGTCCTTCTGTCTTGAGTTTCCCCATTGACAGCAATAGTTGCATACTGGCATGCCAGTCGCGTCAGGATTCCATTCTGTCTCAGTGGTCGCAGCAGCATCTCTGTCAGTCAACGAGGAGATGTGGGCCCACGGTCCTGGATTCACTCTGAGTCGACCGACCAATTGGACACCTGTCTGTGGAGATCATGATCACTCCCTACTGGCACGGTAGGCTAGAATGGGGGTCCAGTCGATGTACGGCTGCAAGTCTCCCTTTGGGCGCTTGAGGCATCGCGCTCTCATAGAAACTGATATCTGGTGCTGCAGTCCGACCCGCGTCCAACTTGAGGCTACTCAGCTACTCTCGGATCAATGCAAGGGAGTTCACGGGACTATCGACATTCGAGGTCCTAGCCTTCTTCAGGCGCGCCATAGTGTACACCTTTCTGTCGATCTACCTCAGGTCGCTGGGTCTATCGACGACAGAGGTCACGCTGATGGCCTCAGTGGGGATGCTTGCCAACGCTGGAACACAATCACTCGTCTGGGGCAGGCTACTGGACCGATACAGAATGCCGACCGAGTTCGTTGTCATAGGTGAGATCCTTGCCGGCATTGGACACATCTTCATGGTTTCGGGACACATGTACTTCCTTGGGCTGAACTGGTTGATCCCCGCAGGATACGTGATAATCTTTAGCCTGGGCGGGATCGAGGTGTTCTGGAGCATGTCCAATGTCGGCTGGTCCGCCCTGATCTCTGAGCTGACCGAGGCAGACGAGAGAAAGAGGATCATGGGTCAGTTCTCCATAATTGGGGGATTTGGAGGGCTTGGAGGTGCGTACCTTGGAGGTCTTCTCTATGAGGGGGGATCAGGGTTCGCCAGCGGGACCATATTCTACATCGCCGCTGCCATAATGGTTGTCTCAGCCCTCATTGTCTACTTCACTGTCCGCGTCCGCAGAGTAGACGAGCTGGACCGCCCGGGTACGGACAGACAGCCGGGTTCGCACAGGCTGAGCGATCTTCCCTCCGGCCTGCGTACCAGCTATCTGATATTCATCGCGGCTCTCATCCTCATCAACTTTGGAAGGAACTCCATCGCTACAATCACCAGCCTCTTTCTCTCCGACCCGACAGGATTCAACGCATCCGGAGAGGGGATTGCCCTCTACAGCAACGTGGGGAGCATCGCATCCATGATCGCGGGGCTGGTCATCGGTTCAGTCGGGGCAAGGGTCAGTGATAACCGGGTGATGGTACTAGGGACCATGATGGCGGTAGCTGCAATATCGTGGCTCATCTTCACGCCCTCCTTCATGCTGGCCCTGATCTCGTCTTTCCTTGTGGGTAGCTCTCAGGTCATCATCCAGGCCTCAAGTTACTCGATCGTTGCGAGGATGGCTCCCGAAGAATATCGTGGCCGGTTGTTTGCCTACTACAATGCCACATCCTTCCTGAGTTGGGGAATCGCAGCCACACTGCTCACGGGGCCGATAGCAGACATCCTCATCAGTCAGGGTTTCACGAATGCCGATGCCTACAGAGGCAGTTTCGTCGCGGCCATCGCAATGGTCATGGTAGGAATCGCGGTCCTGCTGTGGTTCTTCAGGTACGTGAGATCTGCCTCACCACGCTGACCCTGATCTCACACTGTCGGATCTTGTGCTGGTTGGTCTCCATATCAGAATCCCTAAATACAGAGGCGGTTGTGCATGAATTGTACACAACCGATGGTGAGGACAATGGCCGAGGATGACGAGCTTGCTGTCATAAGGCGCCGCAAGATGCTCAACATGATGCGACAGGCAGTTGAGAAGAGAGTAACGGAACCACTGGCTGATGGGAGAGTCCATCACCTCACAGACTCCACCTTTTGGTCGACTATAGGCCGGACACGCAATGCGCTCATCGACTTCTTCGGAGAACACTGTGCGCCCTGCAGGACCTTGGCTCCGATGATCGAGGAGATGGCGAGAGAGTTTGAGGGCCGTGTCTTCTTCGGTAAGGTGGATGTCAACACCAACCTCCGGACCGCCACTCAGATGCAGGTATATGCGGTGCCTACAGTCATCGTCTTCAGAAACTCCAGACCCGTCACGGCACTCCAGGGCCTTCGACCCTTGGCTGAGTACTACTCCGTGCTGGAGCAGCTGACCTCCCAGAAGGGCTAGAGCGTCATGATAAGTCACAGCCGACCCTGAACGGCCGGCCTTACGAGGTCTGGCGGTGTCAGGTCGATGAGAGATCTACTCACTCCATCTCCTCCCGGTACACAAACCTCTTGACCTGCCCGCCACGTATCAGGACCGTCGGCATCGCTCTCGCATTAGTGTAGAGGCCAAACTCTCCGTCGCGGTCTGCCGCAATCACGCCTGCCATGCCCCCAGTCTTTGACTCGAGGAGCCTCATACCTTCCCGAGTGGCTCTCCACGGGTCCTGTCCCTGGCGCATGAGACTCACTACAGTATGGGTGAGCAAGACTCTGATGATGTGCTCTCCCTGGCCCGTCGCGGAGGCGCCTGCGTATTCGTCAGCGTACGCCCCTGCACCAAAGACTGGCGAGTCGCCTACACGGCCCACCATCTTTCCCGATATCCCGCCGGTGGATGAGGTACATGCTATTCTTCCCTCTGTGTCAACTACCACGCATCCCACGGTGTCGGTGACCCCACATGGCCCCACGGACAGTTCCGATGGCAATGCTGTGACCCCAGGTTCAACTTCTTTTCTGTAGCCCTCAGAGACCATGGTCTGGTAGAGCCTCCTAGCGCCCTCTCCTGCAAACTGACTGTGTGGCGTACGTTCCATGACGTACCTTGCCAGACTGATCGGGTGTCTGATGCCAGTCACAGCCATGACCGCCCCTGACCTTAGCGCAACCCCGTCCACGATCATGGCGTCCAGCTCGGTCTGGCCATCAGTGTTCTTGACAGCTCCGACACCTGCATTGAGGGCGCCACAGCCCTCCATGTATGCGGTGGCGGCCTCTGCAGCATCAAGGGCATGAAGTCCCCTGCTCAGCAGTCCCATTCCGATGGTTGCAGCCCTCGTGACATGTTCGATGGCTGCTGGCAGTCGCTCTTCCTTCCAGTTCCCTGCGCCACCATGAACGATTATCATCGGCCTGTTCACTTGTAGTCCCTCGGAGTCGTCACGTGTCAGAATGGCCCATCTCAGTCAATTCCATGAGTTGGGTTTTCCGTCTAGTCTTGAACTTTCCTATGTCGTCGACGGGGTGTCTAGCCTGTCCGGGGGTCCAGTAGTATTCGCTGGGCTATCCCTGACTCATGATTCCGTACATCCTAGTCATCCGGCCGGTGCCCGTGTGAAGCGTCAACTGGCTTGCGGAAACAGAACGACGGCCACCCCCGGTCGAGGGCGCCCTGACCGCTGTACGTGCGCCACACGATGCCTCTCAGCCACTCATCGTGCCCGTACCGGGACGGGCCAGAGCAAACCTTGATAAGGTTTCGCAAGCACACGGAAACTCGCGGGGCATACCTGCAACATCGTGTTGGGAGATGTTCATGTGAAATTCAGGAAAGAATACACTCTAGTTGCTGTTCTCCTAGTCTTTCTGGTACAGTTAGCGGCCACTGTTGATGCAGTTGCACCGCCGGGGACTACCTACACCGTCTATGGCTATGTCAAGGAGAGTGGGACCAACTTGCCCATCTCCGGGGCCACTGTGAGTGTCTACGGCGAGTACTCGACATTCCTTGGATCGACAACGACGTCAACTACTGGTTACTTCACATTCTCCAGGACATTCACCGTAGGACCTGATTACGTGGTGCTGAAGGTGTCGAAGTCCGGGTACGTGGACTCACAGAAGACGGTCTACATACTCGACGAGACTACCAATGCAGGAACTATCTATATGACCGTCTATACGCCGCCTCCACCGCCTCCACCTGCACCTCCGACGATCAGTCAACCGTCCTACGGGTTTCCCGACCCGTTTTCACTCAAGATATCACTCAGCGTCACATGGCACTGCGATCCCTACGTCTCACGTGAGGTATACTACCAGATCTACGGCAGTTCCGTGTGGTATCCGATGAGCTACATTGGAGGCAAGTACCAGCATGTGTTCAACGATCTGATGCCAGGGACTCAACTGTACATCCGCTTCATGGCAGTCGAGGTCTATGGCGACCTGAGCATGAACCCAGACGCACAGGTCACGACGACAACCAACCACTATGTGACACCCAGTACCCCCTGGATCTATTCCATCTCACACTTGATCAAGGGCGTACCTGGCATAGGGACAGGGTACCAGGTGCGCTTCGTGGTGCACTATGGCTATGGAGTCAATTACGGAGAGCATGTCTACCTGGAGGAACACTGCCGTCCAGACTTTGCTGACGTGCGTTTCACGTTGGCGGGAGGCACACACGTATTCAACCATTACATCTCAGAGGTCTCTTATGGTGACTATGCAGTCTTCTGGGTCAAGATCGATGTCAGTCTAGACAGCGACGTCACGGTGGGGATATTCTATGGCCACATGTCGGCCTCGAGCACCAGCAATGGTGACGCCACCTTCCTCTTCTTTGATGACTTTTCCGGTTCGTCCCTAAACACTAACAAGTGGAAACATGTGCGTGGCACCATCTCTGTGTCTGATGGTTGTCTTAGACTGAGCGGCAACACGGACGGACTGTATGTTTCCTCCAAGTGGAAAGACGGAGGGATGCCGTACGTCCTCACCGTTCGAATGCTGATCGCCAGCGAAGTACCTCTCGTATGGTGGAGGGAGCAGGACTACACATCCGACTTGTTTTCAAAGGGCTACTTACTGTACATGGGTCCAGAATCGAGCTCCATTGGTGTGTGGGAAGGATATCCGCATTTCCAGCAATATCAGAGCAAGGATATTGCGCTCACGAGGAATGTCTGGTTTGAGATATCGGTTCAGGTTCACGGAAATACCTACTACGTTCCGATCCTCGGACTATACGCTTCGGACTCGACGTTCACGCAGGGTGGAATTGCTCTGGGCCAATATGGTCTGAACTATCCGGCCGAATGCTACGTCGACATGGTCACCGTCCGGCGGGCGGTAGATGTCGAGCCAGCCCATGGTCGGTGGGATTTTGTTGCAGACCACTTCATGACGCCAAACCTCCACCCGTCCTGGACCGTGCAGCCGGTGAATTCACCCGGCTTCGACTATGTCCTGCGTGACTCTAGACTGGAAATGGCCGAAGAACGTTCTGGTGCGGATGACGACTACAGAGGCTACAACTTCATTCAGCATGTTTCCCTCGAGAGGGAGTTCGAGGTAGAGGCTGAAATCTCATTCTCCTCCTGGGCTAGCTTTAGTCCTCCGTGCGTCGATCTTGGGCTTGCTCTCTACTCTGCGACTGGGGCACCTGTGGCATCGATCTCCTACACTAGCTACTTGGCCTCCCAGGTACCCCATGTCTGGGCATATTCGACAAACGGACAGATTGGTCTGGAGAAAGCCGTCCGCCTCGAATTCCCCACTGACTCTATCCACCGCATTTTTGGCATCTCCAGAGACGCTAGCGGGATGGTGCATGCATATTGTAAGGATGTCACTTCCTATGGCTACATATCTCCACCTACTATTATCGCATCTGGTTTCAACCTCAGAGAGGTTGCAGAAATCAGGCTGTACACATATGTGAAATTGATTTCAGATCCTTACCACTATTCTGAGTGGCGGGTGATCTATTGGAATATTGAGGTGGCCTCCAGAGGAATCAAGATCGCCAACCCTGTGGATCCCATTGCTCCCTTCCAGAACCCCGTTAGAAATGGGAACTTCGACACAAGTAGTTGTGCGCAGTACTGGGATGGTCCGGGGCAGTGGACAAATGAGAAATGCGTGGGCACAGGTGCGTGGATGGTTGCTGCTTCCCAGGGTCTGAAGCAATGGTGCCTGTCACAGACAGTCCAGGAGAGTGAGTGTTTCAAGTACGATGCCATCAGAGGCAAGAGCGTCTGCATCGACTGTCTGGTGGCGTACAGGGATACTCCGTCTCAAGTCCGAGTAGAACTGACCTACCGCCGAAGTGGCAGTCAAAATGTGTACAGACTGACTGGCAGTTGGGTCTACATCGCGCCTTCTACAGCTGGGTGGCATTCTGTGTCAGTCTGCTCGCCTGTCCCGCTTCCAATGGATCTTTCCTCATTGAGCGTTCTCATCGTTGGCAAGCCTGCAATCGATGGTCCGTTTGACTACTTCAGTGCATACATTGACGAGTGCACTCTATCCATATGCGAGAGAACGGTGATAGGGGCTCCATCCATGACCCTCGGCTTTGAACCTGGCGCTGACCGCCAGGGATCCGCAGTTGCAGTGACCAAAGTTGTGAGTGCCATGACATCGGATATGGTCCGCCTAGGTATCATGTCGTTCATCTATGTTCAGTCAAGACCCGGCTGGATCATCCAACAAGTTTCGGTCGATTTCCTGGTCTCGGTAGGAGATGCGGATCTGGTGCCATATGACGGTCACACGTACTTTGTCGAGGCTAACGACAGGGGATACGCCGTTGGGGCCTTTGACATACAATATTACAGCAATCTCGTGTCTCTTCTCGCCTTTGGCGTAGGCGTCGTCGTGGATCTGGCCGCGTTCTACTTTGGATGCCCGTATCCTTTGCTAGGTACTGCTGCTTCGTTTTGTGTGATGGGTCTCGGACAGTTGGTCCTATCTCACTATCGAAACAGCCTAAATCCTCACTCATCGCCCGGAATGTGGGGCAACGTGGACTGCTCTTACCCCCGGGAAGAAGGAGTGACGGCGGCTGCGCTCGCTCTCCACCTGGGTTGGAACTTCGGTAGGTGGTACGGAGGACCGGCAGAGCTGACTCTGCTGTACCACGTCGTATGGAGTCACCCTGGGTACCCATCCGAGACCGAAACGAATGACTACTACACTACAGTTCGTGTGGCCACGGGCACATGAACTGCAGTGGACCGATGTGTGGGAAGGCGACAGACACGGCCTTCCCCATTCATCGACTTCAGGGTTCATTGCCCCGTCCAAATTCGAGCCGAGTTTACAGTCGAGCAGTGGTCTAGTAGTACTCTCGAGAGCGTGATGAAGCTTCAGATCCCGGTCACCATCATGTGTGTCAAGAGCCGAAGACGAACATCAAGAGTTGTAGTGCAATCATTCTGTGTCCTTGAGTCCAGTGCAGCATGTTCCTGTCTTCTGGGTTCACGAGACATCATTCATGCCCTTCTCGACATGGGTCCTCTGATCTCCTGAGTTGACGATATGGCTGTACGACCTGCCATGGATATCCCCTGAGGTGGTGCGCACGCCAGGGCGGGGCTTTCCGCTCTCCCGCGACAGGTCATGTTGTATTTCTGCGTCGCACAGTACTGTCCTGGGTACCGTTGAGTCATAGCCTGAACGGCGCTAGTCACGCTGCGTTCCTGATGAGAGCTTCCAATGCTTATTTGTCATGTAGACATGTTCAGGGAATCTTTATATCGACAGGCGTAGCAACAAGCCCACGGCATACAACAGGGGGAAAACATGTTGGAAAGATGTGTTTCTGTATTTTCTCTGCTGATACTACTCGTTACTGGTGGTCTTATCGCGTCGGTCTCGCCGATGTTGATCACACAGACGGTACAGCATGGCACTACGGAGGACCGTCATGCGGAGACGACCGCACCCGTGACATATGTGTCCTCATATCAGGTGCATAGCCCTATAGCCATCTATGGTGACTCTGGCTTTGTTGCACAGGGGTGGCCGGGGCGTGGCACTCCCACAGACCCCTATCGGATCGAGGGACTGCTGATAGCCTCAGACACTGACTGTATCAAGATCTACTCCACGACTGTCTATTTTGTCATCAGGAACTGTATCCTGCGCTCAGTGACAGGTCCATCGGGGTCAGGTCTCATTGTCCAGTCAGTTGCCCATGCGGCGGTGGTCAACGTCACTGTCGAGAACAAGGGTGATGGCATCTGGGTGTCGTCAAGCACAGATGTCTCGGTGACCAACTGCACGGTTCGCAATGCATGGAATGGGATCTACGTGGGCGGGACCGGTTCGTGCGATGTCTCACATAACAGGCTACTAGACTGTCGCGGCAGCGGCATCCGGCTTCAGGGCACAGGATCTGCATCTATCTTCAGTCACAACACGATTGCAGACTCGAGGTACATGGGCATGTGGATGGACAGTGCAAAGTCGTCTGTGATCGTGAACAACACCATTCAGAGATCTGCGAAGCACGGAGTCTACATGTACAACTGTGACGGTCTCACTATTGTGAACAACACGGTCTCTCTCAGCGGAAAGAACGGGATTGATGCGTACGAGTCGGACGACTGTCTACTCAAAGGCAACCATCTTGTCGACAATAATGTCTGCGGTTACCTGAACAACAGGGGCGACAGATGCACACTGGAAGACAACCACGTCAGTCGCAATGGCGACTACGGGATATACCTGTACTACTCGGAGACTTGTACTGTCCGAGGCAACCTGTTTGAACACGACGGGTTGGTCGTCGGGGGAAGCGATCTCTCACACTGGTCACACTCAGTACTGTCGAATACAGTCAATGGGAAGTCACTCGGGTACTTCCTCAGTCAGTCGGGGGTCATGGTGAATGGTGGTGATTATGGCCAGATACTGGCAGCCAACTGTTCAGATCTGACGGTGAGTGGCATGTCGGGTGAGGATGCTGACATAGACGTGACGTTCATCATGTCACAGAGATGCAGCCTGGTCGAGAGCTCGCTCTCTGGGGGACTCATGGGCGTCTACCTTGCATCGTCCGTGAACTGCGGTGTCGTAGACACGTCCATGACTGACTGTGGAATTGTGATCGCGGGCGGCCTGCCAGAATACTGGGTCCACTCTTTCTCCGGGTCGAGCGTGAACGGCAAGCCAATAGCCTATCTGGATGGAGCCACTAATCTGACCATCAACGGGACCAACTATGGGCAAGTGTTCATGCTAAACTGTTCTGGAATCACGGTCCGGGACGGTATCTTTCAGAGCGCATCGATGGCCATCGCTTCTGCTTTCAGTCACGACATACGCATCGTCAACAACTCGATGGCGGACTGCACCTATGGGATATACATGCGCAGCTGCATTGCATCCCTGGCATTCAATAACACAGTCACTGGTCGCACATCCTACGGAATTCGGCTATACTCCTGTAATGACTGCGAAGTGGTTGAGTCACGAGTACGTGCTGGTCTTGGAGTATCCCTGTCGACATGCTCCAACTGCACACTGGTCGGAGTCTCTGTGGCACAGTGCGAGTATGGAGTCTATATATCAAGTTCGTCCACGATCCATATCCTGAACACCTACGCATGTCTGAATGAGTACGGGCTCTATGCCTACGGTGTGAGTGACCTGGTTGTGGATGGCTGCACATTCGAGGAGAACACACTCGATGGGGCGATGCTCAGGTCGTGCAACTACGCGAGAATTACCAACAGCAAGTTCTGTTGCAATGCTCAGGATGGGCTCTATCTTACCTACTCGAACTGGGCTCACATCCTGAATAGTAGTTTCAGTGCTAATGGGATGGATGGTCTATTCTTGCAGGACTCTGACTCAGCACTGATTGTGGGCAACTACGTGTTCTACAACCACGAATATGGCATTCAGCTTCATGTGGGTGCAGACTCCAATATCGTCTACGACAATGAGCTTGGGGACAACACTCTTGGCAATGGATATGGATACAAGTCTAGCAACCGGTGGGACGATGGTGTCTCAACAGGAAACTGGTGGAAGGATTACACTACAGGCGTTGTCTACTATGTACCCGGCCCGGGAAACAATGTCGATCGCTACCCGACCGGACCCACCAATATCGTGGATCACAGTGATGTCTCGGTTCAGAGGGGTCAGCCGAATGCTTTCATCCAGTGGATTGCATACTCGAAGTATCCTGACAGCTACGTGCTCTACGTGAACGGCATCGTACGGGAGTCTTCATCGTGGGATGGAAAGGCGATCAATGTGATTGTCGACACATCCAACCTTGGCACGTTCAACTACACACTGTTCGTTAATGACACAATGGGGTGCTCAGACGTAGACACGGTCCTGGTCACGGTATTCGACAGTCCCCCCTCGATTGACCATCCGTACGACCGGTGCTACAACTTTGACACATACGAGCCACCAATAGTATGGCATCCGTCGGACCCTACCCCTGATTCCTTCGTGGTCTATCGAAATTCCTCAGTCGTCAGTTCAGGCTCGTGGGATGGTGGAAGTATCTCTGTCGACATAGTGGGCCTGGACATTGGAACATATGTGTTCACGCTATGGGTCTATGACACGTACGGCAACAGCGCATCTGACGAGGTCGTGGTCTGTGTGGTCGACTTTTCCCCGTGGATCAGCTCTCCGGACTGGTTCGCATACGAGATAGGGACCACAGGCCACACAATAACGTGGAACGGGACTGACGTCAATCCGAACTCCTACAGACTATTCCGTAATGGTACCATGATCGACTCTGGACCGTGGTATGGAGGAACCCTGACTTTCTCTGTAGATGGGCTTGGGCTGGGGCTCCACAACTACACCCTCGAGCTGTTGGACACAGGTGGCAACAGGGCTGCCAGTACGGTGATGGTCATGGTGTGCCCGCACCCGCCTGGTCCGGACACATCAGGGCAGCCGACAGACTGGGTCTGGGACCCATTGGCAGTGGCACTGTTGCTTGGGACTGGGATGGCGGGCATTGTGGCAGCTCTCGTCATCCTCAGTAGACGTGGACCTCAATAGCACAGCGAGTGTATCATCTGACGCGCCCTGTCCGCCTCACGCAAGTGCGTCAGGTGGGCAGGGTCACACTCTGCGGATTCAAGAGCACATCAGCATCTGCAGGATTGACGACTCTGCTCGCTGTGGCAGAACGATCCATGACAGATACTGACCCCCTCACTACCTGCTGCACAGGACTTCACGAACGGAGTGAGGCCCCATAGACCGACGAAGGGATACTAGAGCTGCCCTGTGCACTGAAGAACACTCCACGGTAGGTCGCTCTCCACTCTGGGACGTGAGTGCCCATATGGGTCCACTGCGCACATCCTCTTCGTCACATTCAGGTCTCTTCTCAGGCCGCTTCTGATAACTGCGCCCTACAAGTGACGTGAGACTGACCCGGCTGCCTGTGCCACAGCGTGTTGCGTGAGCTGGCTTCTCATCGTTCCCTCACCGGCGGAAGTGTTCTATCCTGTTCCGACACTCGGGCTCACTGACCAGGTTCATCTCAGCTTGCTCGATGGGGTCTGGTCAGGGCGAAAACGGGGAGTCCATGTTAGGTGTCCAGTGACGGAGAGTGTTGCGTGGACAAATACCAGCACTTGGGATCGCTTCCCAAGAAATCACCTCCGTAGTACCAAGCATTGCCTCGGCATCCCCAACACACCGGACTGTATCTGCAGTTCCGACACTGATCTGAGAGATGTTCTGACCTCCGCATGGATTCCTTCAGGAGCAGGGACCGCGACTCTCTGAAGGGTGTGAGAAAGTCATCTCCAGAGACCCTATTGACCGCATATCGTATCCTGGTGCACGGAGTGAGTTCCCTGTTCACTGTAAGAGAGCACGTGGTACCGCAGTAGAACTTGCTCACACACTGAGGCGTGATGGGAAGTCGTCCTCCGTATATGAGGGTGTTTCTGAACGACAGGGCATCACGTATCTCCTCTGCAGTGGGAACCAGGTGCACGAGGGACGGGTCATCGACCACATGCTTGTAGGGAACTATACCGGTGATCACCCCGTAGTTCTCTGAGAGAGTCCTCACGGTGTTCCTGAAATCGTTGCCTGCCTGGAGCCTGGTGAATGTCATGCAGTTGTAGAGACGTTCAGGTTGGACTCCCTGTCTGATCAGTTCTTGCACATTGGAGAGTACGCGACTGACGAACTCGGGAGAGGTCGACGAAAGCTGCCTGTACACCGACGGATCGAGCGTGTCAAGATGGAACGAGACTATCCCATGTGCATCATCATCCAGTAGGAATTCTATCAGCCTGGGATCAGTGAGCAGGTCGCCAGTGCTCCAGATGTTGTTGGTGAGACCCAGCGACCGGGAAAAGGAGAGCATGTCCCAGAAATCAGGATGTCTCAACGGGTCTCCCCCAAGCCACTCAATGGTCTTGACTTCAAGATTGGCGGCCTGGTCCAGAACAGACATGACGAATTCTCTCGGAAGCCGTCTCCCAGGTCCCACCGTTCGCCGGACATAACAGAATCTACATGACTGCCCGCAGTCAGTATTGATCTCCAGCTGCAGAGCATACAGCCTGACTGTGTCGAAGTACTCTCTCATGGTCTGATTGTAGTAATATCCCTCGACATCGTCCAGTGCCATTTGTCGGCGGCGTGTTGGTGATCTGTTGAGAAAAACATGTTGTCTTGCGCATGCGGCGTCGCGCTGATGGCAAGATCGCCGTTGCCACGTCCGTTTCATCTTTAAGATGCTTGTGAGTGCGCCTTTCACATGATATCGCAGGAGATGCGCTGGGACCTGTCCCAGCTGGTAGAGGTCGATGATCCGGACCGGATTGCTGGGAAGATCAAAGAGTCCGTTAGCGCCTCTGGGGAGTTCAGGTCAAAGCACCAGGGAAAGATCGAGTCATACAATGCCCGGGAGGTCCTCGACCTGATTCGTGAGCTCGAGCGTCTCGAGCTTGAGCATGAGGGCTACTTCATGTATGCCTCGCTAATGTACTCTGCTGACATGACAAACGAGACCGCCAAGCAACTGCATGAGACTTCGAGAAACTGTGGTGCAGAGGTCGGCCAGAACCTCGCGTTTGTAGAGCTGGAGCTGGGTCGACTCTTGAAGTCTAGGCCAGATCTCGTCCAGGATCCTGTCCTCAAGGACTACAGACACTTCCTGGAGAGGATACTGCGAAGAGTACCCCATATGCTGAGTGAAGAGCTCGAGCGGCTCATAATAGTCAAGGACATGAATGGCATAGAGGCGTGGAACCAACTCCACGGAGACTGGCTGGCCACGCGCACCTTTGAGATTGAGATAGACGGAAAGAAGCAGGTCCTTCCATACGGAAAGATGGTAGGCCTGTACGAGAGTCCCAATCGTGACCTTCGGCGTCGTGCTCACGAGACCGTCTACTCAGGACTGGGCAAGGACCATATAATCTGGTCATCTGCACTCCGTGCGGTCTGTTCCGACCATCTTCAGGTCTGCAAGTTACGTCAGTGGCCTAGTCCCATGACTCAGAGCCTGATCGACAACGATGTCGATGAGGAGGCCATTCACGCCCTGATGAAGACCATAGAGAAGAACGTGAAGGTGTACCGTTCGTACCTCGAGCTCAAGGCCAAGGCAATGGGACTCAAGCGGCTTGGCAACTGGGACATAACCGCTCCGCTTCCCGACCTACCAGACAAGACCTACACGTGGGATGAGGCTCGTGAGATCATCCTCGATGCGTATAGCTCCTTCGATGAGGAGGCCGGCAACTACATCAGAGAGATGTACGACAGGCGACATATTGACGCCGAGGTCAGGAATGGAAAGAGGTCGGGTGCCTTCTGTTCAACATGGTTTGCTGGAAAGAGTGCCTACATCCTACAGAGCTTCAATGGGACGATGGGTGATGTGTTCACTCAGGCCCACGAGTTGGGACACGCGCTTCATGCCTACCTTGGTTCGAGGGCGCAGACGCCAGTGAACTATCGTATCGGCAGTTGCATAGCGGAGACTGGCTCGATCTTCGGCGAGCTGCTCCTCACCGAGAAACTCTTGTCCAAGGCTAGCTCGGCGGCAGAACGTAGGGGCATACTTGCAAAGGTACTCGACGAGTTCGGGGAGGCTGCATTCCAAGTCTCGACCAGAGTCTGGTTTGAGACAATGTTGTACGAGGCCATCTCAAACGGAGAACACCTCGACGGCGAGACTGTCTCCCAGCTGTGGTTGAAGGCAAGAGACAAGATGTACGGCGATTCGGTCGAGTGGCTGCCTGAGATGAAGTGGTGGTGGACCATGAAGCTCCACTTCTACCTGCCGAACTACAGGTACTATAACTACCCCTACGTATACGCTCAGCTGTTCGTCTATGCAATGTACCGGCTATACAAGGAGCAGGGCAAGGCATTCGTCCCTGTCCTGAAGTCGCTGCTTGCAGCTGGTTCTAGCAAGAGCCCCCGTGAGCTTGCTGCCGTGGTGGGCTTTGACGTGACGAAGGAGTCATCTTGGCAGAAAGGGATTGACCAGTTCGCTGAGTTCGCGAAGATGTTCAAGAAGACACTTGAAGACAAGTGAGTCACGGACGGTCTATCCACCGCCAATTGGACACCCCACGAGTCAGAATAGAAAGAGACGGGAGAGGCCTGGTGTGCCCAGGCCGACCCCCGCTATTTCTTGAACTTCTTGAAGTACACAACAGTCACTATCACGATTGCAGCAGCACCCACTCCAATTGGGATGAGGTATGGACCGAGGATGTCAAGCGGACCAGGTTGCGGCGGGGTCAGTGGTGGAGGCACTTCAAACTGGTCTGTCTTCAGAGGGACTATCCGGATGTAGAGATAGCCCGCCACACCTGCAGTCCTTGTCAACTGCACAGCCAGGGTCAGTGAGCTGCTGATCGAGCCGAATTGGAACGAGAGCTGGGTGCCGATGTTGCCAACGAGGTTGTCGTTCAGCCTGTTCCAGGGGACCCTATGAGTCCTCTGCTGCCATCGATGGAGCAACTCTGCACTGAAGGCACTTGCGCTAGAAGCGATCACGGTGACATTGAACCATACGCCCTTGGGCACATTCAGTCTGAGAGAGTATCTCTCGGTGGCCTGAGTCAAGCTTGTCGTGAAGTTATACTCCAGTGGCGCAGACGCCCCGCCGGTTAGCTCCGCAATGTCATTGTAGTAGAAAGTCTCATGATCGTAGACAGTCAGATTGTATCTGACTGGGTAGTCTGGTCGCGGTACCCCTGAGCCAGTGTTGTCAGTCGCACTGTTAGTGCAGACTGCGACTATGAAATACCCCTCTGTGAGCCTGTTGTTTGTCACTATCTCAGTGTAGTTGAGATATGTTTCATGTGGGAACCAGTGCGTACCGTTCCACTTGTTCGCGAGGTTCACGACAACACTAGACTGCTGAATGGAATACCGGTCCCAGACCTCCACACGAGTGTTCACAGTGATGTTGTCGAGATTGAGCAGTCTGAAGGTCATGTTATAGTATCTCATGGCGTGAGAGCTGACTAGAAAGCCTCCTATGCGGGGAATGACAGCAGACGAATCACTGACGATTGGCCCGATGTTGAACTCAAATTTGCCCATGGCACCAGATGACATCTCGACCTCAACAACGTATTTGCCAGCTGGAAAGTAGTAGAGTGGAGCGCTAGGCATTGTTGCGGAGAATGACAGAGTGCGGAGGATATGCATCTTGTTGTCATAGACAGTCCACACCCTCCACGTGATCGTTCCCGACGGCACGGTGCCATTGACATTCATGATGTGGTCCTCATTCAGATTCAGTTCGTACGTCATCCTTCTTGAATAGCCATCAAAATTCCGGACCTGAAACTCCGTGTTGACCGGCAGGTCGCCTGTCGGCACTGCCTTGTTGAGAATAGCATACTCAACATTGTCCGCTCCTGTCACAGTGACATAGTACGACTCTCCCCTGAAGGAGCGGTAGTGATACACGCCAGTCTGAGGTGTTGATGCGGACCACCTGTAGCGTCTCCCGATGTCATAGTACTGAGTGAATGCGTCACTCTCGACAGCGATCGACACCGGGTACGTGGGAACGAGAGGCACACTGAGCTCGGGGTAGTTGAACGAGTAGCTTATGCTCGACACGACGTCCGACTGGCACCTGTATGTCACCGTTGAAGGTATCTTCTCCTTGTGCACTACACTTCCATCGCTCTCGACGACAAGCTCACTCCCTGCGAGGACTCCCTGCACCAGCTGTCCGTCTCCTAGGAGTATAGGGTTGACGGCAACTGGGTTGATGTCAAAGAGTACCAGTCCCTGGGCTGAAGTGTCGGTCTCTATGAGGACAGTATATGTGCCCGGACCTGAGGGCCTGAACGGAATGACAATGGTGTCTCCTTCCGCGGATTCGACGTTTGCCATCTCTCTGCCCCGGGAGTCGTATACCACCACTGCCCATGTGACTGCATCCAGTCTTGACGAAACAACTAGATGTACGAACTCCTCCGTCCCGATGGCGAGAGCACCATACGTTGCAACGTCAGGATTCAACACTACTGTGTTGACGGTATTCATGGTGAGTTGGAATGAGTATCTGATCACGGTGGTATTGATACCTGTTGGCTCGTTGGCGCTGCCAATCACGTCGTAGAACGTTGGCAACATTGTGGTATTGGAGAATGAGTTCCCAGGGTACGACGAATGCTGTGCCCACAGGAACAGTTGGTCCTCATCGCCGGAGTACGCCGACGTGACGAGATCCCAGCCGGCGTTACTGTAGCGGTATGACCTCATGTTCGTCCCGACGCCGGTAGCATGTAGCCATGTCCTCGAGTTGTACGGGATTCGACTGGGTTCAACATACGCGTAGGTGTGATTGTTGGTCCCCGGTTCATACTGGCGCTGGAAGGACTCCGCTGTCGTACTGACGTATGCTGCCGCAACAGGAACTGTTGACATGCTGGCAAGCATGACTGACAAGACGACTATTACTAGAACGAGTCTGGGTTTGTTCATGGGTACGCCCGGAACCCTGTCATCCTGTTTCTGGGATATAACCCTTTGCAGGAATCAGGGAGCACAAACAAGGACGAGACTCGTTACCTCTTGGTTCTGCCAGTCGCCAGTTGTTTCCGCGTTGGATGGAGCCCGTGTCACGCCCAATATTCCCGAGCTGTGCAACCGAGACTTCAGCCGACCTATGTGTTCACCCGCGGAATCAAATGGGCACCCGACGAACTGTACCTGTCATCGGGGTCAAGACGCCCTCTACGTGACCGTTGCTGCAAGGAGTATGACTCGGACTGTGACAATCAGACTGTCTTCCTGAACATCAGCATCAAGCTGAAGGTCTCCATGAATCATCTCGATCAATCGTTGAGCGAGGGCAAACTCTGGTGCTACTCTCATTCCCTCTACGGAATATCTTCGCACAAGTTCTCTCTTCAGTTCTAAATGACTTGTTCTGATCTGAAAGGTCACAGAAGTCATCCATGCCTGTTTTCCATTCATCTCAGTACCGCTGATCTCTACCTCCATCCTGTCGGGAGAGCCAAGTCGATTTACGACCCCTATCACGAGTCTGGAGAATGCATGGCTGAGCATGGCATTTGCATTGACTAGGCACCCACCTGGAGGGCACTTCATGACAACAGATGGCAGTTCGAACTGCAGATTCGGCTGTATCATCTCAATTGCTGTTGTAAGACACTTGGCGACGTCGAGAGTTTCCAACTTCTCTTCAGACAATGGAGCCTCTGTCAGAAAGCTGCTCATGATCGTGAACAGATCATCAGCTCGAGTGACGCTGCTGAGTGCCTCCGAGATTGCACTCAGATCTCCGTTGGTCATGTTGGGCCTTCTGCTCAGCCAGTCTAGTTTCTCAATACTCGACCTATGCTCGTCGGCGATCTCTTCGCCAACAAGTCGCAGGTAGAGGCCGAGTCTATCCCGAAGCTGGTCCGATTCCCTCCTCTCTCTCAGATATGTGGCCAGGAGTATCAGCGGGAACAGTATGGTGGCAGCAAGCAGTAGAATCTCTGCACTCCACCATCCAGGTGTGTAGTCCGTGAAGTTCGCCTTCATGATGATTATTGCGATCCATACGGTCGATGAGAGGGCTCCAACGTAATCTACTGTGATCCGGCCCTTTGACATCAGGACAAGTAGCATGACGAAGTTGAGCAGTACAAAGAGGGACAGGAGTCCCAGGCTCAGCATCATTGCTTCCCCTATGGACGTCTGGTACAGACCCGGGACTCTTGCGACGACCTCCCACCAGGCATATTCGCTGGCAATGATGACCCCCACGACTATGAGGATGCCGACCCCAACAGCCCTGCCCTCGAGTACCATACTCCTCGATGGTGCCATCTTCAGGAGCCTCAGGTTTGTGGTATAGAGCATCATCACCGATATGAGTCCTCCCACTACGTAGGGCACCATTGATTCTTCGACAACCCCGTAGTGTGGCAGGAATCTGGTGAAGACCAGCGCGATCTCTAAGACAGACCATGAAGACAGGAGCAGTACGAGTGGAATGTGGAACGGCATGGGCATGTGGATAGACCTGTTGTACATCGCATATGCCGTTGCGCCAGCAAGCACCGCACCTCCCAGATGGATCACAATGGTGGCACCGAGGTCAGGGACCTGACTCACGTCAAGCACTCGAGATACTACGCTGGCCATGAGGACCGGTACTACAGCCACCGCGATCAGGGCGGCTACGACCGCATATGCACTACGTGCCTCGACACCTGTGGACATGAGAAACGGGAACCCTGTCGCCATGGTGGCAAACATGAATGCGACCATCATGAGGCCCATCGAGAGTAGCCAGAACGCGGATGGCGAAGGCAGTATCGAGAAATGTATTGAGCTTGCGGACGCAAGCAGCACAAATGCTATTGTAAGCCTGACCCTATCGATGACAGTGTCCTGGTCTCGTGCAGTCAGAGTGAGCAGGGCCGCAATGACATAAGACACTATGGAAACACCGCCGACCATACGGCCCGCAACGATGAAGAGTTCTCCCAGTGGCTGCCGCGATAGGTACATGCATACTACGAACAGGGCCACTTCAACGGCGATCAGGAGCCCTACCGCCCCTCTCCTCTCAAACATCGACTCTCCCAAGCGGGGCCTTCGCAACATCAACGAATACGTCAACGAAGATAGCCCCGTCGTTGAGAAGGCGACAAGATTGAGGAATATTCCCCCCGGCCCGGCGTGCGCCACAGGCTCAGCACCACTCACAACGTAGAACACAGCCGCTCCGCCGAAGATGATCGCCGAGTAAGACAGGGTGGCAAGAAGGACCCTATTGGCTGAAGACGGTTCTGCCCTCAATAGATTAGCCAGACAGGCAGCAATAGCTATGCTTAGGAATGCCAGGAGCGAGTAGGTTGATGTTGCTGTAGTGATAGAGTCCCATTTGGGATTGGAGATGACATACGCGACTCCGATGAGGGCAGCTGCAGGGAGGCCCACGGGCCACGCAAGTATACCTGCGGCCCTTCTGTCTTTCAGTGTGCACACCTCTGATCGACGAACCCATGATACTGTGGTAAATAGCTTATGGTAGTGATTGATATCAATATCAATGATTTTCAGCTGTATCTCATTCTGAAACTGAGAGCGTCATAGGTGACTGTCTGTGCCTACAAGTGTGGGCTAATTAGCACTCAGATCGATTCGTGACCATGCAGTTTGCAACCTTCGGAGCAGGATGCTTCTGGTGCGTCGAGGCCGCCTTCAGACTCGTGAGGGGCGTGGTATCGGTGACTCCTGGGTACTCTGGAGGACACACAGCCGACCCATCATACGAGGAGGTATGTACGGGTGAGACCGGTCATGCGGAGGTATGCCAGATTGAGTTCGATCCATCAGTCGTGAGCTATGGTGACCTCCTGGATGTATTCTTCACGATACACGATCCGACCACTCTGAACCGTCAAGGTAACGACATCGGAACCCAGTACAGGTCCGTCATATTCTACCATGACGATGAACAGCGGAGGGCCGCAGTCGAGCTGATCGAGCAACTCAGTGCGAGTGGCCAGTATGACAGGCCTATCGTCACATCGGTAGAGCCCTTCACCGCCTTCTACCCGGCTGAAGAGTATCATCGTGAGTACTTCATGCGCAATCCCTCTCAGCCGTATTGCCGCTACGTGATCGCACCGAAGATCAAGAAACTGGAGAAAGCATTGGGAGTGAAGTTGGCCCTGTGACGGAGTTGCGGTCTGGTGCAAGGGAGACCGTCATACCAGGAACACGGCGATGATGCCTGTCAAGAAGACTCCATCCCACGTGCCAGCCCCACCAATCGATGCTTTTCCCGCCTTCAGTTGGTGCAGCTTGTCCAGGTTGAGCAGGTCTGCCCCTATGAGTGTTCCTAGAGTGCCGGCGACGTATGCAATCACGTAATGACCACCAAGGGCACCGACCAAGTTACCGATCCAGACGGCGGACATACCTGCTATCAGTGCCGGTAGCAGGGCGGGAGTCACAATCCCAACCTCGGGCTCGATGCGAGCGACCTGATGTACGAGCAGCGCCACTATGACTACGGCGACCATAGTTGGTGCCAGGAGATACAGGTTGCTTGCCATCAGATACAGGCTTACCAGGACCGGAATGATGGCACCGCCAACATTCACGCTCACGTGGGTCCTTCCAGGGCAGTCAGGGGGATAGACTCGATATGTTATTCCCCACAGTGTGACGTACTGGTGTGTACACTCGGCAGTATCGCTGACAATTGTCGTGAGAGGGATATTGAATATGCTTCCAATCAGAGAACCTGGCACGATGATGAGTACAAGCCAGAGGGGCACTCCTAGACTCACAAAGACAATACCGACCACGTTCATCATGACAAGTGTGATCACGACTGCTGCAAGCATCACGAAGACCGTTAGGACCCGCCTGCTATGAGTTTCGTGAACGTCGACTGAGTGTGCCATGAGGCTCAGGGAGTACAAGGACAATAGAAGTCTTTCGCCATGGTGTGACATCTCCGACCGCGAATGTGCTTCATACGAACGACTACTCCCCCTGCTGGTCCAGAGTCACAGAAGGCCTCTGGACTTCCCGAGACCTGATAGTAATGCTCTACGATCGGCGTGGCGCACACTACTGTGATGCTCCTCTGAACTGTTTCAGATGTGCACCAATCGCCTCCTCCACGTTGTCAGCTCGGATGAAGAGGGGTACATTATCGAGTCCGGTGGCCACATAGCTGGAGAGTAACCAGGAGCCGGGTGGGAATTCTAGCGTCTTGTCCATCATGGTGATATCGATCTGGAAGGAGTTGCTCACGACGCTCCTGTCATAGGGCCTTGGCAGAGTACCGACAAAGAACGTGTGGAGCTGCTGCAAGACGTTTGTATTGAGGTGCGCGACCCTCTGAGTGGCAATCGCGCCGCCAAGGCCGTACTTTCTGCCTTGCCTCAACAGTCTCTCGACAGCATGGCTGCACCGTCTCAAGTCCTCCGACACATATTGAGGTATGAACTCCTGGGCCTCATCGAACACGAAGAGTATCTGAGGCTTGACAGTGAACTCTCTCTTTCTCAGTCCGAGAGCACTCTCAGTGAGCTTCACCACGATGTCTCTGAGAATAGACGGCTCAGCTATCGATATGCAGATGAGCCTCTCCTCTCCTTTGAGCATGTTCACGATATCTCCCACAGTCACTCCGGTCCGCACTGCCTCTCTGGCTCGTCGGAGACTGTCCTTCATCTTGTGTCGAGTGGTGCCCCACGCATAGAGTGCGGCCTTCTCATGGACTGCATACTCCTCCATTGTTCGCTTACTGAATCTATCAAGCTCGTCGATGAAGTTCTCGTCGAGTTCGTCTTTCTCCGACTTGTTGTGCTCTTTCATGTAGTCCTTGACAAAGCCTCTGATGGTGTCAGCAGCCTCCAGATACGTGATCCTGTCAATACCGTCCCTCATGTACATCATGTCTGCCAGTAGGCTACCAAAGCTGGGTACATCCCCAGCCTCTCTGTTGTAATGGACAACCCTCTTCTTGTTGTATAGGTCCTCCAGCGCCTTGTTTGCCAGCGGATCGTCCTCAAACTTTCGGGGCTTGACGACGGAGCAGGAGAATTGCTCAGCGTTGGCGACCTCCTCTTCAAGGACTACACATGATCTCAACCCGTCGTCTGCGACTACATCACACAGGAGAAACGGATACTCGCAGCTGATATCGAATATGACGACCTTCGTGTCTGTTGTGTGGAAGAGTACCCTCCTCACTATGTTCGATATCAGATTACTCTTTCCACCCCCTGTGAACGAGAAGACTCCAAAGTGATAACGAATGAGCTTGTGCAGGTCGACGTATACGGGTATCTCGGTGTTCGGGTCTTCAAACATGCGAAGCAGACCCAGTCGGGGGTCCTTCCTGGGGTCAGGTGATGTGAACTTCTTCGTGAAGCCCAGGGCCTCTCGGACTCTCTTGTTGTATATGCTGTTGACAGTTTCATGGTTTACGATGTATGCCTTTGCGCCGAGTAGGGGATACGAAAATCCCTTCGTGAACTCGATCTCACCGTCCGGTCCGATAACGAGGTCGTAATTGATGGGCACAGCACTCATGTGGATCATCATCGATGATTCGTCGTCTGTGTCCCAGTCGGGTACAGCCTGTTCGATGACCTCCATCTGCAGCGGATAGTAGTGACTGTCATCCAGACCGCTCAGTCCGTAATGCAACGGCCATATCCTTGACACCACCATCACGGTGAAACTCTGGATGTTCTCCTTCGCACTGGCAGCAGACCGGCTTCGGAAGTTCTTGACTGCGACCATCATTCCCTCTGCAAGACGGGCCA
>JAWAQK010000002.1:0-109366 GCA_038893995.1 Candidatus Thorarchaeota archaeon | reverse complement strand
TGCGTTCTGAGGATTCGGAACGCCAAAGCACTATGTTGCCTCAGCGGGTCAGGCATTCTCCACCAGTCGATGCTTTATAGTCCGAGGCTGGTGGGCCCGAGGGGACTTGAACCCCTGGCCGATCCCCAGTCTGAATGCTAAGAGAGAATACTCAGACCTACAGGTTATGAGCCTGCTGCTCTACCAAGCTGAGCTACGGGCCCTTCAGTCGTGATTGGAGTCCGGAAGGATCAGGATATTAACGTTGTGCCAGACATCAAAGAAACAATACAAAGTCAATCCGTTCGGTGCTTAAATCCTTGCAGTAGACATGAGCGAGTGAACACGGGGTAACAGAATTGATACTGATGTTCCGAAGCAGCAGGTGCACGTTCTGTGATGTGCTCATGAGCATGATAAGCGACGAGTTGGAACCGGGCCTCCAAACCCACATCCTTGAGGTTGATGTTGACGAACATAAAGACATCGCACAAGAATTCGGAGTTGTTGCGGTACCAACATTGGTGTCGTCCTCAAGTGCAATCACTGGACTCCCGGATCAGAAGGAACTGCAAGTGTTCTTCCTCAGGGCTGCATGTGAGGGAGAAAAGGACGTCACAGAAGCATCTGCCATCCTACAGCAGGCAATCTCTCTCCGCAAGAGTCACTTTCGCGACGGGCTCGGACACCGGTCATCTAATCACACTAGGAAAACGGATAGCGCCGAGAATGGGGAAAGAGATTGAGAAACTCCTGCGATGAGTGATCACAGCCCCGACTTGCATAAGTCTTAATAGCAGTCCACATTGGTGGTGATGTTGAAATGCCCCGGTGGTGTAGACCGGCCCAGCATTTAGGACTTTCGCTCCTGCGACCCGGGTTCAAATCCCGGCCGGGGCACTATCGCTAGTTGTAGTTTCCCATCAGGCGTTACCTAAAGTATGCGCCTGGAAACGGGTCCGGGCCACAGAGTTGATCTGTTAGTCCCTAGCTCGAGAGGAAATTCACTCTGTAGGACAGATTGCCACAAGAGTCGGTTTCACTTGGATAAGGGTCGCGTCAAAGATAGCTCTTGCAAGGGAATGGGGTAGTTACTGCGACTGTGATCCCTCACAGAATACTGCCAATGTCAGAACCAGATGACTGGTTGAAGGAGCGGATTAGGAGAGGGATATCGACATGTGGAGATCTGCAGACCGATATGAATGCGTAATGGCACCACACGAGATGATGTCGACACCACATGCAGCGTATTCCTCGATGTTGGACTCATCGATACCACCTGATGCCTCGAGGATCACTCTTTGTCTGAGACCCCTCTCATCGATGACTCGGATCACATTCCCGAGCATCTTTGGTGTGAAATTGTCAAGAAGTATGATATCAGCTCCTGCCTCGATGGCCTCTTGAACCTCAGCCAGTGTCCTAGTCTCACAAGAGATCTTCTTCGTAAACGAAACCGTTCTCCTCGCAGCTTTGACAGCCTCTGAAACGCCCCCGACGACTGCGATATGATTGTTCTTTATCAAGACCATATCATCAAGAGCGAATCTGTGGGGATCTCCGCCCCCCAACATCACTGCCCTCTTCTCAAAGAATCGAAAGCCGGGCGTAGTCTTTCTGGTAGCTGCGACTCTCACATGGGGATTGACTCGTTTCGCGAGGGCAGCCAGTCTGTAGGTCTTGGTTGCAATGCCGCACATTCTCATCATTATATTGAGGATCACTCTCTCAACAGCAAGAAGAGTTCTTACAGAGCCAGCAATTCGTAGAACGGGTTCATCAGGAGACACCCAATTACCCTCATACACCAACGACTCACACCTAAGACCAGTCAAGTCACAGATTGCGCGGGTCTCCTCGACTCCAGCCACTATGACCCTCTCTCTGGAGAACACCGTGCCAACCCCATCCATATCAAGACCATCTAGACAACTCGTCGTTATGTCGCCGGATCGAATGTCCTCTTCCAGATATCGCTGCAGGTCTAATATCGCAGAAGGCGGCAATCCGGTCATGGCTACATCATCCCTCAGGCCCTTGAATGAGATGGATTCCGCACTATGTCCCCTCTAGGATTCACCTCTCCAAAGATCTCTGCTTGGAATGACATGAACTTTGTATTGCGGTCTAACCAGGCGTTGCTGGGGAGACCGGCCTTCATGCAAGTGTGTTCGAGGAATTCCCTGACGCTCCAGTTCCACTCAACAGGGACCTGTGGCAGGAGGAGTCCGCGCCACATTCCCCGCGACACAATGAGACCGTCGCGTCCCACCTTCACTATGTTGAGGAGTTCATGAGGGTCATCGTACTTGATTGGCATTGGAGGAGTCAGAACACTGATCTCAACCAGCAAATTGTCGAGTTCACCCTTCCTTACAGGTGGAAACCTTGGATCGTTTACCGCAGCATCAATTGCGGAGTCTATGGTTGCCTCGACTAGTGGCTGGCTTGGATATGGGCGACCAATACATCCTCTCAGATCAACATGGGTGTCACTGAGTGAGTTCAGGGTGACAAACACTCCGGATTCCTTTTTCAGATGTGGACTGCAGTCTTCAGGGGGCTCGATCTTTCTGCCAACCGTCACATACTCCTCTACTGCACGCCTAGCAAGCCTGACGAGGAAGCCACCATCTTCATCGGAATAGACATACGTCAACTGTGCATCCCTGTACCTCATACAGGTATTGACGTTTAGTGTTTTCGTATTGGAACCGTGCCGGCAACCCCTGGACCGACCATCATGTCCCCGCCGTCATAGACGACTACACCGCCGACGATTGTAATAACAGGTTTGGCGAGGACACGTCTCCCCTCGAAGGGAGTGACCTTGGCTTTCGATAGGAACTCTTGGCCGCGGATCACATACTCACCACGACGGACTATGACCAGATCGGCATCATAACCCGGAGCAAGGATCCCCTTGGTTCCGAGCCCCAGAATCCTGGCCGGGGCCGAGCAACATACACGTAGATAGTCCAGCCATGACATCCGGCCAAGTAGTACCTCGGTGAGCAGCAGGGGAACTGTTGTTTCTAGGCCTGGAATCCCACTAGCGGCCTCCAAGAACGGACGAGACTTCTCGGCTGGTGTGTGAGGTGCATGATCAGATGCAACACAGTCCAGAGCACATTTTTCACAGAGTACACGGAGCAAGACCTGATTGTCATATGGAGAACGCAGGGGCGGAAGCATCTTTGCAGTACCATCCGAGTTAGGGAAACTGAGGCTATTCAGTAGTAGATGGTGAGGAGTCGTTTCTGCGGTGAGTGAATCTTCAGCTCTGTTCTCCATTATGTACTCCGCAACCATTCCGCAGCTGACATGACAGACATGAAGATGACCGCCGACCTCCTTCAATGCACCGACAAATCGTTTTACCGAGTTAAGCTCTCCCTCACAACTATGAAGCCGGAAATAGCTATCGATGTCCTGTACTAGGTCGGACGGAGTAGAAGAATCAGGGTGGATCAGCAGTGGACGGCCCACCTGCGATGCAAGTCGCATACAGGCCAGTATACGTTCTTCAGTATACTGGACGCCTTTTGACAGAGGTGAGTGGGGATAGACTTTGAGTCCAAGGATGTCACGGACCATATCCTGTTCGAAGTCTTCGGGTATCTTGGGAACACCTGCATAGAAGCCGATGTTGACATATCGCTTGAGCCTTGCAAGACGTATTTTCTCCTGCAGTACAGACATGTCAAGTACAGGAGGCACAGAGTTAGGCATATCGACGACTGTCGTCACACCTCCGGCGGCGGCTGCCATCGTGCCAGTAGCATAGTCCTCTTTGTTTGCTTCACCCAGGTCCCTGAGATGTACATGAATGTCGATCATTCCAGGCAGGACAAAGCAGTCAGTACAATCTATTGATTGTCTAGCAGGAGGTTCGTTGCCAGTGAGGTATACGCCTGCAATCTTGTTCCCGATGATTCCGACTGATCCCAACTGCACCCGGCCATTGACTATCAATGACCCATGCTTCAGTAGTAGGTCAAGAGTCATGGAAGGCCACATTCCCAGACAGACATGTGATCAGAAGGTCTAAGGAACTTTGAATTTGTTGGCAATGAATCTAGTTATGTCGGTGGAACTGATGATCCCAACGAGCCTGCCTTCGCGGTCCACAACTGGGAGAGTATTCAGACCGCTCTCGGTCAGCTTTTTCACAGCGTCAGGGAGAGAGTCGTCTTGTGAAACTACGGGCGGCTGTTGAATCATTGCATCAACAACTCGTAGATTGCGTACTTGATTTGACCTATACTTGTCTGGTACCTCTGTGCTGAATCGGGCCATTGCTTCAGCCACACTCTTTTCCGTAACCAGTCCCAGAACGCGCGTTCCATCGACGACTGGCACACCAGAATAGCCTGCACCAAGCATGTCGGCCCTGACCTTGATGAGCCGCTCAGAGGGGTTTGCTGTCAGGAGCATTTCAGAGGTCATGATATCCTTGACCTTAATATGACCAAACTTATTGGCCAGCTGAATGATCTCTCGCTTAGTCACCATTCCTACTAACATTCCATTCTTGTCTATCACGGGGCACCCACTCATTCCCCGATCAACCATGAGACGTGCAACATCTGACACATCTTCGTCCGGAGCAACTGATATGACGGGTTCGGTCATTACACTGGACACGTGAAGACGTCCAGTGGACACTGCTACGACCTTGCTCACGCTCAGTCGATCTGCAATATCCGCGTAGGTCACGATCCCCTGTACACTACTTCCATCCGTCACGACGAGACGATCGACCTTCTTCCTTTCGAGAAGGTCAAGGGCATAGGACAGTCTCTGATTCTTGTCGATGGTCACAGCTTCTGACATTATCTGGCTTACTTCCAAAGTATACGCACCTCCATAGGATCTTCTTCCAACGCTTGTCACCTGTCAGCATAGAGGAGCATCTTCAATTACGACAGTTCTCGCAGAGGTAGCGTCCGTCCTCAAGAACAAGGTCGGTCGAATACTCCTCACAGCCGTCGCAGATGCCCCCATATGTGACAATCTCATCCTCTTCCTCAGCGGACCTCACTGGGCGTCCACCACCCTTCATCCGCAATGACTCAACCAGAATATCAATCAGCTCCGGGGACCATTCGAGAATGTCACGCGATGTGATGATGCCGACCAGTGAATCGTTTCTAAGTACAATGAGTCTGCGAATGTCATTCCGGGCCATCAGACGCATAGCGGTTGTAAGAGGTGTTTCTGGTGTCACATGAACAATCGGCGAACTCATGATCTCGCCAACTGATGTCTTACGAGGATCCAGCTCCTCAGCAACGAGCCTGCGTACAATGTCGGTTTCTGTAACTATTCCAACCGCCCTACCGGCTTCTACTATGACAACGGACCCTATGTTCATCTTGGTCATCGATCTTGCGACTTCAAGTACGGTGGCCGTGGGGGGCATGGTCACAACACTTGTAGTCATGATCTCCTTGACACTCATTGAGTGAGATGAGACGTTCATCGAACATTCCTCCAATCCGGGCGGACCTGCTACCGGCCACTCACAATGCTTCCAATGATACCTAGCTAAGTGTGGGCAATTAAATGTAATGATGTCATACTTGAGGTCGACGGATCGATCACTCAAGTCTGCCGTCCCCAGGCGGTAGGACACGCATCCAGTCCTCTTCTGGTATCAGATGAAGGACACTTCGTGACTCCTCAGGCAACATCGAAGCCAAACGCGCGACTATCCCCTTCACAAGTTGACTCTTCTTAGTGCTGCCAGGGTAGATTCGTACTGAATATGGAGTGTTCTTTTTCACTGCGCTGGTGGGACCACAGACAGGAATACCCTCTTGGTCATCTAAGATAATCCCCGCTGAGACATCGATAGGGACATTCTTGAGATAGTTGCGACTGCCATATATCATCACTCCACCACTGGGCAAGTACTCACCTGTAGGAGGCGAGAAGCTCACCTGATCAGGTGTTACCCAGTAAGCATCGCCACTGGTCAGACCATCCTGCCAGGCTCTTGAGAAACTCACTGCAAACTGCGCTGCCTCCCACAGGGTGGCTGTACCAGGGGGATCCTGAGGGACCTTGATGACCGTATAGGGAGCCCCATGCAGTGCTGCGTGGAGAAAGATGTCGTTAGGCTCAAGTTGTCGCTTCGCGAGGAGCTCGTTGCTCTTGGCATCCCTGCCTCCCAGTACGAGGAAACCCTCAGAAGATATGAACCACCTGTACTTCTCATACCAGCGGCGTTTCCTTGTCCGCACAGGCATGGTTGTTGCACTTTGAATGGGTACTAGGTCCAACTCATTCATCCTTGATTGCGCCTTTTCTATCTGCAATCGAGCACCATCTGCCTTCTTTTCCAGCTTCTTCGCCAATTCATAGGCATGAGAGGCGTTCTCTTGCGCTGAGAGTCTGGTGTCTAGTCGAACTTGAACCCCATCGAGTAGGACTGTGACCCGAGCGGCTGATGGGTCAATCTCCTGTATCAGTCGAGCAACTTCATGTCCCCGAGATCGTCCCTCGTCGATCCTTCTGATTATCTCATCCCATTCTGTTCCGTTCGAGCGAGCGCTGTTTAGCGTATTGAGAACGTCGTTTACGACTTGGAAATTGGCATAGATGAGATCACCTTCTCGTCTCTTCTGCTGAGCTTCCACCATCAGGTGGTCCAGACTCTCACTCTGTTTCTCGATGATCCGCTGTAGTCGGTTACGCTCTGCAGCACGTGCAGGGTCTTCGGTCTCTGTTATTTCATCCTCAGAAACTCCGAAGAACTCATCGATTGCCTCACTGAAGGACTGAAACTCCTTGTGGGGCTGAGCCGCATACAAACTGAACTCAAATGGCAGAAATGCTACTGGCTCGGGATTCTGCTCATCCGTGTCGTGATACAGAACAACTCTTGGTCTAGACACTCCACCTCTCAGCTTCTCAGCAAACCGTCGGATACCAACTGCCAGATCATTCTGTGCTTCCGGGCTCATCTCGGAAACATTCATGGTCGGACTGAGTCCTGCTAGAGAACAGATCTCCTCGCAGCTGGTGGCGTCGAGGTTGAGCCTGCTTGCAAGTGTGCGAATGAGACTAGCATTGGAGTCAGAAATGATGTTCTTGATTGCCGTATCTTCGATCTCAAATATGTCGATACCACGTTGTGGAGGAAACTCGTATTTTGCTCTTGGAACTATGTCTCTGTCCCTCATCTTTCGATAGCTGAGCGCGATGAACACTCTGTCTTCAGGATCAAGCAGGATCAAGTTGCCCTGTCCAAAGAGTTCTACAACAAGCTTGTAGGAGGAGCCGGATTCGCCAACCTGGATCAATAGGATCCTGTCGAGATCATGCTGTCCAATTGATACGATCCGTTTCTCTCTGAGATATTTTCGCAGCACAGCAACGAACTTGGACGGAACTCGTTCTGCAACCCTCCTGAAATGGGTGAGATGCACCCGAACTCCTGGCTGCAGTAGAAGCTGAGAGTATTGACCGCCTGGTTGATAGACTTTCAGAACGAAGATCTGCCCGTACTGGTATATGTTCTTGATAAAGCCGCCCTCGATAGCCTGCCGGAGTTCTGGAAGGATCATCCTCAGGTCGATGTTACTCATAGATTCTTTCATTTTCAGATTAGAAAGTGACCAATCGTTTTATAACATGGTCGATGGCTGATACACCCGACTGCCGGTGATCAGATATGGGGCCAATCAGAGCCGTCTTCAAGCGCATGTTTGGTAGATGGGCGAATAGTCCTCAAGACCAGAGTTTCTATGTCAAGATGGTCTTTGCGCTACTGAGTGGAGTACTGTGTGCTCTGGCAGGTGACGCGTTTCGGGGCATAAGAGGTATCGTGTTTGGTATCTTGATCTACATAATCTCACTCTATGCAATTGTATACCTTCTCGAGGTCGATCCATCAAGGATAGGGGGACGACAGAAGCTCATCGTGGACTCATTGGCGTCCTACCTTCTGTTATGGGTACTTGTATGGACTCTGCTCATCGGGTTCGTCACGTTGTGACTTCCTCATTGTACTGGCACCGGTTTCGTGATTACTTCACTCTACGAGGTCAACTCAATCAGGTTTCTGGTGACGAGATCCCAGTACGTTGAGATGATTGGGGAAATAATTGCGAAACTGACAATGCTTAATTACCCCGTATCGTGGTGTATTACGAGATGTCCCCTGCGGTGAATACACTATGGACGACCTAGATAGAAAGCTAATATCACTGCTCCAGAAAGATGCAAGGATGCCTGTAGTTGAGATCGCGGAAGAGTTGGGAAGACCAGACACAACAATTCACTTTCGGACTAGGAGACTTAGAGAGAGGGTTGTGAAGAGATTCAGTGCTCTTGTCAGTCCGGAAGCCTTGGGCTACAACGTATCTGCACTTCTCAAGGTGGAGATTGGTGGACATATAATAGCCGAGTTCAGTACCCACAGAACGACCTCATTTGCTGAAGAGATGGCTGAGCAGGAGGAGTTCCTCTGGGTGGCGGTGAGCAGTGAACCAATGACCATCTACGCGTTGTTGATGGGCAATGACAATGCGGACCTAGAGAAACGTGTTGACCGAATACGGAAGTCTCCGGATGTCGTCAAGGTGACGATGACAATGCTGTCAGGGGTCTTGAAAGGATGGGAGATCAGCTCTTGCAAGGGATGAAATGATATGAACAGAGTCAAGACAGGGATTCCTGGCTTGGACAACCTAGTCGGGGGAGGGTTTGAACGTGGAAGCACCACGCTTGTTTCAGGGCGTACAGGCACAGGAAAATCGACACTGGGACTTCAGTTCCTACACGCTGGTGCGACACAGTCAGAAGAACCTGGCATACTTGTGACCCTCGAAACCAGGCCTGACGACGTGCGAAATTTTGCACTCGGGTTCAAATGGGACATACGAGAGCTTGAGAAACAGCGTCTTTTCTTGATGATAGATGCCTCATCCAGCAAAGCGGGACTTCCGACCTCAGAGAAGTACGCCCTAAGAAGAGGCTTTGATATGACCACGCTGGCAGAAGAGATCTACCGAGGAGTAGACGAGTACGGTGCTCGGAGAATCGTGATTGACAGCCTGTCAGGACTGGGTCTTAGGTTTGACGAGCCATCTGAGACCAGGTACCAGTTGTACAGAATCGGCGCGCTGCTGAGAGAGCTGAAAGTCACAACTCTCTTCATAGGAGAGACACCTGCGTCGGAATCGTTCAGCATTGCGGGTGTGGAGGAGTACGTATGTCAAGGGCTGATCGTGCTGTACCTCACCGAGCGACATGGAGTGCTTGAGCGCAGTCTGATCGTGTGGAAGATGCGAGGAAGCGAGCATAGTCTGAAACGTCACCCATTCACAATAGGTCATGATGGGATCAGGGTGCTAGACCATTGACCATGCGAACTGTCAGTACAGCAAACTGTGACAGGACATATGCCACGAGAAAGAGGGGGATCAGTGGAACAATGTTCTGGGCTGATGCACCTCTGTGTCTTTGCATCTGTTGGTACAATATGCCAAGCACAAGCATTGTCAGAATACGCAGGAGATCGCCCAGTATGATCTCTAGAAGAGCATCCAGCTGAGCAAACTCTAGCCCGGGACTCAGAATAGATGTAAGAAAGATGACCTTGAGGTCGGCTCCTCCAATGGCACCCACCTGCCAAAGCAGGAGAGATGTGATGGACACGACAATCAGGGAAACTAGGTGCAACATCAGACTGTCTACAGGAGGACCCGTGACAATTGCCAACGAGAGTCCAATTGCACCTCCAATCAGTATGCTGCGGTTGGAAACACGCCGTGTCTTGAGATCCAGCCATGCATATGCGGACAACAGGAGTAGCATAACCAGAAACATGACGGGGAAGTCTGCAAAGTAGACATTCAGGCTCCGAACGACTACAACAGAAAAGACACATTCGACCATTCTCATGACTATTTTCGCACGATAGCAATATAGATTAGTTCCTTCTCGGACCTGCCTTGCTTAGGTGGATGCAACCCAGAAACAAGGAGTGTGACTTGTGTTGAAAGATCCGGCGCAGGTAATCGAGGACACTGCATTTCGACTCCTCAAAGTCGCAGCAGTCAAGCTACCATCTGATGTTGAGCAAGCGCTGAGGGCCGCATATGAGCGTGAAACGAGCGATACTGCAAGGACCCAACTTGGAGCCATAATCAGGAACCTTGAGATTGCAGCATCAGGGGTGCCAATCTGCCAGGACACGGGAATCATGATATTCTACGTCAAGGTCGGTGACAGGTTCCCCCATATAGGCGAGATAAGAGATGCACTAGTGCAAGCAACAAGGAGGGCCACTAGGGAGGTTCCACTACGGCCTAACGCCGTGAATCCCATTGCTGGCGGTAACTCGGGTGACAACACAGGAGAGAAGATCCCGTGGATCAACTGGGACATCGTCCCCGGCGACTCTCTTGAGATTACAGTGTTCCCCAAGGGAGGGGGCAGTGAGAATGTCAGCATAGTGGGAATGCTCAAACCCGGGGTCGGACTAGCGGGTGTCAAGAAGTTGGTCGTGGACAATGCCATGAAGTATATGGGTGAGGCCTGCGCTCCGAATATCATAGGAGTGGGAATAGGGGGAGGTGCAGACATAGCGATCAAGATAGCCAAGCAACAGCTCTTGAGACCTCTCTGGGATAGCCACCCGGACCCCGAGGTGGCCAGGATTGAGAGAGAACTTACCGAGGCACTGAATAGCACTGGAATTGGTCCCATGGGGCTCGGAGGACAGACTACTGTACTAGGCGTCAAGGTGGACTATGCCATGAGACATCCTGCAAGTCTACCAGTTGGCGTTGCTGTTCAGTGCTGGGCTGCCCGAAGAAGCACGGCGATAATCTCAAGAGGACTGGACGTAGAGTACCTAACGCATCCCATCGGAGGTGACTAGGTTGGCAGAATATCACTTGAGGACACCGATCAGTGAAACCGATGTGAGGAAGCTCAAGGTCGGAGATGTTCTGTATGTCAGCGGAGAGCACGTCTACACTGCGAGGGACGAGGCACATCAACGAGCACTAGAGCTCGCCAGGAGAGGTGAGAGGCCGCCCGTTGATTTTGAGGGAGGCGTCATCTATCATGTCGGACCGGTGGTAATGCAGAAGGAGGGCAAGTGGCAGATAGTCGCAGCTGGACCGACTACTAGCACACGAATGGAACTCTTCGAGGATGAGTTTCTGAGAACGTACAAGGCACGGATAATAGTGGGCAAGGGGGGTATGGGCCCACGCACGCTCGCAGCACTGAAAGAGGTGGGGGCGGTGTACTGTAGCTATACCGGGGGATGTGGCGCACTTGCGGCGAAGGGACTCAAGGAAGTCAGGGCATACGAGTGGCAGGACTTGGGCATGCCTGAAGCGCTATGGGTGATCACAGCGGAGGAGTTCGGTCCTCTCCTGGTCACAATGGATTCGCATGGCAACAGTATGCATGAGGAAATGGCCAAGAGTGTGGCTACAAGGAAGGCGCACGTCTATTCACTCATTGGGATCAAGGAGTAGGTAGCACATCCCTTACTTCAGAGAGCAAGGACTAGAACGACCCCTTCCACATTCGGCCCGGCCTACCAGAGAAGGGGTCGTACGCCTGTGTACGTAGCAATGGCTTTAAGCGGGATGTTGTAGCCCAGGTCATCGTCCACGGTACGACCAAGCGGAGGACTTGAGTTGGAGTACAAGACGTTCACTTGTGATGTCTTGGTAGTCGGTGCTGGTGGTGCTGGCTGTCGCGCTGCAATAGAGGCGGCAAAGTACAACCTGGATGTCATACTACTGAGCAAGGAGCTACTTGGAAAGGCGCACACCGCAATGGCCGAGGGAGGCTACAATGTTGCAATTGGCAACGTAGACCCTGAGGACAATCCGGATGTGCACTTCAAGGACACGATTGTGGGTGGCAACTATCTAAACAATCAGAAACTTGTGGAGATCCTGGTACGTGACGCCCCCGAGAGAATATACGACCTTGAAGAGATGGGCGCCGTCTTCGATCGAACCCCAGAGGGGAAGATTGCACAGAGACCTTTTGGGAAACAGACATACCGGAGGACCGCCTACGCCTCTGACAGAACCGGATCCGAGATCATGGTAACGCTTACAGAGGCAATCAGAAAGACATCAGTCAGAGTCTTCGACGAAGTGTTTGCGACCAAGCTTCTCGTCAACGAGGGTAGAATATCTGGCGTATGTGCTATCGACCTGAAGTACGGCGACTATCTCGTTTTTCGCGCAAAGGCCGTCATAATGGCGACGGGCGGAGCTGGGCGAATCTACAAGGTCACAAGCAATGCTCAGCTGGACGTTGGCGATGGCTACGCAATGGCATACGACGCGGGTTGCGAACTAGTGGACATGGAACATGTTCAGTTTCATCCAACAGGAATGGTGTGGCCCCCATCCGCAGTTGGAAAGCTTGTCACTGAAGCAGTGCGTGGTGAGGGTGGAATCCTACTCAATAAGAATGGAGAACGGTTCATGAACAAGTACCACCCCGATGTAATGGAATTGGCGGGGCGGGATCAAGTGACGAGGGCAATAATGACAGAGGTACTTCAGGGTCAGGGCACTGAACACGGCGGAGTGTATTTGAGTGTGGCCCACCTTCCAGCGTGGATAATAGAACATCGGCTAGAGAGCATGCTGGAGCAGTTTGAAGATGCAGGTGTGGATATCCGGAACGAACCCATGGAGGTAGCACCTACTGCACACCATTTCATGGGGGGAATAAAGATTGATGAGAATGCGGCCACTAACATCCCGGGCCTGTTCGCGGCCGGTGAATGCACAGGAGGTGTTCATGGCGGAAATCGCCTTGGGGGTAACGCTCTGGCTGATACGCAGGTGTTTGGGGCCATAGCGGGCGCAAGTGCAGCTAGGTTTGCAAAGCAAAACAAGCTTGCAGGTATTGACCAGAAGACGATCCTCCAGGAGTTCGAGAGGCTTGAGTCGATGCTACAACGCAGTGAGGGTGTCTCCCCTGCAGACGCACGAGAAGAGCTTCAGACACTCATGTGGGAGAAGGTACAGATATTTAGGAACGAGAAGGACCTACAGGCCGCCGCAAAGAGACTGAGAGAGATCGAGAGGGATGTAGTACCGAGAATCAAGGTTGACAAGCCCGTCAAACGGTTCAATCCAGGATGGCACCAGGCCATCGAGTTCCCTCATATGGTCATCACTGCGAGGATGGTCACAGAAGCGGCACTCATGCGAAAGGGTAGCAGAGGTGCTCACTTCAGAACAGATGCAGACCCTAACGATAAGGGATACTACAACATCGTCATTCGGAAGGGAAAGGACGGGAACATGGAACTGAGAAAGGAGAACTTGGTGATAACAAAGATTGTTCCACCGTGAGGAGGTCTACAGGTTGACTAAGACAATCAAAGTGAGTGTTCAAAGGTACAATCCTGACACAGATGTCGAGCCATACTTCGAAGACTTTGATGTTGAGTACATCGACGGGATGACTGTTTTGGATGCACTTCTCTACATCCAAGATAAGTACGACTCAGGGCTTGCATTTCGATGGGAGTGTAGAAGTGGACAGTGCGGATCATGCGCCGTCAGAGTCAACGGTACCGCAAGGATAGCATGCAGGACAAAGATCGACTCATCTCGACCTCTCAGACTTGAACCTCTGGAAAAAATGCCCATCATCAAAGACCTAGTGGTGGACATCTCACAGGTGACATACAGAATACGAAGGATTCGGCCCTATGTGGCGAGGGACAGGCCACCTCAGAGACCAGAGATAATCCACTCTGAAGAGATAGAGAAGCTCAGGGAAATCCGTAAGTGCATAGAATGTAGTGCCTGTCTATCAAACTGCCCCATTGTGCATGAAACATGGGATTACCCTGGTCCGATGATCATAAGACAGATTGCACGACTTGAACTCGACCCGAGGGATGTTGAAGACCGTGTCGCCATGGCGATCAACGAGTCAGTGTATTCCTGCACCACGTGTAAGATGTGCGAGGATATCTGTCCGAAGCGTATCAAGATACCCAGTCTTGCTGTGGAGTTACTTCGCGCGAAGGCCGTCGAGGCAGGCTATAAGCTTGCGGAGGGACAGCAGGGATTCATAGATTCAATCAATGCCACTGGACGTTCGGTACCCGAGAAAGAACCACCACTATTGAAGAGTATCGAAACGGAGACCTTCTTCGTGAAGAACCCGAGGGGAAGAGTGGCGTTCTTCACAGGATGCCTCATTGACTACAGGATGCAGCAAACTGGCAGGGCACTGATCGAGGTACTGAATCGAAACCGCATTGATGTGGTGGTGCCCAAGGAACAATGGTGCTGTGCAAGTCCAGCATTCAGGACAGGAGACCTTCACACCGCAAGGGCTGCCGCCAAACGGGTCACAGAGATATTCGAGGATGTGATGAAGAAATACAATCTCGATACAGTAGTTGTGGCATGCGCAGGGTGTGGGAAGACCCTCAGAGAGGATCATAGACCGATGATAGAAGAGGAGCGTGGCGAGCCACCCAAGTTCAAGGTCTACGACCTTGCTGAGTACATGTTGGATGTGATTGGCAAGGAGAACATCGTTAAACCTCAGGGAGAGATCAGAAGGAGAGTGACTTACCACGAGCCATGCCATCTCGGCCGTGGGCAGGGAGTTGTGAATCAACCCGTCGAACTACTGAAACTGATACCGGGGCTCCAGTACATAGAGGATCCCTACAGAAACAGATGCTGCGGCGCAGGCGGGGGAGTTCGAGCAGGAAAACGCGAACTCTCACAGAAGATTGCAACTACGAAGAGGGAGTACATCGAGGCCACCGGGGCTGACATGGTGGCCACTGAGTGTCCATTCTGTACGATTCAGATCAGCGACATACTGAAAGGAACCGAGATAGAAACCAAGTACATTCCAGACCTACTAGCAGAGTCCTACAGAAAGGGAGATAGCTCCTCATGAAGAAAAATGAATCACGGGTCTAGAAGATCGGCAAGAACAGGTCATGGCTACCGGACGCTGGAACAACGGTCCGAGCCGAGCATGACCTGTTTGATCTACGTAGGAGAGGTGCCTCGGGAGAGAGTCATTCGTAGCACACGCAGAGGAAGCCAGGATGATATGTCACTGATATAAGGATCGGAATGGTCACAGATCAGTCAGGGGGTTATGGCTACCGATGAGATGAGTACGATCTCGGCCTTTGAGGGACCCATAGACATCGTACACAAGACTTGAGTAACGAGAAGACCTGGCCACCCGTACAGCGGTTCCAGTACAAAGACCAAGGGGCAAAATGGATTGCGCATCAACAGTCCTGTTACTGAAGAACTCGGTACAGCTATACCTGTTCGGACGTAATCGCCGAAGGAAACGCAAGGATATCATAGTCTTTTCTCTGACAAATGGCGGGCCAGGGGGGATGTGTTCCATGCAGAGCTATGCTCAGCATGATCGAACCCCCGACGTACAAGTGTCTCAATCCAGTATGTAGAGGCTGAGAACTAAGAGCCTGTCGCTCTACCTAGCTGAGCCACTGGCCCTGAGGTTCAATGTCTAGGCCATGTTTATAGAGGTTTTGGTGTTGTGCTAGAAAAGTGCTTTGCAGCAACTGAAACCTGTGTTGTTGTTCTAGTATGCCATCCTTGTCTACGAGATCATTAGAGGCCGCACGGTCGGAGTTACTGTTTCGGTCCGTCACCAGGGATGCTTCTTGATCCCCAGCAGATAGCCCCCCATATTGGAGATCCAGTGTGCAAGCACAGTAAGCAGTACCAGAAGCTGTACGTATACTGGTGATGGCTCAATGAATACAGATGATAGAATTAACGCAACTATCAGAAATCCAATCTGGTCCAAGAGAGGCGCAGGACCGCCGCTGACAATGCCAAACCTCCTCTTGAGGAAGGATCCAAATAGGTCACCAAGCAGGGCACCCACGGACAGGGAAGCAGCCACGGGAATAGTCATGAATAGCAGCTGCTCCATGTCAGCACTGAATGAGACATATGACTCTATGAGTGGTTTCAGGTACGGGGCCAACATGTGTTCCACAGTGCCAGTCATGGTTCCCATGAGTACTCCTGAAACGAATCCGCGCACAGTCTTTCCATCTCCAAAGAGCCGCTTCCCGTCGATGAATAGACGACCACCATCGATTGGTCTACCTCCTCCGAAAACCACGGGCGCCGCATTGGCAATCCATGCAGGAAGGCCAAACCACACAGATAACCCGAGTAGCGCCAAGAAGTCGTACATTGTGACTAGTCACCATCAGCTTGCATTTCACTGTTTGTATGCGTCTGCCATGTCTTGCAGTCCTCGGGATGTCAGAGCCAGACGACGAGTACAGTTATTGGTCTTGGGGATCAGGCGCTCTATAATTCTCTCGCCAGGTAAAGCACCCATGTGCATCTTGACACTGAGATCTTCCCAGTACTCCATTATGCTTCTGGCAACAGGTTCAAAGTCGTTCTCATCCCCCATACGAGCTCGCACCTGGTTTAGTACTAGAACGGCAGTCCCATGATATCTTGCAAGCCCCTTCAGCATGCCCACCTGTCGGTTGAGTTCCCTGTGAGCAGCATATGTAGATTCCTTGTCGCTCAGAGCAACCCGATACAGGCGAGTCAGTGTGTCGACAACGATCAGCCTTCTGTCAGCAGCGTATAGTTCCAAGTCGTCAACCACGATGCCCTGTTGTTGAAAGTCCTTGGGAACAAGCAGGAGGACCATGTCTTGAAGATCTTCATATCTGCGTCCAGTAATCTGTTCTAGTCGCTCAATGGGAGAAGATGGTTCAGTATATACAATCACACTCTTGATATGGGAGGTATATGCTGAGCTCACAAACTGCAGTGCCAGCGTCGTCTTACCTGACGCTGCTTCGCCGAAAACATGAGTGATCTTTCCGAAGGGAAGGCCTCCGTCGAACAGCTCATCCAAAGACTGTATACCTGACGGAAGAGTCAAATTGGGCATTGACATCTGTCTTATCAGGCATGAGTGATAAGGATAGCTGAAAAGGGGTTCTGCCTTGTTCAGAGTAGACGTAGCCGTTGTGACGAGAGACCCCAGGAGCCTTTACAGGGCGGTTGCTCTACTGAAGCAGATGGATGTGAGTTTCGCGGTCTGTGATCAGGAGGACCCCGCACTTCAGAATGCTCAAGTCATTCTCACAGATGACGTTGAAACCTCGGAACAGGACCCCAGGACCGTGATCATGAACAACGACGACCAGATCACGATGTTGGAGATACTGCTTAGGTTGAGGGGGATATCGACACCATCCACCATAGTCATCGGGGTTGATCCTGGAATGAGGTTCGGACTCGCCTTGGTGATAGACAGGGCAGTCATACTGAAACACACTGCAGTCTCTCCCCCAGACGCAGCTACTACAACCAAGCACTGGATCAAGTACCTCATGAGCAGGTTTCCAATGTGTAGAACAATGATCAGAATTGGTACGGGCTCCAAGCTTTTTGCAGTGATGTATCTCAGAGAGGTATCGGATGTAGAAACGGCGCTCATAGAGATAGTAAACGAATGCAACACCAGCGTTTCAGTGGGACCTGGGGCAGATTCTTCATCAGCGGTCCTCATCGCAAACCGTACAGGCCGAAGTGTGAGTGGAAACGACTATGTTGTGTCAACCCGAAGTGGAAACCTGGAATCGATCAGACGACTTCATACCTACTTGACACAGGGTAAGGGGCACCTGTCTAATGAGGATGCAAGGGCAATAGTAGAGGGACATAAGTTACTCAGTGATCTACTGGACGAACCCGACTGAAGAATTCTCTGACCATCTGATAGACTGTATCAGGGTCGTCTGGAGCATGAACGAGCACCTCTCTAAGCCACATCGGCATGAACCGCTTGAGATAGTCAGTCCCAAATCTCCTGTCGAGAAACACAATTACACCTCTGTCTGTGTCTCTTCTGATCGGCCTTCCTGCTGCCTGGACTGATCGAGTCATCGCGGGGATCACATAGGCATATTCTCTGCCACGCCCCTCAAATCGAGTGTCAAAGTACTCGATGAGCAGATCAGTCCGTGGATTTGGTTTGGCGTAAGGGACGCCCACTACCACTACGCTCTCCATGGAGGGACCTGGAAAGTCGCCGCCCTCCGAATTTCGTCCTCCTTGAACTCCGAGGAGGACTGCACCACCCATGGATCCAAGCTTCTTGAATTCATCCACTAGCCTATCGTTGTCCCGACCACCCAGTTTCTGATTCTCCACAAACAGTTTCCGATCTACTCTCCTGGAGAGACCAGCCGTAAGGAGAGATTCTAGGATCTGATAGCTTGACGTGAACACCCCTGTGTTTCCGGGGGTCGCATTCGCGACAGAAGCACAATGTTCCGCCAATCGTTCGTAGAGTGACTCTTGCCTGTGTTCATATGAGGTGTCAATGCCATCTACAACTATGCACATTCGTCTTTCGCGGGAGAATGGACTTCCAAACGTCATAGTGATACACCGAGAACCAAGACCGAGCATCTCACGATAGGACTCAACTGGGGACAGAGTCCCTGAAACGGCCACCGTACACCTCACACGCCTCAAGACTGGCAGCGTTACCGAGGTGGGGTCGAGCGCAATGAGGTTGAGTGCCGTCTGCGCGCCCTCTTGAGAAGAGCGACTTGAAGAAATTGTGAAACCATAACCCCCCTTCTCGATTGCCGCCACCCACTTCGTCAGGAAACTTGCGACTCTGTACACCGATGAACGAGGGGCACGGTTGTTTCTCAACTCCCTTTTCCTTATTGCTAGTCCAAGGTCTGTCAGGTGAGTCAGCGGGTCCAATTCAGACCCATCAGCGGAATGTGGCATGATCTGATCGTAGATCAGCTGCGGGTCAACTATCATCTCCCCGACATCCATCGCAGATGACGTGTCTATCATGATTCTGGCCAGTCTTCTGCAGATGTCCCCCGCAACTGCGTCATCGTATGTACTTGACTCCTGGATGGCAGCCTTCACACTGCCGACACTAAGCGAATCACTCGCAGACTCCAGCGCGGTACTGGGCACATTGTGAGCCTCATCAAGTATCAGAACCAACCTCGATGCAGGAATGTCAAGTTCGACCATGAAGGTCTCAGCAATGAAAGGGTCGAGGACATAGAGGTAGGATAGAGCAATAACATCCGTGTTCTTGACAAGTTCCTTGGCAATCTCATATGGACAAGTGTCGTGATTGCTCCCAAAAGCTACAATCTCTGATGCCGTCAGACAAGCTGTCTCATGGCTACTGCGGATACTGTCAGCTGCCCATGTAAGGCGGCTCTTGTCGTAGAATGGACATCGTGATTCTGACCGTAACTCAGTGCAAATGTCGCCGACACTTGCTCCATCAAAGAACTGCAATGCGTACTTGTTGAGGCACATATGTTGCCGGCCTCTGAAAGAGATTGCACTCACGCCCTGCTTCGCGCATATCGACTTGACTTCTTCCACAACACGGTCCAGTTGTGTGTGAGTCCGGGCACAATAGAGCACTCTAGCATCGTTCTCCTTGACCCACGGGAGAACACCACACAGGGTCACACAGGTCTTTCCAAATCCATTTGGGGCTTCACAGCATAGGTCCTTCCCATCTCTGACTGCGTTCTCGATTGCCTTCATCAATTCGACCTGACCAGTTCGGGGATCCAAATAGGGAAAGAAGTCCAGATGGGAGAACTGCTTGACGTTCATCTTTCAGGGCGAGGGAGCATATACGCAGATAATGATGTTGATTCCGTGTTGTCTCGCGTAACGGTCCCAACAACGATTTATTCTACGACAGGAAAGCAATCTCAATGGACCTACAAAGCATTCAAGAATTCAGTGAGAACACCCCAACAGGCAAGACGCTGTTCTTCAGGGTCATCCGGATGGACAATGGACTGCTTGTCATGATATCAGACACTGAAACGTTCCGTTTTGGAGCAACTGTTTTCTCTGTCCCATCAAAGCCGGGTCAACGTGAACCCACATCCACAGCGATGTCTGGAACAGGCCAAGACATAATGATTGCGCGAGCATTGGCAGAGAGAGTATCTGCATGGACTGGCTCCATGTGCATGTTGATAATGTCTGTCAAAGACATGGATCGGCAGACGATGTTAGAGGCGTCTCATGTGCTCAAGAATCACTTTGTGACTTGATCCAGTCCAGCACATCTCGCACCCATATTCCAGTCTCCTCCATCTCAAGGAGTTCATCGATGTATTCCGTCCACGAGCAGCCCGTGGCACATTTCCATTCGTTGAACTTGCGTTCAATGATGTCGTAGGCTGCACTGTGATACCGACACAGAGGTCGTTCATGCACGGACCTTCTACCGCATATTGTGCATCGGCTCATTTAGTATTCCGACCTTTCACAGTCCGTTTCTTCGGACTTTTTTCAGTGACGTTATCACACTCGATCTGACGACCGGGACACTGTACCCATCCCACACAAGTTTCCCAGGTTCTGCGACCAGACACGACCTGCACAATTGGAGTGTTGCAGAAGTTGCATACCCGACCGGTTGGGATGATATGACCTCTCCGTGGCATTGGAAACGTCAGGTCGCAGGTTCCGTCCGATTGACCCGAACACTTGACCAAGGACTTTGACCCCGATCGTACAAGCTTAAGGATACCAACGCCGCACCTGGGGCAGTTTCCGAAACTCTCATGATCGTCCCAACACATACTCAGAGCCTCTGCCAGGAGTGTACCTATCTCCTGTTCTCTCAGTTTCAACTCAGCTAGTAGTCTAAGTAAATGGTCCTTTGCTTCCCTGATGACCGCGTCACAGTTCTGTTGATTGATTCGGATCTCGGCCATTTTCTCCTCAAGAGCCCTTGTCAGACTGGTTGACAGAAGCTCTGGAATGTACTCTAGGAGGGCTTCGAAGAGGGCATGACCCAGAGCTGACATGTGGTACTTGTCATCTAGCACGTACCCACGCAACAGCAGACAATCAACAATGTCAGCCCTTGTGCCCTTTGTGCCCAGTCCATTGCTTTCAAGTGCCTTGACAAGAGTAGAGGGACTGTATCTGGCGGGAGGATGGGTCACAAGCCTCTCGCACATCACCGACAGTACTCTGACATGCATGCCCTCGCTCAGAGGTGGAAGCACCCGATTCTCGCGTGCCGTTCCAGGTAGATAGATGCTCTGCCAGCCTCTTTTCAGCAACTGCTCGCTCCATGTACTCAAGACAAGACCGCCGATATTCACATCGGCCCGTATCATCTGTTTCACAGACTCTTCGTCAAGAGCACAGAGGAACCTTCTAACCACCAGGTCATATACGTCAGCCTTGAGCCCATGCAGACGTCGGGATGGGAGCTTGCCCGTCGGATGAATTGCAGGGTGAGCAGGATCGGTTCTGGGTCCCGGTCTCAGCCTCGGACCTCCCCTGCCAAGGATCGTCTGCACCAATGGAGCATATGCATTGTTCCTACCGAGGTCAGTCAGTATCTCGCTCAGGTCAATTGTTGTAGGTATCTGCTGGCTGTCTGTGCGAGGATAGGAGATCAATGCATCAAGATACAGACTTTCCGCCAGTTCAAGGGTCTTACTAGGTCTAATCCCGAGGAGTCGGAATGCCTCTGACTGAAGTGTACTGAGATTGAACGGTGGAGGTGGGGGGATGTGAGCCAGTCTTTGGTCCACATGCACGATGGAGCCCGAGCTATCGAGCTTTTCGATTATCTTTAGCATTTCATCGAGTGTTTCGATCTGACCGTTGTACTGAAGCTGTATCTCTTGTCCACAGACATCCCCCAGGACCAGGAGTTTCCAACGAGGACTAGGAACGAAAGTATTGATGGCCTGCTCGCGAGAGGCAACCAATGCAAGGGCGGGCCCCTGTACTCGACCTGTTGAGAGTATCTTGAAATTGCCAGAAACCCTCTTGAGCGCAAGAGTCAATGCACGTGTCATGTTTATGCCATATAGCCAGTCGACGTAATGACGTACAATGGCGGCCCTGATGGTTGAGAGATCGAGGGAGGGAGAGGCGAAATTGTACGCGCTAAGAATCTCTTCTCTCGTCAGAGATGAAAACTTCATTCTCTTCGTGTTGCGAGGGTCGGCATTACAGACATATACTGCGGTCAGGTATCCGATCAAGCTCCCCTCCATGTCATAGTCTGTTGCCACAACGATCTGATCAATTTCCTTAGAGAGGCCTTGTATCAGGTTGATAATGGCCCGGGCCCTTGAAGCCCTTCGATCCAGGGCGTATATCGGTACCCACTCTGCGTCCATCCGTGGGTAAGACCATCCCTGCTCTCTCTGTTTCAATCCGAGCAGGTGGCCCGATGTATAGACGACGATGACTATGTCACTGTCACGTCTACATTCGTAGTACGATACACCACCCCTGATGATCTTACGGGGAGAGTTGTACTGGTCGAGGGAGTATGCAATTTGCCTCGCAGCCGATGGTTTCTCAGAGATCACCAGGGTCCTCGACAAGAAGATTTCCTCCGTGACAGTTTGCGACGAGTCTTCGCGATATTCTTAAAAGCGTCCTCATGAAGGCGCACTTCGAGGCATTCGGAGATGCCATGGTGGCCACGATTCATAGTAAGACCAAGGCTGAATCTGAAACGACCCAAACTGGGGACTGTATCGCGACCTCCAGACATGGTCATCTTTGGGTTCATATTCGTTCTGTACGTGTTTGTAGTTGGAGGAAACATCTTTGCATTGGTGAAGACTCCACCAGCGGTCGTCAGTGGATCGAGTGGACCGGTGGTAGTATACCCCACGCCGGACTTCCAGCTTGGACTTGAGGGATTTGTTGTGGCGGTCCTTGTATTCTTTGGATCGCTAGGCCTTGGTTTGCTATATCATGCGTCAAGACTTGTATTCCAACCAGGCCGAGCTACACGGTACATGCTCATCGCAATCCTAATGCTCGGTATCACCGTGGTCCTAATGATGTACCTCATGAGCCTCAAGACGGCCTATGGTTGAACCTCGCCGAACCTAAACGAATCTTCTGAAATCATCCTGGTGCACTCGTCAGAGAAAGGTGAATGCTACGTTACTGGTAGAAAGAACCCTTTGAACCAACTGCTTCGCGATCTCGAGCTTGATCTGCTTTCGTCGGCTTGCAGGATGAGGCCGATCAAACTCAGGTTTGGACCAACGGCCAACGGTTACTCCAAAGTCCATTCCTGCAAGTATGATTCGTCGGGGACGGTAGTGTGCGACGATGTGACAGGCGCGGTCTCCATCTGTGAAGCCTCCCCAAAGGTGTACTCGAGGAGTGGGCTTCACCTGTGTGCTACCCAGGACAAACCCCAATTGGGAAACAAATCTTTCCAGAAGAGGCATGTTGTCGCCGTGTGCATGAACGATGACAAGTGACTCAGGTGGATGCAGAATATCAATTCCGTCCAAGTCGGTGACGATCAGGTCACACCTCACACCATGGGAAAGGAGGCCTCTGTAAGCTCCATCTGCGGCCACAATCGTGTAGTTTTCGAGATCAGACTTGGCCCGCAATGTTTCAATATGGTCGTCAAGCGAGGGACCAGCACCACATATGACGACATCTCTGTCGGTCATGATATGTTTGAGATGTTCAAATTCCCGTCTTGGCCTCTGGTCTGCGAGGATCTGAGTCAGCATCTCAGTAGCCTTGAAGTCAAGAGAGACGTCAAGCGAAAGGCGCCTCGCAATGGCACGATATGTTGGTTCCCACTCGGACCACCTCATCAGGAGGTCACCTCACTTTTGGATGTGGACATCAAGAACATCCGCAATCTCGCGACCAATCCGGTCCAGCCCGAAGTACGTCATCTTCAGAAGCCTCTTCGCCAGCTTGCTGAGTTGAAGGCGATTACCCATCACAAGGACATCTGTGCAATCCACTGAATGATCGATGGTTCCATGGTGATAGGCAGCGTCCCCCCCTACGGCCAGCATCTCCTGCTTCATCACGACACCTGCAGAAGGAGTCACACCAGATACCAGGACATTCAGTGTGGAGCACTTTTTTGACAGCGCCGGCACCACCTCGGGAGACACACCAATCCTCTTCAACAGGACGGATGCCTCTTGTTCGTCGAGCGCATCTACAAGCTCGACACTTCCCGAAGTGAGGTGAGAATGTGTTGCCAGTGCTGCACCAACTCTTACTGCCTTTCTTGCTTCTGCAACATCGTGTGACCTGACTATGTCAGCACCATAGGCCACAGAGATGGCAGTTGCTGCAATGGTTTCAGTGAGACGTTCATCTGGACTCGATGAACAGGCAATGCTACCGAGAAATGCCTTTCTCGATAATCCTACGAGGAGAGGATATCCAAGCATCTTGAAGGAGCCCAAAGACTTCACGAGGTCGAGGTCTACCGCCGCAGGCTTTCCGAAGCCGATACCCGGGTCAACGATGATGCGATCGTCGTGTATGCCTGCGTCTCCTGCGATTCGAATGCTTTCACAAAGCGCCTCCAGTGCCTGATTAAGACTATGACATGGCGGTGAGCAGCGTGACATGATCACCACAGGAACACCTCTGTCTGCAATAAGTAATGCCATCTCTGGGTCATCCCTGAGTCCAGACACATCGTTCACCATGTCTGCACCGAGGTCGAGTGCGATCCTGGCAACCCGGGAAGATGTGGTATCAATAGATATTGGAAGTTCCGTCAGCTGCCTAATTCGGGGGAATGCTTCTTCAATTCTACTTGCCTCCAGTTCCCCGGAAATCGGGGAGGTGGCATAGATGTTGACTGGAGCAGAAGAGGCGGCACCAACATCTATGATGTCAGCGCCTTCCGTCTCCATGCGTCTGACTGCTGTTTCTATAGACTCTGAGTCGGAGTATACAGAACCCTTATAGAACGACTCTGGCGAAAGATTCATGATGCCCATCACACGGGGGCCATGTCCATGGCCACAGCTGAGCTTCCTTATCGTGACTGTCCTATACAGTACCAAATGACATGCCTCGTCAGTCGCTGTTTTGAGGCACAGCTGCGGTTCTATGATTGAACAACCATCATAAAGGTGACTATGAATGCCTATGAGAACACAACTCTACGACTGGCATGTGAACAATGCCGACATGGTAGAATTCGCCGGATGGGAAATGCCGGTCCGTTACACAGACATCCGGGAAGAGCACATGGCGGTCCGCAACAGTGTAGGTATATTCGACACCAGTCATATGTCCCGATTCTTTGTCAGCGGTCCGCAATCTGCGGAGTTTCTCCAAACTCTGACCACAAATAACGTGACCAAGCTGCAAGTAGGGGAGGGGCACTATTCTACCTGCCTAAACGAGAGAGGGGGGGTAATGGACGACCTGTTGTTATACCGTGTGGGAGATCTGGAATACATATGGGTCACAAATGCATCAAACGGGCCAAAGATCTACAGACACATGATCGACCATTCAAGAGGTTTCAATGTGCAGGTCATTGATAGATCTGCAGAGGTCAGCATGATTGCCGTTCAGGGACCCAGAGCACTAGAACTACTGTCCAGGCTCGCGGGTAGAGATGTGAGTGAGTTTCCACGATTCAGCTGCCACCGGTTGAAGCTGGCGGGCTACGACTGTTATCTGTGCAGGACGGGTTACACAGGAGAAGCAGGGGGCGAGATCCTCCTTCTCGACACGCCAATGACCGCCGAGGGTAAGAATAAGGCGATATCATTCTGGGAGGAACTACTTCACCAGGGTGCCGAGTTTGGAGTAAAGCCGTGTGGACTGGGAGCAAGAGACTCAACCCGACTGGAAGCGGGATTCGTGCTCTACGGCCATGAACTCGATGAGGACACCTCCCCCATTGAGGCGCGAATAGCCTACGCTGTGAAATTCAAGGTCGAACCCCACTACATTGGATACGACATTGTTAGGCAGCACAAGGAGAAAGGAGGGAAGAAAACACGAATAGGGTTAGTAATGATAGAGAGAGGAATTCCGCGCCAGCATTATGCGGTCCTATTGGATGACACTCAGATTGGGGAGGTGACAAGCGGTGGCCTCTCGCCAACTCTTGAGAACGGCATTGGAATGGCATACGTCAAACCTGATACTGTCAGTACAGGAGCCGAGGTCGGGATAGACATAAAGGGTCGGGTGAGAAAGGCGAGAGTAGTTGATTGGCCATTCTACGACACGAGAAGGTACGGAGAAGACAGGGTGCAGCAGTAGTCGAGAAGGAATTCATTTAAGCACGAACAATGCGGGAAGTTGGTGGTGTATTCAATGACTGATGGGAAAAGGGTCGTACCCGGGCTATACTACACGAAAGACCACGAATGGGCACGGGTCGAGGGTGATGTGGTCATAGTCGGAATTACAGACTACGCACAGAATGCGCTCCACGAGATAACTTTCGTGGAGGTAAGTGAAGTGGGTACAGAACTGAAGGCAGGCGCCCCATGCGGCCTGGTCGAATCCATGAAGGCCTCTTCAGATGTCTTCTCACCTATCTCTGGAACAGTGATAGAGGTCAACAAGAACCTTGAGAAATCGCCCGAGATCGTCAACGAAGATCCTTATGGTGCGGGATGGTTGTTCAAGATGAAACCCTCGTCGCTGGATCCAGATTTGAAGAAGCTCATGAACGACACGGAGTACGCCGATTACATCAAGTCGCTCTAGGGTCGCAGGCGACGTACTGCCTGTCCCTCCATCGGGGGACGAAGCTGTACATGCCTAGGCCGAACGTAATCTTTTTAGCGCTACTGGGGGCACGATGCACAACCCAACCTAAGGGAGAAGCGGTACTGAATGCCCCAACTCAGCAGACTCAAGAAGTCCGCATCAAAGTTTCTGTCGCTTGTCTTTCATAGACCAAAGGCAAAGATCACCCGTGGAACTGTGATAGTAGCAGTGACAATGCCAATGATTCTGATATTGGCACTCATGATGCGGCTATATCCATTGATGCAGTCCCAGCCAATTCCACGTGCCTTTGACCCATGGTTCCAGCTGAAGTTAGTTGAGTATGTAGCTCAACATGGCTATGTGGCTTTCTTCAGCTGGTATGACGACACGAGCTGGGTTCCATTTGGGCGTCAGATCGCGGAGAGAGCGTACCTGGGTGTACCGTTCACGGGAGCATTTGTGTACTATCTGGCCAACGCGTTGGGAATAGAGGTGAGTATCACCTATGTGGCACTGGTATTCCCAGCAATCATGGGAGCAATTACTGTTCTGCTCTCATTCTTTCTCGGACGGGAGACGTCTAACAACACAGTCGGCATGCTCACAGCCCTTTTCATGGCGGTTCTCCCTGCATACATGCAGAGATCGATAGCCGGGTTCTTTGACAACGAGTCTTTAGGAGTCTTTGCGATCGTACTGGCTCTTTGGCTGTTTGTTAGGTCGCTTAAACGAAACTCGACACTGTCCGCAGTAGGAGCAGGCCTTGCCATTGCGTACCTCAATGCATCATGGGGTGCAGCTGACTTCCTAGTGAGCCTATTTGCACTGTATGCGTTCTTGATGATACTCTTTGGAAGATACAGCCAGAGATTGTTGTCCACCTACACAATCACTATTGCACTTGGGCTGTTCATAGGCAACTTGGTTCCTCGCAACGGATTCTCCGATATCAGCTCGGTGTCATTCATGGTACCTGTTGGGATTGGAGTACTCCTGGTTGGGTATGAAATCTGGATCAGGATGGCGGGGCAACGTGCAGCTGCAATGGACGCGTTTGGTTCATACTTGCGTCCGATATTGTTCGGAGCCATCACGTCGGCGATTGGAGTGGTAGGATACTTCGTCTATACAGGCAACATCGGGTTGCAGATAGCTACACTTGAGTCCACACCATTCCTGACCATCGGCGGAAAGTTTCTCACAGTGGTAAACCCGTTCTTCAGGATGGAACAACGCATATTTGCATCAGTTGCAGAACACCTTCCAAGTCCGTGGTCAAGCTTCTACAGCAACCTCTCAGTACTTGTCCTGTTCATGCCGCTGGGAATGTACTTCCTATTCAAGAGACGAAGAGACGAGGACATCCTGCTAGTGCTCTACGGGATCTCCTCAGTGTACTTTACGGGTAGTATGATAAGGCTAGCACTGATTCTGTCTGTGGGAGCAGCCGTATTGGGTGCCGTCGCGGTCAATGGAGTGTTAGCACCCTTTGCAAGAATAGTCGTCCAGAAATCAGTTTTCGAGAGACGAAGGTTCAGGGTGAGCTCGGCTCTGACTTCAGAACATGCACTCGCCGCATACCTTGTGGTTGGTCTAATGCTTTCAATGACTGTCTTCACAGGCGTCAGTTTTGCCACAAGCGCGTCCAATCGTCCTGAGTTTGCATATGATTCTTCACATACAGACTGGCAGACTGCGATGACGTTCATCAGGACGCTCCCACCATCAGCAACAATAGCTTCCTGGTGGGACTACGGATACTGGATTGGCACCGCAGGCGGAGCCCGTACAATCGTGGATAACTCCACGCATAATTCCACACAAATAGCACTGATGGGATACGCCTTGATGGCGCTGAACCTCACCGAGTCACTGAAGACGTTCAAGATCTGGAATGCCACTCATGTCCTTGTGTACTGGGGACATCGTGTCCCTGGAGTGGGAGGAGATGACGGAAAATGGCCCTGGATGGTACGCATAGCTGAGGACAGACTTGGATCAAGTAAGATAGATGATGCAATCTACCTCGGTGACAATCCGAATACGGCAGACGTAAAGGAGGACGAGTATACACTTGATGCATTCTTCCGTTCGACCCTCTATAAGCTGATGCTATTTGAAGAACCAAGGTCAACTCAGGGCACAACCCTGTCAAGTGACCGACTGGCATACGACAGGTACTACATAGAGAAGGAAACTGATACCAGGTGGGTCAATAACATTCCGACCACTCTCCACGGTGCATTCAAGCCGGTCTTTGTCAGTTACCGATACGGATTGGTCAAGATATACGAGATAGATTACACAATGCTCTACCAATATCAGAATCGCACCAGCGCGGAATGGAAGACGGAGAAGGGATCTCTCCACTTTGCCAAGGCGGATGGACAAATCGGGGCTACCGAGCGCACATTTGCCAAGCGAAGCGTAGTATTCGGCGCGGGGCACTATGCTGACATCTACATGAGGGCAAATGAGACCCATATGTACATCGGGATTGAGATGGAGAACTACGATTATGCCAATGACGCAATCGGTATCCAATTGTCTCAGATCGGAAGAACCGATTTCGTGGATATCCATGCAGTCAATTACAACGGTCAGGCACACTATGACGGTTACTCAGTCGAAGGAGGCGCCTGGAAGCAGGACAGCACGGGTATTAACCCATCGGAGTCCGGTGCTGGAAACAAAGTCGTTGAGTACATAATACCACTCAACTCTCGTGACTCCCAGGATCTATCCATGAAACCGGGAATGAACTATCAGATCCAGTTCCTGTACTGGAGGAACACCCAATCAGGTCTGCCAACACTGATGACCAATTGGTACTCATTCTGGGTACCCGTAGATCTGTATTAGGTACGGACAGATCCGAAAGACTAGATGTGACAGGGTGAACATGCGTAGGACAGGTCGATGCCGAGACCAAGAGGTGAGGAGTGGACATCAAATAGACTGCACGGGCGGCGAAAGCAAACTGTTGAAACAAGGCACACAGTCCAGAATTCGACCGTCGACTGCCGCCCGCTGCAGACGAGGTCCATCATGTTGACTGATTCATGCCTGTGGCACTTCGGCCCATCTTCCTTGCCCTTCGTCTATACTCCGCATACTTGTCAACTAGGCTAAACTTCGGAGGCTCTGGATCAAATACCTTGCCATTGCATTTTGGACAAGATGTGTCCCGCAGTGTGTATGAACCACACTGGGCGCACTTGAATAGCGATGGCATATGCGATCTACTTCCTGGTGAGCGAAACAACTCCACCCTGCGCACGAACGATACCAGAAACAGCCTCAACGACCGCGGACAGGACTGACTCTGCCTCTTTGTAGTCAGGACCAGTGATCCTCAACTTGTAACGAGGAGATCCTAACGTGTAGATATCAACTGTGGAGCTCCTGTTATTCTTCGCAACACTGAGACCAGCTAATAGCGCTTTCTTGATCACCTCAACGCCATCAATCCCTGGGACCTGTATATTCAGCTCGCCATCCAACTCCACTGAGGGAGTCTCAATCCTTGACCTGGCAAGTTCTATTAGACGCGCGCGAAGCTCGCGGGGTATGTCAACCGACACAAGTGCAGCCTCCCCTTCTACGGCTATCTTCTCGAGCGCTGTGTAGATCTCTCCAAAATGATCTTCGAGGGGCCAGCCCACCGCCCGATAGGTCTCCTGAAGGGTCATATTCGAGTCGCTTGCAAGCTGTTCGAGGATTCTTTCTGCCTTCTGGGCTCGCTTCCACTCGTTGTTCTTGGCACGGGCAGCCTCGGCCGATACTCTTCGGAGCGAGCAGTCAATCTGTCCCTTCTCTGGATCGACCTGCAAGATCTTGACGACGACCCGCTGGTTCTCGTGTATGTGATTTCGAATATTGCGTACCCATGTGCTGCTGATCTCAGAGATGTGAATGAAACCCTCCTTGTTGTTGTACTCGGGTAGAGTCACATATGCGCCGTAGGACGTAACTTTCGTCGCGACCGCAATTGCGAAGTCATCGACCTGGGGCCATTCAGCTCTCCTGAGGACCATACACATTTCATCTCCAGTTTGTGAAGCCAGAAAGGAGTCTACTGCAGAATCTCCAATTCTCGGGCTGTGGGCTCAAGACGCGCCTTTCCTCCAGAGGGTCGTGCAAGAAGCTTTCCGCACTTCAGACACTTGACCTCCGTAGAGGCGCAACCGAATATGATCTGCTCGTTATCACAGTCCAGACATTTCACTCGCAGGAAGCGTGATGTGGGCTGGGGAATAATATCACCCTTACTCAGATCTGATCACCTCTGGTTTCAATCCACATGACTCCGGGAATGGAGGCTGCTTCTGGGGCAGCTAGGACCACACTTCTTCTGGTGATTATAACTCTATCGACATGAGTAGTAGAAAACAGTGAAGGGTCTATCGCTCAATCTCGACCTTCTTGAGACGCATGCCTTTCTTCTGACTTTGATAACCACATTCCTTGCACTTATACTTCAATGAAACTTTCTTGGTGGTCTTCGAAAAACGTTTTTGAATTGGTTTTGGAAACGATCCGTAACCCTTGGTACGTCGCCTCATTCTTCGGGCGCCAGCGGACAAGGATCGGTCCTTTCCCTTCTTGTAGATCGATGTTGAGTGTTCTCTGTATCCCCTGCATCTGGGACAGTACCGATTCACGGATGAACTCACTTTCATTGCTGCTTCACCGACCCTGGTGGGGTGCACTGGGAAGGCCTTATAATTCTTAGGCTCGGATACGTTCGTTCAAGTCAGCACATGCGCAAGTACCGTAGCAACAATGAGCATGGCGGCTAGTACGACCACCACGACGGGACCGACCTTGACACCAGGGGTTTCGTCTTCGAAGAATCTTATGAGACCCGCCCCACCGGATGGCATCGGTCCGGATCCCTTCTTCCCACTGCGCTTCTTTGTTGTCTTGGGCACCGTCTGGAGCCTCCAGCAACGAGCTCAACTGAACCATTTTTATCTCTTTTGACTGGGGGTGTCTACGATCGAACAGGGCAGGGGAGGGGATACTGAGGTCAGTGCAAGATCACATTCCCGACCTGTTCTTTACATCAGGAGTCGTCTACCAGGTACCTGACACATCTGAACAGTGAACAGACTCGAAGCTAGCAGATACATGGCGAGGAATGGCACCTCGAACAACCTCGACCATACTTTGCCAAGAATGCACCATTCAGATCGATATCAAGGAGGTTGGCCAGAGAGCATACCCACGCAAGTAGGTCGGCCAGCTCTCCAGCCAACTCTCTGGTTGATAGATTTGACATCACCGCCTCGCTAAGCTCTGCCAGTTCCTGGTAGGTACGAAGCAGAGCCACATTTACTCCGGCATCTCGATCGCGTAAGCCGTAGATCTGTTTCATATGAGACTGGGCCTCACAGATGTCCACGAGTGTCCACCTCCCTGTAACTACCTGAATCTGAGATGTGCGTATGCAGGCGTTTCATTCTCGAATGCATAGTGGACACGCTGATACTCACTACGAAACTCCCTGACCTCATCGCTTATCTTCAAGACATCCTCGTCCTTCATGACGACCCTGTGAATGAAATCGGCAATTTCGTCCATCTCTGATTCCTTCATCCCAAGCCGTGTGACTTCGCTGGTCCCAAGTCGAATTCCGCCGGGAGTCTTGTAGTCACGGCCCATTCGTTTGTCCCACGGTAGCAGATTACGATTGATGATGATGCCAGCTCGTTCCAGCCGTTCTTCAACAGCACGACCGTTCTTCAGTGGAGTCTCGGAAACATCACATAGGACCACATGTGACTGAGTGAAGCCCTTGTGCTCAGCAACCACATTCCAGCCTCTGTTATGCAACGACTGAGCAAGAGCCTTTGCATTCCTTATGATTTGATCCGCATAGGCCTTTCCAAACTCCAGCATCTCTGTGAGCGCAATTGCCAACCCCGCCACGTTATGGAGGTGGTGGTTGCTCAACAACCCTGGAAACGAAGCGGTCTTGATTGCGTCGGCATACTTGGCCTTGGACAAGACAATGCCGTGCTGGGGACCAGGCAATGTCTTATGGGTCGAGGCAGTCATGATGTCGGCGCCCTCCCTTAATGGATCTTGAAACCGGCCGGCTGCAATAAGACCTGAAACGTGCGCGGAATCATAGCCTATGGTCATACTGAACTCATCCGCGACGTCCCTGAACTCCTTGACCGGGTGAGGAAATGGGAACACACTTCCACCAAACAGGAGGAAGCTTATGTGATCTCCCTCGGCCTCAAGCCTCCGAATCTCCTTGATACTAGCATCGACATCTATGTTGAACTCAGACTCGTCAAAGATCCAGTTCCGTACCTTGTGTCCTCTGACTGCTCCAGCAGTCCCGCCCAGGTTCGCTCTTGCATGAGATATGTGTCCACCATCAGCGATCGACAGTGCCATCATCCTGTCCAGCGGCTGCATCATTGCAGTGTACATCACAAGATTGGCTACCACGCCGGACACCGGTCTTACATCCGCAAATTCTGCCCTGAAGAGTTCCTTTGCAAGGTCGATACACATTGTTTCCACTTGGTCAATGTAGACACAGCCCGCGTAGACTCTCTCTCCAGGCCAGCCCTCAGCATACCTGTCACGAAAATCACATACTATTGCAGACCTTACGGCTGGCGATGAAACATTCTCAGACGCGATCAAGTTGATTGTCTTCGTCATCCACTTTTCGTGCTGCTCGATAAGGCTGAAGATGTGATCGTAGACCTCTCTGGTGCTCTTCAAGTCTGTCCCTCTGAGCTGATTCTGGGTGTTGCATATGAGGGGGTCGTTATATCGCTTGTGGCCAGAGCCCTGATTCCATGACGAAGCTCAACACTGCTGTGAGCTAGAAATCGAGCTTGATGAACTGATAGCTTGACCTCTTCCCAGCTGAAGATATCTTAAAAAGGTACGCTTGAAATTCCAGCTTGTTCAACGTTCTGAGAGAGCCAATATCATCTTTGGCGGAAGCAGTGATGAGTGGTCATCTCGAGTACCGGAGTGTTCGACTATGAGGGTATCCAAGTGCATGCGGACAGACATGGTCTACGTTTCCGTACCAGGTTCGAGAGAGGATGTATTGCACCTGATGGCGGAGAAACAATTAGACAGCATTCCAGTAGTCAAGAAAGGGACGAGAAACTTGGTGGGTATGGTCACAAGGTTCGACCTGCTGAGAAAGGCGGATGAGGACCAGCTTGCGATGCTGATGAACAGGAACCCGACAACGGTCACGGAGGACGACGAATTAGCAACTGTTGCCAAGAAGATGGTTGAAACCGGAAATCGCGTGGTGCCAGTAGTAGATGCCCAGCATGACCTGGTAGGACTAGTTTCAGTACTCGATGTACTTGATGCCGCATTGAAGGATTCGAAAGGCCTCGAAGAAGAGAACATAAGTGGATTCGTGAGAAGGAAGGTGTCAGCGGTCTGGGATCAGACCCCGCTGCCCCTGGCCTATATGATAATGGAGATGGCGGGCGAGAATGCCCTAGTCGTGCTCAACTCGAGAGGGGGTGTCACCGGGGTAATCTCGGTGAGCGACTTCATCAAAATGTCAGAGGAATCCACCGAGGACAAGGTGATGGTAACCCACAGCGAAACAGAGTCCTCAGTCGAGTGGGGATGGACTTCGAAGGACTTCCTTGTAGTCACAAGCAAGCTGCTGAAACTACCCGACGTACCGGTTGAGAGGATTGTGACAAGAAATGTCATCACTGTGACGGAAGTCACATCCGTTTCAGAGTGTGTCAGGACGCTACGTAAGAGTGACATTGATCAGGCCCCTGTTCTCTCATATGCCGGAAGTCTGATCGGAATGATTGAGGACATGGACCTACTCCCAATACTCTTCAGGGAGGACAAACCTCAGTAGAAATCTGTCAGACTGGTCTGCTCAGAGAGAAACATCGAGTCCAGTGATGACTTCATCAAACGCAGACGATCTAATAGGTAGGGGCCCAGACCATGCTCTGCAATCGTGGTTTCTGCAATCTCAAGATACTTGGAGATGTTTTTCTTCCGCACTGTCAGTGAAAGGGGGGCACCGCATGTGCAGCGACCGGACAACGGGACTCTACGAAAAATCCTTCGACATCTGAAACAGTGAAACCTCTGTGTGGTAAAGGCCCTGAGATTGCCACGAATGTCACGAATGAAGTGATGGGACAAGACCCTCTCAGCGACATCGCGAGGATCAACAGCTGCTATGGTTTTGGCCAGGGCGAGCTGAGCCTTCAACTTGTCCGCCATGGTGTTCAACAATTTGTACCGGGACACTCTAGGACCCATATGAATTGAAGACGTCCCGTGCGTGAATCCGAAACCCTCATACTGAGCCTCTGTCCCCAGACGAGCCTTGACAGTGTCCACTACACGTTCAAAGGTCTTTGGGCTGACCATCTGACGAGTTGCATCGTAGAATCGAGATGGGTATCGGAAGCAGACATCCATGTTATGACTTTCATCATCGACCTCCTGTGGGTTCAGTATCACCGAGAGGACCAGAGGAGCATCCATGAAGCCACCCCTTCCGGCGGGTAGGAAGGACTTGGAGAAGTTGAGAAGAGCATCCATAACGAGCATCACTGAGTCCTCATCACCATCACAGTTGCGGCGTTTTGCAGCATGCCAGTATGGGTGGGCGTAGCAGACACTTGCATCAGTGAAGCCAATGATGCGTCCGACAATCCCCGCGGATGTGTGCGGTGCAAGACCGATGACCAGATGCCCAATCAGGTCCTCAAGACTGGCAAAACGGTAGTATCGATCCAGCCCGTAGATTTTTTCCAAACAATCATCAACAAACTGACCAACGCGGAATAGATACTCAACGCATGCCTCTGACACGACAATATCCTGAACCTTCAACTCGAGTATCTGGTCGTCGGACACCAACGGGTTCCCTTGATAGTCAACTGAGTATCCGAGGCTGCGCAGGCGACCGACTGACGCCCCCACCTCTTTAGGTGTGAAATGAGTCAAAGGTGCATCAGTCGCATCGAATCTTGCAGTACCATCTCGATAGCAATACACGCCATGTTTTGCGCGCAAAATGCCCTTGCCGAGATACTCGGGAATCTTGAGTTCACTGGTTAGGCCAAGTACCCCTCTGACATCGAACGCGTCACTCTCCGAAATCTCCTGTTTGACGCGCTCGAGATATGCATCGATATCGACCCTGCGGACCTTCGTTGATCTGATAAGATTCACATTGTGGCTGCGTGGACAGAGACCCCTAGTCTCGTCAACATAGAGACCGCATCCCTCCTGCGAACACCATCGCTTCACCTGCGTACGTACTCGACACACGGGACACATGGGCTCGAAAGTCTCGTTTCCGCAGTTAGGACACACTCTCACAACCAGCTCTACCAGTACACCTCTACCGGAATCAGTTTCGACGTTTCTGGGTATTCCATACCCGGTTTCCATGGGACTCATATAGGTGTCCAGTGGGGGTAAGGACTCCTGATTTCGTGCCACCCTCTCCAAGTTTCTCTCGGTTGAGGAATCTCGGCCTACTGGGAAGAGCACTTGAACGGGGGGTTTCATTCTTCTTGCTTCTGCCTTCTCAGGCCGGCCCATTCTCGCACCTATGTGAAACCCGAGTCTGTCACCGACTCTGACGTTCGAAACCGAGTTGACTGCGTCGAGCGTGGTTGAGCCCTGTGGTTCATGCTCTCTGTTGCCGAGCTGTTCTAGTATAGTGAGCGGATCATCAAGGAGTACAATTTCTCTTGAGCCCTGCAGGTACCTGTGAGGCGCACCAATACGCTCCAACATGGCCTTGAATCGTGAATTGTCAGGCGCTTTTATCAGTCTGCGACCGTCTTCCACTATTTCCCCGTACGATGTCAGAAGCCAGGTTCTGAATTCATCAAACTCTACCGGGCTCAACGCATTCCAACGATATACATACCTCGGGTGCAATGGAATATCAAGTAGTTTGGACATCAGGACTGCCTGTTGCGGAGTCGGGTAGTGGGTCAGTGGATTATGCACGAAAGACTCATACTCTTCTGGAGAAACTCCAGAATCTCGAAGCAAGCTCGCGAGCTGATTTCGAGACAGGGCCTGTGTCTTCTGCTCTAGGTCGTGAGACCACCATTCCTCGCAGTATGCAGAAGGTACAAGGGGATGATTGTTCTCGAGAAACTCTCCCAGTGCGATCAGTATATCGCCAAGGTAAAGCACTTTCTTGATAGATCCCATGCAGGCGCGTGCTTCATTCACATCATTCAGCTGCCTGACGGAACCATCAACCAGTAGGACGATTGGGCCCTCGATTGTGTCGACCGGCGCCACAATGGAACCCTTACCGGGTCTCTCTGTTCGGATATGCGTCCCGGATGCGAGAAACTCACTGAGAACGACCATGGTCGCGGGATGGAGCCCCACTGCAGCAAGACCGGTATTGCGAGATCGACCATATCTGACACGAAAACCTCCAATCTTGGATGGGTGTGAAAACACAGGGCGACCAGCAATCACATCGACAAGATAGTCTTGTTTCGGAGCGAGTAGCTTCTGACGTTCGTCATCGGTTTCAATGCTCTTTGTCTTTGATGTCCTAGCGACAATCTCGTCTAACCAGGACCAGCCGGGAATGTTCAGGCGATTCACGATCTTGGCCAACTTTGCAGCCCTACCCACCACTCCATCATTCAGAACCAGTACCGCGCCTCCCCGAACCCTGTTTGTTTCAATTCGTTCTAGATCTCGTGTCCCGGACACTTCTATCTCTTCAGTAGGTTCGCCTGTGAGCATGATGGGGAGGTGCCTTGCAGCAAACCGTATCAGGTCAGAATTCACGGGATACTGGAGATGTACGTTTCTAGCATAAAGCTCGACTTCCTCAACTGCACGTTCTACCTCTTTCTCTGTAGGTCTTAGTGGAGGCAACCCCAGGACCTGTCGAACGTAGTCTGCGACCAGTACTGTGACCGCTGCCTCGGTACCACCAGCGGCCCTGATTGGACCAGCCAAGTAGAGGGCCAAGTACCGGTCTTCATTCGAACCATGGATCTTGACCTTTGCAATTCCCTCCAGGGGCGCGGCTGTTATGCTTTCAGTCAGAATGGAGAGAGCAACACGGACCGCCTTGTCAGCGGCCTTCTCCTCTCTCAGGGCTGGATTGGTCACTTCGTCGCTGCCTATTTCACCAAATCGGCCCTCTACAACCTCTCGTGCTAATTGGAAAGCCACCTCTTCGCGGCTCATTGATCTTTGCAGCTCGCGGATTCTCCTTGCAATACCTACAGGGCCATCAAGAGTGGCCTCGACTCGGGCAGCAAGATCGTGTGCTGGCGGGATCTCGACTTTCTCTGAGGGATCAATGCCCTTTGCCCTGGCACGAGAGGCAATTTCGTATATCCTTCCAATCTCGTCGCTTATCGTCCTGAAGTACTCTGCGTAGCTTGGGCTATGTTTTGGCAGAGAGTAATCTTGACCACTCAAGTCAGTTCGCGAACGCAGAGGATGATCTGGTCGCTTATCATCATGACGGTGAAGAGATCCATCAATGAAGACGTTTAAAGGTGGCCAGCGGGTAATTTCAGGTGAAACACACTGGAATCGAAGGGAATTCCATTGCTAACACTAGAAGAAATGATTGAGATAGTATTGAGAAACACGGAGTACGACCGAAAGCAGATCCTGGACCTCATCCGAAAGAAGCGTCAGCATATTGGAATGGACCTGATCAATGACGAGTCTGCGGCCATGATCGTCGCGAGAGAACTTGGTGTCGACCTACAGCAGCCCAGGTCTTCAAGGATGCGCATATCAGATCTGAATGAGAACATGAGGAATGTTGTGCTTACAGCAATGATAGTAAGGATTGACCCAGTGAGGACCTTCTCTAAGAGTAGTGGAGAAGGCAAGGTAGCCAGTATCGTCGTAGCAGATGAGTCAGGACAGATACGAGTTGCCCTGTGGGATGACAAGACGAAGGTCGTAGAAGAAGGCGAGATCTCTGTCGGTGATGTGATCCAGATACGAGGAGCCTCTGCAAGGAGGGGACTAAGAGATGCCCTTGAGTTGAGCCTCGGCCACACAGGGGAGATGAGGGTCATGGACGGAGAAGAAGCGGATGTATTCAAGTCCGTAGTCAATGTGAAACAGGAAACGGTCAAGATCGGTAGTCTTCAGGTTCCAGCAAGCGACATCACACTAGTATTCAAAGTTGTCCAAACACAGGGACTCAAGACATTTACGCGCAGTCGAGATGGCACGAAAGGGACGATCATGAGTATCAGAGGCGCTGATGAAACAGGATCGGCCAGAATAGTGTTTTGGGACGCCCATGCAGAGAAGATGAAGGATGTGAATGTGGGGGAGGTAGTAAGACTCACGGGGGCTTACACCAAGCAGGGACTTAATGGCGAGATAGAGGTTCATGCCGGCAGATCATCAGTGATTGAAAGAAACCTGGATTACAAGATCGATGTTGACCAGGCCAGTTTCGAAACGCAGACTAGATCTGTTGGACTCACACCCATTTCGAGACTCGAAACCAGCATGACCGATGTGGACATAGAGGCCAAGGTCATAAGTGTGATGGAGGAAAGGAGATTCGAGAAGGAGGGGAGAAGTGGCAGGCTCAGAAACGTCGTGGTCGCGGACAATTCAGGAGCCGTCAGAGTCACATTCTGGAACGAGAAGGCGGAGCTGGCTTCTCAACTCAGAGAAGGAGATCTGGTAAGGATCAGGCATTGTTATGTGAAGGAGGGGATTCGAGGAGAACCGGAACTTCATGTGGGAAGACAGGGAGAACTGGAGAGAAACCCAGAGGACATCGTGATCACAGATGTGGAGATCTCATCTCTCGAGGAACACTTGCAACCTAGACCTAAGAGGGTCAGAATGTGCGACATAGACGATTCATTCGAGAAGAAATACATTGAGGTTGAGGGAATAGTAGTGGCAGTACAGGAGTCGGACATATTCTACTTGGCCTGTGATCACCCGGGATGTAGAAAGAAGGTGGATGAATCTGAGGAAGGATACGCGTGTAGTGCACACGGAAAGGTGCACAAGCCGGTGCCAATTCTCCTATACAAGATCACGCTGGATGATGGATCTGGAAACACAGTGAGGGTCACTCTGTTCGACTCTGTTGCAGAGGAGTTGGCACGGGCCAGTGCGATTGAAATCAGCGAGAAGGGGAAAGGGGGAACCGGACTCTTAGAAGAGATAAGAGGGGCCAGAATTACAGTCCGTGGTACTGTGAGGAAATTCAGAGACTCTTTCGAGGTGTCAGCCAGGGAGGTCCAGGAATCCAGTCTGTTTGAGGAGATAAGGCGCTTGAGACAGGAGGTCGAAGAGGACCTCAGTAAGTTGGGTTGAGAGGTCAGACCGCAACGTGAGACCGTGCCGTGCGTCTAACGAAAGGAATCCGGATGCAGGTGTCCAAAGAAACAGTTTGACAATGGCTATTCCATGCTAGATTCCAGAAGGTCGCAGAGCGCGTGAAGGAACGTGCGAACATCATCCATATTGTTATACAAGTAGAAGCTTGCACGGACGGTACCATAGACGGGGGGTATTCCGACCTGGTAATGATAGGGGCCGGTACAGTGCCAACCGGATCTACACATGATGTTATGCTCTTCACTCAGAAAGAGTGCAACATCGTGTGCGGATCTAATCTCGTCCACCGTAAATGTAACCACGCCAGATCTAAGGTCAGGATCGTCGGGACCAATGATTCTGATTCCCTTGATGTCCTTCAATTGTCTGAGTGTTGCACGAAGGAGAGCATACTCTCTGTGCTCCACATTATGCATACCGACAGAAGTTAGATAGTCGACGGCTGCTCCCGATCCTATTATTCCAGCGTAGTTTTGAAGCCCCGCCTCAAACTTGGCGGGAGGACCGAGGTAAGTAGGCAGGATCTCACCGTCCTCGAAACGTACATCGCTGACCGTGTCACCACCTGTGACAAACATCTTCATCGACTCAAGATGCTCGAGCTTGCCGTAGAGAAGGCCCATCCCGGTAGGTCCGCACATCTTATGGATCGAGATTGCAGAGAAGTCTACGTCGGAGGAACGAACGTCCATGGGATGGTGTGGAGCGTATTGCGCGTCATCAGAAACAACAAGTGCGTTCCTGTCGTGTGCGATCTCAACAATCTCTCGTAGGGGGGCGACTGTTCCAGTGACGTTCGATGAATGCACAACAGATACAAGTCGAGTGTCTGAGTCGATTGCACGTTTCCAATCCTCAATGTCAAACGTCCCGTCATCCCTGGACTTTACCACTTCCAGTTTTAGTCCGTCATGCCGAGCGCGTTCAACAAATGGCAACGAGCCACTATGGTGTTCCAGTGATGTTGTGACGATCTTCGACCCCTTTGGAAGTTCCACGCAATGTGCAACGATATTCAAGGATTCGGTGGCATTCTTCGTCCATATGCACTCGCGACTGTCGGATGCATTGATGAATCTGCACATACTCTCTCGTGCTACATGAACAGCGTCGGAAACCTCCTTACCAAGTGTATGCAGACTGCGACCGCCACACGCAGACTGGAGTTCATAGTAGTCGTTCATGGCACGAATGACCTGTCTTGGCTTGAGTGCCATACATGCACTGTCAAGGTACACTATGGGCTTTCCTCGAATCAGTCTACTGAGAACGGGAAAGTCCCCTCTGATTCTCTTCCAGTCCGTCACGCGCTCACACCCGTCCTTTGCCAGTGGTATCCACCTTTTCGCAGCTGTTTCGTCACAAGTCCCATTTCCACGAGCTGATTTGCAGCAGCAACAAACGAGTCGCCTCCCACACACTCATCGCATATACCGCGGTATGCTTCAGAGTTAGCAGCCTGAAGTATCTCTGCTGTGGTGAGGGGACCTTTGTCTTCCAAGATCCGGAGAATACATCTTAGGTTCTTACTGAGGGAGGACATTTGGGCAAGTGCGACACCTTCCCAATAAGAAGTCTTTTGTTTGGGTCACTGAGGCATCAAAATGCTTAAAACAGGCCCCCGGGACCCTTGGCTGGCTTTATTCTCCATAATCCTTGCTCATCCAGATGAAGAAACGACAAGGGTGATCTAATGGGAAGAAGACGTAGGCAAAAGGTGATTCGACGACCCCAGAAGCGAATTCCCGACGTGTACGCGTGCCCTAACTGCGGAGAGGTTGCAATAAAGATTGAAGTGTATCAGGAGGAGGGCATTGCCACCGTCAGATGTGGGTCGTGCGGGCTTGACATGACGATCGAGAAGGTGACCTCTCTAACTGAACCGGTTGACGTCTACGGGACATTTGTCGACAGATTCTCAGAGATGCAAAGATCTGAGTAGGCAACGGGCAGTAGCAACTGTTTTAAGTGCACTAGACGCAGAGTCGCCAGATTCCAATGCAGACGCTTCAGAATGTGCTCTACATAGTCATGTTGATGCTTGGATTGTTCGCCTTGGTGTTCATTCTGGCCTACAGCGTTTGGGGGCAGGAACAATCTGAAGAATGATGGTGAACGTATAGATTCATGCAGGACACTGCTTGCCGAGTCATTCCAGTCATGTGCCCCATATCTAGTGTATCTTCGAGAGATGAGAACGATAATCGAAGAGATAGTTTCAGAGAATGTTCTATGTGAGAGCGCATTGGACAAGCTTCAAGAGCTTGCAAGACAAGCGGATATCACCCTATCGACCGACATACGGATAGTCATCAATGACTTTCAGCGCCGCATCAAGAAAGGAAAGCTAGCCGATGAATGTGTTTGAGCTGTTGCATGATCGGATAAGAGAAGTCCTAGCAGATAGAGGAATAGTCGAACCAACTCCAATTCAGGTAGCAGCAATACCCGAGATTCTTCGGTCCAGAGATAACTTCCTGATCGTAGCTCCCACGGGATCTGGAAAGACGGAGGCAGCACTGCTTCCACTGTTAAGTAAGATGTTAGAACAGACTGACGATCGTTCTTCAGGCGGCGTGAGGCTGCTATACATAACCCCACTTCGTGCGCTGAACAGGGATCTGCTCGAGCGCATCGAGAGAATCTGTACCCATGTTGGTCTGAGTGTGAGTGTACGTCACGGAGACACATCACAACACTTCCGCAAGAAGCAATTGGAGAATCCACCAGACCTGCTGATCCTCACTCCCGAAACACTACAGGCGATCATCCCTGCTCCGAGAATGCAGATGCACATCAGAAACGTACGAACGGCCGTGATTGATGAGGTACACGAACTGGCCGGTAGCAAGAGAGGTGTACAGCTCAGTCTCGGTCTGGAGAGACTTGAGAGAATAGCCGGTTCACGAATTCAGCGCATAGGACTCTCGGCCACTGTTGGTAACCCCAGGACTGTTGCTGGATGGTTGGGCGGAACGGATCAGTACGTCAGAATCATCTGGGGAGGATTTGAATCACGACGGATGATTCTACGGGTTGAGATGCCCGTGCCAGATGACGAAGACATGAGGATTGCTCGGGAGATCAAGGTCTCACCATACAACGTGGCGCGACTGAAGAGGATCCTAGATCTGATAAACACACACAGTTCGACATTGATATTCACCAACACGCGATCGTTTGCTGAACTACTAGGTCTTAAGATGAGGGTAATCGATCCGTCACTCAAGCTCAGAGTCCATCATGGCTCTCTCTCGAAGTCCGAACGGCTTGAGGCAGAAGACGAGTTCAAGAATGGCTCTTGCAAAGCAATGATAGCTACTTCCAGTCTGGAGCTAGGAATAGACATAGGCCAGGCGGACCTCGTGGTACAGTATAGCAGTCCACGTAATGTATCAAGGGAATTGCAGAGGGCAGGGAGAGCATCTCATCGGGTAGGGGGTGCTGCAGAGGGTGTTGTCATCGCAACAATGAACCTCGATGATGTGACTGAGTCAGGTGTAATTGTGCGGAGAGCAATTCTGAACAAGGTCGAGCATGTCGAGATACCGATGGAATCGTGGGATGTCCTCTGCCATCAGATATGTGGTGCTGTCTTGGATTCCGGGAGTGTGAGCTTGACCGAGCTGCTTGAGATGACAAGGGAAACATGTCCGTTCAGGATGTTCAACAGATCACACATCGAGCGTCTCATAGAGTTCATGAAGCGGAGATCTCTGATCTCAGTTATTGGAGACCGTGTTGCAGCCACGAGGAGGACAAGGAAGTTCTACTACGAACATCTGGGAACAATACCCGATGTCAGACAAGTACCAGTATTGGACATACTGACAAGGAGAACTGTAGGAGTCCTCGATGAGGAGTATGTCAAGACCAATGTGGCGGCAGGTACGAGCCTTGTGATTGCAGGTAGGACGTACGATGTCGTCAGCATAGATGAGGAGGTACTATGCAGACCTGCAGTCAGTACTGATACTGCGCCTCCGCGATGGACGGGAGAGATGATTCCAGTTCCTTATGAGGTGGCTGTCGAAGTGTCTTCCGTTTGGAATCACGTCGCAACCATGACAAAGAAGAGGGCTTGCAAATGGCTAGAGAAACGATATCGGCTGACTAAGGAAGCAGCAGAGTATGTGATACAGTGCATCGACGCTAGCATGCATATACTTGGCGTGATTCCATCTGTCAAGCGCGTCGTCATCGAGAGCACAAGTATGGGGCTCGTTGTTCATGTGCCTCTGGGAACAAGGGCCAATGAGACACTTGGCCTGCTGCTGTCTGCTCTTCTGTCCACAAGACATGGGATTGACATAGGAATGGAGAGCGATCCATACAGGATACTACTCTCTACCTCTCAGCACATTGACCCTTCCGAGATTGAATGCGTGCTCAAAGGGCTTGAAGCTGCACAGACAAGAACACTGCTGCGGTTGGCTCTAAAGAATACAGATGCGTTTCTGTCCAGATTTGCACAAGTTGCCAAGAGAATGGGCGTCATAGAACCGGAGGCTAGCTCGAACGTAGCAAGAAATCTTATCAGATTGCTGAGAAACACGCCCGTGTTCGATGAGGCACTCAACGAGGTCCTCTTTCAGAAAACGGATGAGAAACGCGTGATTGAGTTCCTCGAAGACTGCAGGAATGGCAGAATACAATTTCAAATCGTGATTCCAGCGTCAATGTCCCCACTTGCACAGTCGATAGTCGAAGGGAGGTCCAGGTTTGAACTGGTTGGCGAAACCCTGGAGGAAGAAGAGATCCTCGCCCTGCTCGAGCGAAGGCTTCTATCCACAGAACTCCGGCTCCAGTGCCGAAACTGCAGCTGGAGCGCAGTTCGTAAGGTCTACTCACTGGACGAAATCGTGACGTGCCCGACCTGCCTATCAAGGATGATATCTGTATTCAAGATCCGGAGGGGGGACCAGAAGGATAGTACCTATGATGGTCGTCGGAACAGGGTTTCGTCGAATAGGCTAGTACGACAGATGGATCTTACTGCTCAGCTAGTGGCTGAGTACGGCAAGAGGGCAGTCATGGTCCTAGCTGGAAGGGGCATCGGGCCGACTATGGCATCCAGGATATTGTCGCCTAGCAGAATGGACAGAGTCTCGTTACTTAGGGCAATTGCTGCAGCAGAAGAGCAATACGCCAGGACACGGGGTTTCTGGTAGAACAATCTCTATGTCAGTAGAGTGGCCAGCGCGTCGAAACACCTCATTCACTCGCTGTGCTTGATGATGTTACTCTCTTCGAACAACGTAGTAAAGTACCCCTACTGCAAGAAGGACTGATGAAACTATCAAGACCTGAGTGATTGCACTGGGAGGACTGACGTGGCGTTCAGAGAGCCAACTCAATATGTTCAGGAACAGCTTGGAATTGTCCGCAGTATAGAACCATCTGTCATCTTTCCGCGCATCAGAACTAGGAAGGTCAAGAGATAGGCCGGAGAACATTATCGTCGATCCGGAGATCACAACCCTACTCGATCCATACTCAAAAGCACTGAGCCATGATGGGAAAGTACCGTTGATGGCTGAATATGAGAGAGGACGATTTCTGAATTCCTCAAGACTCATGTTCGGAAAACTCAAGTTCGCAAAGGTATTTGGCCCCTTTCTGAACTGTGCAAACGAGCTCTTTTCGCTCCTACCGATCAATGTGGAACTATTGAGCGGTTTGAGAGTCGATGTCATAAGTACCAGCTCGTTTATGTTCCGGAATATTGGGTGCGCGGAGGCCCACGATGCAGAGCCAAGTCGGATTACAGAGGGAGATGTCTTATTCAGGGCGTGATCATAGTCGAACATCGTATCGCCCCAGGCATCACCCCCAACAGTATAGTTGATACTGAAGCGAACAGCACTGATGTTCAATGAGTCAAGAAACTGGTTCAGAGCTATATTCTCGCCCATGTCGCGAAGTCGCTCAGTAGACCAGTATTTTGATTTCTGGTCAATACAGGGGTCTCCGAGAACAAGAAGAGAAGTTCCGTTTGCAATTGACTCCGATATGGCTAAGATTTCGGAGCGGGAGAATGGATTGGACTTGTCTGGCGATGCCACGATCAGTATGTCCACGTCATCAAGGATACTCGTGTTGAGCGGGGAACCCTTGTGAACACGCACCATGTACCTTGTTGAAGAGTTCACCATCTTGAGTATCAGGCCCAGACCCTGTTCGTCATCATCAGGAGCAAACTGAGGCGAGTGGGAGGCATCAAAAAGTACCACGACTTGATCCAGAACCTGGGCACTTACAGTAACGGGCTTACAGGTCATGAGCACAACGAGCAGCAGGACACAGACCTTGAAACAGGCACCACGTTCCATAATAGGGCCCACCCGATCTCACTTCGGAGGCCTACCCAATGACCGAGTTTTAAATCTATCCCAGAATCAGTCTGTACGTCGCCAGGACTTGTAGAGCCTTCGACGTGCGTCATCATCAAGGTGTTTGGTTACGAACGTTCCTCTTGATTCGGCGATCTTCTGAGCCAAAAGATGGTAGCAGACGTCACACTGCCGAGATATCACAACACTCTGATAGAAACTCCTGCAGCTGCAGTAGACCTCCGGGACAACAAGGTACTCCCGCTTGCGACCCTGCACAGTCCAGGCGATCACCCCACTTGGGACAAATTGGTACTTCAGGACTCTTCCTTCTTCTGCCGCCCTTAGGGCGCTGATGAATCTCTTACCGTACTTGTCCTTGAAATACTCGATGACCTTCTGAGCTAGGTGTGGTTCAGAGAGCAGCTCGATCTCAAGACTCGAGAGCATTTCTGGTCACAGATGTCATTCACACTTCATTTGCCTTTTAACGATATTATGAATCCAACACTTGTGCGATCAGTACTAGACAGCAGAGCTCTTGTCATCCATTCGACTCGCGAAACGATCGCGATCGTATCCGACTTGCACATTGGATACTCATCTGAGATTCAGGGACTCAGTGACACCTTGATTCAGGACGAGAAGAATGAAATGATGGTGTCACTCTCAGGCCTCCTAGAGAAACACAGTGTAGACAGTCTGTACATCGTTGGAGACTTGAAACATACCATTCTCATTGATAGACTCTACAACTGGAGTGTCATTCCAGAATTTGTTGAGGCAATAGCGAAGCACAGCAAGGTCCACATCATTCCTGGAAATCATGATGGAGGTCTCCGTGCGTTACTGCCGCGCGATGTGGAAGTTTCTGATCCAAGAGGCCAAGTCATAGTGATGGACGGAACAAGAGTAGGACTTGTACATGGTCATGCATGGCCATCCGGTGACGTACTTCGGTGTGATATGGTCGTCATGGGGCATCACCATCCGTGTGTTAGGAGAATGCGCACACTCACGGCTAAAGATGTTGGCCAACCTGCCAGAAGAGTTGGCATTGGAACCACTCCAGTCGTTCTAGTGTGTAGGGTGAGGGGACACTGTATTTCAGAGGCAACAGGAATCAACATCAACAGAACAACATTGAAGATTGTTGTGTTGCCCTGCTACAACCCTCTGATCCATGGTAGGCCAGTCGATGACTCAGGGGTCAACCTAGAAGGCCCCATTCTTGACCTGAGATGTATCGATTCTTCACGGATAGATGCATACACCACAGAAGGACTGTATATCGGTACAGTAGAACAATTACGGAACTCTCAACGAAACGATTAAATCGACGCCGTTCCTGGCGATAGTTGGCGGGTCGGTGGTCTAGATTGGCTATGATTCTTGGTTCGGGACCAAGAGGCCGCCGGTTCAAATCCGGCCCGGCCCACCAGATTGTAACATTCTAGCAGACGACGACCGCAGTTGATATTATCAAATAATCCACGACTCTGACCTGGTTCTCATGCGACAACATCGCCCGTGTAGTCATGAACAACCACGCACGATGAAGACGCCTTTTCGGGATTGGTGATCCGTCGAAGGAAGACTTCAAAAGCACCGAATGTCGTCGCATCAACAAACTACAGGGCGTGTAGAACATGGCTGTAGGATCTGGAAAAGGCAAGGCCATTCTCTTTGGCGAACACTTTGTGGTCTACGGTAGACCAGCACTGGCCGCAGGTATCTCTGCCGAAACCATTGCCACCGTTCATCGAACATCAACACCAGGATGGAAACTTGAGGACCTGCGCCCGGAAGTACCAGGTTACAAGAAAGAGAAAGCAGACGAGCAGACAGCATCGATAGACAACATAATTCGATACATGGGCATAGATCTCTCAGAGAAAGGCATTCACATACAGCTTTCGGGAGATCTTGTGTGTGCCTCTGGGATTGGCGCTAGTGCTGCGAGCTGTGTAGCAATTGCGCGAGCACTGAACGAAGAGTTCGATTTGAATTACGACGATGAAAAAATCAATCTCGCAGCGTACGAGGGGGAAAAGGGATACCATGGCACTCCGTCGGGCATAGACAACACGGCCTCCACATTCGGCGGACTAGTGTGGTATCAGAAACCCACATCCTCCGACAAGCCCGTGTTCGAGGTTCTCAAACTGAAAAGACCTCTGAACTTGGTGATAGCAGCAACGGGTCTGACATCTAGTACAAAAGCTGTGGTTGATGATGTGAGAAGACTGGCTCAGAGTGATAGATCATGGTTTGACAATATTCTACAACAATATGACAGGCTCATAGTGCAAGCACGAGATGCGCTACTTGAGCTCGACAAGAAGAGAGTTGGAAAGCTAATGAATGAGAACCACAGACTACTTCAACAGCTGACCGTGTCCTGTCCCGAACTCGATACTCTGGTTGACACTGCAATCAGGCGAGGTGCAGTTGGTGCAAAACTCACGGGTACAGGAAGGGGAGGCAACATGATCGCACTCACTGACGATGAGAAAGGAGCGCAAGTTGTCGCTGGCGCGTTGAGAGAAGCTGGAGCGACGGATGTCTGGGTAACATCCTTTGGAGTCTGAGGTGAGAGCATGATACTAGAGGAATACATCAACCAACTGATCAAAAAGGGAAGCATTCGAACGATTAGGACCGCAGTTTCGAAGGATCTTGAGATTGCTGGTATTCTCAAGTGTCTAGAACCAAAGCCAGCTCTCTTCGAGAAGGTAAAGGAGTCTTCATTTCGTGTTGCGGGGAACCTGTTCTGTACAAAGCAACAGATAGCAGACTACTTTGGCATAGGTGTTCAAGACATCATACCAACACTAGCTAAAGCCATTGAGAAGAGGAGTCCTCCGGAGCTTATCGATGGAGCACCGTGCCAGGAGGTCACCAGATCCGTTGTCGATCTCAACGATCTGCCAATACTTCGACATAACGTCGTAGACGGGGGGCCTTACATTTCATCTGCTGTTGTTGTTGCAAAGGATCCGGAGTATGGACAGAACCTTGATTTCCACAGAGCCATGCAGATTGACTCACGACATTTCTCAGTGAGGATCGTGTCTGGCAGAGATTTTCACAAGTTCCTTCAGAGGGCTGGAGAACTCGATGCCGCATTCTGTGTCGGAAACACGCCAGAGGTATTGATAGCGGCTGCAACTTCGGTCAAGACGGGGATCGATGAGCTCGAGATTGCCAATGCCTTGCGCCCCATAAGACTGACCCATGCAAGTTCGGTTGATCTAAGGATCCCCGCAGATTGTGAGTTTGTTCTGGAGGGAAGAGTCTACTTGAATGAAAAGGCCGCTGAGGGCCCGTTCATAGACCTTACGGAAACCGTCGATGTGGTAAGACAAGAACCAGTATTTGAAGTCAAGCGAATCACGCACAGAAGAAATGCCATTTGGCAGGCGCTCTTGCCAGGACGTCTTGAGCACAAGATTCTCATGGGAATGCCGAGAGAACCAACGATATACCAGAGCGTGCGCGAGAAGGGAGTTCAGGTTCTCGATGTCAGCATGACTCCTGGAGGTGCCAGCTGGCTACACGTTGCAGTCAAGATCAAGAAACAAAAGGACGATGACGGAAAGCTGGCGATCGAAGGTGCGTTCCGAGGACACACAAGTGCAAAACATGTCTGGGTGTATGACGATGACATAGACATCTATGATGAACAAGAGCGAGAATGGGCAATGGCGACCAGATTTCAGGGAGACTCTGACATGATAGTCAGAGGACGCGAACCTGGGAGCTCTCTGGACCCTAGCGCCGAACCCGATACAAAGCTCACGACGAAGATAGGCTTTGATTGTACCAAGAAGCTGACAACGAAGGGAAAGAGCTTTGAGAAGGCCAAGTTTCATGAGGTCGACATAAGAAAGTACTCGGAGGAATGAGGGCACGTTAGAACTTACATCTGAAGAGAAACGCATGCTGAATGGAGAGTACGGAAAGGCCACCCGGAAGGCAATGGAGATCATTACGGCATTGGGAGAGATCTATGGTGCCACAAGACTCATACCTGTTTCCAGTGTTCAGATAGCAGGGGTGTCCTATGACAACCTAGGGGAGTATGGCCTTGAGTACCTTGCAGAAATGGCGGAGGACGGACAAGTACGCGTCCTGACGACCCTCAACCCAGCAGGGATGGACCTGACAGAATGGAAAAAGCACGGAATATCAGAGGAATTTGCACGCGACCAAGAGAGAGTAATAGATGCATTCAGGAGAATGGGCGTCATTACGACTTGCACATGCACACCATACCTGATCGGTAATCTGCCACACTATGGCGAACACATTGCATGGGCAGAGTCCTCCGCCGTCTGTTTTGCGAACTCCGTCATTGGGGCCTATACGAACCGCGAGGGCGGACCGAGTGCAATCGCTGCAGCTCTGACTGGCCGAACAGCAGAATATGGTCTTCACCTAGACAAGAATAGGATGGCTCAAGTCAGGTACTTGGTTGAGGCAAGGCTCGAGAATACAGTGGACTTCGGACTACTCGGGCAGGTAATTGGTAACAGGACCAGAAATTCGATCCCGTACATTGAGGGCATATCACGCGCCTCGACCGATGAACTGAAGGCGCTCTGCGCGTCCATTGCAACATACGGAGGAGTTGCGATCTTTCATATCGAGGGGATCACACCAAACCGCACAACTATTCCAGAGAAGGTCGAAACTATCTCACAGGAAGACCTGGAGAAAGCAAAGGCGGAACTGGACGACGAGGGTGCAGACATAGACTTCATCAGCATTGGTTGCCCGCATGCAAGCATAGCTGAAATCGCTGAGATTGCCCGACTTCTTAGGGGGAAACATGTGGCACACGGAAAGACTGTGTGGATAACGACGGCCAAACCTACGAAGGAGCTTGCCGTCAAGATGGGCTATTACGACATGATTGAGAAAGCGGGAGCATTCCTAGTGAGTGATGCCTGTTGCGCAGTTGCACCACTCAAGGGAATGTTCAGGGGTCTGATGACAGACTCAGCAAAGGCATGCTTCTATGCTCGTGGGAAGAACAAGTTCAAGACGGAGATAAGGACCGTGGAGGAGTGCATAAGGGAGGCTGTACAGGGATGATCATTCGTTGTCGTAGCATATTCAGGGGAAAGGTCACAGGTGAGCTCCTCGTAAGTAGATCGGACATATCGTTCTTCGGGGGATGCGACCCAAAGACGGGACAGATCGTAGAAAAAGGACACCCCCTCGAGGGAGTATCGATATCCAACAAGATACTTGCATTCCCAACTGGAAAGGGTAGCACGGTTGGTTCATACGTTCTCTATGCGTTGAGCAAGGCGGGAAAGGCGCCGCTTGCCATCATCAATGAGTCGATGGACCCCGTGGTAGCGGTAGGGTGTATCATTGGAGAAATACCTGCAGTTGACAAAGTAGATCTCAGCAAGCTCGTAACTGGACGGACTGCCGAAGTTGATGCCACCAATGGAACAGTCACGATACTCAGTTAGAGCTTCTGTGCTTGAGGTTCGAAGTCATCGGGGGTGAATGCAGGTTCTCCATCAGCGGGAATCTCACCCCTCTCAATAAGGACCTGCTTTGTCAATAGGTAGTACACAAGGGCTAGCGCCTTACGCCCCCTGTTGTTGGACGGAATCACCAGGTCTACATTAGTCGTGACATTGTCGGTATCGCACAAAGCAATCACAGGAACACCGATTCGAGACGCCTCTGAAAGAGCCTGCTGATCTGTACGGGGGTCCGTAATCAGTACTACCTCTGGTTCGGTATATGGCCTTGAACCAGCAAGCTGAGGGTTGGTGAATGTGCCAGGCACGAATCGGTCAGTGAAGGCAGTTGCACGAGTGTACCTTGCAAATTCTTGAACTGGACGTTTTCCGTAGACTCTTCCAGAAACAACGACGACCTTGTCAGGCTCAAATCGTGATATGAATCGTGCAGCAGTTCGAATCCGTTCGTCAGTCTTCCGTACGTCTAGGACATAGAGTCCAATCGGCCTCTGTCGATAGACGAATGGTTCCATATCCTTCGTCTTCACCTGTGTGCCAATGTGACAACCAGCGGCGAGATACTTGTCCATTGATATGAGAAGATTGACCTCGGCAGTTTCCTCTTCACTCATTCTATCTTGCCTCCGATGAATCAACAACCGAAAACGCAATGAAACTGTCAATTATGTCGATGTGTGACATGAGCATTCTGCGACAGCAGTACCGCTTGAGGCCTAGTCGATCAAGCACTGCCGCTGGAGTCTCACCCTGCTGTATCTCACGTCGGAACTGTTCATACTTGTCAGCAACAACTTTTCCGCAAGTAAAGCATCTGACCGGGATTATCAACTGTGTACACCTCGATCATCTGTATGACTTCTGATACCTCGATCGTGCTGAGGGACCTCCGAATTTCTTTGACTCAGTTCTTCTTGGATCGCCCACGAGCATCGACCTGTCGTGTTGCATCATTCTAGCCTTTGCCTCGTAGTCCTGGCTCATCTTTACAAGGCCGGTGGCTATCGCCATACGTACAGCATCCGCCTGGCTCATGAACCCACCACCCCGTACTTTGACCGAGATGTCATACTGCTTCCAACCTTCTCCAAGGAGCATCAATGGTTCCATAATTCGCATTCTTGCTATCTCGGGTTGGATGATGGCGAGTGGTTTCCCATCCACTCGAATGCGACCGGAGCCCTTCTTCACAGTTGCCTTTGCGACAGATGTCTTCCTTTTTCCAGAACTGACTACCACTTTCATCAACTCATCGCCCCCCTGTTTCTCCAGCCCAGTTCATAGCAAAGGTCTGCGATGGTAATGCATTTGTTTCTCAGACTGTCGTAACGTGCATCCTCAAGCACTATCTTCTCCACAGCAGAATACTCTGGTGGAACGCCGACGTGAACGGACACCCGTTTGTACGCAGCCTTTCCACGTGGAGTTGGCCAAGCAAGCATGCCCCGTATCATCTTTCTGACAAGCTTGTCTGGACGACGTTCGTGAAAGGGGCCCTTACGCGGATTGTAGTTGGCGCGTATCTCACGTTTCCTCTTGAACGACTCTATTTGCGCCCTTCGATCGCCGGTGACTATCGCCTTCTCTGCGTTGACTATGACTACGTTGCTCCCCATGAGGGCAGCTTTCGCGGCGACTGTCAGCAGACGCCCAATGACCATTTGTTCAGCATCAAACACCTTGATGTCTTGCTGGCTCATCATGAACACCCTCAAACAAGTATGGTTACACCGGCTCCAGTAGGAGCCAACTTGAGCATTTCCTCTATGGTCATCAACGACCCACCTGCGGTGATAATGATCTGACGCGCTGAGGCAGATGCGCTCAGTGCAGCAACAGTGACGCGATGATTGAGATTTCCTGAGCCCAGTACTTTGCCAGGCACGACCACAAGGTCACCGTCATGAGTGTGCCTCTCGATCTCACCAACGTTTACTACAACGCGCTTCCTAGCGGGCCGTGAAACTATCTCAGCGACCCGTTTCCAAATTCCTGCGTTGTGCTGCACGGAGGCGCGACGGAGTGCGCGGATAAGCGCGAGCGTGTTAGGATTAGTTGTTCCCATTCGAGCCATAATTTGATCAGCTCCATTCATAATGTGTTTGCAAAGTCGAGGGCCACTTGGATCCTTCCCTTCAGAATTTCCGCTGAACGTTCTACAATCTCCTTTGTTGAGAGAGCACCGGTAGTTTCGATCTTGAAAATGAAACTACCTTCTCTGTGTTCTACAGAGATTGCACCCGGTTCGCACTCCCGAACACACATCTCACACAGAGTACACTCAAGTGTGTTCTGGGTCGATATGACATTGTTCTCGAGTACCAATATCCCCTTGGGACACGAGTCTGCACATGCACCGCATCTAGTGCATTTCTCTCTGTTGATACTGACAACAGGAACATATTTGTATGCTACTGTGGACACAGGCTGAAACTTCGCATGTTCACTGCCTCTTCCGAGACGTGCATACGCCTCCACGATGATCTTCTGGTGAGGCGCGAGTTTCACGATGGGAATATCGCCCGTTACGGGAACGACCTTGGGATCTTGTGATAAAATATTTCGAGAGTACACCATCAGTTCCTGGTTGTTTGCCTCCACTTCAAGAGTCAGTGTACATTGGCACAGACTACAACCCTTGCCACCGCACTCACAGTCATCTGGCAGGTTGTAGTCGTCGAGTGGAGTAGTGAGGGGTATGAGACCTAGTCGATGAGCAAGTATCTCGTCGTACATGACACTTGTATTCTCGAGGATAAGGACCTCATCAATTGCCATGGTAGGTAGTCCTGCCAACATTGTTCTTCGCAATGCATTAGCCAAGGCAACATCAATACCCTCGACTAGAAGGGTGATTGAGTCGCTTTCCTTGCGAAGGACGGATACCTCCAATTCTGAATCGTACTCCAGTACACTTGACCCAAAAGACATTGTCCCGGACGGACTCGCCAACAACAGACAGCCTGGTTGGCTCACTCGCCCGTGTCCTGGGCTGGGATGCTTTCGAGCCAGAGCACATAAAAGGATTACTGTACGGTGGAAGCGCAAGCAAGACACTGCAGCGATGGACTAGCCTGCCACTTGGACCAGACCTCTAAGACCTTCGATCAATACCTTGTAGCCCTGCATTCTCTGTTTGGGGTCTATCGCGACCATGCCGTAGGTAGGGACACCCAGAAGATCTTGTACAGACTCTGGTTTCATCGAGCCTGGCAGGTCTTGCTTGTTAGCTATTGCAACTACTTGACGCCCAGCAAGATGGTCCTTGTAGCTCTCAAGCAGTTGACGGGTTTTCAGGACAGCCTTGGGGGTGCTCTCGGTGACGACCACGACCATACTACTGCCTTGCAGGAAGTCTGGCCATAGGAACTCGAAATGGCTCTGACCACCCATTTCAACTAACGTTATCTTTGTTCCGCCATCGAGTGTGATGGTCCCACAGTCCATTCCGGCTGTAGGTTTGTAATTGCCGTCGAGCCTGGCGGGCGTGTCAGTCAATAGCTTAATCAGCGTGGACTTTCCCGCATATCCAGAGCCCATAAGGGCAACTTTGATGTACTGCGTCATTTGCTCATGCTCCTAACGGTCGGTGAATAGACCACATGAAGAGGATTTCAGATGTCGTGTTACAGTGATAACATTGAGTCGAATGTTAGCGATATGACTAGTGAACCCACCAGATCTAGTTGATAGGGGTCCTTGACATGAACGATGTTTGTCCCAACCATGTAGTAGTTGCAAGGGGTGCGATAGAGAAGCTCTCACAATACACCGCAGGACATCGGGTAATATGTGTCACCGACGAGTCTATACTGTCCATCTACAGAAAGCAGATAGAGAGCATAGTTTCATCAGACATCAGATGGGTGCTGTCATCCCACGAGATTCGTGGGATCGAAACCGATTCTGCGTCGGTCATACTTGGTTTCGGGGGAGGGCGGAGTATCGACACGGCCAAGCTGCTAGCTGCCGAAACTGGGCTAGATTGGATATCCGTGCCAACGGCAGCGTCTCATGATGGAATTGCCAGCGAAGCGGCTTCCGTAAGTCAGAATGGTTACCGGTACTCTAGGAAGTGCAAGCTTCCGGTGGCCGTCATTGCGGACCTCGACATAATGTCAAGAGCACCCAAGGAGTTGAAACGAGCCGGGACAGGGGACATTATCAGTAAGGCATCAAGCCTAGCTGAGTGGAAACTTGCTGCTGAGGCAGTGGGGGAGTCCTTCGTTGAGGACAGCTATCGAACAATGGCATCGGCGCTCTGCAAAGTGCTAGAACACGATGACTTGGAAACACTCGTACATGCCGAGATAGACGCGGGAAGGGCGATGTGTCTTGCAGGAAGCTCGAGACCATGCTCTGGAACAGAACATGCCATATCTCACGCGATGGATAGAAGAGGAGTAGGCCTGCATGGGATACAGGTGGCCTTTGCAACACCCATATGTGTACATTTTCTTGAGGAGATAGGATATGCGATCCATGACTTGAACAAGATCCGACGGGTCATGCGAACTAGAGGATTACCCTGTAGGCTGCATGAGCTTCCGATCACCTTGGAAACGTTCCTGGATGACATACATCACGCGCTCGAAATAATGAAGAAGCGGGGAAGGTACTCGGTCCTAGACAATTTCACAGACGAAGATCTTGTTGATAGTATCAGATCACTCTACTGACGGATCGGTTCGACAGTTTTAAAAGATGGTCGTCAGAAAACCGGTGGAACACAGCTAGAGAGGACATCTAGTCGTGCTACTTCACCAATGATGTAGAAGAACAGAGGTAGAAGGTATGCCAAGACCAAGCTTTGTCAATTGGGAAGCGACAGAGGAACTCAAAAAGAAGGCCTTGGAGGCCCTGCAGATCGCCAGAGACTCAGGTCGTATCAAGAAGGGAATCAACGAAACAACCAAGTGTGTAGAGCGTGGCAGTGCTCGTCTTGTTCTAATCGCGGAAGACGTCGAACCGTCGGAGGTGATCATGCATCTGCCAGGACTCTGTGACGACAAGAAGACACCGTATATATTTGTGGACAGTCGGAAGGGCCTTGGCGCTGCAGCAGGTATTGAACGACCAACCGCTGCTGTTGCAATCCTGATCGAGGGAAAGGCCAAGGACATGGTCGTAGATATCATCCAGAAGATAGAGGGCCTCCGCAAGTAGGTCGAGGTGAGCAGTGTTCATGAGTGAGGAAAAGGAGCCATCCATTCCTGCCGAGGTGATCCAGCTACTGGGACGTACTGGGGTAACCGGCGAGATCACACAAGTACGGGTCAAGGTGCTGGAGGGGAGGGATGAGGGGCGAGTTCTCACAAGGAATGTTAAGGGACCCGTGAGGGTGGGGGACATACTGATCCTACGTGAGACGGAACGCGAAGCAAGGAAGATGAGGAGGCGCTGAGAGATGGTCGGAACACAGAGGTGTACATTCTGTGGGCGGGACATAGAGCCGGGGACCGGTATCGCATTTGTGAGGACGAAGGATGGAGCAGTCTTATGGTTCTGCTCCAACAAGTGCAAGGTCAGTAGTATCGACAGAGGAATGAAACCAAGGGAAACTAAGTGGACGCTCCTGTACCAGAAGGGCGTGGGAACTGGCACATGATCTAAGAATGACGGGGGATACCCTAAGTCTACACAGTAGTCAAGTAGAGGTATCTACGCGTGACTCTTGGCCTTCTCACATTCTTCCCTTACAAGATCGAGGATTATTTCTGATAGCTTCATGACTTCTTCGTCAGTGATGTCACATGCCTCCTGCCTTAACAGGGACTCAAGCTCAGTCTGCACAGATTCGCCTACATGGCCATTGAGGATTGTTGACTGCAGCAACCCCCGAATCTGCATCGTGAGATCGACCTCACCGTGAGCATACCGAGATATGTATGATAGGGCCTCAGTTCCTGCATTTCGAGATCGTTTCAAACCGCCATGCTTGGTCCATAGTTCAATCTCCTGTCTTGCGGTCTCGGGGCCATCTGACGCGTGAGCTATGTTAATGCCCCCTATTAGCCCGTAACGACCACGTATGGACTCTGGATCTGCCTTCTGGACGAAAGTCGCGCCCAGCAGAGCACGTATGCCTTGAATAACATCTGGTCCATCTATGATCATAGCCACAACCCTAGCGCAGGTCATGAACCGGACCAACCAAGAGAAGAATGGCTTCCCGAGATGTACAGAGTAGTGGGCACGCGCAAGCGATTCGGAAACATGCATCTCCTTGAATGCAGACACCTGATACCCCATCCCGATGATGCGTTCTATTGTCAGAGCGCCCACCCGTCTGCGGACGGTACCATCAGGCTTTATCACTACCAACGAGCTTTCCATGATGTATCCATCCATTGTCTCATGTCAGTTTCTTAGCTCGCAGCAACGGTGCCTCTTTTTTAGGATTCCGAAGAGCATCGATCAGAAGACGCTCCGGCAATTTGATAAATAGACCCACTTGAGGCCATCATACCTATCGCGGTGAGTGACCATGCCTGAATCTGTGACTCCTGGAAAGGCCAAGTTGAGATCGCCGATTGTCACTGTACTTGGGCACATCGACCACGGAAAGACCTCCCTCTTAGACAAGATGAGGGGAACTGCTGTTCAAGAGCGGGAGGTGGGAGGAATGACGCAACACATCGGAGCCTCATTTTTTCCCCTCGAAACCATAAGGTCAATGTGTGGAAACCTGCTCGATCTGACAAAGGTGGAACTCCTGATAGATGGCCTGCTATTTATTGACACACCAGGGCATGAGGCATATCTCAACCTCAGGAGACGTGGGGGAGCCATTGCGGATATTGCAATACTGGTGATAGACATTAATGATGGACCTATGACTCAGACCTACGAGTCGCTGAAGATACTACGGTCAGGGAAGACACCGTTCGTTGTGGCGGCAAACAAGTTGGACAAAGTGCCCGGTTGGAGAGAGAAACCGAATATGACTCTCGTTCAGAGCATCAACGCACAGGATGAGGGTACTCGTAGACAGATTGACAAACTCATCTATGAGATCGTTGGCGCACTTTCTGCGAATGGAATTGACTCCGAGAGATTCGACCGTGTAAAGGACTTCACAAGGACCGTCGCGATAATACCGACCAGTGCCCGGACGGGAGAGGGCATCCCCGAATTGCTGATGGTTCTTTCGGGATTGACTCAGCAGTACATGAAGGACAGACTAAGAATGTCAGAGGGACCCGCCCGAGGAGCAGTGCTTGAGGTTAGAGAGGAACCGGGCCTCGGCATGACACTCGACACCATAATCTATGAAGGTGTGCTGAAGAGAACTGACACTGTTGTTATTGGCGGGCTTGAAGATGTGATTGTTGCCAAGATCCGAAGTCTGTTGCTCCCCAAACCACTAGACGAGATACGAGATCCCAGGGAAAGATTTACCCCCGTTGATGAGGTCCATGCAGCAGCAGGAGTCAAGATCGTGTCCCCCGACATTCATGGAGCAGTTGCTGGTGCACCAGTCTATGCCATCGGCGAAGACGATGACCTCGAGGAGATCAGCAGAAGAATAAGAGAGGAGATCAATGCAATCAGAATACAGAGAGATTCCTCGGGGATAGTCCTGAAGGCGGATACACTTGGTTCTTTGGAGGCCGTAACTCAGTACCTCCAGGAGAGAAAAGTGCAAGTGAGGATAGCAGACGTGGGACCTATCGTCAAAAGGGATATCTTGGAGGCGAGGGCAGCTGGAGACTCAGATCCCATCAATGCGGTTGTCCTCGGTTTCAACGTAAAGATAGCCCCCGATATTGAAGATCTGGCGGCTGAATACGGAGTTCAGCTCTTTGTGAACACTGTGATCTATCGGCTCTTCGATGAATACAACGCATGGGTAATGTTGAAGAGAGAACAAGCTAAGGCAGAATCGTTGAACAGCATCGTCAGACCTGCAAAGATTGAACTCCTTCCGGAATACGTGTTTCGTAACAAGGATCCAGCGATTGTGGGAGTCAGAGTTCATGGTTTGCTCAGAGCCAAGAATGACCTGATCAACTCCAGTGGGAAGCGGATTGGGACCGTAATGCAGATCCAGGATCGAGGAGTAACGATTGATGAAGCGTCTGATGGAATGGAGGTCGCCATATCAATCCGGGGACCAACTGTGGGAAGGCAGATTAAGCCTGGGGAGACACTCTATGTCGACGTTCCCCAGAAACATATCATGGCGATCAAGAAAAGATTCCGTACAGAATTGTCACAGTCAGAACTTGATGTTCTTGAAGAGATCATACAGATCAAGAGGAATGCCGGCGTCATCATCTGAGGACTTGGACAACTATGCAACCCAGGAGAATCCTTTTATGAGAAGCCGGCCAGTAAAGATTTGCAGCGGGAAGGGCGGGCCGTTTGCCACGGCTTAAACCACAAGGCAATAGTGGCGCCAGTAACACCGCAGAGGTTGAAACCGGACCAGGACAGCATTCGTCGAAGGACGGTGACGGGTGGTCTCTGGAGTCCGACGCGGCCACAACATCAGTTGTAGAACTGATGCAGGTGTGCTTAGACTGCCGAACCGGGTCAGGCCCTGGCGGGAACAGCCCTAAGGCAGAGCGGAGGAGCCCCAGAGGAAGCCGCCCCGAGAAGAGCGACGAGAGAGCTGACTGGGAAGGACAATCGACGCTGAGTGGGCCGCTGCACCTACTTGCCGAATACTTGTGAGAATGCGTAGACAGAAGAGGGTATGTCAGATGTCAAGGGTCTTCCACATTAGTTTCGATGGGGCATGTGAGCCTGTCAACCCAGGAGGAGTGGCAAGCTGGGGATATACGGTGATAGAGAGTGGAGTGGAAATAGCCTCTGCTGGTGGTATTGTGGGGGAAGGATCCGATATGACAAATAACGTGGCAGAGTACTCAGGTCTCATCAGCGCGCTGGAGGCGGTCGCGCCTCTAGTAGGTGAGGGGGACCGTGTGGTCATACGTGGAGACAGTCAGTTGGTGATAAGACAGATCAGGGGGGAATATGCAGTCAAGTCCAAGAGGATTGGACCTCTGCACAGCAGACTGAAGCAACTGATTGGAGAGCTTAGCAGGAGAGGCATCGAGATCGAAATCAGATGGATACCTAGAGAGGAGAATATGCGAGCTAATGATCTTGCACGAAGGGCCTACGCGGATTACGTGAGTCATAAGACAGGCGTCGGTCAGTCGAAGTCAGTGGTGTGATCTAGTACAGCAGTCTGAGAGCAGGTTATATGCAGTTCCTGAAGTCCATCTCGATTCTACACTTCACAAACTTGACTATGCGATACACCGCAAGCCTAAGGGACACACAGATTTGCACTTAAAGGAATTCGAGCATCCTCTGTTAGTCTGTGCTCAAGAGCCTGTGCGTCTAAGATGTCGAAGTTTCTAGACCAGTACTATCAGACCATCAAATCACAGGAACACACGATTCCGCGTGTGCTCCGAAAGAACATTGATGATGAAATCAAGAAACGATTCATTGAGGCACGTCGGTTGATATTCACCGGGTGCGGAGACTCGTACGGTGTGGCGCAGTTCGGTGAATGGGCGCTCCAATCGATCGGCATACCGTCGGCAGCGATTTCTCCAACAGAGATCGAGCAAGTCTATTTGGGAAATGACGGCATGCTGGTTGCCGTCACTGCATCGGGTCGCAGTATCGAAACGTTGAGGGCGATGAGACACGCAAAGAGCAGAGGGACCCCGGTGGTGCTCCTGACCGACGCGGAACATAGTCCCGCTTCCGAGATAGCAGATTACGTATTGAGGACGGATTCCGGAGTGGCCACCTACGATTTGCCACCTTCGGTAACGACTACTTCGGCGATTGCACTCTTGCTTGCGCTCATCAGCGACTCAGACCCAGATATTTCAGGGCTAGTAGGCGATCTCTTGCAGTTGACTAGCAAATTCGGTACAGCTATGAGATGGTCAGAAACGGAGGGCAGGAAGATCGGGGAGGTGCTCACCCAGGATGGTGTCATGTTCATAGTATCGGAGGGGGCAAACTATGTTTCTGCCCAGGTAGGAGCCATGAAGTTCAGCGAAATGTCACTGGTGAGGTCTGTTGTTGGGTTGACAGAGGAGTTTAGACATCATCAGGTTTTGTCTCTCCAGTGTGGAGACCGTGTTATTCTGATCGGCAATCGATTTCAGAACCCATCAGATGATGTCTTCATGAGCGTAGTTGCATCACTTGGTGCCCGGCCGATCTACGTCAACTGTGCAAGAGCCACGGGGATCGGGTTTCCGCTTGTCCAGGTAATACCTCACATCATTGCTCTACAAATGGCGGCCTATCATGGAGCAAGTATGTCTGAACCAGACCTGAAAGGTTTCAGGAAACCACACGCAGATGCATTCAAGATATACGTCTAAAATGCTGGAGGAAACAGAATGGAAACAGAAGAGAGAATACTGCGGGATCTAGTCGCCAGCATCGGTCAGAAGGTAACTAGAACGGAGGCCGCAGACTATGTCAATGCCCATTCCAGCTTGTTTCAGAAGAGTCTCGAGATAATCTGGAGCAAGAAGGGAACAAGGGAGTTCAAGCATGGAATCCTGAACATTCTGGATCTGATGGACCCCGTTCTCGCTAGGATGTCCGTGAAGCTTGCGTTACAGGACAGTGACCCCTCAGTAAGACTCGAGGCACTTCATGTGGCATATCGAGGAAAAATCGAGTCGCTCTCTCAGTGTTTCGTAGAGGTGTTAGAAGACTGCAATCGGGTCTTCGAAGAGAGAAAGTGGGCACTTCACATACTTGCATCCGTCGACCCCAAACGCTATGGGAGTCTGATTAGAACAGTAGCACGAAACTGCAACGAAGACGTCATGCTAAGGGTGGAAGCATTATACGCAATGACGATAGACCCAGACGAATTGGACATCGGACTACTCTGTGCTTCCCTTGGCGATCCAGATGCCAGGATCCGCCGTGCAGGCGCATGGGCACTCTGCAGGATTGCATCACCGGACTCTGTGGTCAGTCTCCTAGCAGCACTGGAGGACACGGATGACGAAGTTCGGGACTGGTCAATAAGAGCCCTCAGAGCCATCAACAGTCCCAGAGCACTTCAAGGTCTAGCTGATGCGATGAAAAGAGCAGCACCCGCAGAGCAGGCTCGGTTGATAAGACTGGTGCTAGAGAACCGTTCAGAAGTGCTTCTTCGAATGATAGCACAACTGCTGGAGTCCACGGATGCCTCCGTCAGACGGATGGCTGCATGGGCACTCAGTGTGACACCATATCCTCCCGCGGAGGGCAAACTAGTATCTTTGCTGGATGATTCCGACAGCCAAGTCCGGGACTACGCAAGATTGGCACTCAACAGGTTGACTAGTAATCCAGATGAAATGTCTTAGCTCATCCCACGGTATAGTCCTCCGTCTATAACCAGAACAGCTCCATGGATATAGCTTGCAACTGGGCTCATGATGAAGGCGCAGAATGCTCCAAATTCTGCCGGATCGCCAATTCGGCGAAGAGGAATATTGCGTTCTAACCTGCCGAGCGATTCATCCTTCTCACTCGAGCTGGCGAGAACTTCTTCGATGCGTTCTGTACGAAAATACCCGGGACACACCGCATTGACCCTCGGTCCGTCTGGACCCAGCTCGTTTACGAGGGACTTCATCAAACCGATTATCGAGAGTCTGAGAGAATTTGATAGTATCAAGTTCTCAATAGGCTCCTTAATGGATATCGACGTGTTGTACAGGATGGAGGAGGATCTTGACTTCGTGAGCAACGGAAGGCACTCGTGTGTGAGCCTTACAGCACTCATGACTGTGAGTTCAAAGCTTGACCTCCAATCATCGTCTGATAGTCCGAGGAACTTGCCAGTGGGAGGACCACCTGTGTTTACAAAGAGACCGTCAAGGACGCCTATGGAATCACGAACATGCCGTACCATCATTTGGATGTCGGCTGCTCTTGAAACATCAGCAACGATGTATGAAGCAGAGTCTCCCAACTGATCGACTGCCTTCCTCAATCGAGTTTCGTTCCTACTGCACAATATGACTCGTGCACCCTCGGAGGACAGAGCCCTTGCAACTGCAAATCCTAGTCCTCTAGAGGCACCTGTCACAAGTATTGTCATATTCTCAAGCCTGAGGTTCATGGTAGATCAGGCCCACAATCAGCCATCATATGCATTTATTGTCAATGAATCTAATAATATCGTTCGATCTGGCCAAGCCATACGACACAGGGCCGTGAATCAAGCCACATCTCGCTCACGGCAGTTTCTAGGGGAGAACCCCGCATATTGTCGCGGGGCGTCATTTCTACGAGCCTACGGGGTAGTTCGAGATTGCTTCTGATGGGAGCTAGTCAGTGTCGTAAAGTAGGACTGCCCAAACAGCATCTCCAGTTCCAGATTTCAAAAGCAGCATCTTAGAGTTCCTGCGTACAATCCTTACTTCTGGGAAGGCTATATGTGAGAGCCGTAACCTTTAAACACACAGGTCATCACAACACGTGAGGCTCCCAAAGAGCGGAGCGAATGACCCACGAATCCGAGGTTCTCACGTTGAGCAAGAAGGATAAAGAACATGTGAACTTGGTCGTCATAGGCCATGTTGATCATGGCAAGAGTACTATGACGGGCCGCCTACTATACGAAACCGGCGCCGTGGATGAGCGTACGTTCCAGCAGCACAAGGCAGAGGCCGAGCGACTAGGCCGTCCGTCTTGGGCGTGGGCGTTCGCTCTGGATAGACTGAAGGAGGAAAGAGAACGCGGTCTCACAATTGACATTGCGTTCTTCAAGTTCATGACCGAACACCGGTACATAACCATAATCGATGCGCCTGGCCACAAGGACTTCATCAAGAACATGATCACCGGGGCGTCCCAAGCGGACGTAGGGCTTCTTGTTGTCTCCGCCAAGACCGGAGAGTTCGAAGCAGGTGTGGGACCTGGTGGTCAGACAAAAGAGCATGCATACCTGGCCATGACTCTTGGTGTCATGGGTCTGATCGTCTGTATCAACAAGATGGACGAAGTGAAGTACAGTGAGGCAAGATACAAAGAGATCAAGGACGAGGTCAGTGGCTTCCTTAAGGGAATAGGCTACAAGGTCGACCAGATCCCCTTCATTCCGACCTCAGCCATAGACGCTGCTAACCTTAAGGTCAGGACACCAAACCTCACACCATGGTACAACGGACCCTGTCTCCTCGAGGCACTTGACTCCACACCAATCCCACCGAAACCGGTTGACAAGCCTCTCAGGATACCCATTAATGATGTATACTCCATAAAGGGGGTTGGCACGGTTCCAGTCGGACGTGTTGAAACTGGGATCCTGAAGCCAGGACAGAAGGTGGTTTTCATGCCACCCAACAAGGTGGGAGAGGTCAAGTCCATTGAGATGCACCACGAGCAGCTACCAGAGGCAGTTCCAGGTGACAACATAGGCTTTAACGTCCGTGGTATTGAGAGGAAAGACCTTGGAAGAGGAGATGTTGCGGGGCCCGTTGAAAACCCGCCCACTGTGGCACTTGACTTCACGGGCCAGCTAATGGTCATCCAACATCCTTCGGCCATCGCGGCGGGCTACACACCCGTAATTCATGCACACACGGCTCAGGTCGCCTGTAGATTTGATCAGATCTTGAAGAAGATCGACCAACGCTCTGGACAGGTCATTCAAGAGAATCCTGAGTTTGTGAAGAAGGGCGAGTCAATGATAGCCAAGCTTGTCCCCCTGAAGCCAATGGTCATTGAACCATACAAGGAGATACCTCAGCTTGGCAGATTCGCCGTTCGTGACATGGGAATGACCGTGGCGGTCGGAATAGTGCTCTCAGTGAACAAGAGACAGTAGTGTGTCTTTTCTTCGGACCGGGCGAGTGGCCCGAGTCCGATTCTTTTCTGTTCTATGGCAGCAGTTACAGGCAGCAGGTTTCGGGAACCGCATCACCCCACTCGCTACTGAATTTGCGTGGCAAATGGGAACGGTCTAGTGATACACCCTCTGACTCAGTCGGAAGGATTGGTACATCTCACATCACAGGGTTGGACAGATCATGTTCTCGACTCCATACTCGACACCCTAATCGTACAATCTTACTAGATTGAATAAGTCATGGCATCGGGATTCCGGCGATGTAGGGACCTCAGCAGCCAATGCCTAGAATCACGTCAACAGAGTCGTGGTAGAAGAGATCTAGCAGAATCCAACCTCAAGATATGAACTCGTGAGCGTCACACTCAGAAACAGAGAATGGCCCGACAATGGAGTCATGGCGCCGGGAGAGGGAGTTTCAGGCATCCGGCCTGTGCAGATGCCATTTGAACCCTCGCGTGCAAGCACACCAACTTAGCAGGCTGGCTCCATATTGCCCCGACACATAGAGTCGTCCAGGCTAGGAAATCCCGGCGCTTCGAAGGAGGAACGATACTGAACTCCACATAAACGTTGTGACTAGATACAGCACAGAACAAGGATCAACACTGGCATGGCAAACACGTCGAATAGGTGCCAGAGGAAAACTTGTCCGAGAGTGATATAGCCAATAGGGAACGTCCCCAAAGCTCACCAGATAGCCAGAAGAGAAGCACACCGAATCCCTCACATATGTTCACAAGCCTGAGAGGACGAAAAGAAGATGGCGCCCCCGCCGGGACCTTCATGGGATGTGCTTACCACAACCCAATTTGAACCCGGGTTACCAGACTAGCCCTTGGGACACCTGTCAACCAAGTGTGACAGTCTAGTATGCTAGCCGGACTACACCACAGGGGCACTTCGATACGCGGAGATGTATCCTAGCACTCCACATTGACGGCCACTCCTAATGCCTATTAAGTTTGTCGGCCAGATGGCTACTCCTAGACGGATCAGACAATGGATACGCAAGGAATAGTTCAGACAACTGTAAGACGAGATGACATAGTCATGAAATGTGTGATTCATCGAAAGCCTTTTATCAGTTCCAGCACCGGTTCCGTTGCTAGGCAGTTCTGCCGCTCAGGCATGTGTGACCAGTCAGAACAATAGCGGGTGAGTCATCACTCCAGATGGTACCGAACAAGGAACAGATCGCGCCTGGATTGAACCGCATGGGCTCGTGGCGCAACCAGGCAGCGCAGCAGGCTTTTATCTCAAGGGAAACCGAGAGAGACACCTGAGGGTTGCGGGTTCAATCGGACCGAGCGTGTCTCGGTATTGGAGCAAATCCCGCCGAGCCCGCCATGTATAACGTTCAATGCCTGGGTCTGCAGATACGGGCCGAGCAGAGCGTAAAACGGACGGCTGTTACAGTGGCTGGTCGGCATCAAATGGGACCAAAGACTGAGGATGTTGAACACTTGGGAACCTGTAACATTACTTCGTCCTCTGAGTAGTCAGGTAGTGATGGCAAGGTGGGTCTGGAAGAGCGACAAAAATACTGGCCAGTGATTGAGGCCTACTTTAGAGAGAGAGGCCTCGTGGGTCAACATCTGGACTCGTTTAACCGTTTCGTGAAGTACGGACTCCAGGAAGTCGTGGATAGCATAGGTAGATTGACTCCGAAGGTAGAGGGATACTACGTGGAGTTCGGCCAGATCACCGTAGAAGCTCCCACCGTGAGGGAGGCAGACGGTAGCGAGCACCTACTCTATCCCAACGAAGCACGCATCAGGAATCTGACCTATGCAAGCAAGCTTTACTTGGAGATGACGCCGGTAAGAAAAGAAGGCGCCAATATTACAAGGATGGAAACTCAGAGGGTGTACATTGGCGACCTGCCAATCATGCTACGAAGTGAGAAGTGTCTGCTATATGGCATGTCACCGGAGGAGCTGATCAAACATGGAGAAGACCCCAAGGATCCTGGAGGATATTTCATCATCAACGGATCAGAGAGAGTACTAGTCACACAAGAAGATCTGGCGCCCAATAGGGTATTGATCGAGGAGGCAAGCAAGAGCTCAAGCTATACCCATATTGCAAAGGTGTTTTCAACAGCAAAGGGATTCAGGGCACCAGTCACCATCGAAAGAAAGCGGACTGGAGAACTTCGTGTGGTCTTTCCGTCTGTGCCAGGAAGGATACCGCTCGCGATCCTTATGAAGGCACTCGGTATTGAATCCGACAAGGAGATTGTCGATATCATCTCAGATGATGAGGAGATTCGAAATGAGCTCATTGTGACGATGGAACAAGCAGCACCAATAAATGCTGGGGCTGATGCCGAAGGGGGTACCACACGAGAGAATGCACTCGACTTCATAGGCAAACGAGTCGCAGTCGGTCAAACCAAGGAGTACCGTCTTGTGCGAGCACAGAAGGTCCTTGAGAGATACTTTCTGCCACACATAGGTACAGAAGAGAAACACAATCTTGCAAAAGCATATTACCTTGGGCAGATGGTCGAGCGACTCCTCGAACTAGTTCTGCTCAAACGAGACCCAGACGACAAGGATCACTACGCAAACAAGAGATTGAAGCTTTCCGGAGACCTCTTGATGTCACTCTTTAGACTGGCCCTCTACTCGCTGACCAGAGACATCAAGTACCAGCTCGAGCGAAACGCAGTTAGAGGCAGAAAACCCAACATCAGAACCGCTGTCAGAGCTGACGTGATCACCCAGAGGATGAAACATGCACTTGCAACTGGTAATTGGGTCGGTGGAAAGGCAGGTGTGTCTCAGCTACTTGATAGAACAAACTACATCTCATCACTGTCGCATCTGAGAAGAGTTGTTTCTCCGCTTTCTCGGTCGCAACCACATTTCGAGGCACGTGACCTGCACTCAACACACTGGGGAAAGATCTGTCCAAATGAAACTCCCGAAGGGCCCAACTGTGGGCTAGTCAAGAACATCGCAATGATGGCTCACATCTCAGTAGGAACCTCCGAGGAGGAGGTTGAGAGAGCACTGATCAAGGCAGACGTAGAGCCCATTGAGAGGATAAGAGGGAAACGCACTACTAAATCAGCAGACGTGTTCTTGAACGGCCGTCTAGTAGGAGTACATCCAGCACCGGAGGTGCTTGTCAAGACCATTCGTCAACGAAGAAGAGCAGGCGAAATAGATCAGGAGGTCAACATAGCCTACTATAAGAAGACGAATGAAGTCCAAGTAAACTGCGATGCAGGTCGTGTCAGAAGACCACTGATAGTCGTTGAAAATGGGCGTAGCAGACTGACTGACGAACATCTCAGAATGATTACGGAGGGAACCTGGGGTTTCTCAGATCTGTTACGAAACGGTATCGTGGAGTTCTTGGATGCAGAAGAAGAGGAGAACACTCTGATCGCATTGTATCCAGAGAATATAGGTCCGAATACCACTCATCTGGAGATAGTTCCGTCAACTATTCTGGGGATCTCTGCCGCACTCATACCGTTTCCAGAACGAAATCAATCCCCCAGAAACGTGTACATGGCGGGCATGGCGAAACAGTCAATCGGAGTTCCTGCCTCAAACTTCAAGTTCAGAACAGACACGAGGTCGCATTTCTTTCACTATCCACAGGTTCCCATTGTCAAGACTCGTGCAATGGACTCGATAGGATATGAAGAGAGACCTGCGGGTCAGAACTTCGTTGTCGCAGTGCTATCGTTCGAGGGATACAACATTGAAGATGCCTTGATAATGAACAAGGCCTCTATCGAGAGAGGACTAGGAAGAAGCAGCTTCGCCCGTGTATACGAAAGTGAGGAACGAAAATACCCGGGTGGACAAGAAGACAAGTTTGAGATACCTGAGCGAAGCGTCCGAGGGTATCGTGCATCTGAGTCGTATCGTAATCTTGGTGAAGATGGCATCATCGAAACCGAAGTGGAAGTTCAGGGAGGTGACGTCCTGATAGGAAGGACATCGCCTCCCAGATTCCTTGAGGAATACTCAGAGTTTGAGTTCCCATTGCCTGATAGGCGTGAGACATCCAATGCGGTCCGTCACGGGGAATCAGGTGTGATAGATACGGTCATACTGACCGAAACCATTGACGGTAACAGGCTCGTGAAAGTGAAGGTCAGGGACCTCAGGATTCCAGAACTCGGAGACAAGTTCGCATCACGCCATGGTCAGAAGGGTGTGATAGGGTACATCGTGCCACAGGAAGATGTTCCATTCACTGAGGACGGTGTTGTCCCAGATCTGATCATGAACCCCCATGCAATTCCAAGCAGGATGACGATAGGACAGATAATGGAAATGATAGCCGGCAAGGCTGGGTGCATGGAGGGAAAGCAGCAGGACGCCACTCCCTTCTGCGGAGTTACTGAGGATGAGCTATTCAGGGTCCTGCAGTCCCATGGATTCCAGTATAATGGTCGTGAAGTCATGTACTCTGGAGTCACAGGAGAGAAGCTTAAGACAGACATCTTCATCGGCGTGATATACTATCAACGGTTACATCACATGGTTGCGGACAAGATACATGCTCGTGCAAGGGGCCCAGTGCAGATCCTTACGAGGCAACCCACAGAAGGGAGAGCCAGAGAAGGAGGTCTTCGTTTCGGTGAGATGGAACGGGATGTGCTGATAGGTCATGGCGCAGCAATCCTGTTGAAGGGAAGGCTCCTCGATGAGTCAGACAAGAGCAACATGCTAGTATGTGAACAATGTGGGCTCATAGGAGTATACGACCGAAACAAGGACCAGTACTACTGCCCTGTGTGTGGACCGAGTGTGAAGGTCAGCAGCGTAGTAGTATCGTATGCGTTCAAGCTACTGATCCAGGAGATGATGTCACTCGGTCTCGCCTGTAGACTCAGATTGAAGGAGATGATCTAATGCTGACAGGCATATCTACCAAGAAGATCGATGAGATCGAATTTGGCCTGCTATCACCAGAAGACATTCGAAAGATGTCGGTCGCACAGATAGTGGTTGCCGACACATATGACGAAGACGGTTATCCAATCGAAAGTGGAATAATGGATCAGCGTCTTGGCGTCATCGATCCGGGACAGAGATGTAGGACATGTGGGAATCGCGTCGGCAACTGTCCGGGGCATTTCGGTCATATTGAACTTGCAAGACCCATCATGCATGAGGGATATGCGAAGGTAATTCACAAAGTTCTACGTGCAGTCTGCAGGGAGTGCAGTAGGATCCTACTCGGCGATGATGAAACTGCATACTTTCGTCGTCTATTCCAACGACATCCTGAGGCCAGCCAGCGGATGGCAAACCTATCACGAGACATTGTGAAGCGCGCCTCCAAGGTCAAGATATGTCCACATTGTGGGGCTGAGCAACTAAAACTCAAGCTGGAAAAGCCCACATCCATATACGAGGTGGGAGAGGCAGGTTCTGTGAGGCTCACGCCCATCGACATCAGGGCGCGTCTCGAGGGAATTAGTGACGAGGACTATATGCTTCTAGGGATAAATCCCAAGGCTGCAAGGTTGGAATGGGCAATACTCACTGTACTTCCTGTCCCTCCAGTGACAGTAAGGCCATCGATTACTCTTGAAAGTGGGGTAAGGAGCGAGGACGACCTCTCCCACAAGCTAATCGACATAATTCGCATAAACCAGAGGTTGAGGGAGAATCTGGAAGCCGGTGCGCCTCAGCTCATTGTCGAAGATCTCTGGGAACTGCTGCAATATCATTGTACGACATACTTCGACAATGGAGTCAGTGGGATACCTCCAGCGCGTCACCGTTCAGGTAGAGCTTTGAGGACTCTCGCACAGCGTCTCAAGGGCAAGGAAGGGCGATTCAGGTCCAATCTCTCGGGGAAGAGAGTCGATTTTTCAGCCAGGACTGTCATATCGCCGGATCCCAATCTCAGCATGAACGAGGTCGGGGTCCCAGAAGAGGTTGCCAAGATACTCACAGTTCCACAGCGAGTGACTGAATGGAACATGAATGAGATGAAGGAACTGGTATTGAGGGGACCAGATGTTCACCCGGGTTGTAACTACCTCATAAGAAGTGATGGGCGTAGGGTGGACCTGAGATTTGTCAAGGACAGAACGATCATTGCAGACACACTAGAGCCGGGATTCATCATCGAGAGGCATCTGCAGGATGGGGACATAGTGCTCTTCAACCGACAGCCTTCATTGCATAGAATGTCGATAATGGCGCACGAGGTCAGGGTAATGCCATATAGGACATTTCGCTTGAGCCTATACGTCTGCCCTCCGTACAATGCAGATTTCGACGGCGATGAAATGAACCTCCATGTTCCCCAGTCGGAGGAGGCACGTGCAGAAGCAAGAGTTCTGATGCGGGTCCAAGAACAGATCCTGTCACCACGCTATGGGGGACCAATCATTGGAGCGCTACAGGACTACATCTCAGCTGCATATCTATTGACCCGGAGATCGAGTGTGTTCACATTAGACCAGGTGAATCAGCTGTTGGCTACTGCCAACTACACAGGAACACTGCCTGATCCAGCGATAAGACATCCCTTACGGCTCTGGACAGGAAAGCAGATATTCAGTATGTTCATTCCAAGGGGCATCAATCTATCTCAGAAGGCCAAGATATGTCAGGGATGTGCAGAGTGTGAGAAGGAGAATTGTCAGCATGACGCCTACGTAGTCGTCAGAGACGGACAATTGCTCTTTGGGGTTATTGATGAGAAAGCGTTTGGGGCGGGAGAATCGGACTCTCTCTTCCATCGGATTGTCAAGGAGAGAGGATCGACAGCAGGACGGATATTCATAGACTCGGTGGGAAGAATGCTCGTGCGTCTAATTACGGATCAAGGCTTTACAATGGGTCTAGACGATGTGACACTCCCACAAGAGGCTGAACGCAGAATCGAAATGATCCTTGCGGAAGCTGACGAGAAGGTGAACCAGCTAATACTGACTTACAGACGAAACGAACTTGAACCCAACCCTGGACAAACCATTGAAGAAACCCTTGAACATAAGATCATTGGGACGCTGGGCGGAGCTCGAGACTCCGCCGGCAATGTAGCCAAAGAACATCTTGGGTTGGACAACTCTGCAGTCATCATGGCACAGACAGGAGCCAGAGGATCACGATTGAACCTAACCCAGATGGCAGCAGTGGTCGGGCAGCAGGCCGTAAGAGGTGAACGTGTATCAAGGGGATACATTGATAGAACCCTTCCTCACTTTGAGAAAGGGGACCTAGGAGCCCGAGCCAGAGGTTTCGTGAACGCGAGTTACGAGCGTGGTCTTGACCCCATAGAGTATTGGTTCCACGCAGCCGGGGGGCGAGAGGCACTGGTCGACACTGCGGTTAGAACATCAACATCGGGATACATGCAACGGAGGCTAATGACCGCGTTGCAGGACCTCAAGGTTGAGTCTGATGGAACCGTCCGTACGGCACTAGGTCGAATTGTGCAGTTCAGGTTTGGTGATGATGGGGTCGATCCCAGTAAGTCAGACCACGGTCGTGCAGTGAATATCGACATTGTCATAGAGAAGGTACTAGGGAAGTCAAGACGAAAGTAGGGAGGGATCAAGAATGTCGGGGAACAAAGCCACCCACGAGTATATAGATAGCCAACTTCACAAGATGAGGAACGATCAGAGGTTGCCTCCGAAGGTACTGACGGAACTGGAATCAAGAGTAAAGTCGATTCAGGAACTGACAATTGATGAGTTCGAAAACATCTGCGATGAGGTGGTCGCGTCATACGAGCAAGCTCTTGTTGAGCCGGGCGAAGCAGTCGGTACAATCGCAGCACAGAGCATCGGAGAACCCGGTACTCAGATGACACTAAGAACATTCCACTACGCTGGAGTTGCAGAATTTAGTGTCACTCAAGGCCTCCCGAGACTCATTGAGATTGTTGATGCCAGAAGTAATCCGAGCACCCCTACAATGAAGATATACCTGGATCCCTCGATAGCGACGGATTCCGGTGAGGCGAAACGGGTCGCAAGGAACATAGAGATGGTGTTGGTCGAGAGTGTTGCCAGCAACATCTCGATAGACCTCTTGAGACAAGCAATTGAGGTGCGGCTCGATGAGGAGTACATGGAAGACAAGGGAATCACTGTCGAAGAGGTTGCAGATGCAATTCGGTCGAAACTGAGGGCAAAGGCAGAAGTTGAGGTCGGGAAGGATACCATATTCGTATACCCATCAAGCGAGTCGCTCGCAGACTTTCAAAAGATGGTGGAGAGAACGAGGGAGGCTCACGTGAAGGGAGTCAACGGCATCACTCACGTCGTCATTCGAAAAGAGGGAAACGAATATGTTCTTTTCACGGAGGGCTCAAATCTTCAGGAGGTCCTTGAGGTAGAGGGTGTCAACCCCCATCGGATATACACGAACAATCTTCGTGAAATATACCAAGTGCTTGGGATAGAGGCAACGAGAAATGCCATAATCCGTGAGGCAAAACAGGTGCTGAGCGAACAAGGTATGGATGTGGACATACGGCACATCATCTTGGTTGCAGACATGATGACGGTAGATGGAACAATCCGCCAGATTGGTCGTCATGGTATCTCAGGATCCAAGAACAGTGCATTGGCCCGTGCGGCGTTTGAGGTCACGATAAACCATCTGCTGGGTGCGGGCATTGCAGGTGCAAGAGACCCTCTCAAGGGAATCACCGAGAATGTGATCATAGGCCAATTGATTCCCCTGGGAACGGGATCCATAGACCTGCTGATGAATCCACAAGTGCAGTCTAAGGCTGATGAGAAAACTGCAGATGAGTAGGAGACACGGGGCGTAATTGTTAAAAACAGAGCCTCGGGAGTACGTTCAGACTGGGTTCAAGACAAGGAGTCGATAGGTGGCTCAAGATGAGTTTCAATCAATCTGTAGCAATAGCAGTAAGGACGGGAAAGTGCCATATTGGAACAAGGTCATCCATTCAAGCCACTAGAAACGGCACCGCAAAACTTGTGATCGTTTCAGGTAACTGTCCCAGCAATGAGAGCAATGATATCGAGAGATATGCAAGACTTGCGAACGTTCCAGTCTACAAGTACAGTGGCTCGTCGTGGGAGCTAGGTGAACTGATTGGAAAACCATTCATGGTTTCAGCTATTGCAATCATTGATCCTGGCGATTCAAAGATACTGAACTTGATATGAGGCGGACGTGTTGCCTAGTTTCAAGCTGACAATGGAAGATATGGCTCTTATTGCCACATTCGAGAGGATAACTGGCGTATCTCCTATAGATGTCATTCGTGACGATGAAACGGACAGAGTGATATTTGTAGTTCGAGAGAAACAGTTGGGCCGAGCAGTGGGAAAAGGGGGATCAAATGTCCGTGCAGCATCGGAAGCGCTTGGCAAGACCGTTGATATTGTCGAGCACGCAGACACGGCCGAGGAGTTTGTAAAGAGGGCGCTGGCACCTGCGAGAGTTGAGAGAGTGAGAATAAGTCAAAATGCAAGTGGAGCCCTGGTGGCGACTGTCAGTGTCAAGCCTGAGGATCGTGGAATAGCAATAGGCAAGGACGGACGGAATGTAGAGCGTGCGCGAAGGTTAGCCAAGAGGCACTTTGGACTTGATAGTGTTATGATAGATTGATCGTCCTCCTTTTCATAATACTTTTAAGTTAAGCCCAGTGGTGAGCACTGCCTAGCAAGTAACTGAGAACAATGAACGGGGATGAGTCAATTGAATCGTTCGAAAAGCCCACTCGGCGAGTTTGCTGCCCGACCACTCAAGTCCCGACGCAAGAAATTCCGATGGAAGAAGGCTGAGTACAAGAGGCGTGTGCTCAAGCTCGCCAAGAGGACTGACCCCCTGGAAGGGGCACCGCAGGCACGCGGGATTGTCCTTGAGAAGGTCGGTATCGAATCCAAGCAGCCAAATTCAGCCATAAGGAAGGCAGTCAGAGTGCAGCTCTCCAAGAATGGTAAGCAAGTGACTGCATTCATACCGGGTGACGGTGGACTCAAGTTCATCGATGAGCACGACCAGGTCGTAGTCGAGGGCATTGGCGGAGCTTACGGAGGGGCATACGGAGATCTCCCCGGCGTAAGATGGAGAGTATGTAAGGTGAATGGCGTGTCTCTGGAAGCCCTCATATATGGCAAGAAGGAGAAGCCGATCAGGTGATCTGAATGACGGAAGATGAGAGAAGAACCCCTGAGTCTACAGAGGAGAATGGCGAGAAACCGATTGAAACAGACACTCAGCATTCAGGGGATAGCAGTGCAGAAAAGTTCCTGCTGTTTGGAAGATGGAGTACCGATGATGTTCAAGTGCAAGATGTCGGTCTCAGACGCTATATCTCGCTCAAGCCCATGCTGATACCACATACATCGGGGCGACATGCAAATCGCAAGTTTCACAAGTCGCAGGTGCCGATTGTTGAGAGATTTGTGAACAAGCTCCTAAGCGGAGGCAATAGACGAGAGAAGAAGACGCGGACTGGCCGCAATGCAGGAAAGAAGGCGAGAGCCATAGGACTCGTGAAAAGAGCCTTTGAGATGATAGAGTACCGCACTGGAATGAATCCAATTCAGGTTCTTGTGACTGCAATCGAGAACGCAGCTCCTGCCGAGGAAACGACCAGAATATCATATGGGGGTATGGCATACCCGAGATCCGTGGACATAGGACCTCAGCGTAGAATCGACATCGCCCTCAGATATCTGGTAGTAGGGGCATCAAGAAACACGCACAACAGTGCAAAGTCCTTCGAAGAATGCATTGCAGATGAGTTGCTTCTGGCCTACAAGGGAGATCTTGCGAGCTTTGCAGTTTCTAGAAAGGACGAACGCGAACGAGTAGCTCGCTCAGCTAGGTAGCGACTGCAAATGGCCAAGTTCGGGGCCCCCCATCCCCGGGGCCTCGAATGGCACTGTGATATCGGCGGTACTGGACTTTTCAGTTTCACCAAGTCTCAGAATCCTCTCCGTCTGACTCGTTCAGAGAGCAGGTGGATATCGACGCTGTTGCGTTTCCCCGCGGTCTGTGACAGACAGTCTGCTACTCTCTCAACGAACACTCTTTCGAGTTCGCGGGTCCTGCACTCCCGCAGACATGCCAGGTATCTGTCAAGTAACCGCCAGGCCAAAGCCCTCTTGCGCACGTCGAATACTGGATCTGTATCGAGAAGACTCGCAGCAATCCCTGCGATATCGTCAATCCATTCCCCTGATGCTGACTCCTCAAAGTCGACCCCAACCACTCCTCGGTGCGTCCAGATAAAATTCCTCAGGATTGAGTCGCCCCTGTTTCGTTTCATTGAGTGGTGGAACCTGTGGTACCATTCTGCAAGCGCGTCTATCATCGATTCCGCGTAGCTGCAATTGATTAGGTCCACCATGTTCGCACCTGGGACGTACTCCATCAGTATCACGTCGTTGTCAGCAGCAATCAACCTGGGGACAGGAATCCCCGCTTCCGTGCAACCCAGGAGGACATCGCGTTCAACACTGAGGGTGTTCTTCTCAAACAACTTTGCAACAATATCTTCATCGGGCCCACTATCCGACATCACTCTTATGTGCAGGACGGTGTTCTTTCTGCTTCGGAACCTGCGCCGAATCACAAACCTCTTCCTGTTGAAACCTTGTACAATGATCCTCTCGAGAGACTGCATCTGGTCCAGACTGATGACTTGGCGGTCTCCTTTCTCTTTTTCAATCCGACTTTCCCATGTCATGTGCTTGCTGAGTTCCGGACCATGTGTTACCTAATCTGTTTTAAGGTCCTTTCACTTGTTTTGTGATGGGATCGGGATGTCCATGGCGGAATGCAAGATTGAAAAGAATCTGAAACACTGTACCTGCAGCTATCCTGGCTGTGCACGAAAGGGACGTTGTTGTGATTGTCTGCAGTACCACTGGTCACATCGTGAGTTGCCCGGTTGTCTGTTCCCCAAGGATGCGGAGTCTTCCTACGATAGATCTCTGGAACACTTCATTGAAGCATGGCAGAAGGAGTTGGGCTTAAGGTAAGGTTGTATGAGTAGGTGGACAAAGTACTTATGGTAAACATCCAAGCTCAGTAGGTGTGGGCGCGTAGTCTAGTTTGGATTCGGGACATTGTCCTCGAAGAGCCAATAGGGCGCTTGCCTTCGGTCTGTGATCCTTGAATGGTCTTCTACGGTCACTTGAAGCAAGCAAGATGTCCCAGGTTCAAATCCTGGCGCGCCCGCCATCAAAAGCACAGTCATGCAAACTGCACTAATGGACCCCATAGGTCATGAAAGTTGTTCAGGCAGCCGGCACTTATGGTTGGAGTCCAATCTGTCAATTGACGTCCACACAGGTCAGCAATACTCAGTCGCCGCCGTATGAGATAGCAAGGGCGGATTCTCTAGTTGGAACTAGAGACATGCTCCAACGCAAGGAAAGACTGTGTTGATGCGGTCCCTAGCGAGCACTGCTCTCTCTTTCGGATTCTGTCCTTGAACCCATGGACACCTCTAGGTGTAGGAAAGCTGCGCTCAGCCTAGCAAAATCACTATGCACTGAGAATTCACCCAGTCCCAACGCGTTCAGTGCACGTTCCACACGTGCAGGAGTAAGGGAATTGCCCTCCTTGGCGGGAAATGAGAGGAGTATGATCGATCCCGACTCCTCATGAATCACATAGGCAGAGTGACAGATGATGCCTCTTTCTCTAAGACCCATCTTGACCATTTGCCCTATGGAGTCCATCAGGCCACCATGAGATTGCTTTGCACAATACTAGAAAAGAGAGTGTAATAGGTGGACAATACCATGGAAATCGGGTGGCGCCGGGGATGGGACTCGAACCCACGAGTGCAAAGCACAGCGGTTCTATCGCCGCATCTGAATGGCTTCGAGACCGCCTCCGTAGCCGCTGGGACACCCCGGCATCATGCCTAGGACCATGGTACTTGAATATAACATTAGTGATGAACGTTGTCGCATCAAGAGATTCAGACTGGAGAAATCTGTGAGCTATCGGGAAAGGTGGTGGGCCGGGGGCGAATTCCAGAGCATGCGTGAGTCGCATGCGGTCTTGAACGCCCGTCCTCTTGCATATTGGAGGCCCTAACTAATAACAGGCCACCCCAAGCAAGTATCATACCAAGCTAGACTACCGACCCACGTGTTGTGATTCGATGTGTAAGTAAAAATAAAGGTTGTCACAGGAGTATGATAAATGCTGGTCCGAGTTCCAGGAGAGTAGAGAATGGTCACTGATTTGGTCTTCCATGAGATGTTTCTCAAACATGTTATATCTCACGGTCATCCTGAACGGCCGGAGAGGGTCCAGAGAAGCCTCGAAACGATCCGAGAGGCGGGCCTACTGGAGCGGGAAGTCAGGTTGTTGACTCCAACTCTGCCAGACACTCGACCGCTGCTGCGAATTCATGGTAAGGACTATCTGCAGAGCCTAGAAAGAATGTCGAAGATGGGAGGGGGATACTTCACACCTGACACAGCGGGGAACCCGTATACGTACGAGGCGGCGCTCCTCGCAGCGAGCGGAGGTATAGAAGCGGTCAAAAGGATCCGACAAGACGCTAGTAACAATGCCTACGTGATGTGCAGACCTCCCGGGCATCATGCTGAAAGGAGCAGAGCACTCGGCTTCTGTTTCATAAACAACATAGCTGTGGCAGCACAATACCTGGTAGACGAGCTCGATACCAAGCGGGTAATGATAGTAGACTACGATGCTCACCACGGTAACGGCACTCAGAATGCATTCTACGATACAGAGCAAGTGCTCTATGTGGGACTGCATCAGGACGGACGAACGCTGTTTCCCGGCACTGGATATCCTGACGAGATTGGCGAAGGAAAGGGGAGGGGGTACAACGTGAATCTGCCACTCCATCCTGGCGCAGGAGACCGGGACTACGAGTTGCTCTTCGAAAGAGTGATCGAGCCCATTGGGGAGGTATACAAGCCAGAATTCGTGCTGGTGTCGGCGGGATTTGACTGCCACTTCGATGATCCGCTGACCAACCTCGGTCTATCTCTCCGTGGAATAGCGGCCATGAATCGTAGAATCACCAGGCTTGCAAAGAGCCATTCAAGAGGAAGAGTGGCCTTCTTTCTAGAAGGGGGGTATAACCTTGACGTCATGGCCCGGGCATCACTGAACCTAGTCGAGGAACTGACAGGCAGAGATGTAACGGACTATGATGAGGGGCATGTGAAGACCAGTGGTCGGATTGAGGAGACCGATAGGCTGGCCGACTACGTAGAAAGGAAGCTCCACGACTGGTTCTTTGACTAGTCGAAGTCATCGAGCACAGTCTGACCTGTGTAGTCGCTGTCGAAAGTGGCATCATCTAGGGGCGGTGAACCGACATGGTTGTCAACACCACTCAGCTGCTGCTTTATGGATTCAGCCAGTGATTGACCGATAGTCGGTACACGTGCTATCTGAGAAACTGGTGCCATACATAGGTCTTGAAGCCGTTTCAGTCCATGCTGGTACAGCATTCTCCCTCTGACACGTCCCACCCCCCTCAATGAAACTAGCTCGAGAAGATCGGCATTGACGCCGTACTTCACGCGTTGTCGGATCTCTTGTAGGAGTTTCACTGGTTTTTGGATTCCTAGCACACGAGCAATCTCTCCTGCAGAGTAGAGCAGCCACTGGGTGGACTCGACATATCGATGGACGTCACCCATTCCTATGTTATAGTGATCCGTAATCTCGCGTTCTGACTTCTCGGATATCCAGTCGTGAAGTATGCATGCAGTCTTCAACTCGCACAGAAATCGGTAGTATCGAGGGCCTTCAGAGGGTGGGCTCAAAATGAGGTCATCGATGTATGACTCGAGAAGATTGGAGTACTCATCGATCTCGGACTGTGAAACATACGCAAGTGGTTGATCTGGAGTGTGACATAGTAGATGTAGGAGGCCAATGACCGGAATGTCATCTGAGTCTGGCAATCGACTTCTGAACAGGACAGCTGTCAGCGGATCGATGTAGAGACGAGACGTTCGAAGTCCAAAGGATGTGGGGAGTATTTGTCCAGACTCGTGTTTCACAAAGCCCTTGCGTTCGAGGAACTCCAGAGCTAGGGACAGCCTTGTTTCAATTCGAGGCCTGGGAAACTGAACAGAGTACAGGGTATAGCCCAAAAGATCATGAATCTCCTCTAGGTTTCTAGATAGCCCTCCAGCTATCGCGGCCAATAGATGAAAACGAAGGGCCCTTGTGGACCTTAGCCTTGAAACGGTTGGCTCAGCATTAGCAAGTACATAGTTGTCATGAAGGAAATCGAGCTCCTCAGGGGTCTGTGCAATCAGTATACCTTCACCACAAGTATCGTAGAGCGGACGGCCAGCCCTACCAGCCATTTGCTTGTACTCCAATACAGGGATAGGTCTGTTACCCAACCCATCCTCGAAGCGGCGGTAATCACGAACTATGACACAGCGGGCCGGAAGATTGACCCCTGCTGCAAGTGTAGGGGTAGCAACAATGATCTTTAGCAGACGTTTTCGGAAACAATCCTCCACTGTTGCTCTCTCACGATCTGATAGTCCTGCATGATGAAAGGCCAAACCACGTTCGATCATCTCGCGAAGAACCGATGAGGAGACAGGGGAAGATGCATCGACACTGATTCTTCTGGAATATAGGGATAGCTGATGGCGTTCGTCATCGCTCAGATGTGATGCAGCCAAGGGAGCTAGTCTTCTCGAAAGTGAAACTGCAGATCGACGGCTCGAAACAAAGACCAAGACTTGACCACCATCGTTCAAGACTGTCTGTATTAGACTCTCTATGCCAGTTCGACCCGTATCTGTCAGGACCCTGATTGATGAATCGCTGTAGTGGATCTCGTTGTCGAGCAGTACACCTTCCCTAAGCGGTACAGGTCTCCAGTTACTGGAGACAACAACTGCATCTAGCCATCGACCTATCTGATCAACATTGGGTATTGTTGCACTGAGCGCTATGATCTGCAGGCCCTGACAGAGACGTTTCATGCAAGCGATGACCATCTCTAGCGTTGGACCACGAGTCTTGTCGCCAACCAAGTGAATCTCGTCTGCAATCATCACAGAGACATCGTTCAGCCAATCAGGCCTCTGACGGATCAGTGAGTCAGCACGCTCGTTAGTCAGAATGAGTATGTCGGCATCTGCGAGTTCTGGTCGTGACGACTCATAGTCGCTGACCGAAACCACTGTGGAGAACCCGAGACACTCGTACTTTGCAAACTCCGACAGTTTCTCACGCGCGAGAGATTTCAATGGAACAAGGTATAGGGCCTTGCCTCCACGCTCCAGGATCGAGTGAACTGCACATATCTCGGCAACCAGTGTCTTGCCTGAACTTGTGGGAGCGGATAGTACCAGGTTTCTCCTCTCCAAGACACCGCTTCGAAACGCGAGCTCTTGCGGAGGATAGAGTTCATTGATACCTAAGTTTCTGAGAACATCAACGACTCTTCGGTTCAGTGGAAGGTCTCCTACAAGCGTCTTGACCATCCCCGTCAATTGGAAGTTGGCGGATCACCCCTGTGCACGCTTGATCTTCCCCTCTCGAGGGTTGAATAGAATCCCTTCCTGAAGCAACTTCTTGATCACCTCTTGGGCGCGTTCGACAGAGAGTCCCATCTGAGCTGCACGTTGCACTAGCGCCTCTTCACTCACAGTCGAGGAGCCCTCTGCCTCCAGCTCCTTCATGGCCTTGAGGATTATGTCAGATGATCCCCTCTGTGCAGCGCTCATCTTCGAAACAAGTGTGTCAATATCGATCTTGCCAGTCACACGATCGAGGGCCACATCCCGCAGAGATGCCTCCATCAGATTGACCACTGCTTGTGCGTCCTCTTTGGTGACTTTTGTCCTCAGTGCCATTCTTGCACGAGCCTCCGCTAAACGCACGAGAGACTCCAATTGACGTGCAGTTATCGGCACCGGACCGGCACCGCCCTCCGCTGTTTTTCGTAGATCAACGTAGAAGTTCTCAATGACCTCAGCGGCCTCTGGTGTAAGCTGTGGGTTCAACCTGCTTGCATGACGGATGTATTTCTTCAGCAGGGAGGGAGGAATTGGAGGAGCACTCTTCTGGTCAGGGGTCCGCTGACTCTGGTGCATTGTCAGGATGAAACGAGCCAGCTCTCTGTCCTTGGTGGATTCAACAGTGTCAATCATGACCCATATTAGATCGAACCGAGATAGGATCGTGAATGGAAGCCGAATATTGTCTTGAAGAGAAAGAGAGGGTTCGTAGCGTCCCAGTGTGGGATTTGCTGCTGCAAGAATAGAGGTCCGGGCATTGAGTGTGGCAACAATCCCGGCCTTTGCGATACTCACTGTATGTTGTTCCATTGCCTCGTGAATTGCAGTTCTATCGTCTGGATCCATCTTGTCAAACTCGTCAATACAAGCTATGCCCTGGTCTGCCAGTACCAGTGCTCCAGCCTCAAGAGTCATTGCTCCCGTTTCTGTATCATGGATCACGGCCGCCGTCAAACCTGCTGCTGTGGTGCCTTTGCCTGAGGTGTACAGACCCCTGGATGCCAGTCCTGCAATAAACTTGAGTATCTGGCTCTTGCCTGTGCCCGGGTCTCCAATCATGAGTATATTCGAGCGTCCCCTCAATCGAGTCCCGTCTGGCAACACCTTTCCGACTCCACCAAACAGAAGTAACGCAATCGATTCCTTCACACGTTCATATCCCTGTATCGACGGCGCGATCGATGCATAGATTCTTTGGTGAACGTACGGATCGCGTGAGAGTTCCTCGATCTGTTTCACGTCATCAGGGCTTATCTCTAGCTCTTCGTACTCTTTCTCGCCAATCTCAATGCCATTTGCTTCGACGTAGACATTAAATGTGGCCAGACGGCTGCCCTTACGTGAGAAATCAGGAGACGTCCTCAAGATTCCACAGATCTTCACCAGGTCTCCAGGTCTAGATGTGTCAACTATGTCACCCTCGAGTATGACATCAAGCGACCTGGGCATCTGGCCTGGGGGAAGCTCCTCGGGTGTTTCTTGTATTCGGACCTTCTGCCAGTCTGTGAAATATGACTTCTCGGGAATCAGACGGACAGGAGTCTTCACATTACACACAGGGCATGTCAGAGGTTCAGTATATCGGCCCTCTTCTTGAGGTTCATGCCATTCATGCTTGCACACCCTGCACTGGAACAGGGCCTCTCTTAGCAGGGGTTTCACTTCACTGGCCCTCATCATGATCCCGCGGATGTAGATGAGTTTGCCAATGTGTTTGGATCTGATGGCACGAAGTGGAGTGTACTCGGGGTAGTTGACAATACGTATACGAAGGAGGTCTTTGTCTCTGAGAGAACTCACGTAGTCTGGGTCCTCACGAGATAGGACGTCAAGCAATGCTCGATTACAGTGAAGCAACATCAAGTCGGGGTCTTCTCTCGCAATCCTAGCGAATTCGTTATCGAAACTGGCCAGTTCCTGAAAGTCCACTGTCAGTGATGTAGATCCCTCTATAGGCATGTTCTGGACTCTTACCCAGTATATGGGAGTGCCATGTTCATCCTTGTAGCTTCGAAGGAAGTCCTCAAATCGCAACTGCAAACTGTTGTCTGCTAGAGCCATAGGATTCGCCTCAGAGAAGACCTGTCGAGCAAGTATTAGTTTGTCATGTCCGTATATAAGCGGCAGTGCTAAGGTCGAGACGACAATACTGCTACACGCCAACGTGTAATGACGTCCGCAATGGATTTGCAAAGCCACTGTTCTTCGTAGGTCATCAACTTGAGCTTATCTTGGTAGAAACCGGACTTGGCTACCCGCAAGATCTTTGTAAGCCGGTTCTCCAAGAGTGACTCAAAGTTCTTCTTAGTGGTCTGAAGATCCGAATGTGTCTTCGGATCCATTTCGGAGGCGTCGCGCGATAGCCGGTGCATCTTGGATCTCAGTGCAGAGTAGAGGTATGGCCAGACAGACTGCAGAGCGGGCTCTCTCTTCTCACGATCGTTAGCACTATTGACTCTCATGGATGACTCAAGTGCATCTTCGGGCATCAACTCGACCACACCATTCCTGATCAGGATATCAATCATCCAATTAGGGAGTTCAGCCCTGCTCCCGGCATCGAAGGGACCGATTGTACGGTCACCCAGTTTCATGGAGGGGAGTGGCCTTGAGAACTGACATGAACGAAAATCATTGTTGAAGAGCATCTGCACGCGCTCAGCGACCTGGGCGGCGAAGAGGGGGGACATCATCTTGTTTGCACCTCGATTTTGAGAGTATGTGAAACTATTTTTGAGGGTGTTTCTAAGTGCGAGTCCCGCGGACGAGTGATGTGAAATGGACATGGGCCTTTGGACCGAGAAGTACCGACCACGCACACTGAGGGAGATCTTGGGACAGGAAAGCATCATTCAGAGTCTAAGAAGTTTTGTGGAAGCAAAGGCCGTCCCCCACTGCCTATTTAGCGGACCTCCAGGTACGAGCAAGACAACTGCGGCCATTGCAATGGCTCGGGATCTTTTTGGCGACTCCTTTGATGAGAACTTCATGGAGCTTAACGCGAGCGATGAGAGAGGAATAGATGTTGTCCGGAATCAGGTTAAAAATTTCGCGCGTGCAGTACCGGCAGGGGATGCTCCCTTCAAGATACTTGTTCTGGACGAGGCAGACCATCTCACGCCGGACGCACAGCATGCACTGCGCAGGACAATGGAAACTCATGCAAATTCGTGTCGAATGATCCTGATTTGTAACTACTCTAGCAAGATAATACCACCAATCCAGTCTAGGTGTGCACTCTTTCGATTTGCGCGTCTCCCTGACGACGTGATTCGAATGCGCTTAGAGTTCATTGCCAAAAACGAAGGTGTGAAGATTGTCAACACAGGAATGGATGCAATTCTCTATCTTGCAGAGGGCGACATGAGAGCAGCCATCAATCTGCTGCAGGCAGCCTCGTCACTGAAGCAGACTTTGAACAGTCAGATCGTGTATTCAATCTCGGGCCAGGCGGACCCGGCCACAATCAGGGAAATGATCACATTGTCGCAAGGCGGAAAACTAGAACAAGCATTGAAAATCATGAAACACTTGGTCTACCAAGAGGGGATAGCACCCCATGACTTGGTCCGTCAGGTCCACAGGATAGTAGAGGAAATGAGTATGTCAGCCAAGGAACAGGTTGCTATCTACGAACGAATTGCGGAGGCCGAGTTTCGAATATCCGAGGGGGCGGATGGAGAGATCCAGATGACTGCGCTTCTAGTTCATATGGGAGACAGATAGCACATGACGAATGTGGACCAACCGTGGACAGAGAGATTTAGGCCGACGTGTCGGAGCGACCTCGTGGGAAATGAGGAAGTGATCGACAGGCTCTACGAGTGGGTAAGAGGATGGGATCCGAAGACCACTAGGAATCGGGGTGCAATACTCGTCGGACGACCAGGAATCGGAAAGACATCAGCTGTCGTAGCACTTTCGAGAGACCTGAACCTGGAACTGGTCGAGTACAATGCGAGCGACAGCAGGAATAAGGCCGTAGTGGAAACGCAGGTCTGGAGATCAGCGACACAAGAAACTCTCGATGGGAGGGGAAGAATTGTCTTGCTCGAGGAGATCGATGGGATCTCAGGATCCAGCGACAGAGGGGGAATAAGTGCAATCGAGGATCTCATTGACCATGCAGTGCACCCTATAGTAATGACTGCAAATGACATCGAGGACAAACGCTTTGACGCTATCCAGAAGAAATGCATGATCCTTCAATTCCAGCCAGTTTCCGAGGACAAGATAGTGGAAGCCCTGTCAGTTGTCTTGCGAGAAAGCGGCGCCAGGTGTGAGAAAGAAGTCCTTAGGGCAATCGCAGAAAGAGCCGGAGGAGACCTCAGAGCGGCCATTCTTGACCTTGAGGTTGCATGCAGGTCTGATCATGGTCAAACATGGCAACCACCAGACAGGGATCACCTACGCGGGGTTTCTAGTTCGATTAGGAGACTTTTCATGGCTGCGAGCATTGATGGCGCGAGGAGGGCAGTTGCGGAAACAGACGTAGATCATGAAACGCTAGTGCTATGGCTCGAAGAGAACATCAGCAAGTACCTTCTCACAGAACAGGAACTGGAAAGTGGGTTTGACGCCCTCTCGTTGTCAGACTATGTGCTTGGAAGAATCATGAGAAGGCAAGACTGGAAGATGCTGGGATATGTATACGATTTCATTTCGGTCGGAGTTGGGAGGTCAAGGACTGAAACTCCATACAGAGAGGTAGAGAATGTTGAGCCGCAGTGGCCGTTATTGATCTGGAGGGGAGGAAAGGCACTGGAGAAGACACAGTTGCTGGTCGAGATGATATCGAGAGCTGCAAGCATTTCTCATGCGCGAGCAAGAACAGAGATTCTATGGGTCATCAAAGAGATTGTCCGGAGAAATCCGCGTCAAGGACAATTGATGCAGAACTGGATCGGGGTCAAGCCATGAGAAGCTGCATTGACGTGATCCAATCTACAACGGTTAGAGAAGTCGATAATCTTTGGTATAGGGCGAGCTTCGTTGCGATAGTCTTTCTTATTCTCTTGATGGCCCCCTTATCCGGGGCTAGATAGAGTGGAACAGCAGACTCAACCAGAATCAGACCTTCGGGGTAGGAAGGCCTGTTTCCAGATCTTCTGGGCGGGGAGGAATCTAGAATCAGCCTTGCGGCGTCGTCGGGGAGCAAACCAACTCCGACATCCATGAGAAAGGTCACTATTCTACGCACGAGGTTCCAGAGGAAGCCAGTCCCATAGACATCAATCAGCAGCACATTGCCAGCAATGGACAGATCGATGTTCAGGAGAGTAGTAGTCATTGGTCTGTTACCATCTTGTTTTGCCAGGCTAGAGTAATCGTGCGTTCCAATCAACATTCGGGCCGCATTGCACATCCTCCCAAGGTCAAGAGAGAGAGAAGAGATCTCTAGACAGTACAAGTAGTGACGCAGGAGAACTTCAAACCGAGGCTCATAGGTTGAGGGAACCTGACGAAATGCCCAGAGGGTGATATCGTCTGGTAGTTGTTTATTGATTTCTTTCAGCGATATGGGGAGACCGGTCCTTATTAGAACAAGTTGACCTATGCTGTGTACTCCTCTGTCAGTACGTCCGGCCAGCCTCACAGACTCTTCAGAATGCGTTTCGCCACTCCAGCGGGATATTGCGTCTATCAATTCACCCTGTATGGTGGGTAAGCCGGGCTGAATCTGTGAACCATAGTAGTTGGTTCCCAGATAGAACACTCTGCAGAGATACGATGGCATCTATGCTTCCCACAACTCAAACAGGTTCTTGAGTGAACGTGCACGCATGTCCTCGAGACGGTATCTGTAGATCTTGATTCGGCCAAACATCTTTTCGTCTATTAAGCCTGATGCAATGAGGACATCAAGATGACTCCTAGTTGTGCTGTGGTTGAGGCCCACTCTCTTGCAAATCTCTGATATGTTTAGCTCGTTTGAGAAGGCGAGTTCCCTAATGATCTTGATCCTGCCTCTAGAAGAGAATACCTGTTCGAGCGACACCCGGTCTTTCCCATGTGTATCCATGACTTCATCCATCCTTCTCGATGAGTTCAAGGAGACATTCTTCCAACATCTCTGCAGGAACTTCAGAGAGACCTATGAGCGTGGTTTGTCCTCTTCTGCCCACACTGGATCGTTTTGCCTCAATGATGTCCTGTGCACCAAGATCCTGGACCCACGTCCAAATCTGTGTGTGTGTACGAGGCTCTTCGCCATATTCCTCGCAAACACTCCTGTACATGTCTTCCACCTCACCGATCGTCACATATGCATTGCGAGTTTCTCTCAGCTGTCGAGCGATTGCCAGTAACAGCAGCTTCAGCTGAAGAGGGAGCGTGGTGATGACCTCTTTTCGTATCTCTGGGTGAATGTCGGATTTAGCTAGTCGTACATGATCAGGTACAACTCTATCAGACCTTTCACGTTCGGCCTGCTTGCCAGCGCGCCATAGCAGTTCGATTGCATATCTTGCATCTCCGTGTTCCGAGGCGATGTCGCATATCAGCTGTAAGGTTTCATCCATCACGGCACCTGGTTGAAACGCAATCTTAGCTCTGGCATTCAGTATGTCATAGAGCTGCTGGGATGAGTACGGTTCGAACCTGATCATGTTCCTCTGAAGAGTACTGAGAGTACTGGAGTCAAGAAGAGTAGGATCATGGAGAGGGATCTCTCTGCCAACCCCAACTATCGATATTCGTTGCGGCGCATTGAGGCGGTCGTCCATGAAGCGAGTTAGGTCGTACAGTAGGTCGCTTCCACGTTGCTTTATGAAGTAGTCAAGCTCATCAAGTATTAGCAGAAGATAGCGGTCTTCGGAATCGAGTATCTCAACAATCATCTGAAGCAGTTCTTCGGGGGAGTGGCCCCGCCGGGGAAACTGAGACTTGAATTCACGGAGCATCCTGAGATACACCAAGTAGGTGCTCTTGCTGACTCTGCAATTCACATGTACCTTGTGGATGTGGATGTTCCGACGTGATGCAGCCAGAGTAATCTGCTCAGAAAACCTCTTTGCGACTGCAGTCTTCCCGCTTCCCACAGGTCCCTCAATCAGAATCCTCGGACTTGTGCTCCCGGGGTTAGTTATCAGGGTCTTGAAGCTCTGAGCGAGGAACCTCAGCTCATTTTCTCTATGGGGAAGATCATCTGGAACATAATCGATTGACAATGCATGCTCCGCTCTGAAAACACTCTGTCTGCTCAGCTCATCTTCGATGTAGTCCCGACCCATTCACTATCACAAAAGGCTGCGTACATTTACTTAAAAGTGTTATGCGTATTGTTCTTTTAAAAGAACACCTGAGTCCGAGGTGACTAAAAGTATTAGTCTAGTGGCGAGTTCCGCACTCAAGATCCATATCATCGTCACTTCTGACTCAACGGGGTCATGGCAGTCATCACTCGCCAGTCAATCACTGTGAGTAAACTCTTAAAAACGGATTCGAAGGGAGATCAAACGTGCGAGCGCCGGGATTCGAATTCCCGCGGTTCGCAATAGCGAAACCGTCCCGGGTTGGAAGCTTGGGGGGCTTCCGTCCTGACCATCTAGACCACGCTCGCTGAGTCATGCAGCATGAATGCATCAGATAAGACTATCGATTCACATGCTCCACGTGAACGAACGTGATAGCCAAAACGGCAAACCATTGTAGGAGAAGTAGGAGGTAGGCGACACGTCGTTTTCTGAGCATAGCTGTGGATGGCGATGGAGCTAGCTCAGGAATCGTAGGGGGCAACACTGTGGAAAGACCTCGACAACATGCAATTCGGAGCACCTGGACAGAGCAACAACACGGACACTAGCACTGAAGACAGCATCGGTAGTAAATGCGTGGTGCAACGCACCAAAGCGAAATGTTAAGATTTGCAGTCGATTGGCGAGTTCGTTGAACCTGAAATGTACACAGAAGACACTCCTGTGAAGTTCTGGCAAGGCAATGAAGCCTGTGCAGAGGGTGCAATAGCAGCGGGATGCAGATTTTTCGCGGGGTACCCAATTACCCCCGCTTCAGAGATCGCAGAGATAATGGCCACAAGGTTGCCGAAGCTAGGGGGCACGTATATTCAGATGGAGGATGAGATCGCCGCGATCTCAGCAGTAATTGGCGCTGCATGGGGAGGATGTCTTGCCATGACCGCCACATCGGGGCCAGGATTCAGTCTGATGCAGGAAGGAATAGGATATGCCATCATGACCGAAACCCCGTGTGTGATTGTCAATGTTCAACGGGTGGGCCCAAGTACTGGGCAAGCCACAAAGGCGGCACAGGGGGATGTCATGCAGGCGCGATGGGGAACACACGGAGACCATGAGAGCATAGTGCTTTCGCCATACTCTGCACAGGAAACGTTCGAGTTGACTGCGAGAGCATTCCGCATATCTGAAGATTTCAGACACCCAGTGATACTCCTGTCTGATGAGATTGTGGCTCACTCTCGTGAGAGAGTTGTGATTCAGTCGAACAGAGACTGGAGGGTGCAAAGAAGATACTCGAAACATGAGTCAGATGATATTGGCGCAGGATCTGAAACGGAAGGAGCAGATCAAATCTCGAGAACATATAGGCGGGGCGTTGATACAACAATGCCGCGGTTCGGTGATGGTCTGAATCTCCTTGTGACAGGGTCGACTCACGACGAGAGAGGATACAGGAAGACGTCAGATGCAAGTGTTCATGATCGCTTGGTTCGCAGACTCAGAAGCAAAGTAGTCAACAGGACTGACGAACTCACGGATGTCGTCATTCAGGGTCCTCCTCGAGCAAAGTGGGGAATAGTTTCTTTTGGATGTACTGGCAGAGCGGTTGAGGAAGCTATGACGATGAGTCCCAAGGAGGATCTGATTCGTTCGCTGAGGCTCAGGGTAGTGTGGCCGTTTCCAGACAGCGAAGTCCGAGCATTCTCAAAGACTGTTGAACGGTTATTGGTGCCGGAGATGAATCTGGGACAGATCGTCGGGGAAGTGTCAAGGGTTTCATGCGGCACGGTTGAAGTCGTCCCACTAGGCAAGGTGGGGGGCGGGAGAATGATCGAGCCACATGAGATACTAGACATCGTAACCGAATAGGCTATGGGCTCATCTTCATGCAACAACTGTATCACCAGCATGGTTCGGATCCAGACGGTGATGGATATCGTATGATTCTGGGGTATCAACCACATACTCTGAATACAGACAACCAACTCGTGACGACCAGGTCTCAGCCCAAGTGACGAATTGGCCAAGACATAGGAATCTGCTGTTCCGTTGAGGATTGCAATCAATACACCATCCTCAAAGACAGAGATGGTGAGTTCTCGTACTTGGACATTCATATCGTCATGTGCCTCGATCGAGAGCTTGAAACATTCCCCGTATACTGCCATCACGGATCTTATTGTGGAATTGATGGTACCATAGACGATCAGACTGATTTCCAGCCCATCGACCAACACGACAAAGCCTGCTACAACCTGCAGCGATATACAGTGGGGTCCAAGTGTGAGAGAATCTTTCAGAAACAGAGCGATCACAGTGACATCATTAGTTGTCGTGGAGAAGGTGGTCAATGGTTCGTGGTAGTCACAAATAACTAATGCAGAAACTGACGTCGCCACAGGACAGTCTGTCGCTAACAGAATCTGTAACGTGGTATTTGTTCCTCTCGTACCGGTGAGAGTAGTTGGATGGATGACGGTTGCCTCGATATATGCGGGGACTGTCCAGTTCACATGACTCGTCCGCAGGTAGGGCCTATCATCGCCCCACACCACTATGAGATAGGATCGATATCCAGGACCAGGATCAAATGGAACAACCCAGGAAACTGCAACGATTCCACTTGAGTTTGATTGACCAGAGAAAACACATGAGTTGCCAAGGAAGACACTGACAGATGCATCGTAGAGGGGTTCACCACGTGGATCCGAGATGATTAGCGTGAGCTGGAAGTCATGTCCAATGACTTGCATGGGTAGTGGAGGCACAAGCGTTACTGAAGCGGCGTAGTACGTCTTGAATCGAAAAGTTTCCGTAACATTCTCGTAGTATGCTGACGAATTGGCTCTCACAACCAATTGGCTATCGCCCCAGGACTGAGGTGGTACTGCAAACTCAAAGTTCAACACACCGTCTGAGCCGGTCTTGCCTCTCAGAACGTCAATCAAGGATCCGTTAACATACAACAGAACATCCAAGTTCAAGAATGCAACAGTGCTGTTGGAGAGGGAATCGAGTGCAGTCAGGCTTCCGATCAGTCCCGACCCCGAATGTCCCTCAGGACATGTAACTCGGACCGTGAGTGGTCTGGGAAGCACATTCAGCATCAACTGCAGTGAGGCAGGTGAGTACTCCGGGTTAGTTGCAGTGATATTGAGTGCTAGTTGACCTGATGGGGTTAGTAGAGGAATCTCAGTACTGTAGTGGCCTGCTCCGATTTGAGTCATGACACCACTCGAGAATTGAGTGGACCAACTTAGGTTGCTGCCATTCAATGGCTGTGCCTGTCCATCTTGGTGGCGGACAAGCAGAAACATTGTTTCCCAATGTTTGCCATCTGGGGATTGGCAGTGGAGACTCTCGGTCATCTCAACGATCTCAAGGAAGGAGTCAGGTGTTGATATTGAGAACTCGTACTCGGTCTGTAGAGGTAGAAAAGATGCAGAACCATTGAAGGTGAGTGAAACAGTGTACTTGCCGACGCTCCACGAGGAACAAGGCACCATGACCATGAGATGGCCAGACCCATCTGTCATCTGTGCAGACTTGTAGAGGACTGACGAAGAGTTGAAGATCATGACTGACAGGACCCCGTCCTTCAGCCCGATGTGTGAGTCGTGGGAGCTACATACATCAAAACTCAGACTGGCATTGACACCTCGTTCGACCTCGAGAGAGGAACGGGGTATTGTGCACAGACTACCTCTGACAATTTGTACCGGAATGGTGAGTTCGTCAGTGCTGTAAGTATCATCGAATGCTTCACAGTATAGACTGACGTAGGCTGTGGTACCATTCACTCCTGGCATGAAGTGGGAGGGATTTATTGCATACACAGATTGTAGAAGCTGAACATCATAGGATGAGGAAAGATAACGACTGTCCTCGAAAACCGGAAGTGCCCCGGAGAATATGGAGAATGTGACCGTACACCAACCCCCATCTCCGAACTCGGCCAGGACTCCTGCGGCCATATGAAGTGGTTGACCGATTTCATAGACTAGACAATCTGTTTGTAAGAACTGAATACTTACAGCGGCGGCATTTGCCGGATATGCAGAACTGAATATCACCATTGCCGCGGCCAGGAGGAGGATGTATCTAGATATCATATGGCAGAGCTACCCAACGACGTGTTTGATCACAGCCTAAAAAGGTCCACACAGTGCCGACATGTTTAACTTGTGCAGCAGCTGGAGCCTTGGCAATGCCAAGTGGGGTTTCGTCAAGTGACGATCAGGGTAAAGGAAGCATTTGTAGAGTCAATGAATGAAGCAGAGATCAGAGGAGTTCGGGTCCTGAAAGCATCGATGAAAGAACCAAATGGTACTTTGATGCTGGAGTTACCAGAAGTCCTCTGTGGGAGCCTGTCCACAGGCGATCAGGTGGGAATAGTCATCGACGACAAGCCCTTGAAGATTGACGAGAGTGTGAAACTGTGTGCAGAGGGAACTGTGTTCGAGGAGGTAGAGATGGGTGGCGGGTACCGAGTGACTGCCACAATTGGGGGGCTTCGTATGGTATTGGAATCTGCAGATCTGAGTGCAGCTCAGAGAGATACATTCTCAAGCGGTAGGTTCTTTGTAGTGCTTAGGTGACAATACTTTCGGTCTACTCTCAATCTGTGTAGGCTCTTTGTGACTGGGAGAAGAACTCCTCTGTTCGATTGATAGAACTTGTAGTGCGCATGATCGAACTTGTTCCTTCTGAAATCCAGTTAGGTAGATGTGCCAAGTAGCTCGCCTGGTGTGGTCAAGTAGTGGATGATGCAGTCGAGGTATCGTGCGAAGCACGCTCCTGCCCTGATTGTGGGGGATCTCTGATAGCTAGCCAAGGACATATTGTGTGTACAGAATGTGGTCTTGTCGTTTCTAGGAACTATGTCCACTCAACATATCAAATGGGCAACGAACAAGAGACAAGCGGTCCTGAGGCAAGTATGTATGTTTCTCTTGGAAACCGTCCGCACATTGTTGATGGACTGGGCAGCTACATCGGATACCATAGAAATCGATGGTTCAGAGATCCGCACGGTCAGACATTGACAGAGATAGCCCAAAGGAGGTTTAGGCGTTTTACATCTATCTACGATACCCGGGCCCGGGTTGGCCGAGATGAGGCAAGGTATAGAGCGCTGAGAACACTAAACCACGTCTGTAGGCTGTTGATGCTCAACGAGCAAGTTCGAGATCGTGCGGCATACTTGTATAGGAAGATCAGCTCTGAAGCACGATCCAAGATTGGCAACAATGTCTTACTGATTGCAGTCTGTCTTCTAGTCGCGGTCCGAGAATTCCGAAACGATGCTCCAGTCACGCTTGAAGAGATATCAGATGTGTTTGAGAAATGCGGACATCGAGTAAATGTAAGAGCAATAGTACGAGGTGCATTGCTACTAAAGTCAGTCACAGGATACAGCCCCAGCATTAGGAAACCTGATGACTATGTCCCAAGAGTTGTTTCCAGATTGATGAACAATGCCGAAGTCTTGAGGAGAATAAGATTGAGAGGATGGGAAAGTCAGGAATATGAAAGAGAACTCAGGAATAAGGTGATTGAGGTTCTTGAAATCATCCCTTCCTCGAAGAGAGGAGGAAGAAACCCCTTCATATTTGCAGTTTCAGCTGCATACGCCAGCGATCGCTTGATATCAGAACGAAAAGGGCTACGACCAGTGCTAACACAGAAACTAACGTCAAACGCCACCGATGTGGCCGAGTACAGCATCCGTGATCACTACGGTATGATAAGGAGGTTCCTCCATGAACTCAATATGGATCCGGAGGGAAACTCAAGAAAATAGTTGAGGATACAGAGGCACCCGGTATAACGAAACCGAATAGGCAGGATGGCAGGACTGGATGAAGTCTGAAATGGCGAATGTCATGGTTCAATGCTGTCCGGAGTCCAGATGTGCCAGTTGTAGTAGACCACCTTATCCCGGTTGTATCAGGGCGGATCACGAGAACCTAGGCGAACGGGGGATACTGGTTCTAGAGCCCTCAAGACACTTGATACATTATGCTCCAGCAGGAAGTGTTCCAACAGACGCTCCCTGGAAATCAAACCAGTGGGAATCAATAACGATTGGGAGGGAGGTAGACATGGCGTCTCTTCGAAATGTAATCGACGCATACTTGGTAGGACCATACATCTCCATCTTCAAGACTGAGGGACGATCACCGGAACCCGTGCACATGGCCTTTCCAATACTGAAGACAGAACTGGAAGCAGAGTTGCTTGCAGGACTTCTCAGAGAAAATGAAAGGCCCGAATTGCGGGCCGAGAGAATGTCCTTGGATCAGATCATTGAGAATTCAAGAAACAGAATAGCTGAGCTACTTTGCAGACAAGTTCCTGAGATCAGCCCCCGTACAAGAGAAACCATCGCCACAGTAGCAGCCCTTAGTCGGACAGCTCTTGGTCAGTTGTTTCCACTCTTGCTTGACGAGAATGTGGAGGAGGTATACATTGACGGACCTATGGAGCCAGTCTACTTTGACCATTCGAGATTGGGGAGATGTTTGGCATCCTGCCACGTTGGGCCCCATGACGCTCGAAGAATAGTCACACTGCTCCGATCTGAAAGCAACCTTCATGCTGATATCACAAACCCATCCCTGAAGACTGATCTGTCCGTATGTGGTACCTCATATCGTTTCTCAGTGGCATTGCCACCATTGAGCCCACGGGGCATGGTCATGGAGATACGCAGGCCGAGGAGCAGGGCATATGACATTCTCGACCTCATTCGAAACGGGACGATGACACTCGATGTTGCGGCACTGTTGGTACTTGCCTACTGTTCAAAGCTCAATATCACAATAACTGGTGGGCCCGGGTCGGGAAAGACCACACTTCTTAATGCGCTCGATATGACAGCGCCTACCTACTGGAGGAGAATCTACATTGAGGATTCTATTGAGAGCAGACTACACCATGGGGGACACCAAGTTAGCTTTCGGGTAGACCCTGTTGACGAATCGGGCGGCAGGCTTGACAAGACGAGTGAGATCATCAAGACTCTGCATAGGTCGCCCGACTATGTGATTCTTGGTGAGATTCAAACGGCAGATCACAGCAGGGCGCTGTTCCAGGCCATATCTGCGGGACTAGGATGTATTCAGACCTGTCACGGTCATTCTGCTGCGGGACTGATAACACGATGGACAAATGATCACAAGATAGACGGCTCCAGTATCGCGCTCATGGACATTGTAGTTGCAATGGAGCGTCCAAGACCAGGATCGTCGAAGAGGTACGTAGCTGAGGTTGCGGAAATCAGGAGAAACATCGACAAGGGTATCATTGGCTTTGGTGGGCTCAACGTACTTTATCGAAGGGGGGGATCGTTTGGCCCTGAGAATCTTTCACCAGATGGTGCAGTTCTTCAGCGAGCCCTACAATGCGGTGTGACCAGCATCAGCTCTGCGTTTGAGTCGGTAAGGCATCTGTTAGAAAGTAGACTAGATGAGCGCAGTACGCTAGATCCTCGCCAGCTGGGCAACATACTATGGAGCTTAGGTCACCCATTGATGTTCGACATCACGAAATTGAATATGTGGGAGCTAAAATAGGAATGCGCGACACCCGAATGCGGTTATGTCAGATGGCTAAGAGAACAATATGGCATGACGAAAGAGGAGGACCTCTCGTGGAGGAGAGTCTATTGCTGGGGATCGCCGTTGTGACGGTGTCGATAGTGGTGGCAGTTATACTTCAGGCAACTGGATGGGCACAAGACCTCATAGGCCAGCTGATAGGCCTGTTGCAGAATAGCTGGAATGGATTGGAAAACCTGTTCGGTCCGTGACCGGGGACTCATACCGAAACAGACCACTTAGAGAAAGGCTTATCTTCAGAGCTTGGCACGATTGCGCTTGCTCCGGACCTATGGGCTCCTACTGCTCCGGTAGATCGAGTCAATGATTGCACATCATTTCGAAGCCGTATGTAGTCCGGCCCAGCATAGGGGACTCTCGATCCCCTGACCCGGGTTCAAATCCCGGCCGGAGCACCAAGCTGTCTTGTGATATGGGCTATATGCGTCTGCGTCGCGGATTAAAGAACAGACCCAAGGCAATAGAGATCACGATGACATAGGTCAACACGTTGGGGTCAATGCCTTGAGAGAGTAGGATGTCTTCAGAATCTATCAGAACATAGAATGTGCCCTGGAATTCGGCGTTACACCAGGACGGATGTACAACACAGGTCAGCGCATGCGATCCGGGCTGCAAGGGCATCGGAAGCAATAGCTCTACCAGACCTTCAGGTGATGTCAGGAGGGTATCATTCAAGGTTAGCCAGCAATAGCTGAACGGTAGCCCACCCATTGTCGACCCGTTAAGCCCGCGAACGATGAGGGTTACGCTCAGGATTCGATGAAGAGGTACTGTGTGGTACGAGAGGATTTCGACTGCCAAGGGAATCCTCCGTGTGACTAAGACTGTGGTCGAGTATTGTACCTCAAGCCTGAACACACTGGGATCGCCTGGCGCAATCAAGTTCAGGGTACAGTTGCTCTCCACCACTGGCATCCTGAGGGTTAACGTGAAGCGTCCATCAACAGAAACAGGGAGATGATGCATGCTTCCATTGCAGAGGACAAGCACGACATACTCCGGAATGCAGTTATCGGCGTCGACTCTGATGGCGAATGCAAACAAGACAGATTGGTTAGGGAACGCATACCCGTCGACACTGCAATCTAGCTTCTCTAGTATCGGCAGACACCACACGGTACAACTCAGAGTCCAGGTTCCATTCACAACGTACGGATTGTCGAGGATCCTAAACTTGATGTCCCTTGGACCAAGCGGGGGCTCAATGGGGACACTAAACGAAACCCTGCCGAAATCGTTCTGTACAGTCGCCGAGGATGTGACTCCTGAAGCAGTATCCTCAAGCAGTATGGCTACATCGTCCAATGGTACTCTAAACATGTCATAGACCCACACTACAATGGTACCGACTTGGCCTAGGACCAGCGGGTTGTTCATTTCTGTCAGAACGAAAACGGAGGTTACCACTTCAAAGGAAGAACTGGTACTACACGGGGCGTATCTCGAGCTACCTGAGTAGGACAGAGTCAATTCGTGAGGACCGGGGCGTGTACCCACAGGAAATGCAAGCAGGAGGGTCGCTTCGCCTGTCTGGTCAGTCAAAATGGTAGCGTACGGCTTTCGGTCGAGCTGAACCACAACCTCGGCGGAGATTGCAGGCAGTATCGCAAGAGGAATCTCGAGCGGTTCATTGAGCATCATTTCTCTCGGTAACTCCGCGAGAAATTCAACACGTGTCGCGATCCTATGGACGTTCAGCCATGTGGAAACTTGTGAAGGGGTGTAGTACTGAGAAGTAGAGCCTTCGTAGATGGCTCTGAGCTCAATATGACCCTCAGCAAAGTATGACTCATTGCAATCGAACTCGAAATGTGCGAACCCCTCATCGTCCGTGTGCAACAGAGTGACTATGCGATCTCCACTCAATAGACAGACGGGTTGATCCTGGAGAGGGGACCCGACGTCATCTAGCAGCCTGACTGTTCCAACGACCAAGTCGCCATAGTATACGTCGGTATTCTCGACTATGAGTTCCATAGATACAGAACCCAGTACTGTCACAATGATGCGCTGAAAGGAGGGCAGGAGATATAGTGCTTCATTGCCCCGGTATGTGACATTGAGAGAAGTAGGGCCAAGTGGGTACGAGATGTCAGGGGTCCATACAAAACAGAAATCGCCATTTGGGCCGGTCAATGTCGTGCCGATAGCGATGTTCATTGTCTCATCAAACAAGATCACAGGCTCGTAAGGTACAGGATCTCCGAATGTGCCATTGGTTAGTAATCGACCTCTGAGTGTCAGGGGATGACCCCTGAGCACCATAGTCCCCTCGTCATTGGTGCACACGCCCCGGTCCGAACTGAACAGAGTGACCAGTACCACCAATGCAAGGATTAGAACCAGTCTGTGCGTGGCAGCCACCACTCATCACCATTGTCAGTAGACTCTGAGCAGCGCTCTATGCGAGTTCCATTCATTCAGCGACTCGCACCCATATGTTGGGTTCACTTCTTTTATTCTCCCACCGTGCTAGGGGAGTTCATATCGAGATGTCTGCACATGCGGATGGAATCACGATCTGACAGAGGGAATCATTCTGAAACCGGCTGCGCCGACCGTCGACAGAGACATCTCTAGACAGGCAAACAAGAAACTGTGTGATAGGTCCAGACTAAAGTGGCTATGGATCGGTGCGATCCTGACTCCGGTGGTATACCTACTCCTACTACACTTGGAGCCACGATTGTTCTACAACACAGAAGCCATCCTTCGAGCCAAACCAATGATAGAGCTCGCAATGTGTGGGGGTATGATCTTGACAACCACACTCCTGGTCTGGTCGTCATTTGGCGTTGATCCTGTCGAGCAGGAGATCAGGGACGGGGTGTTCCTACTCAGAAAGGACAACACGACCATCGGTCTCTGCTGTTTCGAGATCAAATCTGCTGGACCGCCGATCGGAGCCTCTGAGGGAATGGTTCAGCCATCTTCTGCGATACGAGCTATACGAAATGGACTGGCTGGAGGTGTGACAGTTGTATATGAGTTTGGAGTCAAGCGTGCTGAACCATTCTTGAGACTGTTCATAGCACAAACGGCCGAGAGGGAAGCGGATGTAATTAGGACTCTTAAGCGTGAAGCGACGAGGATTGAGGCAATACTAATGGCTTCGTATCAGAATATGGAGCTTGTTCTCTTGACCGGGAATGACCTTCTTGATGCTATCAGGGCTGTAGCAGGCACAGTTGCAGACCCAGAATCGAGTGGAACTATGAGTCTTCCAAAGAAGCTGACCATCATCCTCCTCAAGGGAATACCCAACCTTTCTGTGTCTGGACGCCCTTCTCAGGTGGGACACCTCCTTTCAACACTTCTCCGGCAAGGCTTTGATATGACGCTGACCGTTGTGTTCTCTCCAGGATCGGTAGGAAAGGAAAAGGCACGAATGGAGAGAGAATGGCGCAACATCAGGAACAAGGAAAGACAAAAGGATGATTCACTGCGCGACCAAACAGTCAAGCAGAAGCTCATCATGGACTATCAAAGAGTCACGGATAATGGGGCTTGGTTTGATGTATCAGCATACGTCACCTTAGAAAGTACGGGATCGGGAACCCTCGAAGCCTCTACCGAGAAGATAGAGGGCATATTGGGCTCAACATGGGCGGGAGATAGGCCTGTCACATTCAAGAAGATGGATATGTGGGGACTATCACGGTACAAGGTCATTGCAAGGAAGCATATCAAGCCGCAGAAGGTTCATGTGGACTCATTAGCAACCTTGGTCAATATTCCTATCCACAGTCTTCCGGTCAGATCGGCGTCGATGCCCACCTTCACCCTTCCGGCCAAACGAGTCACTGAGAATGAGCTACAGATCGGTTGGGTCGTGTACGAGGGAAGAAAACTGCACAGGATCGGGCTAAAGAATGAGTGGCTAGGGGAACATGTGGCAGTGCTGGGTGCTACTGGAACCGGCAAGACGACTCTTGTAAGGAAACTAATAGTTGAGATTAGCCGTAAGACCAACGTCCCATGGTGGATATTTGATGTAAAGGGCTCAGAGTACAGTGACTTGGTAGAGATACTGGGAGACGAGATAGTAGTCCTTCGTCCAGGCCTCGACCCGCACTTTGTCATCGACCTTCTCGATACCAAGACAGAATCTGAAGTTAACACCACACTGGTGATGCTGAAGGAGCTCCTGATGGAAAGGAGTGTTTCCTCAGATCTATCGCCCGCAATGGAACGACTCTTGAGAGAGGCATTGGTCGATCTTGCTGGATCAGAAAGGGAAACATCATCGGTCGAGGCCCTTGTTGAGGCAGTCATTAGGGTTTCAGAGAGATCCCCCGGGAGCGCTCTAACGAGAGATGCCTTGCTGAATAGACTGGAGATCCTAAGACAACAACCCCTTGGGTCCATACTTTCAGGGGGTAAGAAAGCAGTTTCGATTGCCAGACTGCTGGACAAGCGAGTCATATTCGATCTTCGTCACGTCGCTCGAACCGGGGGAATGGAAGCAGCTCGAATACTCTACAACTTGGTAACTAAACGGATATTCGATGCCGCCTTCCGAAGAGGAATATCGCGTGACCTTCGCCACGTGGTTGTGCTTGAAGAGGCTAGCAACCTCGTCCCAGAGAGCTACACCAGAACATCAGCGGCTGATGTAACCACTGGAGAATCAATGGTGATGCTACAGCGCGCAACCGGGCAAGGAGTGATTGTGGTTTCAACAAGGCCAAACATATCGTCGAACATATTGGCCAACACCGCCGTTAGAATAATGTTTCGACTTCCGTTTGACAGTTCGATCGGAGCAAGATACATGTCACTGGACGCAGAACAGGAAAGGTATCTAAGATCGCTGAAGGTGGGACATGCACTAATCTCGTTACCAGGAATGGAAACATTCGAGGTGATCGTCGATCCGGTCCAGAAGATTGCGCAAGCACATTCTGATGACAACGTAGCTAATGAATCGAAGGAAGCTGTGGAGCATCACAAGGAGAACCAAGACAATCGGTCGAAAGTGTCAGGAGCTGTGAGTAGTCCAGGACGAGATGTCACTGATTTGTACCGAGGAAAGGAACTCGTAAGCCAAGTCATGGGAATAGTGGCAAGAAGAGGATGGGCTACTGAAGACGAGCTCTATGAAGGGATAGCGAGGTCATACCCAACAATGAGCAATGAGCAATGTGCTCAGGCAATCCGAGAGGCAGCCAGCCTAGCAGGTCTTGAGAGAGAACCGTTGCCCCTGATAAGAGGGGGTACGTTATATGCGCTTCCAGGGACTGGCCTGAGGGCAGTTCGAGATGCAATTGCTCAATACGTGGAAGAGAAACTTGAGCGTCACATCAAGCTTTCAAGACTGGACATAGAGCCGTTGTATTCTCTATGTGTTGCCGGAAGGAGTGCAATACTTGTGGTAGGAGAACAGCCAAAGTCGTCGGATCTTAATGGAATGTTCGACAGGATCAGGCAGCATATCAGGAATCATGGTCAGGGAATCTCGAATCTAGTTGTAGTGGTACGCGGGAGTGTGGTTGCTGCCAAGCTCAGAGAGATGATGAACCGATCCGACAAATATGATAACGTAGAGGTCATTGCAGCCTTTCCTGGCTCTCTTGACAAAGCAGTGGAGGAAATAGGAAGGCAATACGACATTGAAACCCGCGCATTAGAGCCCGAGATGCTGCTCGTGGATAACGAGGACAGCATCGACAATTCACGTCACGGGGCCCGTGAGGAGAATCCAAGAAGGCGGGCATGGTCGGGGTTGATCACGGGATTCGTAGAGATATCACAGGGCTGCGCAAGGTGGGAGGATGTAGTAGGGTTCATTCAGACTGCAGCAGTCAGGTCGCGCCAGGCCCGCAGCATTCCGTTGGATGCAGAAGAGGGGCGAGCTGTGCTGGCAGAGATGTTAGCAGATGAAGAACTTGTTGCATTGAGGACCGGTGAGGAAATCGGTAAAGGAATATCTCCGGGACTCTGGATTGCAAACAGACAAGGTCTCAAGGAAATCAAGGACAGACTGTTGCAGAACCTCGAAGAAGGAATCAAGTCACGTGGTCACAGAGTATTTCGAAATCACGGCTTATACGACCTGTGCGCGGATGGGACATCATACCTCATATTTCCCACCCACCTGGAGATCAGTTCTCTATCGAGTCGGCGAAAGGACGCTGCTTGTGACTTATGCCATTCCTCAAAAATAGTTTGCTTTCTCCCTGCGACAGAATACGCCGAGCAGATCGGTGATATGCCAAGATGTGTAGTAGTGAAGACAATGGAGGAAAGCATCAACGCAATTCTTGATGTTTAATCACAGATCACTCTGGTGCCAATGACCATTTCGCCAGCCAGTGCCGCCTTGAGACGACCAGGAACAGTAAGGTTCAGGACAATGACTTCGCAACCCACATCACTCATCTGCAGTAGTTCCGCGACCTTTCGGGCCATTCCGCCTGTGACATCGGACCCCAGCGAGGAACTTGCGCCGCGTACTGCATCACTACGATTAGACCTATTGATCACCGGAATCAGTTGTGCATGAGGATGAAGATGAGGGTCCTTATCGTAGAGACCATCAACATCTGTTCCAATGATGACTTTCCTCGGTAGGAATTCACGGGAAAGGTGCGTCATGATACTGTCGCCGCTGAGTATTGATGCGCCTCTTACCCTGTCAAAACATACGTCACCATGTGTAACCGGCACTAGTCCTGCCGATATACACTCGTGAATGATTGCCGTGTCAAAACGTTCCAAGGATCCGTTTCGCATAAGGGCTATACAGAATGGCGGTATTACGACGGCCGGGATTCCGGCATCCCGCAGGATCTGTTCCACTTCGAGAGAGAGAAGAGTCATGTTGTGTCGGATGGTGGGTAGGCCTGTCAATAGCAGACCGCGGTCAGTCGAGGGAGAACCATAACCATATTTCAGAGCTGCCTGATGGCCATGAGCACCCCCACCCAGGACAACGATCAGTCGATCGGTGCAGGTTGAGAGCTCATATGCAATCCGTTGTATTTGTTCTCGATCAGAACGAGGAGGCGACTCATGCTTGTGGGTTATCACAGAACCTCCCAGTTTGATCAATGCAAGGTGTTTTCGATCGCTCACATGGAATAGGACAACCGGTCGACCTATTGAGTCATTCGACGACCATGGGGGTTGCTAACAGGTCGCGGAGTGACCAGCCGCGTTGCAGGCAGAGAATTCCGACATTGGGGAGAGGGCCCCCAGGAAACTTGAAGGCTGAGCAGGTGTGCAGCAGAATCCAATACGAAAGGGCCCAAACAGGATACAGAGGAATGTTTTTATGTGGCACAAGGTGCAACCCTGAGGGTAACTGTCTGTCTGGAGCCAGCCGAACAGATGACTCAGAGAGCAAGAATTCGCTTGTCAAGTACTAACAGAGAGCATCTTGACGGAGTATGCAGCCAAATAAGACGGATTACGCGTAAGACGGGAGTCCGAATGGTGGGACCGATACCCTTGCCAACTAGGCGTGTAGTGCTTCCAACGCGCAAGACCCCCTGCGGCGATGGGTCCAAGTCATGGGATAAGTGGGAAATGAGAGTACACAAGCGGCTGATAGATATTGATGCAGATGAGAGGGCAATACGTCAAATAATGAGGGTCAGGATTCCAGATTCAGTGTACATAGAAATCGAGCTGACTGGATGATTGTATCCGAGAGATCCTCTCATGATTTTCGTAACGATGTCATGGCACTAGATGTGGTTTACTGATGTGCGGCATTATCGGTGTAGTACAAAAGAAAGGAAATGTGGCACCGTTTATTCATGAGGCATTGAAACGGTTGGAGTATCGCGGATACGACTCAGTTGGAATCACGACTTTACATGACGGAGGGTTCAGCACAAAAAAGGACAGGGGAAGAATAGAGGAGGTACATCGAAGGCTAGATCTGGACGATCTACCAGGAACTGTCGGGATAGGGCACACTCGCTGGGCTACTCATGGAATCCCGTCGATGTATAACTCGCACCCACACTTTGACTGCAGCGGAAAGGTCGCTGTTGTGCATAACGGCGTAATAGACAATTTTCTAGTATTACGAGATGAACTGAACAAACGGGGGCATAGGTTTGAATCCGAAACGGATACAGAGGTAATCCCCCATCTGCTTGAGGAGTATATTTCTGTTGGAGACAATCTGAAGACTGCACTCACGAAGGTAGTGAAACAAATCAAAGGAACCTACGCAATTGTTGCAATGTCCGTGAGTGAACCGGACAAGCTGGTATGTACAAGAGATGGAAACCCACTGGTAATCGGGCGAGGAGATGGAGCCACTTATGTGTCGTCAGACGTACCTGCGTTTCTGCCCGCCACCAGCAGAATGATCCTGCTTCTTGACGGAGAGATCGCGACTCTCACCGCGGACGGTGTCACTATTGAGAAGCTGAGCGATGGTACCATAGTCCACAGGGATGTAATGAAGATAAGCTGGACTGCAGATCAGGCACAGAAGGGCGGATTTCCACACTTCATGCTCAAGGAGATACATGAACAACCGGACGCGATTAGGGCAACACTTGAGATAGAACAGGACTTGATTGAGAAGGTGGCTCGAGCGATATACGAGTCCAGAAGAGTATTCATGGTTGCAATGGGAACATCAGGCCATGCTGCGATGGCTGCGAAATACATGTTCTCGTCCATAGGAGGTGTGTTGCCATACTTTGAGCTTGCTAGTGAATTCCCTGACGCGGTTTGTGGTAGTATCGGGCCCGAGGACTGCATCGTAGCTGTTACGCAGTCAGGCGAAACAACCGACACGATAATGGCAGCCCGGTATGGGAAACAACAGGGAGCTCGTGTCATAGCCATAACCAATGTGATTGGTAGCTCAATAGCTCAGCTTGCGGACCATGTCGTCATCACTCGAGCAGGACCAGAAATCGGGGTGGCCGCGACAAAGACATTTTCTGTCCAGCTTGCAGTACTAGGGAAGATAGCCATAGAGATTGGAAGGATGAACGGAATCAGGGGTGCCGATCTGACTATCCTCAAGGAGAATGCCCTGTCTGCCATGCCGGGTGTGGTGTACCAGACCATATATAGAAACGAGGAAACTGCGAGACGACTGGCGGGACTGTACTATGCTAGGCCAAGCCTGTTGTTCTTGGGACGTGGAATCTCTGTAGCTACTGCCTGCGAGGGAGCACTCAAGCTGAAGGAGATCGCGTACAATCATGCGGAAGGTTATTCAGCTGGACAGTCAAAGCATGGACCAATTGCATTGGTAGAGCCAGGATATCCTGTTGTCTTTGTCGCGCCGCCTGATGAGACTAGGAACCGGATCATCGGAAACATGATGGAAATGAAGGCGAGAGGGGCCAGACTAATATCGGTGATTGAGAGAGGGGATGATGATCTAAGGAACCTCTCCGATCACGTCTTCGAGGTACCACCAATTTCAGAACCAGAGTTCTCGCCCATTGCCTACGTAGTGCCACTCCAACTGTTTAGTTACTACGTAGCGACTAGAAAGGGACACGATCCAGACAAGCCTAGGAATCTGGCAAAGTCAGTGACTGTATTGTAGGAGGATAAATCGTGATAGTCGGATCAGACAATGTGAGAGGTCATGCATCCGAGTGTCCTGAGTCCTTTGGTTGACTTTGCAAATCTAATCGCGACTCATTTTGCTGAAATCTGGGCCTTTCTGATCTTCGTCGGTAGACTCTCGGGAATAGTCGTGATCCTGGTGGGTGCGATTCTCTGGCTAACAGAGATCAACCCGAGTAAGGGGAAGGGACTGGTCCTGAGTGGTCTACTGCTGTCAGTTGTTGTGCAGTATTTCGTTACATTCCCTCCCAGCTTCAGTATGGGATGAGGAAGACGGGACATACATTGCATTGATCTCGGATGGCTCAGTCACTGACGGTCTCGTACGGTGAGTTTTGATTAGTCGCCTGCCTGTAAGACTGACCAGATGCCTCAATGACAAGACTGCATCTTGGGCCGAACCGGCTGATCACCATGATTGTGGCGCTGCTGAAAGTTTCTCTGAAACATGCTGCGGCAACTGAGTCATGAAACATGGAAGGTTATGTCATCTCAGATGCTATGATGTGTAGTACTTCGCCCAATCGTTGCACATCTTGCGAGGTGTTGTAGATGTGCACTGAGACTTGGACAACTCCGTCGGGAGCTATACGTTCCATCAGCGGTTGAGCGCAAACCATACCACTTCTTACTGCGATATTCTTCGTATCGAGTAGTAACGCAATGTCATGACAGCTTAGCCCGGAGAAATGGCCAGGCTCGATTGCGAAGCCTATTATTGAATGGGGTACGTCATCTGGCGTTACAAGTTTCAGACCTTTCACACCGCTCAACGTGTTCATGACCTCCCTTGAAACTGATTTGATGTGTTCAACAACAAGTCTTGTTCCTATCTCTTTGAGGTAGTCAATGGCACCTCCAAGACCTGCTACCGCGGGCAAGTTGATAGGAGCAGACTCGGATTTGTCGTAGAAAGAGTAGAACTCGCCGCTGGCCGGCTCAGTGCTTAAACCAACCATCCCCGATGTATCAAAGATCCGGTGGGTCTGGGCGGTTGGCCCAGTCCACTGAATCGAGAGACCAGGCGGACCAAGCAGGCCTATGTTTGCGGACGAGACGACAATGTCAGCGCCTGTTGCTCTGATGTCGAATAGCGTGAACCCAAGTGCACGAGTGGCATCTGAAAGTAGGATGGCTCCCGATTCGTGAGCTATCCGTCCTATGGTGTCCGTGGGGTTCAGAACACCTGTTCCTGGTGAAACGACTCCGACTGCAACTAGGCCGGTCCTTCTGTCAATGATCTCCCCTGCAGCATCGAGATCGATAAGTCCCCGTTGCGTCACTGGGATGACCTCAAAATCGAGGCCAAGCAAGTGCGCGACCCTCTGCAGTGAGGAATAGACATCACGTTCTTCACTTTGAGCGACCACGATCTTGCTCCTCTCATCCCCTCTCCAGTTGAGCCCAAGAGCCAGGGATGTGACGGCAGATGACGTTGATGGTTGGAATGCGATTTGTCCGGGCTCAGAGCCGATGAGCTGGGCCAGCTTGTGGCGGACCTCCTCAAGCAACATTCCGCCTTTGACCGCGAGCTTGTGGGCGCCCCTCCTAGAAGAAACGATCACGTCCGATAGAAACTCTGTTGTTCTTTCAACCACGATGGCCGGAATTAAGGAAGTACTGGCTGAATCAAAGTAGATCAGGTCGGCGTACTTCCTGAATACCGGAAACTCCTTCTTGAGGTTGCTGCAGTCGCGCATCATTAGTTCACGTACTGGTCGTTGTTTCGGGTTGTAGGTAATTACATTGATGGGGTGTTGTTAAAACGATGCCGATAGAGGGATTCTTTCTTGTCACTAGGGAGGGACTGATATTCGAGGTGAAGGGAGTACTTCACCCCAGAGATAGGACTATTGCCTATGTGAGGTACGTACCAGATCCAGAAGGGGATAGGACTGCTCACGATGGTCGGAGATACAGGAAGATCAGTTCACTTGTGGAGAAGGACCGCATGGTGCGTACTCTCGCATCTGACTACATCTGGTACGATCCCAGACGTGGTAGATCATTCCAGGCTGTTCCTCATGATCGCGTGACGCGAATATTTGACCCGGTAGAAGGGTTGACTGCACTCAAGTCGGAACAAGAGCCCGCACCGGTTAGAGAAGCAGCAAGAGTTCTGGCTGAGGACATTCAGAGGACAGCTGGCATAGCTGATTCGGACATCGGTATAACCGGCTCGTTACTGCTGGGGGTTGAGAACGAAGCATCGGACATTGACATTGTAGTATATGGAGAGAGCGCTTGCAGGCGGGTATATCAAGCACTCACATGTGGACGCATCAGACGTGCCAAGCCATACACGGGGGATCGGCTTCGGGGTCATGTATCATTCAGGTGGGACGATATCAAGTATATTGAAGGCGCAATGGTTGTTGTGGAAGGGAGTAAGAAACTGCAAGGTGTCTTCGGAGAGCACGAGTTCTTCATCAAACTCGTCAGGAGACCGGAGGAACTTGACGTTTGCTACGATGATATCACTGTGAAGCCTGTAGGAAGGGTCAGCATAGAGTGCATCATTATTGATGACAGGAATTCGATTTTCACGCCCTGTGAGTATCGGGTTTCATCAGATGCCATTCCTAGTCTGTCATTGGTGACGAGTTACAGAAGTCGGTTTGCTGAGCAATGCGGGATGAAATCTCGTGTGGAGGTAAGAGGTGATCTCGAGATGGTGACTGAACGAGGAACGAGGAGGTACGCTCAGATAGTCATGGGGGGAACTTCCGGAGACTACATGGTGCCTATTGGGCTGAGCTAGCTCACAACATTCACAACGCTGTGTAAGAAAGGCGCCAATCCTGTGAATGTATGGTACTGACCGGATAAGAGTGGGGCTTATCTGGTG
>JAWAQK010000001.1:0-125955 GCA_038893995.1 Candidatus Thorarchaeota archaeon | reverse complement strand
TGTTTTCGGACGAGGTGTCCCGTGCAGTCTTCCCAAAGATATGGAAGGGTGGCATCTCAAAGGAGGACCTTGAGGAGTGGCTCAAGATGGTCACGGGTCTCCCGAGCATAAACGTTGACTCAGTAATTGCCCCCTTTGAGGAGCTGGGTCTGGTGAAGACTGAGTGGGTGGACGCCATAGGTAGGACCTGCGTATTCATGATCAAGGACCTTGAGATATTTCGGGCACCTCCTATCTTGGCCCTCGAAGAGGCCGCCTCGATCCTTGATCCTGAGCTGTCGGCTGAGTACAAGGCAGAAGTGCTGGAGTTCCTGACTGAGTGGCAGAAGACTCCTGAAGACACGGTATCAGTGGCTCAGGTCCTTGCTGATCCAGACTGCTACGATATTCTGAACGAACTCAGACGTCGTCCAGTCAACATTGCGGAGCTGGAGGCGAGCCTAGGAATTCCGATCAAGGAATTGCGAAACGCCATTCAGACGATGAAGAAGTATCGCGTGGTATCGGAGAAGCGACGTAAGGGTCCATCAGGGGAATACGACCGGTGGCTGTTTCTACTCAGTGATATTCGTGTGAGACTGTTCTTCCCAGAATACTTTCTCCAGACGCTCGTGGAAGACTTGGAGAAGAACCCCGGAGATCAACGACAGATGGAGACCGTGCAACATCACCTGAGACTGCTGAGAGACAACTTCCCCCGTTGATGACTCCTCCGGGATAGGGAATCCGCATTCTCGCAAGAATGATCGTGGTACTCATGCGCAATATTCTTATACAGTCCCACGAACCATAATGTATGGTACCCTGGTCACACAGGGTCCAATCACTCAAAGTCATGGCGTGACAACCCCGTCGGAAACTCCCACGTTGGTCCCAGATGAGAGTTTCATATCTAGGTTCCTTTGCAGGCCATTGCCTGTGTATCTGCGCGTTCTGCATTTTTGTTCACGCCTTGACTGAGAGCAGGTCCGTACTACCAGAAGGATGCGGTGGGCCCGGTCACGTACCGACCACCGCCTCCTCACATCATGTCCCAACCGAATAATGTTTAATTCTGTTATTCATCCATGCATAAGCTGGCTTTGTTCCTATCCCTGCGGTGGGCGGTGTAATGATTCACAACGTGTTTCTCTACGAAACCTCTACCGGCCGAGTACTACAGCAAAAGCAGTACTGGCCAGTGAATATAGGTAATGATTCGCTTCGCGAGTTCGTATCCACCAGGAAGGAACTGAGGTCCGCCGCTTCTGCCATGGGCGAGATCCCGCTGGTGATCGGAGCACACAAGATGATAGGGTTCGAATGTGGGTTCAACCTCTTGTTCATACTCGCTGCGGATCGGAACGAGGATGAGCACTCGCTTCAGCAGAGGGCCACCGATGGAGCAAGACGTATTGCTTCTGCCCTTCAGGCCGGCGGGATCCAGGCTGTAATGGCGGAATTTGACAAGATTGTAGACACGTGTGTGATCAGCAGGCTCAAGATTGCGCTGGTTGGCGAAGGTGGTGTCGGAAAGACCACAACACTACGACTTCTACTGGGAGATGCTCCCCCCCTCCAATACGTGCCAACTATCGCCCTGAATCTGGAGACTGTTGAGAACATAAGATTCGGTAGCTACTCGCTGGTCATATGGGACTTTGCCGGCCAGGAGAGGTTCAGGACACTCTGGCGCTTCTACTTCCATGGTGCCGACGTGATCTTCCTCGTCTGCGACTCCACGCTGAGGAATGTGCTGATCAGCAAGGACATCCTGAAACTCATTCGCCGGGATGCCCCAAAGGTCCCAGTATTTGCCATTGCCAACAAACAGGACAAACCCGACGCCATGAAACCGGAGGTCATCCAGAAGATCCTTGGCATTCCCACCTATCCAATGGTTGCAATAGACAAGAATAGACGAACGGAGATGCTGCGAATCCTACTGACCGCCGCGGCTCAGTATGTGGGAATTGTGCTCCCGGACCTCCCGGCTCACGAGCTCGTCAAGTTCAAGGAGGAGGCAGGTCGCGCGGCCATCACCCAAACTCAACAGAAGAGGAACGAGGAGGTTGTGGAAGTCGTCGAGGAAGTCTTGGTCGATGAGTTTGGAAATGTCGTTGAAGAGGGCGAGGACTTCGAGGTAGTAGAGGAGATAGTCGAGGAGGTTGACGTACCTGCGGCACAATCAGCCAATTCGACCCCTGTCGCTGGTCCAGCGATGTCCACCTCTTCGTCCGCAGTCGACACGGCTGTGGCTCCGGAGTACGCTGAGGACAGTGTCACACCCCCTGACTCCGAGATCATGATAGATATTGACCTCGGCGAAGAGGTCGCCAACGGAACCGACCTGGCAGTCCAGTTGCTCTCTCAGCAACTGGGAGAGGATGAAACGATAGTCGAGGACCTCAAGAAGGTCGATACAAAGCATATTGACGAGGCCCTTGAAGCAATGGTTCGTTGTGATGAGGTGGTCTCGCCAGACGGGGAGATCGAGAGTCCGCACACAGTCGACGAACGTGCCAGGGCTGAGCTGGAGGAGATACTGGAGTCATCCAAACATGATGTGCAACAACCTGTGGACGACGCCACCGAGTAGTGTTTTCTGTGCCAATGGGGCCAGAGTCCTCGCGTGCGTCTGCCTACCTGTGATTCTCCCAAGATGTTATATGCTGTTCCGTAGTTTCCAGGCACACAACACTGAGGAAACCAGTGAAAGAGTTGAAAATACGAGACATTGAACCTGGAAGGAACTTCGAGATACTGGCGAGGATCCTCTCCGTGAGTCCTGCGAGGATCATAACCACCAGGGATGGACGAAAGACGCAGCTGACCGAGGTCTTGATTGCGGATGAATCTGGTACAGCCGTACTGAGTCTCTGGGGTTTTGGAGTTGGAAGTGAGCTGAAAGCCGGGCAGGTCATACGGATTACTGACGGATGGGCGAAGGAGTGGCAGGGGAAGATACAGCTGTCGCTGGGTCGTGCCGGTCGTCTGGAGCCCGTCGGCGATGATGGTTCACTACCAATGATAGCTGATCTGAGAAAAGACCTCAGTGGTAGCGAATCCGTTGAAGAGTCCTAGTTGTTTCAACCAGATCTGGTGGGGTTCCGCACTCTTGGTCAGAGTATATCTGTCTGGTCCGATAGTCCACGAGGATCATAGACCTGACGAATTCTACAACGTGGTCACGAAGACGCTCCGAGAGCTAGACGCATATGTCTTTGCACCTCAGTTCCTGCCGAGGCTCCAGCCTCGTGAGATCTATACTCGTGATGTGTCCGAGGTCAGGACCTGTGATGTCCTCATTGCAGAGGTCAGCAACCCCTCGCACGGGGTCGGCATGGAGGTCATGCTTGCTGCTCATCTCAGCAAACCCGTATTGATGTTCCGAAGACGTGGTTCCAGGGAACTATCGCTAATGATGCAGGGCCTCCCTGGTAAGGCCCTCTTCGTCTATGACCATGTCGAAGAGGTGCGCTCCAGGTTATGCTCACTTGACCTATCCAAACTAGTGATAAATGAGTGTCCAAGATGTGGCTCGGGCCTGGCCGAAGTGAGTTCTGACTCTAGGGTCTGCGTCTACTGTGGGGGAATCAGTGGGCACGATGCCATTGAGCCGTAGTTCTACCAGTTCGCTCGCTCCCGGTGAGTACACCATCAACGTTCGAGTGGTTGCCCTCCTCGTACTCTCGGTGTCCATGGTGTCCAGTGCAAGCATATTGATCTCCTCCAGCAGCTCGAGTCCCCTGGTCATTGTGTTCTGGAGGACTATCGTAGCATCTGCCATCATGTTCTCGATAGGTGCAGTACGGGGTGACCATCGCAGGTTCGTTGTCAGGGACAAGAGCCGGGACCTGCTCTGGATCGTCCTTATTGGAGTAGTGTTGTCTTTCCATTTCTGCACGTGGTTCTCGTCGCTCCTACCGCCCTTTCGCACAACTGTAGCAGCGAGTGTTGTCTTGGTGAACACATCCCCCATATTCACCGGTCTGCTCTCGACCCTGTTCCTCGGCGAGTCACTGAGTCGCCGTTCGTGGACCGGGGTCCTCATTGCCATGTCTGGTTCCGTAATGCTGGTCTGGAATGATCTGGTCTACTACGGGATGGGCGCATTGTCGGGTGACATCCTTGCTCTGATCGGCGGGATCTTCCTGGCCATCTACTTCACTGGTGGAAGACGTATCGCGGTACGGGCGCCAATCACGGTCTACACTGGTACAGTCTACCTGTCCGCCGCTGTGACGACTCTTCTGCTATGCGTGCTCGTCGGGGAAGATGTTGTCAAGTCTGTGCTCGATCCGCGCGAGGCTTTGATCTTCATCGCATTGGCACTCTTTCCTACCGTACTTGGTCACTCGGTCAACAATTATCTCTTGACTCTCGTACCCGCCTATGTCGTGTCCTCCGCAGTACTGGGTGAGCCTGTTGGAGCCACTATCTTGGCAATCATCTTTCTTGGGCAGGTGCCAGCTCCTGAAACAGTCGTGAGCTTCCTAGTCATACTGGCCGGGATAGCCCTGGTCCTCTCAGGTCAACGAGAGCCATCTACCCCTTGATCACGCCTATGGGTCTCAGTCTGAGCACCTTTGTCGCAATCCCCACAGCGTCTGAAACACGTACTACCTCGTCAACATCTTTGTAGGCGCCAGGTGCCTCCTCTGCAATGCCAACTGCTTGGGGCGACTTCACGATTATGCCTTCCTGTGCCAGTTTCGATTGGACCTCCCTTCCCTGGAACTCCTTCTTGGCCCGCTCTCTGCTCATGAACCTGCCTGCCCCGTGTGCGGTCGAGCCGAATGACAATTCCATCGATTTGGGATTACCAATGAGGATGTATGACGCAGTGCCCATTGTGCCGGGTATTATGACTGGCTGACCAATTGAGGTATACTTGGCTGGAGTCTCAGGATGGCCCGGTGGAAATGCCCGAGTTGCTCCCTTGCGGTGGACCACAACACGTCGCTTCTTCCCGTCTATGACGTGTTCCTCCACCTTGCCCATGTTGTGGGCCACGTCGTAGATGAGATGCATGTCGAGATCCTCTGCGGATCTTCCGAATATCTTCGAGAAGGTCTCCCTGGTCCAGTGCATCATTGCCTGTCTGTTTGCCCACGCGAAGTTGGCAGCTGCGCTCATTGCACCCAGGTACGCCTGACCCTCTTGGGATGTTGTGGGAGCGGAGCACAGCTCTCTGTCAGGAACATCGATATTGTACTTCCTCATTGCCTGCGTCATTGTCCTGATGTAGTCACTACAGACCTGGTGTCCGAGTCCTCGCGAACCACTATGGATCATGACTGCAACCTGACCCTCGTGGGTGAAGCCCATGGCCCTTGCGGCAGACTCGTTGTATATCTGATCTACCAGTTGTATCTCGAGGAAGTGATTCCCTGATCCTAGGGTCCCGATCTGCCCGGTTCCCCTGCTCTTTGCATCTGCAGAGACTTTGCTTGCATCTGCGAACTCCAGTCTGCCACCCGCTTCGGTGTGTTCAAGGTCCTCCTCCCATCCGAGGCCCCTCTCGACAGCCCATACAGCTCCGTTGTTGAGGACTTCATCTACCTTGTCCCGTGTGAGCGTTATCTTTCCGGTCTTGCCAACACCTGTTGGGACATCGACGAACAGTCGGTCTATCAGTTCTCTCAGCTTCGGTCTGACATCCTTCTCATCGAGATTGGTCCGCAGCACCCTGACACCGCAGTTGATGTCATAGCCTACGCCGCCAGGTGATATTACTCCCTCCTCGTAGTCGGTGGCTGCAACTCCACCGATGGGAAACCCATATCCCTGATGACCATCAGGCAGGATTATGCTGTGAGTGTATACCCCAGGTAGGCACGCGACGTTGATTCCCTGTTCAAAGGTGGCGTCCTGTCGCATCTTGTCGATGAGTTGCTTCGATGCATAGATTCTGACGGGAACCTTCATGCACTGCTTTGTTCCCTTTGCTATCTCGTATATCTCATCACTTATCCTCTTGATCTCCAAGGTTGCTCACTCCGACCAGGGGTGAACTACTCATTTGCTATTGCTATAAGGCTTGTGACATAGTCTCGGTTGTCCCACATAGTTAGTTCTCCCCTTCCCGCTGTCCGGACGGGCATATGTCATGTGGAAACACCGCTGATGCATCTACATGGGTCCAAGAACCTACTAGAGTCAGTATCGTGGCACATTGTTCTTGAGAGTGCAGCCGTAGGCTGGCGGTAACTGTCCTGCATCTGGAGTGATAAGTCTGATTGGTCCTTCGGATGAGAATGAACTGAACATGGTCTACGGGCTATTCGTGTCCTACTCGTGATGTCTGATCGAATGAGGCGTACTAATGTACCCTCAGGATCGATGTCCTTCTGACAGTCTACAATCAGTCAATCAGATGATTGAGTTTGTCGAACAGGAGATCGATTCCGTCGAGCGGGGACAGATCTATCTCAGGGTCAATGAATTTCCTCAGGTCAATCAGTTCGTTATCGTCCACATCGCAAAACAGCTCAAAGGAACCCTCTTCAGACACATTTGCGTCGGCCACAGTCTTCACTCCTATACCAATTCTCACCATTATATACGGCATTCGTCGAATATAAGGGTATGTGTGTGCAACCTGACACCCCAGGCCTACAGAACGACAAACCATTTAACCCGCAGATGCATGTCTTGAAATGACGCATCGAAACCTTGAGAACGGTGCCTAGGATGAAGATTGTAGTAACTGGTCCCTACGAAGCTGGCAAGAGCGCCCTGATTCACAAGATCACGAACGGAGCATGCATCAATATCGAACGCAGAGGAACGACGATCGCCATGGACCACGGTGTGACCAACATAGATGGCATGTTTGTATTCCTTTTCGGGACGCCCGGTCTGCTACGCTTCAGAACAATGCGTAAGATCCTGAGTTCCGGAGCTGATGGCATTCTGTTTGTTGTTGACTCGGCCGACAAGGAGTCTGATGCCAGGGCCAGACTATTCTTCAGAGAGATCGCCTTCTTTCTCCCAGGCGTGCCATGTGTGGTCGCAGCCAACAAGCATGATCTGCCAGGAGCAAGACCGGTCGATGTTCTCCGCGAGGACATGCGCTTTCTGGCTGGTCTTCCAGTGATCCCATGCTCTGCAAAGACCGGGCAGAACGTCGAGAACGCCCTCAGAACACTATTGTTCCTGTGCATGATGCAGTGGAGTTCAGTCTTCAGTCGATTCTCGCAGTATAGTGGTGCACATGATGGCCTCAAACGCCTCACGAACGATCTCAAGCTCAGTAGGGATCAGGTCGTAGGCTATCTGAGGCGATTCGAGCTCAGGAAACTGCTTGAGGTACAGGTTGGTGACGAACGTTTCGTGGTCAAAGACTCAGTGCGCCCCATTCTGGAGAACCCCGCCCTGCTGGTCCGCAGATGACCTTCAAAGGAAAGAGTCAAAAGTCAGCCGCAAGGCTTCGTGATGCTCATCGACAAGGTGATCAGAGTGAACGAAACCGAGCCCTCCGATGACGTGGATCCAATCCAGCTCGTTGAGGATGCAGGTTCTCTCGAGCGGGCTGGCGACAAGTCAGGAGCCGCAAGACTGTACAACGCTGCGGGCAACATCTACATGACTCTAGCTGATTACGAGGATGCTCTCTCAAACTTCGAGAAGGCTCTGAAACTGTATCGGGAACTTGGTGACGATAATGGTGTCAGTGACACTGTCTACAACCTTGGAATTGCGCAGATGAACCTCGAGCGTTACGAGGATGCAGCCAAGTCGTGTGAGGAGGCCATGCATCTGTTTGAGAAGGTTTCTAACCAGGAGGGCATAGCAGACTCGCTCTACGGGCTGGGTCTTGCGAAGATGGGCATGCGTTCTTTTGACGAAGCGATGGAGTTCCTCCGACGCGCCCAACGTGCATACAAGGACATTGGTAACGAACAGGGTGCAGCCAGCACGATAATGGACATGGGAAACGCCTACATGGAACAGGAAGACTGGGAGAATGCTGAGAAGACCCTGAAGAAGGCCCTTGCCACGTACAGAGAACTGAATGACAAGGCCGGAGTGGCTGACGTACTTTCCCTGCTTGGAGAGATCGCAGAGCTCAACAACAACCAGAGGAGGGCCATTGAGTGCTTCGTGGAGGCCGCCCAAGGTTACCTAGAGTCGGAGATGTTCGACATTGCCCGAGAGGCCATTGAGAGAGCCGAGGCCAAGATCTGGGATGTACCAAAGGCGACTCGGCGAAGGCTCCGCCAGACGATAGATGAGATCATAGATAAGCTTCCAGAGGAGCCAGAGGAAGATCTTGAGGACGAGGACCTCGAAGACATAGAAGACCTGGCCGACCTGGAGTCAGATCTCTCTGACGACACCGAGCTGGAGTAAGAGTCCCCGGACTCTAATCGGAAAAAGACTATTACCGAATACAGCAGATGTCCTGTTGGTCTGTGCATTGAGTTTCGCAAAACCGCGACTGAAGTCAATCTCCATGCTCGTCGTGCTGCTGGCGCCGATGTTCATTGCACTCGACGTCGGTGAGCTGCCCTTGCAGACTGTCTCCGGCATCGACAATACTACGACTGGACCTAGCGCTGGTCCTGATGGTCCCATTGTACCTCTGAGACGAGTGACACTGGTATCCTCTGACCCCAACTCGTACATTGATGAGTTCTCCTACATCTCAGCCGTACCCTACTCAGTCTTCTATAATGGGAGCACCAGATACCTGTCTCCGCTGTTGCAGTATGATCCCTCTGAGTATCTCGATTGGTTCATGGAAGACTGGTCTGAGGTTCTGGCCAGAGACAGCGGGGCCACTCAGCTGACAGTGATAGGTGACGTACCAACCAGTGCTGTGATGAAACTAGGAGGCATGTTCGGCTCCAAGGTGTACCCATGGATCCAGGGAGCCTCCTCAGCTGAGAATGCAGCGATGTTGGCCCTATCAGAATGGAACCGGTCAAGTATCGCAGTTGTTGCTCTCTCGAGAGACTCCTTCCCAGGGAATACCATTGTAACAGGTCAGGCCGACATCACGGTGAGTGCCGGGGCTGCGTCTGTCATCACACCATCCCTGAGCATAAGTTCGTCAAACCCCGTCACACTTACGTTTCAGGTCCCCACGGGGGTCGGTTGGATAGAGGGCTCGCTGAACTGGACTGGTCCCGAGTATTTCACACATGTCCTCATGGACGACTACTCTCGGAGCATTGACTACTCGGTCAGATCCCAGGTCTACTGGGAACGATTCTACTCCGGACTGAGTGCGCCCCTACCGCTGTATTTCTGGGTACCCAATACTCGGTCTGGTCAGTGGCGCTTGATCGTGCGTCCGGAGGTCACGATTTCTCGTACCATCAACTTCGATTGCGTAGTCACTTTCCATCCTGGGTTTACGCATACGATATCGGTGCCTCCCCTGGCAAAGTCTCTGAAGGTCCGAGCACTGTGGGGTGGCGGCAACATGATTGACATGAACTTTGCACTCCTAGATCCTGATGGCGTCCTAGTGGCGTGGGGTCCTTCAGGTAGTCCGCTGTCATCGCCAGGGACTGAGAGCCTGGAGGTCAAGTACCCCCGAGAGGGCGATTGGACCCTTGTTGGTGCACGAATGAGTACAGATGCTGGCGTCACTGTCAATCTATCGTGGGAGATCGAGTCGATGCCCGCCGATATGCAGGACTATCTCGAGTCTGCAGCTAATGGCGCTGTACTTGCCTCTCTGCTCAATGCACCACTAGTGTATGTCGACCGCGACTCGGTACCAGATATCACAACTTATGCGATGACAAGGCTCGGCGTCAACACTAGCATACTCGTAGACCCCGCAGCCCTGCATACCCAGGCACTCTACTCCTCGCTCGCAAGTTTCTCCACGGTTGTGAATTTGACGAGCCACCAGCTGGTCACGGGGTGGATCCGATCTCTGTCAGACACTTCGGACGTGGTGCTCACAATACCGCTTGGGAACGGGTCTGAACTACTAGCCCCTGCGGCCCTCAGCGGCGCATTTCATGGTGCTCCCGTGTTCTCCATGTGTGGTAGTGACAACAGTCTCACTACCTGGGCCGAATCGACATGGTACCCGTATCTAATCGGCCCGGATATCGACATATTTGTGACGAGCCGGTACACCACTCGTTCCGAGAATGGCTGGTATGACGAACGCATCCCGAACCGTTACTCGATGTTCCACTCGTCAAGCAGTTTCATTGATTTCCTTCAGGCACGTGGAGCACTTGACTCGCACCGTCGACAACAGGTAGTGATACTGTCACCACCTGACCTAGTGAAACCCAGCTTTGACAGATCCCTGCAGGGCAGATTCTCACCCGGTCGAATTCCCGAGCTAGAGCCCAGTGCCTCATCAGTCATGGTGAATCGAGCCATGCTGCATCGGTTCCTGTTTGACCTTGCACAATCGTTCGACACAGCACTGGTCACAATGTATGCCTATACGCACGGTGCCGTAATCGCTGACAATCTTCCCCAGGGACACAGGATCCTTCAGTACGAGAACACAACATCAATCCTTCAGAGTGCGGGGTATGCCATATCATCCCATGTTGGATCTGCCGAGGTCTTTGCAGCACTCTCCAGTCAGCCTGGGGTGTGGGCGCTTAGTACACACGGCACTCTGACGCGGTATCCCACAGACCCTCCCAGGCGACCCAACGGACCAGGTCTTCTGTCACTCAGATCGACGGATGCACCTTATGGCGCAGAGAGTGCAACCATGCGCGACAAGAATGGAGATCAGATAGTCAATCCAGTGCAGTTTCCCGAGGAAGAGTCCCTACATACGATAGTTTCGACGGAAACTCTCATGGCGTCCGTAGGACGCATAGGTTCTCCGATTGTAGTGCTCACCGCTTGCCTGCTTGGTGGCTCCGAACTGCCCATAGCACTCATGCGAAGAGGTGCCGTCGCGGTGTACGGTTCCCCTCGGACGGTCTACTTTCAGTCTGCTGCCCTGTTCTCACTGTTCATACTCAGTGGACTGGCAGATGGTAACTCAACAGGCGAGTCTCTCAGTCTAGCTGTCAAGATGGCGTCCTACGACTACACAGATCCTCCTCCACACGATCCCGTGGACTATGCAAACCAGCACCTCCTCTTCGGGGATCCATCAGTCATGCTCTATAACCCCCAGACCACTGCCCGTATACCCTCACTAGATCCACGACTCCTGAGTCTGGGAACAAGGACTCCGGGCCGCGGGGTACCTCCTGTGGTTGGTCTGGGAGCGACCAATTACCTGAGGGACGTCTTTGATAGTATCGGTGTGTCCTACGAGTTCTATGGAGCGAGCAACTTGAGTGAGTTTGTGAGTCTTCTTCCATTGCGTCGCTGTGTCGTGACCGAGCCCGATGTAGTCGAGTCGCTTGCATCCCATTTGGCCGCGACGAGCTCCGACATTGAGCGGTACGTCAGAAGAGGTGGTATTCTGGCTGTAGTTGGTGCCTCGGGAGATCTCTCATGGATCCCATGGCCTGTCAGCTACGATGGCCTGGACAGTGGTCCGGCGATTGAGATAGTCGATCGAGACCATCCGCTCACGTCGTATCCGAACATGCTACCTGACTCCATGCCCTTTTCGGGCACTTTGCAGAACATGTGGGCAAACTACTCAGTGCTTGCTCTTGGCAGCAATGATCCTGTACTCATTGCATCAGTGGTCGGTCTCGGGAAGGTCGCTATCACTACAGTTCAGCCCAATGCCGAAGACAGGGATGAGTTCTTCTCAAATGTGGTGTCATGGATGGACGGACGTTCGCTGATTCTATACCGTGTCACTAGGAGTCAAGAGATAATCTGGGCGGGGGACCGTGTAACAGTAACACTACACATCACTGACGCACTGTTGGTAGGAGTCAATGGACTGAACCTGAGCGTGTGGTTCAACTCAACTGATGTCACCATGTCGGTCCAGAGTTTGGGCGGAGGTGCCTATGCGGTCACTCTGAACGAGTCGTGGACTAGCGCCAATATTGGGTCAATCACACTCAGGCTACATGCTCATCACCCGGGGTATGATACATTGGACGCAGTGGTGCTCGGATTCATGTATGTACGCCCCATCCCGTGGCTGATCATAGCTGTCGTCGTGGGCGCGTTTGCAGCAGTCGTCATGGTCTCCGTCTACAGATATCATGCCAACCGGGGAGCTCACGAGACACACCGCCATCTACCCTGGAAACGACATGCGCGCGGTGACAGACGTCTCTCGAGTGAGGAAGAGAAGCGACGCAGGGAGGAACAGCGGCGGAAGGACGAGGAGATTGACCCCAAGGAGCTCTTTGGTATCGACTGAAATGCGCAAATTGATGCGCATTTTGAGGTCCTGGCACAACAACATTTTAGTACACACCTTGTGGCCTCTACTGCATTGAGAGGACATCACGATGTCAAGCCGTGTAGAGCGAATCAACGCAACCGTGAGGGACTTCGAGACTGTCCCTGGCGTGGAAGGTGCGGCACTCGTTTCCCTGGATGGTCTGATGATATCTTCTGCTCTGCCCGAGAGTGAACAGGAGCGAGTAGCGGCAATCAGTGCTGCAATCTTGTCACTTGGTGAGAAGGCTACGGGAGAACTTAATCGCGGTGGTCTACAGGAGATCTATGTCAAGGGCGAGCGCGGCTATGCACTGATGACATCGGTAGGAGATAACGCTCTCCTGCTGGTACTTGCCAAGCCTGACGCCCAGTTGGGTCTGATATTCGTCGACATGAGGAGGATGGCAAAGAAACTGCTGGAGATACTATGACGTCTTCGTGCCATCCCTCGTATTCCGAAGTTTCTGGACTAGTGTGTCCACTATTCCTCGTGCCACCTCTCGCTTCGAGAAGGGACCAATCTTTCTGATGAGCCCCTCAGGCCCCACCACTAGTACCTCGTTGGTGTCTGAGCCGAAGGCAGCCCCGCTTCGTCGCTCGTCATTTGCGACAACGAGATCGCATACCCCAGACTCTATCTTCTCACGTGCCCTTGCGCAGAGTTGATCATCGTTCAGACCCGACTCGAGCTTGAATCCAACGATGAACAGGCCCGGAAATCTCTCCCTTGCTTCGTCGATGATCTTGGGTGTGGATACTAGCTTGATGGAATAGTCCTCCCCCGATGGTCTCTTCCGCTCCTCCCTCTTCTCTGGCTCGAAGTCAAGTACTGCAGCCGCAGAGATCAGTACTTCAGCCCCATTCGTCTGGATCGCGTCGATCACTGCGTCCCGCATCTCTCTGGTCGAATCGACCCTCACCAGTCTTACCTGTTCAGGCGGAATCTCCTGGGAAGGACCTAGGATCAGTGTCACATCAGCCCCGCGGGCGAGTGCCTCCTTTGCAATCTCTATTCCCATCTTCCCGCTGGACGGGTTGGTCATGAAACGTACCCTGTCAATCCAGCCCCTCGTGGGACCAGCTGTTACGACTACTCTCTTCCCCTCCAGATCGTGCTCCACGAGTGACGAATAGACTGCCTCGACAATCTCAGTCAGAGATGGGAACTTGGCCTTGGCCTCTTCCAGTCTGGGCTGGACAATCTTGACACCAATATGTCTGAGTTTCTCAATATTCTCGATGACAGCAGGATGGTCATACATTGACCGATGCATTGCTGGCACGACAATGACCGGGATTCTGGCTCCGATCGCGGAGGATACCGTCGTTGTCACGGGTGTATCGTCGATACCATTGGCTATCTTGCCGATTGTGTTGGCAGTAGCCGGAGCAACCAACACAAGATCCGCATGTCCCTCGTGACTTCCAGCTAGTGTGACATGTTCTATTCTGCCAGTCAGTCTGGTGACGACATAATTGCCTGTCGCCCACTCGAGGAGATAGGGGTGGATGATGGTCCGGGCATTTCTGCTCATCACACAGTAGACCTCGGCTCCCCATCGCATGAGCTGCCTTGCCAGCTCAACGCACTGGACAGCAGCCACACTGCCAGTCACACAGAGTACTATCCTCTTGCCCGCCAGGAGATGTGTCTGGCTTCCGATGATGAGCTTGGATGTATGGTCTACCGGAAACATGGTCTTCACATGGATGCGATGTCTCGAGTCATAGATAAACATGAGCAGGGCGATGTGACGGAGTCGGCCATTTCCGTCTCAGCGTGGAGTCCGAGCAAAGGATATATGCGCAATGGCTCTGGTCTGTGATTCAAGTCGCATGTACTTGACGCAGCTAGACCGGAAATTGCCGCCGGCACTGAGTCCGACGAAAGGTGAATGATTTGACCGAAGAGGGAAGCCCTCTGCGAGGCTGGAACCCGCTCCAGACTGAATACCCACCTGAGAGGCGGGCACGCTTTATTGCTTACGACAGTGTGGTTTCTGCCTTCGGAACACCAAGTCAGTCCCTTTTTATCTTGGATGACGATGAGGAGTTTGACACTTTTCTCACGGACTTTGATGAGTATCTGACCTCGACGGGTCGGATCGATGAGGGTTCGTCTAAACGTCCCTACTACGTGGTGAAGCTGGGATACGATGGCGACATGCTTGACGACCTTTTTCGACTAGTGGTTTCGGAGGAGTTCGATAACTTCCGTCCCGCCAGCTTCGACCCCGGTATGCTGTATTCCAAACAGGCGATATTCCAGCATCTGTACCACGTTGTGACCAAGAACAAGTTTCTCATATTTCATATTACGGAGTTTCCACTCGCCTATTACTTCGAAACTGCCGTAGCATATGACATTGATGACATGTCCCACGTCATGGACCCTAGTACTCACGACACCACCCTGTTGCGGTATCTCAACGATCTCAGGCGGCTAGGTTCGGAGGAGCATCGAAAGAAGTACAGTTTCTTCTACAGACTCAGCACATCTCTGATAATGGAGCTGTCCAATGTGTTTCTAGTGGTCCCCACTGCAGGGATGAATCGTCACATTGCAGTGATGAGCTGGAGGACTCAGACATTGCTGCTGGGCTTCAGTCCACTCACATGGTCGTCCGGAAGTTTCAAGGTCTACGATCTGAGTGGTCGTGACATAGATGCAAGATGGGCCTTTCCGACAAAGGAGTTTACCAATGACCCTCGCATCAAGGGCTATACTAGCCTTGTCCCACTGACCTGATCCATACCATTTACTTGATGACATGGGTACATATTCAATGGTTCAATGAGCTAGTTTATAGATTCTATACATCCTTGATTAAGACTGATGGAGACTTGAATGGTCCGCGAACCGCACGTGCATTCTCACCTGGACATATCACGGGTCTGTTTCGAGCGCTAGACTCCGATCCGGACCCCCTGCGACGAGGATCTGTAGGAGCTGGTTTCTGTATCGACGCAGGTGTCGAGGCGACTGTCACACTGTCCGACAGACCTGGCGGGTTCAAGGTACTATACAACGGTGTCGTAATTGATGCCCCGGTGACAGTCATGGTGGTCCGTGATATTGTTCAGCGGTTCGGACTGAACGGTCATGGGGTGACGGTCAGTTATCGTTCTCCACTCAAGATCGGTGCAGGCTTCGGAGCGTCGGGTGCTGGTGCGCTCAGCGCGTCGATTGCACTGGGATCGCTGGTGGACAGAAATATGTCTCTTAACGAGGCTGGACAGTTTGCTCACAGAGCAGAGGTAGAAAACAAGACTGGCCTTGGGGACGTCATCGCCCAGACGGTGGGTGGAATGGAGGTACGTACACGTCCTGGTGCTCCTGGCATTGGTGAATTGATACAGGTTCAACACCCACAGGACATTCGGGTGGTCCTTGCCGGGGGCGTGATGAGTACTAAGAGCGTCCTCTCCGATCCAGACTACAGGGCTCGGATCGAGCAGGTATCTCGACAGCTGGTTTCGGAAGTCACCGCCTCTCCTTCTGTCGATTCGATCATAGACTGTTCCAGAAGATTCTCGGTTGGCATAGGACTGATGAGTGCGCGTATCCGTAGCACCCTCGAGCAGCTCGACAGGCAGGGTCTCACTCGTTCAAGCATGGTAATGCTCGGTGACTCCGTCTTCTGCCTGTGTCACGACGACGAAGTGGCGGATGCAGTGTCGACACTCTCCCGATACTGGTCCGCAGAGGACATTATCACGACAACGATATCTAAGACAGGAGGGCATCTTCTTTGAATATGGACATTGAGATACCACCTGACCATCCACGCCGACTCTCGTTAGAGATCAGACATCGTCTCATTGAGGGCCACAGATCCAATTTGGTTGCAACAGCAGGCCTACTTGCTCACGGCCGCGGAGAGGCATTTGACTACCTCATTGGCGAACGCACAACAGATGCGGCAGAGAAGGCTGCGCGTGCGGCAGTCGCAGCGCTCATTCTCGCAGACAGACCTGTGATAAGTGTCAATGGCAATGCCTGCGCACTTGTACCTGATGACCTTGTTGCACTCTCAAAGACCCTTGGAATACCCCTCGAGATAAACCTGTTCTACTACAGCCGTGAGCGGGAGGATGCTATTCGAAAGAGGCTTGTGGCAGCCGGAGCGGATCGAGTCCTAGGAACGAGCGAACGACCCTTGACAAACATTCCCGAACTCAGCAGCAATCGTAGAAGGGTGGATCGCGATGGGATCGCAAGTGCAGATGTAGTGCTTGTCCCCCTAGAGGATGGCGACCGCACTGAGGCCCTGCGCAGGCTTGGAAAGATGGTCATCTCAATTGATCTCAACCCCATGAGTCGGACTGCAAGGTCCTCGAACATAACAATCGTCGACAATATTGTCAGGGCATTGCCACTCATGGTGCGCCTGGCACAGAGCATGAAGGATCTGGGTCGCGAAGAGCTGAGGGCAGTCCTCGATGGCTTTGACAATACCCAGAATCTCCGTGAGAGTCTTGATCACATGCTGGAGTATATCAAGAACTACCCATTTGAACTGCCAATCCATGAAAGGCCCGGGAAAAGGACAACGGAGGCGATATCTTGAGGATAGTGGTAATGGGAGCTGGGGCAATCGGGAGCCTGTACGGTGGATTGCTGAGTCAAGCCGGCGCCGATGTCACACTCGTAGGACGACCAATCCACATGAATGCCATCAGCAGCAATGGTCTCAGACTGAAGGGACTGGTTGGCGATCACACGTCCTATCCAGAAGCTCGTACGACTGCGAATGGGATCGACCATGCTGACTTTGTGTTTGTGACCACAAAGGCGTACGATACACACACAGCTGTTAGGGACATTCGTCACCTATCCGACTCGGGCGCGTACGTTCTAGTACTGCAGAATGGTCTTGACTCTGAGATTGCAGCTGCAGAGATCCTTCAGACTCGACGCGTACTCAGGGCCACAACGTGCATGGGAGCTGTGGTCACCGCACCAGGCGAGGTCACGGTCACAGGGCTGGGTCTGACGGAGATTGGTACACACTATCCTGAGAACCGGCCTCAGATGGAGCAGGTCGCAGACCTACTGAGATATGCCTCTCTCGAGGTTCGGTTGAGCGACAACGTCGACGGTCTTGTGTGGACAAAGACGATCGTCAACTGCGGACTGAACCCAGTTGCTGCGCTCACTGGATTACGCAACGGAGAACTGTACAACAACCCTCTGCTTCGTAGGCTTGTGGTGAGGCTGGTCGAGGAAGCGACTGCTGTTGCAATGGCAATGGGTGTGAAACTCACCACGGACGATCCCGTGAGATACACGCTTGGAACTGCAAAGGCCACGTTTCAGAACATCAACTCGATGCTGCAAGACCTCCTGAACGGGCGGCGTACCGAGATAGATGCAATATCAGGTTCTGTGATCAGGCTTGCAAGGCAGTTTGACGTCCCAGTGCCGGTGACAGAGTCCGTGTATGCGCTCGTTCGTGCCATCGAGTCCACAATCATTGCAGACAGGAGCCGTCGCAGAATTCCCTTCATGACAGTTCCTGAGCTCGCAAGTGCTATCACCAGCTACTGAACATTCCTCGAGCGACCTCATACGATAGATATGCTGCCCTCTTGGCATCTCTCCTGATGGGATTCATGTGACCGGGCAATGCAATTTCGAAGTCTATTTCTGAGAGTCTCTTGAGTGACGCAAGTAGGTCCTGATAGTTTCCTGTGGGCAGATCGACTCTGCCAAAACTGCCACCCGGAAAGAGAGTGTCTCCAGTAATGATAATGCCAAGCCTCTCCTCGTGTAGACATATGCTTCCTGCAGAGTGGCCAGGGGTATGCAATACCCTCAGTGAGAGGTCTCCGAACTCCAGAGTGTTCCCCTCCTCAAGCAGATGCCCGACCCTGAATGCAGGCAGTTCTCCACCAAACGTGTCAACCAGGGTAAGTTCAAGGTCCCCCTTGTTTATTCTCTCCGCCTCAATCCGGTGTAGATGAACAGTCAAGTCCTCGTTGTCGAGGAAGTTAGCAACTCCTCCGATGTGATCGATGTGACTGTGTGTCAGAACAATGTCCGTGATCTCGCTGGGCTTCCTTCCAATCTTTGCCAGGTCCTGTTCAAGCCTGTCGTGGAATAGACCCGTTCCCGTGTCTATCAGTACGCGGCTGGCCCCGCAGTCCAGGAAAGTGATATTGCTATCAAATGAGGTGCTAGCACGGAAGTGAATGCACTCGTCTATTGTCTCAAACAACTCACATCACCAGATGTTCAATGAGCCGGTCTATATCACCACGTGTGTTATAGAAATGAGGCGAGACCCTCAGTCGACCCTGTCTTGCAGAACAGTAGATGCGTTCCTCAGCCAATCTCTTGACGACCTCTTCGGCATCTGAAACCTGAAGAGAGACGATCGTCGAGTTGTGTTCTCTGCCGAAGTCATAGTGGCTCACACCCTCCTCATGTAACCTGCTCCTCAGATAGTCCGCTCTATCATTTGCCAGATTCGAAACGGTATCGATTGAGATGGTGGACAGCACGTGAAGACATGCATCGAATCCTACAAGGGGCATCATTGGCAATGATCCGGTCTGGAATCTCCGTGCGTCAGGCAACATCCTGCGTTCCCGAAATGAGAAGTCCTCTAGGTCTTCCATTCCCCACCAGCTCGCATAACGCGGTGTCACGGTCTCGATGGCTCGATCGCTGACGTAGAGAAACCCTGCTCCAATGGGCCCGATCAGCCACTTTGCAGCCTGTGCAGCCGCGAAGTCCACCCCGAGTCGCTCAAGATCGATGCAGACACACCCCGCAGACTGAATGATGTCTGCCACGAGATAGCCGCCGACCTGATGAACAGACTCACTCAGCAGGGACAGGTCTGATCTGTAGCCAGATGCGAACTGAACGTGACTGACTGCTACAATTGTGGTTTTGTCGTCTATGAGCCGGATGTAGTCTTCTTCGGGCGCTGCTCCGTTCTTGGACCTCACCACACGCAGTTCCGTACCATACAACCGACATGCGTGTTGCCAGGGGATGTAGTTGGATGGGAACTCTAGATCACTGATGACAATGTTGCTACCGGGCCGATACGATATGCTGTGAGCTGCAGCGTTGAGGCCATCCGATGTGCTGGTCATGAGTGCGTAGTTCTCGGGACGCCCCCCTAGGAGACGTGCAAGCCTCTCTCGGACGCTTGTCATCTTCTCAATGGTATACTCCATCAGGTCTTTCGCCATCATGCGCTCGCTCAGGTAGGCGTTCACGGCATTGATCATCTCGACAGGAGGTATCCCTGTCGATGCATTGTTGAGGTACGTCATCTCTGCCAGGCTGGGAAAGGACCTGGCCACAAGATCTCGAACGCTCTTCTCGTCCACGGTGCTACCCGCTAGGCCTCCGTACTGATAAACATCACTCGGACACTATCTGACGAAGTTTTAAAACATGGCCATCCGTTTTAGGTTACGGAGAGGAGCGCCGTGATTCGTTGGTTGGCGGCCCGGTTGGGCAGGAGACGTGCCCCCGAGGCCAAGCCCGAAGAAACTAGTGTAGAGACCAGTTCTCCCCCTGGAGAGACCCATGTTGTAGAGTCTTCTCCGTCAGTCTCTCCCGAGGCAAGAACTCCCCTGACCCCTGCTGGTACACTGGTCGCAACACATGAAGATATCATGGACGTATCTGCCACGATGGCAAGGGCTCAGACTGCTGGTATTGAGCCAATGAGCACAGCTGAGCTGGTCCCAGGAAGGTTGTTGAAGCGCGACAGCGCTGGCCGGCTCCATATCAAGATCGTCTTCTACGGGCCCTCACTGTCGGGAAAGACAACCGCGTTGAGGTGGCTCTTTGCAAATCTGAGGACACTCTCCAAGAGTCGACTGGTCGAAGTGATGGATGAGCTCGGACGTACGACCTTCTTCGATTTCGTACCCGTGTCCGCCAACGAGAGAGTGGTCTTTGATGTGTTCACGGTCCCTGGTCAGAGACGACACGCTCAGAATCGTATCTTCGTTCTGAAGGACGCAGATGGCATAATATTCATGGCTGATTCCCGTCCTGAGTCCATGAATGAGAACATAGCATCCATAGAGGAGCTGAGAATGGCTCTGGGGACCGACAGGATGGCGACCATACCCCTCGTCGTGGCACTCAACAAGAGGGACCTGCCAAACGCGCTTCCAATCGACTACATGATGAGTCTGCTCGGCCTGGAGGCCCATCCGGTCTTTCCGACCGTAGCCACAGAGGGAAAGAACCTCGTGAGGATGTTTCAAAGAATACTCCGTGATGCCCTGATCTTCAAGGTGGGTCTCTAGCCTCTCTCAACGGGCAGGAGGTCGCGTTCAAGATCCTCCACGAGATGCACCAGTTCGTCCTCGGCAGACTCGAGAATCCTTTTTCCTTTTTCCGGGTTGGCCTTCCCTGGATCACCACTTGCAGCGTACCGATAGAGGTCATTCCTATGCTCTGCTGATATCACCCGGTATCTCATCAGTACTGTACTTGACTTCAGGTCAGTCATGTCGACGAGGTCCGGCCTGACATACATGAGTTCGGAAGTTTCGTCCTCAGCAGCGTGTCCCTCCGGGGTCTCTAGGACCTCGCGTCTGGTTTCCTTGGCGAGGTCCACCCACCAGTTGACTATCACCACGATCCTGTCGTTGTCCTGGGTGGCAGTCTTCGCAGCAGACTCTATCGCAGACGTGTTACCCCCGTGACCGTTCAGGACGACGATTCTGCTCAGGCCGTTCCTGAAGATGCTCTCCATGACCTCGCAGTAGAACTCGACCAGCGTCTGGTGCCTTACAGTCACGGTACCGGCAAACCCCTCAAGGGCCCAGCTGTCGCCGAATGGGATGGGCGGCAGTACCAGCGCATGCGTCCTTCGGCTCACCCTGTCAGCAAGGTACTCCGGCAGTATTGTGTCGGTACCAAGAGGCAGGTGATTTCCGTGGGCCTCCAGGGATCCAGTGGGAAGAATGGCGACCCTGGTGCCTGATATCGCCTTGACAAAACTCAGGTGCGTCAGCTCTGTCCATCTTGGCATAGTTCCGGTTCTCGTCCCCGCAGCTGATTGTCGATGCGCATACTCGCTGCGCAAGAGTTATTAAATCACTGGCAGGTACGCTAGGCCAGGTCCATCCTGGATCTCCTGATGATAGCCCCGTAGTGTAGTGGTCAAGCACAATGGACTCTGGATCCATTGACCCAGGTTCGAATCCTGGCGGGGCTACCATTCAACTGTTCGTTTTGTGATGTCCTTCTCGCAGCCTCAGCTCAGCTAGGCCTCCAGAATCGTTCTCGAGTTGGGGTCCCTGACTCGTGCCGATACTTCCAAACTGTCTTGAGTGGCTCCTCGATTTTGCGACAGATCGTTCCCCCAATGCTCAGAAGAATATCTTTATAGGTAAGTTATAAGTCTCCTCCGACGGAGATACGACCCGTAGTCCTTACTGGACGTATACTTCCTGTTGGTCAAGTCTGCTTCCCTCCCGGCGAGAACGACAGGTGCGGGTCGCTCCACTCTGGTGGTCACTGTCCCGCATACATCTAAACCTGCGGCCATATGTCGGACCACTCTAGATTATGTGTTCCTATTCAGTGAGTGCTCTGCAGTCATGTCTCATGGTCGTAGAAACGACATATGGCCTCTCGCGACTGGAGCCGTCCTGAATTCCTCGAGTCATGACGATAATCTTTTATTGGATAGTCTGGACGTCGCTCCAAGTGCCACGCCCACGTGGTTCCCCCGCCAGACTTCTTCGCAGCTGGCCTGTTGTGTGATGGGGGTTGTCGAAGTAATTCCAAGGTGAACACATTGGTCAAGATCAAGGATCCTGAGGCCATCAAGAATCTCATCAAGTCTGACGACTTTGAGCACAAGCGGATAATATCGATCAGTGCACATATTGATCATGGCAAGACGACTACGTCAGACTATCTTCTGCGTGCAGCAGGTCTCATGAGCGATGCACAGGCTGGTCAGGCCCTACTCACTGACAGTGATGAGGAAGAGAAGGCCCGAGGTATCACGATATTCACATCCGTAGTGCTGCTGAACTTTGAGATCGACGGAGAGGAGTACCTAGTTCAGCTCTCGGACACGCCAGGTCACCTGTCCTTCACTGGCGAGGTGTCACGCGCGTTGCGTGCCAGTGATGGTGTTGTTCTGCTGGTGGACGCACTCGAGGGTGTCATGACCCAGACTGAAACAAACATCCGTCTCTCAGTGGGTGGTGAGGGTTGCAAACCAGTCCTTTTCGTCAACAAGGTCGACAGACTAATCAATGAGCTGAAGCTACCACCCAAGAAAGTATCAGAACGTATTGATGCGATCATTGCCAAGGTCAACGAGCTGATCAGAAAGGTGGCACCGCCCGAGCATGCAAAGGACTGGCAGGTGAGCTTCCAGGCAGGCAGTGTTGCCATAGGTAGCGCCAAGACTGGATGGGCCTTCACGTCCAACGTCCTCAGGAGGAAGAACGTCAATCCTATGGTCGTCTTTGAGAAGTATCAGTCTGGCGACGACAGATGGCTCAGGGAGAACTTACCGCTTGACGATGCCCTACTCGAGATGATAGTCAAGCACCTGCCAAACCCCAGGGAGGCCCAGAAGTACAAGATTCCGCGAATATGGAGAGGTGACCTGAATAGTCCTGCGGGTCAGGCACTATTGAACTGCGATCCGAAGGGACCCCTTGTCGGTATGATAACGAAGATATTCGTAGATCCCAAGAGCAAGAGGCCCACCCTCATTGGTCGTCTCTTCTCGGGCACCCTGAGGTCAGGTCAGGAGATCAGACTAGTCAATATGAAACAGAACGCCCGAGTGCGCAGGCTTGGTGTCCAGGAGATAACTGATATCCTTGACATTGACGAAGTACCTGCAGGCAACCTGTTCTCGATCTTTGGATTCATGTGTCCCTCGGGTGAGTCTTTTGTTGACCCAGACTCTGATATCCCCGGCTTCGAGGCCATAGAGTACGTCTGTGAGCCGGTAGTTAGCAGGAGCATAAAGCCCGTGGACCCACAGGACATAGCCAGACTTGGCGAGGTCGTTTCCAAGTGGATCATGGCTGATCCTACTGCTCGGTTCGTTCACGACAAGGAGTCAGGAGAGTATCGCCTTGATGGTATTGACCCGCTTCAGATCGAGATATTGACCAAGCGAATCGACGAGCAGGTCAAGATCAAGGTCTCAGAGCCCATCATAGTTTACAGGGAACGCATGACTCAGCGCGGCGAGGAGTTCCACACCAAGTCACCAAACGGTCACAACCGCATCAAGATGTACCTCGAGCCACTGGACGAGAAGACTCTCGAGCTAATTCGCAAGAAGAAGATCACTGCGGAACAGAACGCAAAGGACAGGGCAGAGATACTTCGTGCAGAGGCAGGATGGGACCCGAAGGAGGCCCGAAAGATCATTGACATATACGAGACGTCGATGCTCATTGACGCAATGACTGGAGTGCAGCGATTTGATCGGATCTTTCCGTATGTCCAGGCGACGTTCAGGGAATTCATTGATGGGGGTCCACTGGCACGCGAGCCCGTCATGGGCGTAAAAGCAGTCATTACAGATGCCACAATACACACTGATCCTGCCCACACGGGTTACAGCGAAGTTGCAACGATGACTGGAGCGGCACTCAACATGTCGTTTCTGACCGGAGCCCCTGTGCTGTTCGAACCCGTCCTGAACGTGGACATCAAGACCCCTACAGACACTCAGGGGCAGGTGATCAAGGTCTTGACCGGCCACAGGGGACAGATTCTCACCATCGATGCAGAGGAGGATACAGTAACAGTCAGAGGGACCTTGCCTACCGCAGAGACCATCGGTATCGCGGATGAGTTTCGTGGCGCGACGTCAGGCAGAAGCTTCTTTGGATACGAGTTCCGCGGGTTCGAACCGCTACCGTCCCATCTGAGTGAGTCGAAGATAGCCGACATCCGAAAGAGGAAGAATCTGCCAGCTGAAGTTCCGACCATTAGCAACTGGTCTCGATTCGTCTACAAGCGTACTGGTTAGGCCGAGTGGAGCCTGAAGTCGGGCTCCCCGGTGTCTCTTCCCTCGTTCCAAGTGACCAGAGGACTCTGTAGAGCATCTGCTCAGACACAGTCCTAATGCATGTGCATTTCAGATATAGATGCGACTTCCTCTACTGTCATCGAGCGGTTGATATACGGGTGCCACCCCTGTCCACGTCAGAATGACGGACGTCAAGATGGAACTGAGGGATCTCGTGGCTTTCAATACCGTCAGTGACCCGGCCAATGGTATCAGGCCCGGACGTGAGTGTCCCCTCCACATACTCTCGCGGTTCAGGGAACTCGGTCTCGAGGCGGAGATGCTCGAGCACGGAGGCGTGTATTCAGTGCTGGGTCGCGTGGGCGCGGGTTGCCCTACAATCCTCTTTCTGGCACACTTCGACACAGTCCCAATCGGCGAAGGCTGGAATACGAATCCCTTTGATCTTGTTGTCGAGGGCGACCGAGCATATGGTCGTGGAACTTGTGATGACAAGGGGAATATTGTTTCACTACTGATCACTGCTGAGAGCGTATGTCGCAAGACACCGGGATGTAGGATCCTGTTTGCAGTCACTGGCGATGAGGAGGTTGGTGGCTCTTCGGGTGCCGGGTATCTCGCGGCTCACTTGAAAGAAACCGGGTCAAGTCCGGACTATGTCGTTGTCGCAGATGGCATCGGTCAACAGATAATCTTCAGAAGACGAAACGCAATGTCTGTTCGAATCAGCGTGAAGAGCTCCATTCGGACCATCACCGGCGTGAATGAGACTATCAGGATCCATACTGAGACTTTCGGAAACGAGTCAAGACATTCTGCCTACATGCAGAGAGGTGTAGACAGACACTCGATGCTTGCAGCATCGAAATATCTTGACCTAAATCCCCATACGGTGGTAAGAGACATCCGTGGGTCGTTTGTGAAGTCGAATGTGGTACCCGACTGGGTGGAACTAGACGTGGTGCATGAGGACTCCGGTGGGACTGAGTGTCAGTACGACGCGGGACTCACGGGCCTGATGAGGTCACTTCTTCCGGTCTCGCATGTCAACTTCCCGACCCAGCACTCTGACAGGGGAACGACAATCTCTCCAAACGTCATGCGTTATGAAAATGGCCTATGGGACCTGTACTTCGATGTCCGAGCCATGACTGATGACGGGGAACCGCTTCGAGAGGCTGTTGCCAGAGCACTTGAGCTGTATGTGGTTCCTGAGAGTCTGACTGTCAGTGCTGGTGCTGGCTGTGTGTGCTCTGACCCGAACTCACCACTGATCAGAGCAGCTCGGCAAGCAGCCGAGGCTGAGGGAATTCGGTACTCCCTTGTCGAGGGCTACGGTGCCTCTGACTCCAGGTACTTCCACCGCCATGCCCAGGTCTTTGACTTTGGTCCAGTTGGCGGAAACATCCACGGTCCAAATGAGTGGGTCTCCCTCAGGTCAGTGGAGGAGAATGGTCGGATGTTCCAACGGCTGATAGAGGGTCTGCTCCACTAACAGGGGCCCTCACGCAGGTGACATACCAATCCTGATCTTCAGATCTTCTATCTCCCAGTCCTTGACGTGCTTGAAGTCACTCCACCTTGTCCGACCCTTGGGTCCAAGGATCTTGAGACTCCTTGCACGAGTCTCACTGGAGAGATAGTCGGTGAATGACTGTGCAAGTTCTCTTGATTCCTCGTCTGAGAACCTGATGGCTATCTTCACAAACTGTTCCACGCTGAGGTCGAGTTCCTTTCTCATCACCTGGACTCTTCGGGTCACATCTCTGATGAGTCCCTCAGCAAGCAGCTCTCTGGTCCTCGAGACATCGACATAGACAGTGCCCATTCTACACTGGGCGACGCCTATGTTATCAGGCATGGTCTCCTCGAACTCCAGGTCACCAGGCACAAGTTCGATGTACTCGTCACCAACTCTCAACCTCGCCGACCCCTTCTCCAAGTCCCTGCGCAGGGAAGTCACATCTGTGCTCTCGAGGGAGGCCACAAGTTGCCTCATCTTGTCTCTCACCCTTGGACCAAGGACCTTGAAGTTTGGCTTGGCTACCACCTTGACAAACGATGGTACTGAGCTCTCATCGAGTATCAGGAACTCCTTGGTGTTCAGGTCCTCTGGCAGTATGCCTGACAGTCTCTGTGCATCAGTTCTGGCCTCGGGAGTAGAGGGCAGAAACATCACAGATGCGACAGGGTGTCTGAGCTTTACGCCTCTCTTGTTTCGGGCGTGGCTGGCGGCCGTCCGCAACTCCTGCAACAGATCGAACGCCCTCTCCACTTCTGGATCGTTCAGGTCCATGTCAGCATCGGGTATTTCCGTCATGTTGATTGACTCAACATCGCTATCGCCGAACTTACGGAGGAAGTCCTGATGCAGTTTTTCGCACAGGAAGGGTGTGAATACATTGAATGCTCTAGTTACCACCTGGAGGGCATAGTACATCACGTCGTAGGCCATCATCTTTCGCGGATCATTGCTCTCCAGCCAGACGCGTTTCTTGACGAGGGGAAGGTAGACCCTGCTTATGTCCTCCGTTATCAGGTCCAGCATGACCCTGCTCGCCTGGTGGAACAGATGACGTGACATGTATTCGTGATACGTCTTGAGGGCGGACTGGGTCCTTGACACGAGCCATCTGTCTTCGAGATCCGCCTTAGGCAACATTCTCAGCATTCTGTCCCTGTCAAACCGAAAATGGTCAAGAGTCATGTAGGTGTCTGCGAACAGGACCACATTCCAGAGAATATTCAGGTTCTTGGTCGCCGATTCCAGTTCGGACCTGGAGTAATTCATGGCTGACCAGGGGGCTGATCGACTCAGTACGAAGAGCCTGAATGGATCCGCACCCACATCCCTGAACGCGTTCTCCGCCCAGACCACGTTGCCCTTGGACTTGCTCATCTTCCCTCCCTGCTCGTCGAGTACGTGCCCCTGACTCAGGCATGACTTGAAGGGAGTTTCGTCGTGCATGACCGCCGATGTGTACAGGAGACTATAGAACCAGCCCCTCGACTGGTCGACCGCTTCTGTGATGAAGTCAAATGGAAACAGTTCTCTGAAGAGGCTTGGATCCTTCAGATAGTCCACGCTCGCAGTGTGCGCCATACCCGAGTCAAGCCAGCAGTCCACCACGAATGGTTCTCTTTTGGCGTGCCCGCCGCACCTGGGGCACTTGACGTCCACTCTGTCCACCCATGGTCTGTGGAGCTCAAAGTCAGCCGGGAGTCCCCCCGCCAGCATTGAGAGTTCGTCTCTCGATCCGACCACGATCTCGTTCCCGCATCTCTCACAGATCCATACCGGTAGAGGCGATCCCCATATACGAGATCTGGAGATACACCAGTCATCTGCATTCTCCAACCAGTCACCGAATCTCCCGGTGCCCGCCCACTCGGGTGTCCAGTCTATCTGCCTGTTAAGCTCCACGAGCCTGTCTCTTACTCCCTCCATCTTCAAGAACCACTGTGATGCATCCGCCAGGTAGACGAGAGGCGTGTCGCATCTCCAACAGTGAGGATACTCGTGGTCGATCGTTTCCTCCTTGACAAGGAGACCCTTGTTCCTGAGCATCGGTGGTACTAACGGGTTGACTTCAAATACTGACATCCCATTGAACATGGGGACATCGCTGGTGAAGCGCCCCGACATTGTCACCGGACAGAACACAGGTACTCCATACTCTTTTCCCATCTCGAAGTCGTCTGGACCGAACCCTGGCGCCGTGTGTACCAGTCCTGTGCCATCCTCTATGGTGACATGCTCTCCGGTCACGACGGCATGCATGTACTGCTCTGTATGTTCCGAATGCCACGCGACCTCGTCCTTGAAGGGGTGTTCGTACTTCCAGCCTAGCATGTCACTTCCCCTAAGAGTGGTGACCACCTTCCACTCTGATACGCCTGCCTTTGACATGACCGTTTCCACGAGACTCTCCGCGATCCACCACTCTTCGTCTCCGACATGGACCTTTGCGTATGAATAGTCAGGATGGACTGAGACCATCTCGTTCGATAGCAGTGTGAATGGTGTGGTTGTCCAGATGACGAGATACTCCCTGGGATTCCTGACGAGTCGGAACTTCACGTATATGGATGGGTCTGTCTTGGTCATGTATCCCTGTGAGACTTCGTGACCAGAGAGCGCAGTCACACATCGTGGACAGACTGGGTTGATACGATACCCCCTGCTCAGTAGACCCTTCTCACTGGCAAGTTTTACGAAGTGCCAGACATGCTCTATGTAGTCGTCTCTCCTCGTCTGGTAGGCCGTATCAAAGTCGAGCCAGAGACCAAGTCGGACTGAGTCTCTGACCCATCCCTCGAGGTAGTAGTCCACAAGTTCCTTGCACTTGCGCACGAAGAGATCCAGCCCAATGGTCTTCTCTACATCTCCCTTCTCCTCGATCCCCTCCTTTCTCTCGACCTCCAGCTCCACTGGAAGTCCCTGCATGTCCCAGCCACCGCGTCTCCAGACGTTGTAGCCCCTCATTGTCATGTACCTTATCTTTGCGTCCTTCATTGCGCGTCCGCGCGCGTGGCCCACATGCATGAACCCATTCGTGGTTGGAGGCCCCTCAAGGAAATTCCATCTGGGACCTGTCTCGCGCATCTTCACGGTCTTCTCAAATATGCGGTTCTTGCTCCAGAACTCGAGCACTTCTTCCTCTACTGCTTGTGGTTCGTACCTCTTAGATAGTGGACTCATCTCAGTATCCTCTTTGAGAGTAATAGACAAGGGCAGAAAGTGTTATCCAGCAAGACTTCAGGTGAAGTGACGACATCTATCTCATGTACGTCATAGAGATGCAGTGACGATTTGGCAATCCATCCTTTATCTCACCTGACCGCTGCCGGAAGCTCCGAGTCTCTATCCCCTTAAAAACATTCGGCAATCCCGAGGCGGGCCATGTGCAGCAGAGTCGACCATTGACGCAGCCAAGACTTAATTGGTGCGACTCCTGTCTAGTCCTAGGTGCGAGACTGTGAGTGGACTGGACTCCAAGAGTATTGACCGATTGGCTGACATGGTTGTGAATGTCCTCTGGCAGGACCGGCTACATCTCTGGAGCGCTATTCGACAACGCCTCGATACTGAGGGTCATGATGTTGTAAGAGATGCCTTCGACGGGTCGATGCGACGACTGCTGAACGGACCCATGAAGGATCATCTTCAGGTACGGTGGGGAATGAACCTCTGCATGCACTGCAACGACAGCAACGTCGAGAAGAACGGCATAGCCTTTGTTGCACCGAACGGTGATGGTCTTGAGTTCAACCAGTGTCTCAATTGCCGGGTCGGACTGCTCTATGACATCCGCTCAGCCGTTGCTACGCTTGACACCTACGCGATCGGAATTGGCGAGCCTGAGCAGTTCGGTGGCGTATCGTTCTTCTGGGATGCTCTAGTGCCTGAAGAGATGCTGGGACTGCGGCCGCTCTATGAGCTCGTGAGGCAGGGCCGGTGGCTCGGATCTCTCAGCCTGACTCACCGGACTCCCCGATTCCTACCACTGGAGCGGATGAGGGCCGGCCTGAAACGTAGTGACCCAGCAATCTGGAGCGGAAGTCTGCCTGACGACGTTGCTACCGCCGTCGACTCTTTCATGACCACAGCCAGGGACCACATTGACGTGGCAATGATCCTGTGACGGGGGAGTGACGGCCGATGGGCAATGGGCCCGGTATCTTGCAGCCCGCTGAAAAACTGGTCCGTGATAGAGTCCCTGATATCATGCGGAGCAGGGGCTGTTCCGTGAGAGTACGTATCGTGACGGGTGTCGAGCTCGACCTCATGCTCCGACGGAAGATAGTGGAGGAGGCATATGAACTCGAGCAGTCAGGCGACATTGAGGAGATCGCTGACCTACTAGAGGCTGTTTCACGTCTTCTTGACATTCGGGGTGTCTCTCCTGCAGAGATTGACCAGATCCGTGAACAGAAACGTAAGTCTCGTGGTGGTTTTGACCAGGGTCTCGTCATGTCCATCTGACTACCGGACTATCTATTCATACTCTGATTCGTCGGACAAAGATTATATCCGGCCCTATTGCCGTGTTGCTACAATACCACCCTGTCTAGTGGTAAAATAGTTGTCTGGGTGAATGATATGACATCTGGAGATGTGACTCCTATTCCAGAGAAACCGGTGACCCATGCCGATGGAGGCAGTCTGTCAAGGTATCGGATCGAGAAGTATCCTATGAGGTCCCTCCCATACACCACGAAGTCAATCTGTCCAGAGTGCTTCTTGGGAGAGGACAAGGTGCATGTCATCGATGCCACGCTGTATGAAGAAGACGGGAAGGTCATGTACAAGAAGACATGCGAGAAGCACGGCGAGTTCGTCGATATATACTGGGGCGACGCAGATATGTTCAGGAGAGCCATGAGCCGGTGGTACAGATCAGTAGGGTTGGACAATCCCAGGACCCAAACTGTAGCAGGTTGCCCCGAGGACTGCGGACAGTGCCCACAGCACAAGTCCCACACTGCGCTTGCACTCCTGGACGTCACGAACCGCTGCAACCTGAGATGTCCAATCTGTTTCGCGGTTGCAGCAGAGGGCGGCACAGTCTACGAGCCCAAACCCGAAGAGGTCCTGGAAATGATGCGAAATCTGAGGAGAAACCTTCCGGTGCCCGCCCCAGCCATCCAGTTCGCAGGTGGTGAGCCCACAGTCAGTAAGCATCTGCCTCAGTACATACGATGGGCAAAGCAGCTTGGTTTCAGGCACGTGGAGATCGCCAGTAACGGGATTCGGATTGGGAAGAGCAAGGAGTATCTCCAGGAGCTCAGAGACGCCGGACTGTCGACAGTCTACATGCAGTTTGATGGAGTCACGCCCGAACCCTACATTGCCGCCCGAGGGATGAACCTGCTCGATGTGAAGAAACAGGCAATCCAGAATGCTCGAGAGATAGGTATGGAGTCTCTCGTGCTAGTTCCCACTGTTGTTAGGGGCGTGAATGATGACCAACTTGGCAAGATAGTTGAGTTCGCAGTACAGAACAGGGATGTGGTGCGTTGTGTGAACTTCCAGCCAGTCAGCATCACTGGTAGGATTGACTATAGCGCACGGATGAAGATGAGGATCACTGTTCCCGATGTCATACACCTCATCGAAGAGCAGACCAATGGTCTCATCCCTGCAACGGTGTGGTATCCAGTGCCAGCCATGTTGCCCGTTGGGAGGGCCCTGGGTTTCATGAAGGGCAGTCCTCAGCTAGAACTCAGCTCACACTTTGCATGTGGGATGTCCACGTTCATATACATTGACGAGGACGGCAGCTATCGTCCCATCACGGACATGATCGACGTGGATAAGTTCCTTGAGGTGCTTTCGGAGATCTCTGATCTCTATGCCAACGAGAAACGGGGTGCAAGTGCCCGTGCGAAGGCGAAGATGCTGGGCAGTGTCCGTTTCATCAAGAAGAAGGGCGTCCTAAAGGACTTGCTGGTCGCCTTCCTCAACCGGGGTGACTACGAATCGTTGGCGAAGTTCATGCGTCGTGTCATCATGATCGGCATAATGCACTTTCAGGATCCTTTCAACCTCGACCTCGAACGTGTGCAACACTGTGACGTGAACTATGCTACTCCCGACGGCCGAATCGTACCCTTCTGCACCATGAATACCATTCACCGGTCCAGGCTAGAGAGAAAGTACTCCGTGACTCTGGATCAGTGGAGAGAGGGCCATAGACCTGACGCCGTTGAGGAAGAGAGCATATCTCGGCCGTTCCATGTCTAGTCCGCTGAGGTGGCAAGTCCGCCCTAGTTCCGAGGAGCATGCTAGCGGTGTGTCGGGCTGGCCGGGTGCACATTCCCTGGCTGGCCTTGCCACTGTTCGTCTTCTACCTGCAATACGTTTCTGCGATATTGATTCATGCATCTTAAACTACGAAGTACCGGAACTGTCACACGGACTAAACACTCGTTTAGTCATCGCATAATAGAAATATTAAATAGGGCGAGGACTTCTGTCTATGGTACAGTGGTAGCGCGAGACACAACCCTGGTGCAATCACTTAGCAATGGCAGGTACATGGGTTGTTTTTAGTTGTATGCCCTCAACTATGAAACTCCCCCTCCTACCACGATGTCCCATGTGCCTGCCACCTCATTCTCAACCACCTGGTCTCACAAGTCGAACACCTGAACAGGGTTAATTAGCAGGTGTGTGATTTGTGTAGTTGAGCATGGCGCATCGTAGAAGCGAAATCGGTGTCTTCCAGGTAGATGCCTTTACCGATATCCCGTTTGGCGGCAATCCCGCACTTGTGGTGTTCAGTACCGATCTGAATGACGACCAGATGATGAAGATCGTGGATGAGATCGGTCCTGGCCAGACCGTGTTCATTGGAAAGTCTGCATCGGCAAACTGGCTGTTTCGTTACATGACCCGGGGAGGAGAGATGCCATTCTCAGGACATCTAACCGTGGCGGGCTTCGTAGCCCTCATTGATCAGGGACTGATCGACACATCGAGAGACGTTTCAGTCCATAGCCTGGAAACTAGAGCCGGTGTGCTCCAGATCGAGGTCGTACACGATCGGGTGACTGGACTTCACGAGGTCCAGATAACTCACGAACGTCCCACCTTCATGAAGACATATGACCCACACGAGTATGCCATGGCTCTGGGACTGTCACTGGCCGATATCATGTCCCCCTTTCCTATCCAGACCGTAAGTACCGGTGTTCCTCAGCTGATGGTACCGGTGTCCAGTCTCCGTGCTCTCCGACGCATCCAGCCCAATCCTGAACTGCTCAACCAACTTCAGAGTGACTCCGATTGGCTGTCTATACAGGTCTTCACAAGAGAAACGTTGGATCCCACATCAGATGTTCATGTCAGGCACTTTGCCCCACTGCTTGGAATTGAAGAGGACCCTGTGACAGGCTCGGCTGCAGGAAGCATGGCCGGCTACCTGATCAAGTATGGCATCATTGCTCCTTCGCAGCCTGTCACGAGTATTGTCATTGAGCAGGGGCATATACTTGGCAGACCCGGTAAGATCTTCGTTGAGGTTGACGGTGACCAGAACGAGATCAGACACGTCAAGGTGAGTGGAAAGGGAGTGACTGTCATGAGAGGCACCCTCCTGATCTGAGTGTGCTCACAGAACTATACGCTCGATGCCCATGACAGACTTGATCGTGATAGCACGCGCCCGTTGAGGCCCGTCAGCAATGAGGGACCAGGCCTGGGGTTCAGGTGGATTGCATATTCGTCAAAAGCATGTCTACAACCCGGGTCTGGTAGTGCCGGCCATCCCATTGGGCGATACCCCAGAGGATACGATCCTGACCTCACGGTCTGGGTTAAACCAGGCTTAAACTACACGTCGAATGTGTGGGATTCCTAGATCTACTATGCGCCTTACGACAATGGATTCAATGCGTCGAGGTCCCAGTGTCCGAGCGTCGGGCATGTCGGGTGGGACATCCATAGATTGTCCGTACCGAGTGATCGTAGCAACTCTGTAGCCACACGGAACAATTGCAGTGTCCTACATCATCTAGTCGAGCCACAATAGACCCGTGTCAGTGTCCAACTCTTCTTGCCCTATCGTTGATTGAAGAACTGAGACTCGACACAATCAGTAACGCTAAAATAGGTGAGGTCTTTCGCTCCCGTCGTCAAGGGGCTGAGACACCTGTCAGAATACGAACAGATAATGACCACCGAACTCCAGCGTGTTAGCGCAGCATTGTCCGAGCACTTTGCATCAATACTCGTCGGCAGCGAGAAGATGGGACCTCTGTTCCACCAGTTCTACACGAACATCCGCGACTATATGATGCGTGGGGGAAAGCGTCTGCGACCACTCTTGACCGTGATAGGTTACAAGGCCATTTCAGACCAGCCCGCGCCCGCCAATCTCTATAGGGTGTCATGCGCAGTGGAGTTCCTCCACAACGGTTCGCTTCTTCACGATGATCTGATCGACCGTGATGAAACGCGTAGGGGTGGTCCCACTGTCCACGCTCTCTACCGTGACTGGGCGGCCAAGACACGAGGTGCAGCCCCCGACCGGGCTGCAGAATTTGGAGCCGCTATGGCCATACTCAGTGGCGACTCAGTACTGAACATGGGTGCCGAGTTGATTGCGAGCTCTGGACTAGATCCCACGACATGCGTCGAGTGCATGCGTCATTACCAGGCCGCATACCACGAGCTTGTCGATGGAGTACTCCTTGAGATGGTGATGGTCCACGATACCGAGACAAGTACTGCGTCCTACCTCGATATGATTCGAATGAAGACTGCTGCGCTTATCGAGAAGTCACTTTTGATGGGCGCCACGATTGCTGGTGCCAGTGAGTCCCAGAAGTCATCGCTGAGTGTCTATGCAACACGGGTGGGTCAGGCCTTCCAGATTCAGGATGACATACTTGGATCTTTCGGCGATGAGAAGGTGACAGGCAAGTCCGCTGATGGGGACATACGAGAGGGTAAGAAGACGATCCTGGTGGTCAAGACAAACGAGATGGGCAGTTCGGAACACAGACGTATTCTCCGTGAGCTACTGGGGAAGAGAGACATGACCCCCGAAGAGGTTGATCAGGTGCGGAAGGTCTTCGTAGACTCCGGTGCGCTTGAGGCCTCCAGGCGCCTTATGCTCGAGCTCCTCAACGAGGGTCAGAGGAGTCTTGGAAAAGCACTACCACCTCTCGTCGAGAAATACAGTAAGTTCCTGTTGGACTTCTCTGAATTCCTGGTCAAGAGAGATTACTAGTTCAGCCTCTCATGCGACAGCCTCCAGGACCCTAATGCCAAGGAGTAGCATCTGGTCCCCTCTTGACCTCAACAGGTTGGCCAGATCTTCCTTGACATCGGGGAAGTGCCTGTCGACATAGCTCATGAACTCATTCTGTGATACCGTGAGTGCCTTCCTCATCTCTAAGAGATGTTTCTGCAGTTCGACCATGCGCTTCTCAGGCGACTTACTTGTGAACCTGCTACGTGATAGGGCCTCCATTATCTGATCTGCAACCCATCTGGACTCAGTGACGACACGACCCTTTGTCTTGACCATCCTCTCTGGGGGTGTCTCGCCACTCATCATCATTCTTCGTGGCACCAGTGCGTCATCGATCCTGTCCTCGATCACGAGCTTCTTCCATGCCTTCTTCCCCAGAAGATCTAACGGACTGATGTAGCCCTTGGCGTACATCTCCTGCAGGATCTTCCTGAACTCCTCCACGGTTATCAACGAATGACCGCTAGACATCATGATGAACTTCTGATACAGGGCGGCCTCGAACTCAACAACTGCATGACCGAAGGCTGTTATTACGTCCCGTTCGAGGTCGTGCATCTCCAGTTCCTCTCACTCAGTCCGATGTAAGTTCTATCCCTATCTTATGTACAATACTCATCAATGAATATTAAATTATGTGAAGGACCAGAGATGGAGCTTGCGAGCTACTTTGGGCAGATAGAACTTCTCGAGTTCTAGCCGATGACTACTAGACACAGACCCGGTCAAATGTTCGCAGTCCTAGTGTCTATGTCCGTCACCGGTTTCAAGGATGCATAAGCAGTCAATTGGCTTTGATCCCAGACCGACACGTGACAGTCGGTCCACCCGGGAAACTATTGTACTGCTCGCAGTAATGTACGCGGCCACATCACTGGGTCAATCAGTTTCGACGGATCCTCATGCGCCAGACGCCAAGCACAGTGACCAGCCCAAGCGCTCCCACGGCAACGACTAGCCCTATGATGCCCAGGTCTGGACTTGTGCCAGGTATCTCTGCCAACCTCTCACGGAGGGTGAATACACCACTCTCAGTGACCACGACGACACGATAACGAATCTTCATGCCTGCCTGCAGTTGACCAACTCGGGCAAAGAAGTAGTTCCAGGACTCTTCCATTTTGGCCATCGTCCAGCCCGATCCCGTGTCGTAGAATAGAGACGCATCGATGACTGTCTTGGTGTTCTGCCTCCCTATCCAGAATTGAAACTCGACCTGAAAGCTGTCACCTACAGGTGTTATTGTGTGTGTCACATGATCGATAAGACCCCGACTTGAGATGAAGATAGGAATGAGAGTATATTCATCAGACAGGCTCATGACATTGAGCCAGAAATTCAGATAGCCATAGTTTCCGGTTTGCATGGTCCTTGTCTCAGTTGTCACAGACTTGGCAGAGGCATTGATGATCTGGTTGATAGGGTCAATCACCACCTCACCCAGCGGATAGACGGTTGTATTTAGAACGACTGGAGCTGAATGGTTGTTGGCCAACCTGATCACTATTGGTATGCTGGACCAAGGCTCGCCAATCTCGATCGTTTCAATTCCAATGTCCAATCCCAACACAAGTTCAGATGTCGCATTTCCAAGTAGACGTCCTGCACGTCCGATGCTCATGTGTTCGAGCGAGGTCCTTGCTGAGTCGAGGTAGTATCTGGACATGGTAACTTTCTGTCCTGTTGACTCGATCTGGGTCAGAAGATTCTCCGTCTGTGTGATGTCATTCTTGGCATTGTCCCACATCTCCACGAGTCTGTCGACCCATGTCTTGTCGCCGAGTATGATCTTGTTGAGCTGATCCAGCACGACCAGTTGTCTGGTGAGGACTGCGTTCTTGATGTCCTCATCTGCCAGTTGTCCCTCCTGTCCGCTGGGGTTCTCGACGAAAAGGGCGTTCAGCACGTCACCTACATGGGACGCAGAGTGACTGTCACAGGCACCCATGAATGGCCAGATCAGAGCATCCTCGCCCGAGCCGAAAATGTATCCGCTGTTGTCGACCTCAAATGCGTCATAGTTGAGTTCGTTCATTCGCGAGAAGACCTCGCCGTAGGAGTATTCCATTGTCGGATGGCAGAGTATAGCGATTCCGCCCTGTTCGTGAATCCGAATGACTGCCTCCGACTGGTTGTTTGTCCAGATATTCTCATTCAGTGGGAATCCCGCTGTGTGTTTTACGGACGACAGTTCAGCTCCAATGACTTGAAGACAGTCGAGTCCGTACTTCTCGGCGATGCTCCTCGCCTCCATGGCTCCATACACCCCGGATATGGTGTTTGGCTGCAAGTGCGAATGGTCCGTCAGTATCATGAAGTCGAGTCCCTTTTCGAGCCCTGCTTCAAGCATGCGTGCAGCCGAGTTTGCGCCGTCACTATGAGTGGTGTGGTCGTGATACAGTCCTACGTACAGCTTGTATCTTTCCAGGTCCTCAGCACTCAGAGTCGGTCCTGACTTGACTCTAATGATGGCATATTCGGGCTCGTTGACGGTCCTGGGTGAATTGCTCGCCAGCCAATCAATTATGTTTAGAGCGAACTGGAAATGTGCTCTGCTGGCTGATGGGTCGAGCATGCGGTACATGTAGAATGGTGCGGGCGTACCCACTGCAACGATCTTACCCGCACCGGCCTCTGTTACTGCAGCAACTGGACCCGTAGGGACTGCTGCAATATACGCTGCCGCTCCGCTTAGAGTGAGAGTACACCCATCAAGTTGGATCCCTCTCGTGTGAAGCACCGAGACCTGATGGTTGATGGGGTGCACAGCAAGATCTGTCACATCGGCAGTCACACGGTCCTGGTTGAACTCTATACCATATCCTCGGGAGATTGTGTTGAGATAATCTGGCCTGAGCTTCCACCAATTCTCATTGTCGGTACCAACCAGGACTAGTCCCCTACCCGACTCAACGAACGCTCGGATAGCATCAAATTCGCCTGCGGTCAGGTTGACTGCAGGATAGAAGAGGACGACAACATCGTAGTCCTGCAGGATCCCAGAATCCAGGCTCGTGGCAAGATTTGTAGTCACTACATGGCCGTTCTGCTGAAGTATCCATCCAAAGAGAGATAGGTTGCCGGGAGTCCACAGACTACTTCCGTTCGCACAGTGAGACTCGTCGATCAGTACTCTCGCTGAGATAGCGTCTGATGTTGGCTCACGATCGGGTTCGGTCGTGTGCACAGAATCCGTAACTACAATCCATGGAAACATAATGAACAGAATGATCAACAACACAGGGATGGTCGTGCCCAGTCGTCCTGTCTTCATAGTCGCCCTGACACTGTCGCCGCCTCTCATAAGTATTCTCGTTCTCCTATGGGACCAAGAAAGAAAAATGAGGCCCGGCCGTTGCCGGGCGATTCTCTTCTACTTCTTGAGCTTGATCGCTACAGCTGCAACGATCACAACGAGTGCGACTACCCCGCCAATTACGATGATTGTTGTCCAGTCAAACTGAACCTTCAGCGCCTCGGTAATGCCAAAGTCAATTGTCTGGAGTACCAAGTTGAAACCTGTCAGCCTCAGTTGTCCATAATAGAAGTCAGCGGTCATTGGCCAGTAGTAGCCGATGGGGTTGGCACCGGAGACAACGATGGCGCCGTTCTTGGCTGCACCTGCCTTCAGCTCCAGGGTCATTGACACAAATGCGCCTCTCTGGCCATCCTGGTGGGCATAGGGATACAGGGTATCGCTGTCGACTATAGTGGCGTTCTTGCTGTGATACAGGATTGGGTATACATTCTCAATCTGTACCTCCTCAAGCGCCACTGGACTGACGTTCTCACCTGGAGTCGGACTGTTGCTGCCATAGAGGATGGTCGGGCTGTGAACTAGGACTCGACCCACGTTTGCCACACATGATGCGACGACCGGATCGTTACTTGTGCCATTGGCGATTGGTCTGTATGCTGCTCCGGCGTTCAGTACTGGGTCCTGTACCGCAGTTGGTTCTCCGTAGACGTGAGAGCCCACTGCCTCAAGTATCGCAGTCATGTTGTCCAGGATCCACTGGCCTGTTGTTGTGGTGGGATAGTCTGAGTCATAACCGACCCACAGGAACTTGTGTCCCGCGTTGAACCATGCTGCTATCGCCTCGACCTCAGCGGGCAAGATGGCGTTTGTCGGTTCGTATATACCACTGACTATCAGCCCTGTTGCGTCTGACAACACTGTGCTGTTAATTCCTCCCCGCAGGAAGACCACCTCAAAGCCCATCTCAGTAAGGTTAGCCGCAAGAAGATTGTCAAGGTACTGAGCCGTTTCCTTGAACTGTCCGTGTGAATAGTCGATGAGTATCTTCCCACGGTAGCCGGGTGTGACGTCACTTGCTGTGGCCGGTATCGAGTAGCTATAGAATATGGAAGCGACCATGATCAATATCATGGTCATTGCGAGGATGCTCTTCACTCTCGTCTGATTCATGGAGTCTCTCTCCTCGAGCACCGGGCTCGTTGGGTAGTTTCCGAATCAAACGCTTGGATTTAACCTTTATAGCTCGATTGTGAAAGGTTTATTATTCCGACTACGAGCAGAGGTACATGACTCCATCATCCCATGGCCTAGAGAGGTGTGTGTACAGGTGTCTGAGTTTGAAACAGCCTCAAAGACGAAGCTTGTTGCAGCCATTGCGGCACTGGTTGTCGTGTCTTCTGCAGTCGGCCTCGTGATACTCAGTGGACCTCTGGCTGAAGACACTACTCAAACCACGACTCTGACTATCCTGACGCGGCATGACACTTCAATTCAGAATGTGTTTGAACCAGCGTTCTTGCAGACAGAGTTTGCACGATCTCACGGGCTTGTAGATATTATCTGGAGGACCCCCTCTCAGGAATTCTGGGATGATCTGATCGACACCGGACAGGTTGATGTATGCTGGGGCGGCGGTCCGACTCTCTTCGATCAATTGGCACGTGATGGAAGGCTTGCCCCCCTGACAAGCCCTCTCATGCTTGAAGTCGCAGCCCGCGTAAACAATACAATCGCCGGTTCAGTAATGAAGCGAAACAATACGGCAGGCGAGACCGTGTGGATTGGCGCTGCAATATCTTCTTTCGGCTTTACTGTGAATCATGCGTTTCTCGACGAGTATGGTCTTCCCACTCCCCATACATGGACAGATCTCGCCAATGTGACTTACGGGAAGCTCCTACCTTCACAGGCAACCATAGCAATGGGTAATGCTCCAGACACGACCTCGAACACACGCATCTACGAGATCATCACTCAGGCCCTTGGTTGGGATGCTGGATGGATCACATTGGCGAGGATGGCGGGTAGCGCAAACATCTACGGAGGCTCGGTCGAAACTCAGAGTGCTGCCGAGACTGGACAGGTAGGCATAGCGATGTCAATAGACTTCTATGGTTACCAGACGCAGTACAGGAATCCCGATTGTGAGTACATAGTCCCTGAGGGTCAGACCATTGTCAATGCAGACCCCATAGCAATAGCCGCTACGACCTCAAAGATGGAACTGGCAGAAGGCTTCATCGACTTTGTACTGTCGCCTCGTGGCCAAGTCCTGTGGCTTGACGAGAGCATCCGGAGAATGCCCATTCTCAGGGAGGCATTCCTCGAGCCCGAGGCCAGCGAAGCGCAGGACCTCTATGCAGCCTATAACAGGACTGTAGCGACACATGGGATCGAATTCAATGACACCCTGTCAGTCGAGACCAATTCCGCGTTCATTAGGTACTTCCAGTCTGTGTTCACTCATGCTCACACTGAGCTCGTGAATTGCTGGACCGCAATATTGAGTGCCTACTTCGAAGGTCGTATCTCGCTGATCGATGTCGACTACTACGCTGGCCTGATGGGATCCCCGGTCACGATTCAAGACCCGAAGACCTTGAAGGACGAGAAGTTCACCGTGGAGTATGCCCGGTCAATAAACCATGACATGATATACGATGCATCCTATGCCTCAATAGTTGCAAGCCGGTGGACGACTGCCGCAAAGAACCAGTATCAGTATGTGATGAGTCTCGTTCAAGCCTTGTTTCAGTGACCTCTATCAGGAGTGTGTCGGGAACGACAGACCAAAGGACGGGACACCAGCCTGAGGAAACGGAACTGGTCCCAGACAGCATCCCTGGCAGGGTCAGAGAGGCCGTGGGCGCACTCCCCTCCCTTGTCAAGCGGAGGATGCTGCGTGCATACTCATCGCTGGTTTCAAGGCCACGGGACTGGGCAAAGATGGTGGCGTGGCGCTCAAGAAACCCTGCTGCAGCAATTCGTGGAATGTTTGTCAAGCTCCGGGCAGAACTAGACATGTTGTCTACTGTTCAGCTTGCAGCTGTACTCATTGCATTTGGTCTGTTCCTCGTGCTGCCGCTTGCTGATGTCATCCGATTCTCTTTCACTGACCAGAGTACAGGACTGCCATCGTTGATACATTTTCAGTCTCTTTTCCAGAACTCCAATATCTGGCCCTTTCAGTATGATCCCAACTCAGGCTGGGTGTTCTATATTAATCTGGAAACGATCGTGGTAGGACCGGAAACGATTGTCATTCGAGGCTGGGACCTTGGTGCCATACTCAACTCACTATATGTCGCCACATTCGTGACATTCTTCGCTGTCATCATTGGTGTTTTCCTCGCGTTCGTCATGGCTCGTTACGATTTCCCCGGCAAGAGAGTACTCCGCACTGTTTTGATATTCCCAATCCTGGCCACTCCCTTCGTAGGTGCTATAGGTGTAAAGTACTTCATGGGTACACATGGCTTCTTCAATAACGCGGCAAGAGCCATTGTTTCCTGGCTACAGACGACCCTTCCCTGGCTCGCAATCGAGACTCCCCCCAGGATACAGCTGCAGGGTCTCGCCGCCATAATCTTCGTTCAGTCGCTGTCGCTCTTTGCTCTAGTCTATCTCAATGCATATTCATCCTTCATGAGCATCGACCCCTCACTAGAGGAACAGGCAGAGAATCTCGGGGCAACTGGCTTCAAGCTATTTCGTTCGGTCACCCTCCCGCTGGCCATGCCTGGCATTCAGGCTGGTGCAATTCTCACCTTTATCATCAGCCTGGAAGACCTCGGCGGACCGATAGTGTACTACGAGAACCTACAGGCGCAAAAGACTCTGTCGTTTCAGGTGTTCAGCAGCATCGCGACCCAGGCGGGCACGATCAACCCCGTGGGACCCGCCATCGGTGTCATCCTGCTCACCTTTGCACTTGCAGGTTTTATAGCCATCCGACGATACGCCTCGTTGAGGTCCTACGAGTCTGGCACCAAGGGGGGTCAGTGGAATCCTCGAGTCCGAAGGCTCTCTCGTAGATCGACCATCATTCTCTACGCAGTGCTCATCCCGTTGCTGTTTCTCGCGTTGATCCCTCAGATGAGCGTCATAGTCCTGTCTCTGACGAGCTATTGGTCCACTAATGCCGTGCTCCCCGATGCTTGGACCCTAGACAACTATTCTGTGCTTTGGGCCTATCCGGACGTCAGGAACTCTATACTGCTAACTCTGTTGTATGGTCTCATTGCAACAGCAATGATATCATTACTGGGCACCGGGGCCGCCTACATCATAGTCCGAAAAGACATTCCTGGTCGGACCATTCTTGATCTGCTTGTCACATCCCCAGTCGCACTGCCCGGGATCGTCATTGCAACTGGCTACTTCACACTCTTCTATAATACCCCGTTCTTTCCCGCACAGGGCTGGCCCGGTCCTGCCTTTCTGCTCGTGTGGTCCTACACAGTGAGGAAGTTTCCATTCACGGTCCGGGCTGCATATGCGGGTCTACGTTCTACGCCTGTCTCACTCGAGGAAGCGTCACAGAGTGTCGGAGTAAGCAAGAGTCAGACATTCCTTCGGATAACACTCCCCCTGATAGGGGTCAATGTCTTGGCAGGTGCGTTGCTGTCGTTCGTGTACTCAGTCAGTGAAGTAAGTACTAGCCTGATTCTGGGCAGTCTCGGACACGAGTTTGCCCCAATGACGTTCTGGACCAGAGAGATCCTGTATGCCACAGGACGTTATGGTGGTCCGTTTAATGCGGCGTGCCTAGGAACGCTCATGATGTCCATGCAGATGGCAGTAATCGCAGTGACCACCAAGATACTGGGTACTAGGACATCTGCAATGACGGGTATATGAGGTGTCACTATGGTTGAGATACGTCTGGAGAATCTCCGAAAGACATTCGGCAACGTGGTCGCCACTGATGAGGTCAATCTCGTCCTCAGGGAGGGCGAACTATCGACCTTGCTTGGTCCATCTGGATGTGGCAAGACCACGCTACTTCGGCTTATCGCAGGATTCTATCGCCCTGATTCCGGTAAGATCTACTTTGACGACCGTGATGTGACTGAGCTACCCCCTCACAAACGAAACACGGGCATGTGCTTCCAGAACTATGCCCTCTGGCCACACATGTCTGTGTTCGAAAACGTAGCATATGGTCTCAAGTTGAAGCGCATCAATGGAATGAAGTATACCGCCAGTGCCATCCACAGACGTGTTTCCCAGACGCTCGCCCTAGTCCGGCTCGAGGGTCTTGAGAATCGACATATTCACCAACTATCTGGTGGTCAACAACAGAGGGTCGCACTGGCCCGCGCACTTGTGATAGAGCCCGCAGTCCTTCTACTCGACGAACCGCTCTCAAATCTCGATGCCAAGCTGCGTAGTGACATGCGAGAGGAGATAGTGCGTATCCAGAAGGAACTGTCTATCACCACCGTCTACGTGACTCACGATCAGCACGAGGCGCTCAGCATCTCTGACCGAGTTGCTGTGATGGACCGTGGATATGTGCAGCAGTTTGACACGCCTCGGCAGATATACCTGAATCCGCAGACTGTGTTTGTGGCCGACTTCATAGGAAAATGCACGCTACTGAGAGGCTCCATATCTTCGATCGGTGACTGGACTGTTGTTCAACTCTCAGCCAGACAGGAGGTCCGGGGGAGATCGACAGTCACCGGTTATCCATTCGAGATAGGCGAGTCGGCGATCTGTGCAATCCGACCCGAGGCCATGTCGATGTCTCGTCAGAGTCCTGAGGACAACGAGATTATCGGCACAGTCAGTCGAACGATCTTTGTTGGCAACTCACTTGAGGTCTACTTCAATGTCGGTGATGTGAGTGCTCAGGCCCTGTTGCCTCCTCATAGTACAGTCAATGCCGGAGACACCCTTCACTTGTTTGTTTCACCCTCGAACGTGATGGTGCTTCCTACGGGCGGTGTTGAGGCCCTGAAGAGAGTTCGGGGCCACCCACTTACGCGTCACTCATCGCAGGCTGCTGCCTCTGCTGGTGCCTAGTATTTACAGCCACTCCCCTCTTGAACGTCAACATCTCTCGGCCACTCAACAGTGCAGGTCCGGTTCCAAGCAGATTTCCGTCCTGATCGAGGATCAGCACCTCCTCGCCAGGCCTCAGGTCAGTACCGGCCCTCATGACGAACTTGGCAATCACTGACTTTCCCTGTCGGATGAAGGGTGCTGCCTCGTCAGATACTACAACTCGGTAATCGTCGCCGATGCCTGCATCGAGGAGCACCTGCGCACCTCGAACAGTTGGCGTCATGAGACCTGTGGTGGGGACAATCGTGAAGAGCAATTCTTCCCCGTGGAACAGATGTCTCATCTTGCCTGTGCGCCTCGAGAATTCGCACCTCATCTGCTCTATGGGAATTGCCCGCGTGATATCGACCCCCCATTGGTATCGAAACAGGGCCTTCAGAGTTCGCTCCACGGCAAGTTTCTCACGACCCTCTGCCTCCGGTACCAGATCTTTCGACAGGTCCGATGGACTGATCGTATCTGGCTCGACAGACCATTTCATCCTCTGACGCACCGAGTCAACTACATGCTCTCTCTGAACCCACACGACACGGCGGCAGGTCACAGTATCAACAAACTGACTTGTTCTCCTGGCCACCGTATCAAGGGTATCTGTATCTAGCATCCTCCCGAAGACGCACTGCTGGGCCGGATAGACCTGTCCGTACTCCCACGGGACAACACCAATGGGAGTCACATACACCACGATGAGCTCCTCGGGGGTGTGAGTGCCGGCCAGACTTTCGATTGTCGGATTGGACTCTGAGAATGGAACGTACCCCATGTCTGGGACTAGGAGCAAGGTGTCCGTTTCGAGATACGGATACCTCTCGAGTACCCTCTTGTGAAAGCGGTACAGTGAGGGATGAAGGGCGGTCTCAGGTCCTGTGTAGAACACCGATGCAGTCTTCCCCACGGGGTCCTCAGCCTCGATCTGGTCTGCGTGGTTGAGCAGCTGCATCAGCGCCTCGATTAGCCGAGGATGCGACCTCGCCCTGAGCGCTGCAAGCTCGAGTATCTTCTCTTCTCGGACCGCCTGCCGTACTCTCCTCATCTCGGCGGCCATGACGTAGAGGTTGTGTCGAGTGATCATGTCTTCGCGCTGGTCCCTCTCCAGTCGTCTGATCTCCTCAGGTGTCGTGCTTGAGCATATCTTGCATTCGCAGGGCATCTCATTCAGGTCGTCCAGATGCACAGTACCACTTGGTAGGAGTAGTCTTCCGTCCTCTGCAAACTTAGCATATGACGCCGAGTCAAACAGATCGCATCCCAGGGCCACTGCGAGAGCCAGGAACATCGGGTGTCCACACCCAAACAGATGTACGGGCCGGTTAGCTGGGAGATTCCTCTTTGCGGCAAGGACGACCCTGACAATGTCTGAATACCGGTAACTCTCCATGAGTGGTACTGCCCCGCCGATTGGGTGTAGATCAAAGTCCATTGAGGCGAGCTCTCGTGCGCATGCCTCTCTCAGGTCAGTGTAGGCCCCTCCCTGCACTGTTCCTGCCAGGAGCATGTCTCCCTTTTCCCCAACCGACCTCCTCGCCCTCTCAACTGATGTCCTGACGTCCTCCTCGATCTTCTCTCTTCCTGCGTCGGGTCTTGAGAACACGTCAAGTATCGTACCAATGTCCGTCCCGATGCTCCGTTGAAATCTGACGATCTCGATGGGGTCGATAGTCTCACGAGGCAGCGAATGATAGTACATCTGGAACGTTCCTGAGTCAGTCATCACCGGCCCGTTGAAGTCTAGCAGGGCATGTATTCCTCTCTCGAGCGCGACGTCCCTATATTCCGGCCGAGACCGGATTATGAACGAGTTGGCTATCACCATCTCGAATCCAAACTCGCTTCGCAGTTCCTGTGCAGTGACGGTCGACTTCCCGGGATGTACCACCGGCATCAGGAGAGGTGTTGTCACAGTCCCGTGTCTTGTGATCAGTCGGCCAAGTCTGGCAAGACCATCTCGGTCCCTCAACTCGAAGACATCCATCTTCCTATCCCCTTGCAGGTCTTGGGGGTCTCATGAATCTCAGTAGTATTCTCTCACGGTGAACTGTGGTGTCCCGGCCCGAACTACTTAAGACAGTATCCATGGGTCCGTTCCGTGTGGAACGACAGAGAGCCATCATCATACAGCGCAGGAACCCTGCCTCGGAGAATCTACTTGCTGAGTTTGAGGCACTTGCATCGACAGCAGGGTACGACGTGGTAGGTCGGTTTGACATAGTGGGCCGACATCAGACGAGGTACGGAATTGGTGCTGGTAAGGTGGATGAGATTGGAGAGTACATCAGGAACAACGAGGTGGACGTAGTGTTAGTGTCTCCGGATCTCACATCAAGCCAGATGTATCGTCTTATGAGAGCGTGGAAGACTGATGTCCGGAACAGGGGTCAGGTCATCCTCGAGATCTTTGATCTCCACGCGAGGACACCCCAGGCGAAGCTTCAGATCGAGGAGGCCCGGCTGAGATATGAACTGCCCTTCATCCGTCACCAGCTGCGGAAACGTCTGCAGAGGGAGCATACAGGTGCTCGTCCGGTTGGGCAGCAGGTAGGTGCCGGTGAAGACATTCTCAACCTCAGGATGATGGAGGTCAGAAGGCGTATCGCCATCATAAGAGACAAGCTCAGAACGATCTCGGATGCAGAGGATCTGAAGAGAAAGAAGCGGATCCGTGAGGGATACTACGAGGTAGCACTCGCAGGCTATACCAACGCGGGCAAGAGTACATTGCATAGGGCTCTGACACAGTCTGATGCTGAAGTGAGTGACCAGATGTTCACCACGCTGTCGACAAAGACGTCGAGGATGAGTGTCACAGGAAGGAACATTGTGGTCACAGACTCCGTCGGTTTTGTGAGCGATCTCCCTCGTTCCCTACTTCAGGCATTCAACACGACCCTGAGGGAGATCGGAACTGCAGATGTGGTCCTGCTCGTTGTTGATGGTTCGGAGCCCTCGAACGAGATGGTCCGAAAGACGGAGGCATGTTTCTCAACACTCGAGTCGATCGGAGTCCTCACACCGAACCTGGCAATCGTACTCAACAAGATCGATATGATAGACCCCGCCCTAGTGCCCGACCGATTACAACTGCTCAGCCATTTCTCGAGAGAAGTGGTACCGGTGTCAGCGAAGACTGGTCACAACATCGATCTTCTGATCGATCAGATCATATCGATGCTTCCCTCCGAACAGAGATTTGTGGTGACCCTCCCATATGGCTCTGAGGGCATGAGGTTGTTGTCGTGGATTCATGAGGTCGCTCGGATTGAGCGAGAGGAGTTCGGCGAGGATCAGATTCTTGTTGAGGTCATCCTCAGCAAGGATGTTGCTGAGCACCTAGCCAGGGGGCTGCCCGAAGGTAGTCTGAAGTGCATCGATTCTCCTCCTGAGAAGTCCTATCTGACCTGAAATGATCCCGGAGAGGGGCCTGCACTTTTCGGCACTTGTTCAGTTGTCTGCCGAGTTCCTCCTGACCTCCCCAGCCCTGCCTGACTGGATTGCCATGCGCGCCCCCATTATGCATCTGTCTCCCCTACGTCCTCCCATTGGCTCATGAGGCGTTCCCAGTGAGTTCATGCACCTGGCGGCCACAGCTGCGCCAAATGCGAGGCCATCTTCTACAAAGACTACGATGTCCTGCTCTCTCTGGGGCAATACGCCAGACCGTTCCAGCCAGCTGCTGATCAGCTCAGGTTTCATTCCAGTTGTTATCGCCCGTCCTGTGAGGCCTATCGATGTGCGTCCGTTGACCAGTCCCTCTGACTCAGCGAGTTCTATCAGTCTGTGGACTATGCGTGCCTGAAGATGATCAAGAAATGAGTGCAAGATTTCTGGGCCCTTCTCCTGAACAATGCTGAGTCCTATCTCACCAAGATCAGCTAGTCTAGATCCATTGCACCCCACATCGACTCCGAGCAAGGTCAGGTCTGCCTCCTCTGCAGCCCTCATGTCTACGGGTACAGTCCCGAACCTCTCCACTCCCCTGGGCACCCTATCGACCGTAATGATCCTGCTGGCCTCCTCCAACCACGAAGACGATTCCTCTATCTCCTCTCTCTTGTGCGGTAAGGTGAGGTCGATGGTGCATCCCTCGTTCCTGTCTACGAAACCGGTCCCTCTCACAACGGCGTCAGGAATGGCTCCTGCAAGGCCAACAAAGGAGGCCACTGTGTTTGCGTACGGATAGGAGTCGTCTGTGATTCTCCCTGCGAGGGTCGTTCCAAAGTCCATCGTGGCGACTGGATTGCGGAAGTCAATACCCGTACCCTTGGCGGCCCCCTTTATTCCGGCAGTGACAAGCTCGCCCTCCATCTCATTTGCCACCACCTGTCTGCCTGCCGGTGGAAGACAGCTCGCAACTGCACCATCGAAGTGCACCTTGTTCAACCAGCTGTGGGAGCGCAATCGTGGGTTGAGGTTGATTACTGACATTGCGGCCATCATCTTTCCAGGTGGCACGCCCGCATTCAGACAACCGTCTGCAAGCGCTCTGATCATCCCATCTACTTCATCAGGATGTGCGAATCCCGCCGTAACGCCTGTAGAGCGTACGACGAAGTCAAGATCAGTCTTCATATCCATACCATTGCGCTTCACCGTTGTTGTCAGGATGTCACTCACCATCTCCGATACAGCCTCTCTCGTGAGAGGCCTGCGGGTGATTGTATGCCCAAATGGTGTCTCCCCGTCCCATGGTAATCTGATGTCACGCGTCATCCGCACCTCCTTCCCAATCTCAAATACCTCGGCCGTCTTCAGATTAGTGGTGACCACGATACACTTGGTCGTGGTATTGCCGAGTTCAACCGACGCAACAGTGAAGAAGGAGCCCAGCCTGACCGAGAGCATGCTTATGCCGCGCGGGTGAATGATCCTGTACCTCATTGACCGGATTCCTCGACATCTGTCATAGGAGCCTTCGGAATGGGTGATTCTCAGGTGGCCCCAGACCAAACTCCGTAGACAGAGACTCTGCGGCCAGGACATCAGCCATGGCCACCACAGGAAAGACCCTGTCTGCATTCACGATGGGCCCGTACAAGATGAAGTCCGCCCCCATAGAATGTACGAGCAGTGCCGATGCGACATCACATGCCTCAAAGGCCGCACGGTTGACCTTCTTGTGCGCTCTCAGCCATGGCCACGATGATGGAGCGTTGTGGATTCCAGATCCTGTTGGGTGACCATAGACGCTCTTGGCCACGAACACGAAAGACACAGATGGACCTGCTCCTGCGCCCATAGCAGTAGTTGCGGTATCGACGAGGGGCTTTGTTATTCCGACCCTCTTGGCAAGTGATAGCAGACCCTCGCCATACTCAGCATACGGTTCCTCTAGCACTGCACGTCTTCCAGCAATTGACGTGTCGGCAGGATTGAAAGCCAATATGATCGCGGCCTCTGGTCTCAGTTCGGAGAGAGTCTGCAACTCTTCTGTGTTGATGCTGACATTGAGCGAGTTGTAGATGGCCCGACCTATGACTCCCACCTCTTCTGCGTGTCTGAGACCGGCTATCCGGACCTTCGGATCCGTGGAGTCAATGAGGAACGGAGCGTCTGTCATCTCGGTCACGAAGTCGATATACCTCGTCATGGCGCTCTCCGACTCTGCGAATACCTGTACCAGTGCAGGATTTCCCGTAGTCTCTGAGATCGCATCCTGGTTCCGGATCTGTGTCTCGGCCGCGGTCCTGTCGAACACACCCGCACTGGGGTCGCTGACAGTCTTGTCTCCCGAATAGAATATGGTGCCAGCCAGTACAGTCGCTCTCTCGCCCGGGTTGCCCCCTATCCTGACGCCTCCGATGTTGTAGATGTATTGTTCTCTCTCGAACACAAACAACTCTCAATACCCCCTTGCCATCAGTAGTGTTCCCCCATCCCTAGTCTGAATCTCCACGCCCGCTGGTGACGGATGCTGGGTCACCGTTGCACTTCGGCTCTGTCTGGATACCATGGATATGCGCGGATCCAGGACCAGTCCTAACTCGGGGACTAAAGAGACACTCCCTGCCTGCATCGCATGCTGCGTACTTCGCTTGCCTGACCCAAAGTCAACCCACATCGGTTCCTCTGCGAGAGGTTCCACTGGTCTTGAGATAAGGGCCACTGCCGCCGCCCTGATTCTCTCGGGTTCTACCACATCTAACATGTCGCAGAGCGTAAGCTGCCTCCGGAAACGTTCGATTGCCTCGAGTGGAATGTTCTCGATGTAGGGTATTGCGCCCTCGGCTCCTACTATTCTGCGGTCTCTGGGATCGACCCCGTTCTGAAACAGGGCTCTTATCGAGGCACCGGTCCTGTGTCCTGGGACCTCGGGGCCTGCAAGAATGAAGAATCGGATGTGAGGATTTGATATGGTATTTACGATGATCCGTTCAATTCCTATGTTCTCTGTCTTGCAGGTGCCAAGAATCGCGTAGTCGACATCGACATCAATCCATTTTCCCAGTGTGCAGATGGCGACAGGGCTGCTGGCATTCCCGACACGGTAGTCACCTGGTACCGGCGGCCACTTTCGCTTGTCAGAATTGGTCATGTCTCAGCACCCCCTATCTGCATGTTGGTGGTTCGAACAGATCTCGCTTCAGCCCGAGTGTCTCGTCAGCCTCTCCCACAGCTGTCACTATGGCGTTCTGAACGAGTGCCACTGATGCGAATATCTCCCTCGCCCACTGCAGAGAACCGAACATTATGCAGTCCGCGGCACAGACCTGAGCCGCAGCGACAGACGCAGCGATTGATGCAAGATACATGTCTCTATTGTCGGAACTGTGTTGTCTGAGGTAGCTCCAGGACGACACCGCATTGTGAGGCCCAAGACAGGTCGGGAGTCCAAGTTCTGCCTTGATGGAGATCAGGGTCCTGTACTCACTCCCATAGCCCGCTCCGACTGGCATCACGGCTGGATCCACGAGGAAGACATCGATTCCCAGGCCCTCCGCCTCACTCAATGTGGACCTGATCAGTTCCATCCTGTCCAGCATTGAGACAATCCGGGGTGACCATCCAAGGATGACCGCCATGTGTATCGGACTGTTCCTCAGAGTTTCTCTCTCGTCATCCCTCATGGACATGTTGACCGAGTTGTAAATGGTCCTGTTCTCGAGTCCGACTTCACTGCAGTAGGTGATACCTCGCTTCCTTGCATCACTGTTGGTAGACTCAAACATGAAGGGGCCATCGAACTTCTCTGTGACCCACTGTAGATGCCTCTCCATTGCCTCTGGCGTGGCGCCATAGACCTGCAGGATGAGCGGATGCCCAGTCCTCTGGGACATGCCCATCGCAGTCGATATCCATTCAGCAGCCAGTGCCTGATCAAACCTCCCACTGCTGACATCCTCAACTATCGGCTGACCCTTGAAGAACAGACCTCCAACGAGGACTGTGGGATTCTCACCTGGCTGACCGCCTATCCTGACACCTCCTGCGTCAAAGACTGTCTGCTCTCTCTTGAACACGAACATGTTGTTGCTCCCCCAGCAGCATCATCGATATAGACATACCTCCCTGACACAACCCGCCTGATCGCGTAGCCACGTCGGCATACGAGTTGCGCGGCAATAGTACCTGCATGACGGTGCCTTTTTCTAGAGATTCCTGTCGTACGGAGTCGAGGGTCCAAGATTGCTGGTCTTGCCAATAAGGACACGCATCATAACTCCTACTGACAACATTCTTGACGTGATAACCGAAGGAATGCACCGGGCGGGGTACGAGTTTCAGGATCGTGACATTCTAGTTGTCGCTGAGACTCCGCTTGGGACGACTGAGGGATGCGTCATTCGACTATCCACGGTGACAGTATCTCCCCGCGCCGAGGAGCTCGCGAAGAAGTACGATCTCCTGCCGGCCGTCGCCGAGCTGATCCTGCGCGAGTCTGACGAGATCCTGGGCGGGATTCCTCACGTGGTCCTCACGATCAAGGACAACACGCTGATGGCCAATGCTGGTATCGACAAGTCGAATGTGCCTCCAGGGTTTGCATGTCTGTTACCCAGAGACCCCGCTGGAAGCGCAGAGAGAATCAGGCAGGAGGTCCGGAGACGGTTCGGCAAATCCATAGGCGTGATGGTGATTGACAGTCGGACTCAGCCCCTGCGGCTCGGTAACATAGGCATGGCGTTGGGAGTCTCCGGATTTCGCCCGGTAGCTGACGATCGGGGTCGACAGGACCTCTTCGGGAATCGTCTCAGGATCACTCGGAGGGCCGTTGCTGACAATATCGCCTCTGCCTGTACAGCAGTGATGGGAGAGTCCGATGAGTCCGTTCCTGCAGTGCTTGTGAGAGACGCTCCCGTTGAGTTTGTGGACCGCTCATTCGATTCCTCTGAGATGTGGATTCCCCCAGATGAGTGTATGTACATGGCCATATTTGAGCAGTGGCGCCGGGGAAATCGGCAGACATTACATCATGACTGAGGAACTGCCAGACAGGTGATGGCTCCCTGAGGGGCACCATCTCATCATGCCTGATATCGTTTGGCGTCTGTCAATCCTAGTGTCGAGGCCCGGTCATAATGTTATTTAGGACCGATTAGCATCGAAACTGCGCGCCCGCCGCACACCCCAAGGAGCAATGTGTGCTTGCCGGAGAGTATAGTCCTCTTTGATGTTTCCAGGGCTGGAGCATCTGGAGACATGTTCCTGTCTGCATTGGTAGACCTCCTCGGGGAGGACCAGGCGTTGGTTCCCGTGGCTGCAAGTCTCCTGATATATGACCCACAACTTCGAGTCAGGGTCAACTCACGGGTCTCGGAATCAGGGTCGGGCAAGAGAATTGACGTGTCGTGTGACAGGGGAGTCCGCTTTTCTCCGGGCTCATTGCATGGAATGCTCTCAACAGTCAGCGAGGAACTCGAGTTGTCCCCCGCAGCCAAGAAGATCGCACGCACCGCGCTTGAGATATTGCTCGAGGCTGAGATGAAGGCACACCGTACCACGATTGAGAATCTGAAGCTGCATGAGACTGGCTCGATTGACACGATGCTTGACATCCTGGGGACTGTGTATCTCTTGGAGAGGGCCCGTCTGATTGACCGAGCGAAGTTCATGGCTACGCATGTTGCGGTTGGCAGTGGCCAGATTGTGACTGAACATGGCACGATGCAGGTCCCAGTGCCAGCGGTCGTTGAGATCCTGACAAAGCACAATATACCCCATCACCCTGGTGATGCAAAGACCGAGGTGCTAACACCAACTGGCGCCGCCCTCATTGCTGCACTGGTACAGTCTTATGTCGATAGTCTGGAGGGTTTCATGATCAAGCGACAGGGCGTTGGTTTTGGCGCAAGGGACCTTGGTACCCTTCCTAACACGATGAGAATACTCATCGGCGACATCGAGGTGCCGAGCGTAGAATCTACAGAGGTCGAACCACGTCTCCGTGCCAAGGCAACTGGAGCCCCTGTCTCGGCCGCCGTGACCGCTAAGGAGGCGGTCCCTGAAACGACTGAGCCCCTCGACGCGTGGGACACCGACGAGGTCGTAGTCATTGAGTCCACAGTGGACGATGTGGACGGCGAAGTAATGGGCCAGCTGTTCGACTTTCTCCTATCCGAGGGGCTGGCCTACGATGTAGTGATGATCCCGGCCTACGGCAAGAAGAATCGTCCGTGTACAATAGTTCAGGTCGTGGCTCCTAGGACCGGACTGAAGACAATTGCAAGGTTGATGATACACCACCTTGGGACCTTGGGCATCCGTTACACCAGCTGGCAACGTCTGAAGACGTTCAGAGAGTCCATGGTATGCAGGGTCAGGATTGACGAGAGGGAGTACATGGTCCGTGTCAAGGTCTCACGTTCCCCAGATGGTAGCGTTGTCAACATCAAACCTGAGGCAGATGATGTGGGTAAGATCTCCCTTGAGACGGGAATACCTCTCCGTGAGCTCAGGCCATTGATCCTATCTCAGGTCAATCTGGTCTCCGAGTGAGCCAGTTCTGATGATGAGTCGAGATACTGGGCCGGTATCAGATTCTCGAAGGCACGGATACAGAGTTCCGAATATGCGTCCGGGTCATATCTTGTGGATTCATCTACCAGCTCGATGGCCCTCACCCGTCGAGCCGGGTTCCTTGACTTGGACTCCACCATTATGTATCGCACGCTTTGTCCAGGGTAGAGTCTCCGTCCCATGCCTGCTAACTGGCGGGCTGCCACCGCCACTCTTGTAGTACCATGATACTCATCCGGATGATGTGTCAGTCTTGACTGCAGGACCAGGTCTCTAATGTCAACATCTCCCTCCCTCAGTTTCCGGATGAATTCCTCACAGACCGCCCTCGCATCGGGTATTGCCCGGATAAGAGCATCTCTGTCTGGTGCATGTGCAAGCGTCCGGATCATCTCCTTTTGACAGTCCCTCACGTAGAGACAAGTGTCTCTGCGTCTGGCCTCAATACCCCTGACCTTTATTGAACCATTCCGATATACTCCGTAGTAACGATTCATGGGTGCTACCACTGGATGCAGTCTTGATGATGGCACGACCATCCATCTGTAGACTCCCTTCAGCGTCATCTCAATGCCGACGCACTCGGTGACTTGTCTGGCGAACTCCAACAGGTCTTGGTGACCCAACTCTGTTCTCGAGTGTACCCAGAGAGAATCGACGATCCCATGCACCAACTCAAGGCCTCTCTCCTCCGCAATCTCCTGCGTCCTGAGCAGAATGTCTCGCGCAAAGGCCGTCACTGCAGCATGCGCCTCAACACGGCCAAATCGGGCGTTTCTAAATCCGAGGTATCCAAAACAGGAGACCAGTATTCCCTTGAGGGTGTTCTGGATGACTCCATGCCGTCTGACGTCCTTTCCGTCAAGCATGAGCCTCTTGAGCTGATTTCTCTTCTTGACCACTAGCTCTAATGACTCGGGCACAAGTCCCCTCTTTCGGCCACATATCTTGTAGTCGAGTTCTGGAACATCGATGCAGTATTTCTTATCGTAGGGACAGGTGGTTCGTGTGCAGACAGTTTCAGGGCTGATGTTCTTGGTGATCATTATTGTCGGATACATCGATGAGAAATCAAACTCCCCCACATTTTCATAGATGTCTGGACGTGGCTGAAGTATGAGCCCTCCCCTGTCAAGATTGAGGAGCCTCTCCACTGTCTTGAGATACTCGGGATTGCGCTTGACTGGGGGAATGAGGATCTCCCTCTTCATTGCGGTGTAGTACTGCATTGCCGCGTTGACGCTTCCGATGGACATACGTGCAACTCTCTGGGGAGGTGCCATCGCAAGTCTACAGCCCTCAATCACCCCCTCCACCCTGGAGGGCGCGTAGTAGAGACTATCTGCCATATCTATATGTATCCTGCCTCTGAGCATGACCTGATTGCCCGGTCTGAAGACGATCCTATTGTACTGCCAGAATGAAGACGGTTCTCTCTCATTGATGATGAGCGGCCTTCCGTCTCTTGAGAGTCTCAGGGCCATGTTGTTGACCCTGTATCTCATGCTGAGATATCTTAGCACTCCATCGTCTCCGCCACGTGTGATGATGATATCGGGGTCTATGCGGTCAATTACCTCCTGAAACAGACACAGTGTCTCTCTCTCGCTGTGTCCTCTCACGTAGAGAGTCCGATTGTCGAATCTAACTCGAATGTGGTGAATTGGATCCTCGATTCTGGGAAAGGGGCCTCTCGTTTCCATGTATGGCTCAATCTGTATCTCTCTGAGCGGGGGCACTTCGTATTCTACCTCCTCCCTCCTGCTGAGGCACCTGATGTCGAACAACTCGATGCCATCCGTCTCATACTCGATGAGACTGAAGGGAAAGATCTCTCTGTCGATGAAGAACTGCTGTACGGCATCTAGGTCTGCATGAAACACGATTGCCCCTGGCAATGTTTCCAGGTCTTCTGCAACTCTCTGCAATGAGTTTCCTCTGACGAATACCTGTAGTACTTTGCTCCTATGTTCGTCATATACGGAGAGGTATCTCTTGACAAGCCGAACGCCGAGAACTCTGGGATGCTCGCTGACTCTCCTGATCAGTTCTCTGACCGGAAACTCCGGTCTGTCGATCAGGTCTGTCTTCACAAACAGGGACGGTCTGAATCGACGATATCTGAGTCCCTTGGTCCCTGTCTCATCCCTTATCCACAGGATCAGGTCCCCTTTTTCGTCATCCAGGCTGACGTCAAGTAGCCAGCCTCGCTTCTTCGCTGCTGGCACCTCCCATGACCCTCCTCTCCAGCATACCGACTCGCTCATCAAGTCTGGTCAGCTCGTCGAGGATCTCAATGACTGCAGTCATGAGTACGACTTCCATTGGTCGGAGTGTCAATACCATTGAGCCAGCATCAGAATTCTTTCTGGCGTAGTCGAACACCCTGTCCACCAACTCCCGCTTCGACTGTCTGAGTACGCGTCTGAACTGACTCCAGCGTTTCTCCTCCATTGCGAGGAGATCGTGAAAGGTATGGGCTGTCCTACCCATCTCAATCCAACTCCAGGAGGGGGTTCTGATACGATGTTTCCTTACAGGTTGTAGTTTCCTCAAGATGACGTCATAGTTGGGGTTTGTTTCTGACTCATGTTCATTCTCACAGACGTGTTCGTCGGGGACGGATGACCGAAAGTGAATGTTGATAGCATTAGTCAGCGGGGCCACCGTATACAGAGCCGCTGGGACTGTGTCCCGAGCGAACAACGCCATCGGTGGTCTCTCGGGAAGTGCCTTGAGGAGATTCCATCGATGATGTGGCATCAGAAGACATATCTATGGTCCCCTTATTCGTCGCCATGGCCATTGATCTCATGAGGGATGGGCATAACCGAATCCCAACAGCGCCTGCTCAACAAGGTCTCTCTCCGCATCAGGTCAAGTCAAGATGGTCAATGGCTCCACCAGGAGAGTATCTGAGAGGCACAAGAACACAGTCCACATAGACTCATATAGTGGAACTCCGGATTACGGAGCGAACACTCACCCGACTTACAAGGTGACACCAGATGCCGAGAGCATTGTTCAAGATAGTTCTCATGGGCGACGGCTCAGTAGGTAAGACTTCGCTCCGTCGGACCTACATGGGCGAAGGTTTCAAGGCCTCATACATGGTCACCATCGGCGCCGATTTCGCAGTGAAAAAACTGGCACTTGAGAGTGGCACAGAGGTGCACATCCAGATATGGGATCTTGCTGGACAGGCTCACTTCAAGAACGTACGATCAACCTTCTACAAGGGTGCCCAGGGAGCATTGGCTGTATACTCGACTGTGGAACGTTCGTCATTTGATAATCTTCCCAACTGGCTTGAGGAGTGCTGGGCGAACACAGGCAAGACCATTCCTATTGTAGTCATCGGCAACAAGACTGATCTCCGGGACCAGTTCAAGGACAATCCTGCCATGAAGGGATCGATAGTCACGACGCAGGAGGGTGAGAAGTTCACACAGGCGCTCAGAGAAAGTGGGGTCAGCACGGTCTTCCTTGAAACATCTGCCAAGACCGGACACAACGTGGAGAAGGCATTCATTGAGCTCATCATCATGATGGTCGAGTCGATTGGCCAGAGTACTCTCTGAGCCATGCTCATCTTCGGACCACCAGCCACCCATACCATACTGACTTGAGGGGCCCATCGCATCCTCACAACTCTTTTTAGATATGCTGCTTGAGACGATGACAATCACTCTGGTGAGCAAGATGACGGAGTCCGTACCATCATTGTTTCTTCGTCCTAGGCTGCTAAGACCCGAGGCGGAAACTGCTGACGACATCATTCGTCGTTTCACCATCAACAGAGTGGGACGCATGTTCGCTGCTGCTCATCAGGACCGAACAATACGTCTGTACGATGCGAGAGACTGCCAAGAGGTCCAGCGAATCACAGACGACTTCCTGTGCACAGCCCTTGCATTCAGCCCCCGGAGTGATGTGATAGCGTCTGGTGGTGTTGACAGGGTTATCAAGGTCTGGGACGTCAGGAGTGCAGAGTTGATATGTCGTCTCGAGGGTCATCGGTATCCCATATTGTCGCTCGCCTTCTCTCCCGACTGCGATAGGTTAGTGTCATCGAGTGGCGATACGACCCTCATGGTGTGGGACATCGGCAGTTCCAAGCCACTGAGACAGCTCAAGGGCCATTCTCTATACGTAGTGTCCTGCGACTGGGATCCTCGTGGAGATCGGATAGTGTCCGGTGGTGTCGATGCGATGATTGGTCTCTGGGATCCGACGACTGGTGAGAGGATAGAGTGGCTCCAAGAACACAGATCTGCACTGCATCAGGTGCGCTTTTCCAGGGACGGTACCAGGGTGGCCTCGGCATCTTCTGATCAGACGGTCATGGTCTGGGACGCCTCAGACGGGCAGCTCAGACATGAGAAGACACTCACAGGACATACACAAGAGGTCCGCTGTGTGGGATTCAACCACGATGGGTCCCTTATTGCGTCTGGGTCTGCTGACAAGAACATCTTCCTGTGGCGGACAAGTGATTTCACTAGGCAGGCCGAGACAATGACACGGGGCGAACCGGACTCTCTAGAATGGGTGGCAGATTCGAACGAGTTCCTGACCTGTGAGTCCACCGGAGCAATAAGGCGGTGGGAAATCGTCGACAGGACTGCAATGATTGAGCCCCTCCAGGCACTGCTGCGAGAGATCGAGAGCGATACTGCAGGCGAGAGAAGGGTTGATCTGGTACGCAGGTTCGAGTCCCTGATGTCACAATATGGCAGTGAGGTGTTGCAGGACAAGACCATCTTCTATATCGTCTGGCAGTGCAAGAAGCATCTAGGCCTCTTGAAGGGTCAACCTGTCTGAGATCTCGCTTCCGACTTTGACTCGTCGATCATCTCGACACATAGTTCCACGAATGCATCCTCTACGTTCTGGCCTGTGAGTGCACTTGCCTCCACATATATGAGTCCGCTCTTGGCAGCATACTGTTCTCCCTCCTCCCTCGTCACGACGCGTGCGCCTGTCAGATCCACCTTGTTGGCGACCACGACCAGGGGTATTTCGCGACTCAGACTGTTCTTAGTTTCCTGTCTCCAGTGATCGAGGTTCAGGAATGTCCTGCGTCGTGTGACATCGTAGACAAGCAATCCTCCTCTTGCTCCACGATAGAAAGATTGCCTGACTATCTCGAATCGTGGTTGTCCTGCCAAGTCCCATACCTGGAGAGTGACCTGTGCATTCCTCTGGGGTACTGAGACACGTTTGACTGCAAAGTCTGACCCAATCGTCCGTTTGTATTCGGAGATGAAGTGGCCCTGCGTGAACATGTTGGTGAGCGCAGTCTTCCCTACCGCGCCATCACCGAGCATGACCACCTTGAATCTATATTCGGCAGTCAAACGACATCACATCCTCGTCTGACTCACATTTGGAGCCTAACTTAAAACTATGTTGTGAGTGCAACTGCAAGATACTGGAGCAGGGGATGTGACCTCATCCTTTAAAAGAAAAATGCGCAATCGATTAGGGATGACGGAGCGATTCACATGGAAAGACCTGACTACAGGGCATTGACCGAGATGCTTGATGACATGGTCAGAAACGGAGGCTATGTCGCATCAATCCTTGCGCGAGATGACGGCCTACTCATGGCATCCTCAGCATCCCCCACCACAAACCGTGACATCGTTGCTGCAATGTCTGGCTATGTGGCCTCCTCCGTTGAGCGTCTCCGGAACGAACTGCTGCTTGGGGAGCTCTCCGAGATCTCCATTCGTTGTTCGGAGGGAAAGTTTGTCGTCCGCAAGATATTGGTCGACAGTGGGCAGTCCTTCCTCTTGGCCGCAGTGATGCCTCGGCATCTCAGATATCACTCTCGGTCGCTCGGGAAAGTGGCGACCAAGATACGAAAGATGATGGCATATCGTCGTTAGGCCGACGCAATAACATTCAATAGAGCACAGCTCCACAGTTGGAGGTCACACAGGACAGGGAGTGCGTCTCGTTGGCTCCGTCTGATGAAGAAGGGTGCTCCAAAGATGGGAAGGAATCCTCGAAGGTTGAGGTCCTCTTCTTTAGCCACGATGAATGCCCCTTCTGTCCGCGAGCTAAACAGGTACTGCTAGACATACTTGGCGAGTTTGATACTGACATGTTCACTCTGCGAGAGATTGATGTGGTCCAAGAGCCAGAAGTCGCACAGTACTATGGGGTACTCGCTGCTCCGACGATAATGATCGGAGGTGCCTCCATAACCGGCATACCCGAACCAGAGTCAATCCTCAGGATGATCCTTGGATACAGAAAACGTAGAGGTGTTCCAGATGACCGGCTACCAAATTGATAGAGTCAAGACCGGAATCCCGGGACTCGACGAACTGATAGAGGGAGGTTTTCCCAGAGGTGACACCATACTCATTGCAGGAAAGGCAGGTACTGGGAAGAGCATTCTCGCAAACCAGTTCCTGTATAAGGGAGCCACCGAATACGGAGAACCTGGCGTGCTTGTCACTCTCGAGGAGCCCCCTCACCTCATAAAGCGCAACATGTTGAGATTTGGCATGGACCTCGAGAAACTAGAGAACCAGGGTATGCTGGCGATCGTAGACCTGTCACCGTCACGTCCCTCTCCCGTCATGGTGGAGGAGTATCCGAGCTTCGACCTGTCGGCACTAGTGTCAATCATCCTGAGCAACATGAAGAAGGTGAATGCCAAGAGAGTAGTCATAGACACCCTATCAATCCTTGCATACAAGTTCAGGAGCAGAGACATTCTCAGAGAAGAGTTCTTCAAGATGTGCTCCAAGATAACAGGCACAGGTGCCACCCTGCTGCTGACATCAGAGATACCTGCACAGGACACCGGACTGGGCGTATTTGACATCGAAGCCTTCCTTGCATCAGGCGTCATTGTGCTCTACAACGAGAAGATAAGCGACACGTCGCGTTCCCGTTCGATCGAGGTATTGAAGCTCCGAGGATCCAAGCACAGCTCCAGGATACACTCCATGAGAATCACTGACGAGGGTATTCGGGTCTGGCCTACTGAGATAAGCCCCGGCAGCTGAATCAGCTAGATCCGAGAGGTGAATTGATTGACGGCTCGAGATGATAGTCGAATCGACGAACGCAACCCTGTCAAGGTGAGCCCCACATTAGGAGACCTGGTCGAGTTTGGCCAACTGACTCAACAGTCGATATTGCTACTGGGGCCGATAGGCTCTGGAAAGACCACGTATGCCGAGGCATATCTCGCCGAGGGGCTAGTGCTGGGTTTCCCTGCGGTCTTTGTGACGACAGATGTATCTCCCAGAGTGATACGAAACGACATGAGCCGACATGGTTGGCCGATCGAGAAGCACGAGCGAAATGGTATGTTCACCTTTGTAGATGGGTATTCGGACCGGATGGGCGTCAAGAGCACAAGTCCCTACTCACTCTCAAAGGTCGACGACATAACAGAGCTTGGAATCGTCCTCACGGAGGCGCTGGAGAAACTTGTAGTTGCAAGAGTCGTGGTTGACAGCCTGACGACACTCATCATGAGTTCCAGTGCTGCAGCTCTACCTCAGGCCGTGCAAAGACTCAGCGGTCGACTGACTCAGGGTTCTCACAGTATCATGTACATTCTCGAGGAGGGGGTACATGACGACAAGACGTATGCCAGCTTCGCGTACTCCGCAGATGCGGTCCTGAGATTCAGGGTGGATGATACTAGCGATACTCCCAAGTTCTTCGTGCGGATGGAGAGAATGAGAGGGACTGAGACCAAGCGCGCGTGGGTCGAGTTCAGACTCAGCTGATACGGAAGTCTTTAACAGTCCAATGAAATAGTCAACCCGCATCGCGGGTGAACTGTTTGGATCCAAGGATTCGGACAATCTTGAGGGACCTACTGTGTGCATCTGTCTCCCTCGACGATGGTCTCGCTGCACTTCAAGGAATCTCACGTTTCTCCCCCGACTCTCATGAACTGGGTCATGAGTTGGCACGAGCCCTCGAGGAAGTGCTTCTCAGAAGGCCGGCACTTGCAAACTACAAGTTCCTTGAACTCATCGTGCGTCACTCATTTGATAAGACATCGGAGCTGTCAGAGCTGATATCTCTACTGGACACCAGGTTCACCAATGAGTACAGACGTACGGCGGCGGAGGACCTTCCCGATCTTGAGGCTCTGCCAATTCTGATTGACCTGCTTGGTGAGCTGGGCCAGTCCATGTCAGTCTCCTTAGGGCATGGTCTACGTCCCCTCTTGGCATTCCTGGCTGACGAAACACTCCATACGCTAGACTCGATCATCGCCCGTGACCAGATATCCTTCACCAAGTTGGCAGTGGCCGAGGTGCACTACCTGGCCAGGTCCCTGATGGATGAAGGCCTTGCAGAGTGTGCCGAACCACTCCTGGACCGGCTACTCTCAGTATCACGACAGCTGGGATTCAGAGACCTCTTGCTGGACCTCACCCTGGACCTCGCCTCCGTCCTTACTGACCTGGAACTCTTCGATCGCTCCAGGAGTCTACTGAAACAGCTTGAATCAGAGATGGGCTCCGAACTCCCGCCCGCATCACGGATTCAACTGGCTCTCCAGCTTGCGATAAATGAGACGCGAGACGAAGGTGTGAGCTATCAGACTGCCCGTGACCTTGCTGACCGTGCACTGCAGGAGTACGAGAGAAGCGTGGATGCAGGTCTTATGACCAGGGGCGATCTCGCGGCAGCATATCTTCTAGTAGGTTCGACGATACTCATTGGTGGGTGGCGGGAGGCGATACCCCAGGCCGTAGAACGCCTGAACGCGGCTCTCGCAGTCTATGAATCGATCGAGGACCCGACAAGAGAGCAGCGGATGGCATTGCTGCGCTGCCTAGTAGGTCTCGGCCATGCCCACAGCCTGACCGGAAGTGATGACGGCACAGCACTTGCAATCGACTACCTCCGCCGGGCTCAGAAAGTCGCAGACGACCTGAAGTCTCCAGAGAACGACATGATGTCTGAGATCGCCAGTTGTCTGCATGCTATTGGCTGGGCCTGTCTACTCTCGGAGTCTGCAGAGTTTCGGTCTGCCGCAGTTGAGTCGTTTCAGCGTTCTGTAGAGATGAGGACATCTCTACTCAACAAGGGTCAATGCCTGGAGATTGCATTACTGAGCTCCATGGTTGGATTGGGCCTCGCGGCAATCTGTGAGTCCGAAACGATTGATGACCGTGCGAACGATCTCCTGAGTGAATCTCTACTGCGCTACATGCGACTCTTTCCCTCTGACTCGCGTGCTCTTGTCGAGGCCGCAATCGCATTGTACGATATTGCCTGGCTCTCTCTGAGGCATAGACTATTCATTCCTGAGCGACTGCGCAGGGTCATTCTTGATCTGGATAGGATGATCCTTGACTTGTGCCCTCCTGACAGTCCCTCGATCGTTGAAGGAATATCACTCGCTGTGCCTCTGATGTTCGGTGACTGGTTCCAACTCAAGAGAAGGGCCCTCAGTCTCGTGGAGCGCAACTCTGAACTCAGAGATGTAGGTAGGCTGATGGCGGCCTTTGCTACAGCAAAGATAAACATCCAACCTCTTGGTACGGAAACAGTCAGTGGCATCGTCAGTCCTGAGCAGTTCTCGGTACATGATATTGACCCCGTCCTGACAAGATACTGGGAGGGCCAGGCCCTGCTGGCTAGTGGAATCCGACTCTTCTTCGAGAACAGGAATCACCAGGAACTGGCTCCTCTGCTGCATCAAGCTGCCGTGTCATTCGGAAGATGTCATTCAGAAGACTCATCGATCTCAGAGTCTCGTGAGTTCATTCTCTCAGTTGCAACGTCGTTCACAAATATGCTCTCGCGACTTCTAAGTGCCCTTGAGGTTCAGTACGAGGTGTCTGTGGATCACACCGAAACCATTCCATCAGATGATATGTTCCTTGAGTCTTCATTCCTACTTCCCGAGGACTGGCTAGGACTAGTAAAGATAACCAATGCCTACATAGGGATGATGGCTCAAGGAGAGCCGACAAGGGTACAACCGTACATGAATGCAGTGCTCTCGAATATCTCTCGTGCAGTCCGGATGATGGATGGTGTTGCGATGGTGGAGCGTAGAGTGATGGTCCATCTCGGTTCGGTCCTCAACCGTAGGTCCTACATACGTTCCTGAGCTCTCATGATCTATCATTGCTGACTGGTCGATATCCGCCCGAGCGCGCGCCCCAGGTCGCCCATCCTGATGTCGCAGTCCTCAGCTCCGTCGAGAATCCGAATGACTGTCTCACTGGTATCTCGGCCTCTATCTTGAACATGAACCTGGTCGAAGTCAGATCGATTATCCTGCCTCCCCTACGGGCTACTATTGCACTCACGTCACCGACGTATTGGCCAGGGGTGTTGATCTCAAGCCTTGTCCATGGCTCCATCAGCATGGGCTTACCACTCAGGATGCTGGCCCTAGACGCATCAATCAGTGGCTGTGTGACATCCCTCCACGATGTTTCAGGTGTGCTTGCAACTATCGTGGCATCCTCGATCCTGATTGTCAACCGTCTCATCCTCTCCCCGGACACAGGCCCATTACGTATCAGGGTCTTGAATCCGTCGACCACCCACTCGAACGCCGGACTTTGTGCGTTGATGGTGCCTGTCTGGTCCACTAGGTAGCATCCCTGTCTTGCATCTGAGAATACGGTACCGGGAGGCGGTGACTCAAGTCCTTCTGGTGTGAGCAGGGCACGGACCCTGAACCAGCTGACATCTCCTCCTCCCGCTTCTTGGGTCTCCCCATCGTGGGCCATCTGCTCCTTGAGTACTACCATCGGCTTCCCAACGACTATCTCCACTCCCTCTCTGGCCAACTTCTCCACCACTATCTCGATGTGAAGTTCGCCAGCTCCCGAGAGCAGGTTTTCGCCAGAGTCCGGACTCACATAGAACTCGAGTGAAGGGTCCGACTGGACCATCCTCATGATTGGTTCCTGTATGTTCTTCAGGTCCGCGAGGTTCCTGGGCTCCACACTGTAGGTGACGACGGGTTCAGTTGGATACTGAGGTTCATCAAGCGGCTGGATCTTGGGCATGTCCCCCTCCACGAGCGTGTCGCCAATTGCCACTTCGGAAATGCCAGTGATGAATGCGAGATTTCCCGCAGGGACTGTATCGACAGGAACCCTGGTCTTGGACATGAATAGCCCTACCTGCAGGGTTCTTGACACCTTCCCCGTCCTCAGATTCCGTAGTTCATGACCTCTTGTGAGCCTGCCAGTCATCACGCGTACGGCTGCGACAGTCCCAGCATGTCTGTCTGACTGAACATCGCCCACGGACACTATGCAGCCCGTATCTCTCTCGCATCTCAGCAGGGCCCTACCAACGTCAGACTCAGTATCGCCACGCCAGAAGTGTCTGACTCTATATGACTGGGCAACATCCGGACTGGGCACGCTATCAGCGACTGCGTCTAGGACGCACCTGGCCAGTGGATATCTTCTCGAGAGGACCTGCTCCTGACCCTCTCTGTATAGGGACACGATATCCTCAAGGATCTCCATGAGTGCTCTCTCGAGTTTCCTGGGCTGCCGATCGTTTCCGGCCCGATGCATGAGTGCAACGATGTCAATTCCCCATTTGTCCAGAGCCGAACCGATGACCAGGGACCCTCGTCGAAATGACACCTCCCATTCACTGAGGATCTCATCGGGTAGATACTTGCCTAGCATTGCGTTGAACTCTGTTACGATTCGACCCGCCTCTGACGCGATCCTCTGGGCTCCGTATTGCTTCTCAGATATCAGTCTGTCTATCTTGTTGACAAACAACACTGGTCTGACGAGTTCAGTGGCCGCCTGACGTGTCACAGTCTCAGTCTGTACCATTATACCCTCGACTATGTCAACCACGACGATGGCTCCGTCTGCCATCCTGAGTCCCTTGGTGACGTGGAATGAGAAGTCTATGTGGCCCGGTGTGTCGATCAGGTGTATTAGGAAGTCCTGTCCGTTCCTCCTATGGACCAGCGATATGCTGGATGCCTTGATAGTAATGCCTCTCTGTTGCTCAATGGCATCGTAGTCTAGGAGCTTCACAGACGCAGCCAGGTCGTCCGATAGGAGGCCCGACGCTGCAATGAGGGAGTCTGTCAGGGTCGTCTTTCCATGATCGATGTGGGCAATCACTGTACAGTTCCTGATGTTCTTGATGTTCTCAAGGAGACCTACGACCTTCTCTCCAACGAATCTCTTGTACAGATGAGCCAAGGACTCTACTCAACTCTCTGATTGTAGACGGACACTGGTATCGTGACCTGCTCGCGACACTTCCCGCATCTAAATACTACTTCCTCGCCAGTCCGATGTACCTCCTCTCTCAGAGGTTGTCCGCAGAAGCAGACAAATCCTATTATGCGGGCTGGATTGCCCACCACCAGTGCGTGGGGAGGAACATCTCTGGTCACGACCGCGCCGCTGCCGACCATGCAATACTCCCCAAGGACTGTATCGCATACGATTGTTGCATGTGCCCCTATTGATGCACCCCTCTTAACGAGGGTCTTCACGACTTCCCAGCTGGACGAGAACGCACGGGGGTACATGTCATTTGTAAAGGTCATGTGTGGCCCACAGAACACATCATCCTCGATGCTCACACCGTGGTATACTGATACCCCGTTCTGTATCTTGACACGGTTTCCTATCGTCACACCCGCGTCAATGTATACGTCCTTTCCAATGTTGCAGTTCTCACCAATCCGGGCTCCAGACCTGACATGGGCAAAGTGCCAGATCCGGGTCCCATCGCCTATTGTAGCTCCTTCCTCGACGACCGCAAGAGGATGTATGAACTTGCCTGTCATGCAGACACCGTGCTGAACCCTTCACGATGGCGAGTTAACTCTTCCTCATGCTGCCATTGACACAGGGACCGGCACCACTGCATCTGTACCACACAGTGCCGGGACACGCGGGGCAGTCCCTTGAGCGATAGTGGCTGCACTCAGCACATGATCTCTCGCATGCTGTACTGCAGTTGCTGTTGGTTTCCTGTATGACATCCGTGGGGAGATGCCGGGACTCCGCAACCACTGTTCCCCTATGGAGCTCGGCATTGCTCACACACGGCTCTCTCAGTACGGAGTGATTCATGCTGATTGACTCGAGGCACTTGTCGTCCTCTGCAACAATAGTCATTGCGAGATGATACTTCCCTGTCAGCTGAGTTACTATCAGTGCACGAGGACACCCAGAGTACTTTGCTGCCAGGTGGTCCGCACACTTGGGGTCGTCAAGAGTCAATAGGATAAACATCACACGCATTCCCAATTTCGTCAGACCTAGGTTGGCTGATACTCGAAGGAGTCCCCTCCTGACCAGCCTGTCGATCCTGTTCTTGATTGCAACGTGCGACAGGCCAAGCCGCCTACCTATCTGAGACAGACTAGTACGTCCATTGGACCGAAGTATTGCAACTATGCTTCGATCAGTGTCATCCAGATCGGATAGTCCTCGACTCGAATGTCTCATTGCAGCACGCTCCGTCACTATCTGGCCCATCCTGTATTGAAGACAACCGCTCTGCCAATCAGATTGTAGATGCTCTCTCCCAGTCGTGTCTGTATATGTGAGCATTGACTGACAGGGTCGTGACTCTTCCCGGTCGGAGTCCAGTGTCTGCTGAGATCTTTCTGAGTAGCTCCGACACTCCATAGACGTTCGCCGGCCATGCACCAAACATGTCGTTGGACCTGATCATTACCGAGACATCCAGTTCCTCCTCTCTGGTCATGAACACGAAATGGTTCAGGCAGGGGACCTCGTCAGTCTTGTGGTCCCTCCTCGGGTCCCAGGTGGTCGCCACGGCGCGACGGGTATTCTTGTTCTCTCGAAGTTTCCTTATTACATACTGTACCTGGTTGATCCTCTCGTCACCCCAAGCATTGAGTCGTTCACCGTACGTATACTCGAAGTCCAACCTGTCAGGCGTGAGTAATTGAGTTGCGTACTTGTTCTTGATCACATCCTCGCTGAATGGGTACTCGGATGCCAGTCTGTCGGTGTAGGGATCCTGGACGTGGATCATCACGTTGTCGAGCCAAAGGGTCTCCAGTCCTCGCTCGTCAAGTCTAGTGTTTCCCGATTCCATGATTCTTCTTACAACCATTCGCCATCCAGCCGCGGGCGTCCTTGCTCTCAGATAGATGGGCATTGCCTCGTACCTGTTGGCGTCGTTCTGCATGAACCTATTATGATTTGTTGTCCTCTCTGGAGATTCTCCTTGCCTTCGTGACATGGTCAGAACACGGTCGTCTTAGCAATTCCGTCCAGGTGTCTGTGGCGCAATCCTGCAAGGAGGGGTGAGCAGTGCAGCGAGTCCTGTCCCCCTCTCGCGTCACGAGTCATCCGGTGCGACTGCAATTCGCCCGACCTGATTCTGGAAGTGTTCCTCGTAGGAGCTCTTAAGGGTCACCGGGCACATGACTCTGACAATGTATCACACCCGTTCGAGCAAGGGCTCCAAGAGCCTACAGAGCGCTCCATGCTGGAAGATTCCGGTGTGCCAAGACTTTTATTCAACCGTAGGTGTCATCTCCAGTACCTGTGATCAATACAGGCGCCGGGTGCTTGCAGATGTCGTCGGGAGGACAAGCTGACTTGACTACGGTCTATCTGATCACACAGAAGGGGTGCGTCAATTGTCCAGCTGCAAAGCTGGTACTGTCTGAGGCCCTCGAGGGAACGTGTGTGTCTGTTAAGGAAGTTGATCTTGATGAGATGGACCCTGACTTCGAGTACAGACTGTTAGAGGCACAAGTCTTTATTGCATCAACGCCCACCATTCTTGTTGAGAATGGCAAGGGACTGACAGTCTTGTGGAGCGGTAGGGTTCCAACAGTCGAACAAGTCCGAGAGGCTGTCGGGGTGAACGGAAAATGACCGAGATCACAGAAACCGGTGCTGACTTGGAGAGCGTCAAGTCCAGGGAGAAGAAGCTCCCCCAGGTGCGTACTACAAGCAGCACAATGGAACCATTCGACTCCAGCCGTATAGTGGGCAGCCTAGTGCGCGAGACCGGCATGAGTGAAACCATTGCACGAACAGTTGCACTGAAGGTGATGGATCGGATTGCCGCCTCCGGAATCAAGTTTCTCTCTGGTCCCCTGATACGTGAGATGTGCAACAGTGTCTTGGCGGAAATGGGGCTGGAGGCAGAGCGTATCAGGTATACACGGGTCGGTATACCCATCTATGACCTGAACCAACTCATAAGCAGTCCTGGGCTATTCACGTCGAATGCCAATCTCATGCGCAACCCCGAGACGATTGCAAAACTTGTCCACGACCAGGTCATGGAGCAACACTGCTATCTGACTATTCCCCCCAAGCTGGCCGATGCACACCTGAGGGGTGACATCTACATCAAGGACAGAGAGTATTTCTCCACACGTGATTACTGTGCGACATGGGACCTGCGCCAGGTACTCCTTCTGGGAATCGCACCTGATGGACTGGGAGGCATGCATTCGAGTGCTGCTGGGCCGGCTCAGCATCTGAACGTCGCCGTCAATCACTCTGCCATATGGCTAGCTGCTGCCCAGAGCTCATTCGCAGGGGGACAGGGATTCTTCTTCTACAACACTTTCCTTGCGCCCTTCATGAGAGGCCACACCTTTAGGGAGATCAAACAGGCCGCTCAGCAACTGATATTCACACTCACCCAGCAATATGTTGCCCGTGGTGGCCAGGTGATCTTCTCATCAATCGATCTGACCCCGGGAATCCCAAAGATAATGCGCGATGTACCTGCTGTCCTGCCGGGAGGCAAGGTCACTGATCTCACCTATGGCGATTTTGACCTGGAGGCACGTGAGTTCTTCGATGCATTCATGGAGGTCATGATTGCAGGAGATGCCAGAGGCAAGGGCTTCAATTTCCCCAAGCCGAACATAGTCCTGCGCGAGGAGTTCATGACTCCTGAACACGAAGGTTCTTGGCGACTTGTATCAGAGTTGGCTGCCAAGTTTGGTTCACCCTATTTTGAGAACTACCTCAACTGGAGATCGAGCATTGAGGCCGGTTGTAGTAGCTGTTGTTCCCATCTTTGGACCGCAAGTAGCGAGGAAGAGATGGAAGAGTTCCTCACAGGAAATATGGTATTCGGAGCATCGCAGATGGTCACTCCAAACTTCGGTCGTGCGGCGTGGCTCGGCCGGGCTGACGAGGCCAGATTCTTTGCCAAGCTTGACGAGTACATTGAGCTCTGCAAGGGCGTCATTCTTGAGAAGAAGCGACTGATGCAGAAGCTGATTGAGAGCGGCAGTGTGCCATTCTACACACAGCCCAAGCCCAACGGAAAGCCACTCATTGATGTCACGAGGAGAGAGTATCTGCTTGGTACGGTGGGCTTTAACGAGATGGCTGAGATAGTGACTGGATATCCTCTTCACGAGAGGGAAGGCACACGCTTTGGAATAAAGGTGCTGAAACACCTGAAGGCCAGGGCTGACGAGTTCAAGGAGGAAACTGGTCTGCATTTCGGTGTGACCCGAACGCCGGCTGAGACCGCGGCCGGACGACTAGCGATGAAGGACTACAGGCTATACCCAGGAATCAGGAAATACCTGAAGGGAGAGGCCCCCGATGTCTACTACACGAATAGCACTTGCCTCTACGTCGGTGCGGGTCTGCCTCTGACTGAACGCGTCAAGAAAGAGGCCATGTTCCATCCCTATATGGATGGAGGCGCACTGACACACGTGTTCCTGGGTGAGGCAGATCCTGATCCTGATGCTCTGTGGAGGCTCAACCTCAAGATCGCTCGGGAAACTCTGGCAGCATATTGGGCTTTCACCAAAGACATTCTAGTCTGTCCAAAGTGCTCCTACCAGGGCGGTATCGATTGGCGAGTCACGAAGTTCAACTCGGTTGATGAACTCAGTAGGATACCCTGCCCGAGATGTGGTTATGTGGGCGTCGAGGTCATATCGCGCATCACTGGCTACAGCCAATCACTGAGTTCGTGGGGATCCTCCAAGAAACGAGAGTTCATTGACAGATACAGATACTCGCTGGGATGAGGGCAATGGCGTCCGAATCCGGCTCCGACTGCTGTTCATACCACGCTGTCCTGTGCAGCTAAGGATGATTTGCCGCAGCTCTCCAGTGAGCATTAGAAACGGTGCGCGAGACGAAGTCGACCGAAGTATCCGTCTGGACAGTCTTATCCGGGTAGGATCTCTTGTGGATATCGCAACAACTCATAAAAACGACAAACACTATTCATGGTGAGCCTTACCTATATCAGACGTCGATGCCACGGTAGGACTGACTAGCAAAGGGGCTATGGGTGAGAGTGCGAGACGGTGAGTCTGACCACCTAGACCACAACTGGCAGTCGCGTCTTGACGACTATTACTCTCCCTCAGATCGTCACGACCCGAGTGTCAAGTCCGTTTCTGGCTCCGGTCGGGATGCCCTTCGTGCTACGACGTCAGGTACGTCGACGAATGCAGACACTGCACTTGCAACACACTCCGGACCTGGTCGCGTGACAAGCCCCAGGACTGACATCACGAGGAGACTGTCTGTGAGATCCCAGCGTAGGGGCAGACGTCTTCTGAGTGATTCACTGTTCAGTCTTCACTCGCTCGCATTCAAGCTTGGTATCCCCGATGAGACCAGGGTCATCGCATCGGGAATACTGAGAGATGCGTTTGGCCATGTTTGTCTTCGAGGTCGATCCAGAGACGTACTGGTATCTGCTGCCGTGTATGCGGCCTGTAGGATGTCCGGAGAGCCTGTACAATTAGGCAGAGTTGCAAGCATGGCTGGAGTGTCAGAAGAGCGTCTCAAAAGGGTATTCAGGATCGTTGCCCGCTCGCTACACCTGAGACCGCCTCCTCCTGACCCGACTGCGGCTGTGAGGAGTGTGGCTGCAGAGCTGCACCTTAGAACCGAAGTTGTGAAGCACGCGTGTGACATAGTCGAGGAGTCAAAGAAGCGAGGACTTGTCGCTGGAAGGGATCCGTGGGGTATGGCGGCTGCGGCCATCTACTTGGCAGGAAGACACCTCAACTGCTGGATTCCCCAGGCGACCATTGCGCTCAGTGCCGGAGTGACCGAGGTGACACTGAGAACCCGGTGCAAGGAGATTGTAAGGTCCCTTCGAATAGCTTCGGTAGTTGAGGACGAGCAGTCATAGGTGGAAGTCCTGGCAGGTGGACTAATCACCGGGGACCATACCATGACCTCAGCAGGATACTCAGGCATGTGTCGCAGCGGTCCGCATCTCCCGGTCCGAACGTGTACTCTCTTCCCTTGTCGTGAACCAGATTCCTCGTCTTTATGATCTCGCCAGCCAACACGTCCTCAAGGCTACTGGATCTCACCACGCCTATCTTACGCAGGGCTCCAAGCAGATTGCCTGCGCTCCAGGTCTCAACCGGCTTGCCGGCAGCCATCTCCATTATCTCCTGTTCCAGCTCAGGCCGTGCGCTCACACTGACCCTGACCCTCTCCTTCATTGCAGCCTCAAGTGCTCTCGTAGCAGAGATCACGACTTCGCCCCACTCTTGATTCCACAGATGGACCTTCTCGCTAAACACATAGTTCCAGACTTGATCGGGGATCCGCGTCGTGTACATGATTGCAGGCGTATTCAGTGCATCAATCCCTGCCGAAGTCAGAAACACCTTCCCCCATTTCTCTGATATCATGATCAGCCCCAACATTCGCAGCTTGGCGAGGACACGGTAGGTGTCCTGTCCGGCAGGGAGCACTGCGCTACTTGCCAGATGATCCTCTATGTCGAGGATGTCTGAGCCAATCTCCCTGATGGCTGCGAGCACCTCTCTGTCCATTGAGTCCGCAAGGAGATATGCCGGTTGCATTGCCGGGGTAAACTGGCCGGAGATATTGGCGGAGCTGAGGACGGACTTGATGCCCCGGACAGCGACACTGTGTTGATGGATGTTCATCACGACCTCGATGCCTCCGAGCATGAGGAACACAAGTCCGAGTCCGGCTATAGGAAGCGCAAGTTCCAGGAAGACCGACATGACTGGGAGTCCAAGTCCATCCATGACGATCCACCATAACGCAGTGGGTGTGAGTATGACCCCCAGTTCAAGTAGAGTGATCATTGCCTTTCTGTATATCCGTGATAGAGGCACCATCAGCGACCTCCTTCATGATGTTCGCACTTATGCATTGTGTCATAGCGGGTCTCACGGAACTTCTTCGTCCGGCCCTTCTCTGAGTTTCGGCCAGGCCGCCCTTCGAAACACATTACGCTCATAGAATGCCCCTATTTGCCGCCACGAAGGACCAGGGACGTCGTGCAAAGATTTATTCGCATTCACCAGTTGTTCTTATGTGCAGGTGTAACTGCTCCAAGATGGTTCACCCGGATCATACCAACGGAGTCACGGCAGTCAGGTCGTCGTCAGTGTTGGACTATCTGCTTCTCTCGTACTTTTCCGACGAGTGTGGGCTGATTGCCAGTGGTCGACTGCATACTTGTTTCTTACCATCTAGGCAGACCGACCTTGCAGGGAGTCAGGAGGTGAGAGAGTGAGTAGACACAATCATTCAACCCCTCGCAAGCGCCGCGTCAATCACAGGCGTCCGAGAGACATCAGAGCAAGAGATGTGATCTCGTACGACGATCATCACGGCCTAGGCTGGTCTGCCTGCTAGTGGGATACTAGACTAGGGTCACCGACCTAGTAGTTCAGTACCCGGTGCGAGCGTCCGCACCGGGCCCATACACTATTCATCATTCTCCTTCTCTGGTCAGATCAAGTCAGTACATTCTGTCTGTGAAGTGTTCTACCATATCATGATTCCAAAGTAGCCGAGGATGAACTTCAGCGACACGTAGAGAAAGTAGATGCCAAAGAGCAGTTTCAGTTGAGTTGGCTTGAAGCGTCTGATTATAGACGCAGCGAACCTGGCACCCACAGTGGAGCCGGCCCCCATTGTCACAGCGGCTACAAGAGCCACGAACCCCTGTGCAAGCTTGATGGTCCCTCCGACCAGTGCAAGGGGTATCATGGTCAACAGAGATGTGCCCATTGTGAGATACACAGGGGCACCGAAGAGGTAGATCAGGCCGGGGACAAGTGCATAGCCGCCACCAAGGCCTACAATGCCCGTCAGGACACCGATGATGATTCCAAAGACTCCCATTCGGTATCTTGAGCCTTGGATCATCTCTCCTACCTTTTGGGGCTGTTCCGCAGGTCTTGACCCCTCCCATATCATCCGCAGAGCTGGCAGGATGAACGCCATGCCGAGGATGAGTCCCAGTAATGCTACTTGTGAAGCAAGAATTGTAAACAGCCACGACCCTATCAGGATACCAATCAGACCAAAGCCACCCAACCACATTGCAGCGCTCCTGTCAATGTTTCCACGTATTAGATGGCCGTGACCGCCGGAAGTTGCAGTGAAGATGACTGCAAATAGCGTGGTCCCAATGGCCACCGGTGCTGGGTAGCCCAACCAGAAGTGTAGTATTGGTAGCATTATACTACATCCCCCAGTGCCAATCAGTCCGCCGAGGATACCTGCCATCGTACCAACTGCTATCAGGATCAACACACTCCATGGAGTCAGTGGTGGCGTATCATCGGGAAGAGCGGCCCCTGTCAGGTATGCCCAAGTGCCCACTACAGCTGCAATGCAGATGAGTACAATGGTGAGCAACTGACTCCGCCTAAACGCTATCCTCTCCATGCTAGTCTTCATCACCTGCCCAGTGATGGGAAAGACATCTCGATACGGGTTGGCAATTGTCTGCGGTCGGATGTCTCGATCAAGATGCGGTCTGTCTCTGCAGACTTAAGAGTAGTGCTCACTCAGCCTGGACCCTGGTGCAATCGCAGAGGCGCAGTCATTCATGCCCCCTGCAATATTCCTATGGAAACTGTAATAAGAGCGCAAAGGTGGCTCTCTACGTTGTCGGTGACCCCCAAGATGTCCGTACGTGATGTTGTCAATCAGGAAGATCGGATCCTCGAGTCACCGGAGTTTGTCCGCACGAGTCTAGCCGCCTATATGACAATGGGTAAGGCGAACGGCCGATTCTACAGGGATGCAAAGCTCTACTGCATCAATCTGCTGCTCACGTATGACGAGGGGTGTCATGCGCGTTGTGCCTATTGCGGCCTCTCAGGTTCTCGAGTCACGAATACGGACTGGGTCAATAACACCTTCATTCGAGTCGATTGGCCGATTGTCTCCGTTGACGATGTGAAGGCTGCAATTGCCGACAGGAAATGTCCTCACGTGGAGAGAATCTGCGTTTCAATGATCACAACCGGCAGGGCGCGTCAGGACGCACTCACGGTCGTGTCTAGCCTGCGGGAAGTGATGGACCACATCTCAGTGTTGGTGACGCCTACGATAGTCGATCGTGCGTGGCTGGCAAGGGTCAGAGAAATCGGTGCGGACAAGATTGGGGTGGCCATTGATGCCGCTACGCCTGATCTGTTTGACAGGCTACGTGGAAGCGGTGTTCGCGGCCCACACAAGTGGGAGCGATATTGGAAGACACTGGACGAGGCCGTAGAGATATTCGGACGACACAACGTGGGTGTCCATCTCATAGTTGGGCTAGGCGAGACCGAGCAGCAGATGATAGAGACAATACAGAGCGCATATGACAGGGGTGCAGACACTCATCTATTCTCTTTCTTTCCTGAGGAGGGGTCAATCATGGAAACACACCATCAGCCACCCCTCGGCGCGTATCGGAGAGTCCAGCTGGCCCGCTACATGATCAACGAGGGCATTGCGAGGGCCGATCAGATGAAGTTCAACAGAATGGGGCAACTGATTGATTTCGGGGTACCGTCACAGGTGCTGGACCAGACGATCTCGAGAGGCGAGGCCTTCATGACGTCTGGCTGCTCGAGTCCGAACCATAAGTATGCATGCAACCGGCCCATGGGTAACTGCACACCCTACCAGGCCTCCATAGGTCATTGGAGAAACCTGCCCTTTCCGCCAACAGACGACGACCTGAATACGATCCGGACCCAGATCTGGGACTATTCGCTAGAGTATAGGATGGATGAGCCGGAGTTTGACTGAGACATTTCCGTCCGTTGAGGAGTGCCTGGACCTTCCGGTCGAGGTCCTTGAGAACCTGTTCAGTCGGGCCTACAGCCTGACACGGGAGAGGTTCTCCGACGTGATATCATTTCACATGCCAGGCATGCGACACTATGAGACTGACTTCTACTCGGGCACGAACATCTTCAGATTCCCGAGCGTTTCGGTCACAGGTACGGAGTGCTCTCTCAACTGTGAGCACTGCAGGGGCAAGCTCCTTGAGAGTATGCTCCCTGCCAGGACGCCGGAGCAGCTGTGGGAGATATGCTTGGAAGTCGTCAGGAGAGGTGGCAAGGGAATACTGGTCAGCGGGGGATCTACGCGGCTTGGCAACACTCCCATATCACGATACACGCAGGTCATGAAGAGAGTGAAGAGGGAACTCGGTCTCCACCTGGTGGTACACACCGGAATTGTGTATCCCGACGTCGCCAGGGGACTGGCTGATGCAGGGGTTGATGGTGCCATGATTGACATAATCGGCGACCGTGAGACCCTTCATGACATATATCACCTTGATATGGGCCCAGAGTCCCTTGACCGATCAATGGATCTACTGGAGGAGAATGGTGTTGAGATCGTACCGCACGTTGTTGTCGGTCTTTATTTTGGCCGTCTCAGGGGCGAGGGCAACGCAATCAGACTGATCTCGAGGCACAAGACCAAGTCCGTAGTCGTGGTAGCATTCATGCCCCTCGATGAGACTCCGATGACCGGTGTGCGTCCGCCGGAGCCCATTGACATAGCACGGGTCTTGCTAGCATCTAGGTTCGCGATGCCCGAACGGGCTATCATCCTCGGCTGTGCAAGACCACTGGGAGAACACCGTGTCCTCACTGATCGTCTGGCGATAGATGCGGGGGTGAGTGCCATCGCATATCCCACACCAGAGGCATTTGACTATGCGAGAAAGAGAGGTCTCCGCGTGGTCTTGTCTGATGAGTGTTGTTCGCTGTTCACAGCAGTTGTTGAGGCTCAGTGAGATGAAGGAGTGGAGGCTTCTTGACACAGGTGTGCTTACCGGCGCACAGAACATGGCTATGGACGACACTCTTTTGGAGTGTCATAGTCTCGGCATATCTCCAAATACACTACGCTTCCTACAGTTCAATCCCCCTGTTGCCCTTGTAGGCTATCACCAGTCTGTCGAACAAGAGATCCGGATCGACTATTGCCGCAGGACCGGCGTCGACATCAATCGACGCATAACTGGTGGCGGTGCAATACTGTTCACTCCAAAGTGTCTTGGCTGGGAGATCTATGCTGACAAGAGGACACCAGGCATTGCAGAGATGGGCCGGGACCTCGATTGGCTTGCGCGGACCCTCTGCTCCGCAGTCGTAATTGCGCTCAAGAAACTCGGTGTCAGTGCAGAATTCAGGCCCAGGAACGACATCGAGGTAGGTGGGCGGAAGATATCGGGGACCGGAGGGACCGAGAGAGGCGGGTCCTTCATGTATCAGGGAACTCTACTAATAGATTTCGACCTTGAGCTGATGCTCAAGTCACTGAGGATTCCCATGGAGAAGTTGAAGGACAAGGAGATCGAGAGTGTGAGAGACCGTGTCACTTGGTTGTCACGAGAACTTGGATACACTCCGTCATTGGCTGAGATCAAGAGTACAGTCGCAGAGGGCTTCGAGAGCGTCCTTGGAATCAGACTGGTTCCTGGTGGCCTGCTTGAAGAAGAGATCCGGACATATGAGAGGAGCCTGCCCTTCTTCCAGTCTGATGAGTGGATCTTCTTAGAGCGTCGAAGACCAGAGTCCACTGGACACGTAAATGCGGTCAGGAAGACTCCCGGCGGGCTCGTGAGAGCCTCTCTCTCTATAGACAGTGCAGGTCGTTTCATCGTGAGTAGCCTGCTGACTGGTGATTTTCAGGTGTTTCCTCAGAGGGCCATGATGGACCTCGAGGCGAGACTAAAGAACATCTCCACTGACGAGTCTACAATACGCCACGAGGTCGAGTCATTCTTTGCAGAGTCGGGCGCGGTGATGGTCGGCATTCAGCCACAAGAGTTGGCAGACGTCATAGTTGAGGCCATTCGAAAGCAGGCATTCACTCAACTAGGGCTGTCGCTCGATGAGACCAACCATCTCATGTACGTCAACTTCTCCCCCGAGCATCTGGGTCGGCAGAGGTTTGACTACGTACTGCTACCCTACTGTGCCAAGCTGGTCGAGTGCGAGTACCGACGCAAAGAGGGCTGCTCAGTCTGTGGAGGCTGCACTGTAGGCACTGTGATAGAAACCATAGAGAAGATCGGGGTGCCCTATCGTACCATTCAGAACTTCGAGCATCTGATCGCGACCATTGACGAGTTCAAGGCAAGGGGCGCAAGGGGGTTTGTGGGGTCCTGTTGTGAGGGATTCTTCTGCAAACACCATGATGACTTTGTCGCCACAGGAGTCCCGGCCATACTGATCGACATTGATGATTCTACCTGTTATGACCTTGGCAAGGAACGAGAGGCCTACATAGGTGTCTTCGAGAGCCAGACTACCCTTAAGACTGAGCTGCTTGAGCAAGTACTGTTGAGGCTTGCTGCGATGGGTCTAATGGGGGGACGCTGAGCTGTCGACTACCTACGATGTGATAGTAGTGGGTGGGGGGCCCGGCGGTGTATCAGCAGCTGTGTGTTGCGCCCGGCAGGGTTTCAACGTACTCCTGATGGAGAAAGGGGAGCGGGGAAGACACAAGCCCTGCGGCGGTGTACTTCCTCTGGTAGCCCCTGACATAATCGAACAGATCTTGGGCCGAGACATTCCTCCCGAGGTAAGTGCGTACCCCCCACAGCTTGGTCTGACCTATGTTCCGCCCAGTGGTCTGACAAATGGCGGAAGGATGCATGGGTACGAGGTCCATAATATCGACCGTGACGCATTCGACAAGTGGTTGATCGACCTGGCCCGTGACGAGGGTGTGAGTGTGATGTTCTCGACCAGATTCATCTCACTTGAGCAGACCGATGACATCTTGGTCGCCTGTGAAGTGGAGGGTCATCCCTGCTTGTTTCGCACACGTTTCGTCGTCGGGGCAGATGGGGCACGGTCCTCTGTCAGACGTGTTCTGTTCCCACAATGTCAGTTCAACCTGATGATTGTCGGTCAGGAAACATGGCATGGCGATGGGAACTATGAGAGCGACTTCTATGTCCTATTTGACAGACACATCTCGCCTGCCTGTTCGTATCTCATTCCTAAAGATGGAAAGGTCATCGTTGGGACCGGCGTTCTCTCAGGATCCAGAATGAACATCACAGCCTCCCTCCGTATGCTAAGAGAGTGGCTGGAGAGAGAGGGTCTGCTGATCTGCCGGGAGAGGCTCAACAATGAGAGATGGTCCATTCCCATCGGTCCCACAATCTACGGTACCGAGAATGTGCTACTGGTCGGAGACGCTGCAGGGCTATGCAATCCCCTCTCGGGTGAGGGCATCCGTCCTGCCATAGAGAGTGGCGAGATGGCAGCGCTCGCAATCGCAGCACATCTCCGTGATGGATCATCCGTCCTGAGCACCTATATCAGCGCAGCAGACGGTCTATCATCGATGGTCGAAGAGCTGCGTCGGTTTGTGATGGGTGCAGATAACACTGTCCGTGAGGAGTTCGTGAAGTCTGAACTTAAACGGCGCTTGCTTCCCAGGTCCTGACAAGGTCTGCGAGGTCGGGCGTATCATACAATCTGCTGGAATGTCTGTCCCTCGCATCGCGGAGTTCTGAATGATGCTATATTTGATGTGACGTCAAGTTGTCTGTATGTTGCCTAACTTCACGACGGACCTTCCGACCTATCCATACCTCGTTCCCAGTCCACAGCGTCATCAGTACGAGTAATGAGATCTGCGCAATCACAGTGAAGAGTGCCAGATTGAGCTCACTTGGCAACGGACCGTTGTATCCTTGATATCGTAGAAACATGTACACTACCTGACTTGGGAACAACATGATCAGCACATCAAACGAAACAAGGAAGACGAAGAGGGGCAAGAAAAGCGGGTACATTCCTGCTGACCAGCATTTCCCTGAGCAGTAGACCTTCCTGCCGTTCTTATAGCGAAACTGTGAAACCTCTGCCCCACACCAGTCGCAACGATGTTCCGGCTCCTTCACGCTCATGTCTACTGGCGCCCCCACCCGTGTGGCCATCGATTGTAAGTCTCTCTTGAGAGAGCAGCGTGACCAGAAATACATTGCGCGTCTTGGCACCGCTGATCGACCCTGTCTCTCTGGGCCCCACGGTATGAGATCTCTCCGGACTGGACTGACTCAGTCAAAGTCTGACAAATCCGCATGGAACAGCTCGTTTGTCACGGTGTCCATGAGAAGGACTCCTACAAGTTCATCAGACTCGGTCCCTGCTCTGATAGACTCGGCCACGGCAGGGTAGGACATGATGTTTCTTCTCGTGGTCTCAGCAATTGATCTTGCAGAGGACTCCGGATCGACGATGGCGGTCCTCTCGTATCTCATTGTATCATTCCTAATGGTCTGGATGACTGCTCTGAGGCACTCTCCATGCACCCCGCACGGATCGAGTGCGGCCCTTGCCGCTCCACATGGCTGACCTCCCCCTCCAAAGTCGCCATGAGCAACTATCACGATGTGTTTGTCTGCAGGTCCGCCCGTTAGCCACACTCTCAAGTATCTATTGAGGAGGGTTGTCTCGTTGCTTCCATCTGCATATGGCGGGAGATAGCCTCCGAGAGTGCGAATGACCATGGGAACCCCGTCGGGGGTCTCGGGAGGACAGATGCGTGAGTCTGAGCACATGACTACGAGGACTCTCGCGTCCACAGGTGAAGGTGTCTTGACATAGCTGACGAACCTGCCCGGGAACTCTCGTGGCTCGTGAAGATTGAACGCAATTGGTTCTACTGTCGCGGACTCATAGTCGACCTCAAGAGCCACCACGCTGCAGTCATGCAGACCGCCATTGGTGATATTCCTGACCGATTCGTCCACTATCGCCTTGCTCTCGTCCATCTCGAACGTCATCACGGCTCCAACTCGGTCTGGGAAGTGATGGAAGTACTCGACTGGACCGCCGTACAGGACCAGAGCGTCTGATGGAGTGAGGACTGGCGTTCCTGGGATACGCGTTGCACAGAACATCTCTCCTCTCTTCACGTTCCACATGTCCAGGTCTTGAGCCGCCCGTCCTATAGACGAGATCAGTAGCCATTGCGGCGACTGTCCCTGAGCGGCATTCCGCATGAGTTCTTTCGCGAGCTCGTCTTGTCGGTCTTGAGCGACTCTCATCCTAGACTGAGCGATCATCTTGTCTAGCAACGTTGTCAGTCCTGTCACAGTCGAGGCAAACAAGGTGTAGCCCTCCTAAATCTGTCGCCACTGGCGTTCCAGTCACCATCTTGCCGACACTATCTAGGTCCCTCAACTACTCTGTACCTCAAGTCAATGCTTTGATCTCACCATCAGGCAGTAAATGAGCAGGGCCTTGCGACGGCGATCTTGACCTCCTAGACTGAAGAAGAGCAGCATCCTGCAGAGATGTTCCCAGGTCGTGTTTGGCAGGGAGATGGATGCTGTGGCGAAGGGGGTATCGTCACAGATAAATCGAATTCTTGTCAACGGTGTCATGATGCCAGAGCCCCTGATCCGAGACTTGCTACCGTTGATCGCTGAATACCAGAAGAATGAACTCACTGAACACATCGTCTACCGTAGACTGGCATCTTCGACCAAGGATGCGGCGAACAGGGAAGTCCTCCAGCGTCTGTCCGATGAGGAGTTGGCACACTATGAGTTCTGGAAGGAACTCAGTGGTCTTGAGCCAAGACCAAGCTGGATGAGAGTGTGGAAGATCCTACTGACCATCAGACTCTTTGGTCTCACTTTCGGTCTCAAGCTTATGGAGCGGGGTGAGAAGAGGGCATCTGAGATCTACGAGAAGATATCCGAGAAGGTACCATTTGCAAGAGACATTGCTCGTCAGGAGTCTGAGCACGAGCGCGAGCTGCTCTCGTTGGTTAACGAGGAGAAGCTAAAGTATGTCAGCTCAATGGTCTTGGGTCTGAACGATGCGATCGTCGAGCTCACGGGTGCTCTTGCAGGTCTCGCGTTTGCATTGCAGGTATCGCGTCTCGTTGGCATGGTGGGTCTCATTACTGGGATTGCGGCGTCTCTGTCTATGGGATCCTCAGAGTATCTCTCAACGAAGTCTGAGGCAGCGGACAGGAGCCCGACAAGGGCCTCAGCATATACGACACTCGCCTACGTCTTGGCAGTCACAGTCCTGATACTACCCTTCCTGATTCTGGAAAACGTGTTCTTGTCTCTCGTGGCCTCGATCGTCGGTGCATTGACGCTATTGCTCGTGTTTACCTTCTACATCTCTGTCGCCAAGGATCTACCATTCAGGAAAAGGTTTCTCGAGGCATCCGCAATCAGTCTTGGTGTTGCAGGTCTGACCTTTCTGATCGGCCTACTTGTCAGGGCTCTGTTCGGTATCGAGGTCTAACATCAATCGATCGGCGTGACGAGGCGTCATGGTTTGTTTCCAGAACCCCTATCTCTGCTCATCGCGGGCACTCTGCATATGATTGACGCTCTCGTCGGCAGACCCTGCCAGCTCATACCTTCTGGACATCACCACACCGGACTGTTGATAAGGCAGTGGTAGACGTCGCGATGACAACTGCAAAGACGCGTGTTCCGCGGGAAGTGAAAGATGTGCCAAGCGCCTACGATGAGCTAATGAGCAGGGCCAAGGAGATCTCGTTGCTCGGGTCTATAGGTTCCCTCCTACAGTGGGACATGCAGACCTACCTTCCTCCTCGTGGAGTCGCCCTTCGCGGTGAGCAGTTTGCATTGGTTGGTATGCTGACACATCGACTCCAGACCAGCAAGGAGTATGGTGACCTCATCAAGCGAGCTGAAAGTGAGATCCGCAATGGTAGCGACGACGTGAAGAAGAGGAATCTGTACCTCCTTCGGAAGTCGCATGATGAGGCCGCATGCCTACCAGAGGATCTTGTTGCAGAGATCAATAGGCAGGTCGCAATCGCCCAGGATGTGTGGCGCAAGGCACGCAATCAGAACGACTGGAATACGTTTGCGCCCGAGCTTTCTAAACTGTTCAGTCTCGTCTATAGGCGTAGCGAGATGCTCCAGGATGTCAAGGGTGTGAAACGACCCTATGACTCATCAATCGACGACTTCGAACCCCTGATGAGCTCGACAGAGATCTCTAGGGTCTTCTCAGAACTGAGGTCTGGGCTGATACCACTGATCCGAAAGTACTCCCAGATTGCGGCTGACATTGACATGAGCAAGATACGCAGACATCTGACCAAAGATCGCCAGAGGGCCATCGCCGAGGATGTCGTCAACCTGATGGGGTACGACACTCGATCTGAGAACGCCGGCGGTCGCATCGACGAAACAGTTCATCCGTTTACGACAGGATACTACGATGATGTTCGCATCACACTGAGGTACACAGATGACGACCCTATGGGTACTCTGTTGACAGCAATGCATGAGGCCGGCCATGCAATATATGAACTCAGCCTAGCTCCTGAGTGGAAGTATCAGCCAGTGGGAACCGCCGCCGGCATGGGTATACATGAGTCCATATCTCGGTTCTACGAGAACATGATAGGCAGATCGCCAGAGTTCTGGGAACACTACTTGCCCAGGGCAAATGAGTTGTCTGGCGGCGTATTCTCTAACATCACCCCTGAAGATGTGACCCGATGCATCAACCGGGTGACGCCGTCGAAGATCCGCGTCAGTGCTGACGAGGTGACTTACTCCATCCATGTCATAATCCGGTTTGAGATAGAGAGAGACCTCTTCGAGGGAAAGATCCAGATCGATGAGCTGCCACAGGTCTGGAACGAGAAGTATGAGGACTACCTCGGGGTCGAGGTCCGGGATGACAAGGATGGCGTTCTCCAGGATGTCCATTGGTCTAGTGGATACTTCGGGTACTTCCCGACCTATGCTCTGGGAAACGTCTATGCTGGAATGTGGCTCAAGAAGATGAGGTCTGAAATTCCTGATTGCTTCGAGAGAATCAGTGAGGGCGACATACTGTACGTCACAAGATGGATTGGCAGAGAGGTGCTTGTCAAGTCGAACATGTGGTGCCCAGCTGATCTGGTGAAACGGGTCACTGGGGAGGATGTCTCCGCAGAGCCATTCCTTTCATATGTCAGGGACAAGTACTCGAGGATCTATGGTTAGGTGGGCACTGTCTTCGTGCTCATACTAACCGTGCTCGTTTGGACGACCGCATGCCAGTGTCGGGTCATCAGTGATGACAGAATCATCCCAGTCTACTAGCACGTGCCAGTATCATGGGCCACATCCGAAATCGTCCTTCGTAGGGCTATGCTGGTCTCACATACCATCTTTCAGTACAGCTTACTCCGAGATGCTGCGCGATTGAAAAGAACTGCTCTGTGTATCGCTCTATACTGCGGTTCAGTCTGTCAGTCAACAACACCACCGATCTGACATGCTGATTTTCCGAGCTGCACCTGGCGATGATCTCTATCGTCCTCAGCAGCAGTTCTGGTGTTATCCCTGGGACCACGAGAGGCTCGTCGCTGCCACACGTATAGTGGCTCTCGTCACCGACTATGTACGCCACCTGAGTGACTTCTGGCATCTTTACAATTCTCTTGACGGTCATCTTCCCAATGTTCTCAGGTGTGAGCGCGTAATCTAGTCTCGACAGGAGTTCCCTTGTCCTGTAGGATCCTCTCTGGCCTACCATGAGGATGTCTATGAAGTCGCCCTGCCTGGTCCTTGACACTTAGGTGACCTCCATTCCTTGATCTGCGGGTTGTTCATCGTATCAGATAAGACATATGGTCGAATGATCGCCGAGATTCCTCATGTGATCTTCAGCCGGTTCAATGTCCGTTTCGTGTTACAGACAGTCGTACGACTCTGCGGTCCCCGATACAATGACTCTCAGGTCCAATGCCGGACTCGAGATGTGCTATTCTATGATTACAACGGCATCCACGAAGATCTCATGATCCTCGTCCTCGTTCTCGTCATGTATGAGCACGCGTTCTACCTCGTCCTCGCCCCTTATCTCCGCAAGCCTGGACTCGTATATTATCTTGATTCTCGGGTCCTCAAGCCTCGCTCCTATCTCCTCGGAGGTATGAATCTCAGACTCTGGGGTCACGATGATGACCCGCGACGTTTCGTTAGCGATCTCAAGAGCTGCCATGAGTGACTGGTCACCGGTGTGGAGCACCATTACTCTCTTCCCTGAGAATGCCTTCACGTCATCGACCGATGTGTATACACCCTTACCCAAGTACTGCTCCTTCCCCACAATGCACCTGGGTGTCGTGACTTCACTGACTGAGTCCGCGCTGCCGGCCTGGCCGTGAGCCCTCCTGTAGTTCATTATCGCCTCGTGCAACGCATCAGCAGCAAGATTTGAACAGTGCATCTTGATCGGCGGGAGGCCATCGAGCTCCGTCGCAACGTCCTCTCGGGTCACTTTCATGGCCTCATCCAGGGTCATTCCCTTAACGAGCTCCGTCGTCATGCTACTGCTCGCTATTGCGGAGCCACATCCGAACGTCCTGAACTTGGCATCCACGATTCTGTCGTCCTTGACCCGTATGAAGACCTCCATCAGGTCACCACAGACGGGATTGCCTACGCGTCCTACTGCGACGTCGTCTCCCTCCAGGACCCCAACGTTTCTGGGATTCCTGAAGTGGTCCAGGACCTTCTCCGAATACTGGGTTGACTTCATCTTGTCTTCACTCTCCTCTGTAAGTAGATCGGGGACAATGACCTAAGCCTGCTGATGACTTCCGGTATCGCCTCTATTAGAATATCAATCTCGTCATCCCTGTTGAATCGACCTGTCGTTATCTGTAGACTGCCGTGCGCCTCCTCGTGAATGAGACCTGTGGCTATCAGTGTATGGGATGGCTCAAGTGTCTTGGACGTGCATGCAGATCCGGTTGATACAGAAATTCCCTTGTCCTTGAGAGAGAGTAGTATTGCCTCTCCCTCTATACCATCGAACCTGAAATGAGAGTTGCTGGCAAGCCTCTGCTCAGGATGCCCGTTGAGGTAGCTATATGGAACCTGGCTAAGTACGCTCTCAGTTATGCGTCTGTGGTATGCCCTGAACCTCCTGACCTCGGACTCCATCTCCTTCCTGAGAATGTCTACCGCCACGCTCATTCCAACAATTGCGGGGATGTTCTCTGTACCGGATCTTATTCCTCTCTCTTGTCCGCCGCCAATGATGATCGGGTTGACTCTGTATCCCTTCTGCATGTAGAGGATGCCAAGGCCCTTGGGACCATAGAAGTCGTTCGAGGACAGAGTCATCAGATTGATGTTGTCCCGTCTGACATCCAGTTCGAGGAGGCCCTGAGCGGCAACAGCGTCGGTGTGGAATGCTATCCCTCTCTCAGCAGCGATCTTACCGATCTCTCTGATTGGCTGTATTGTCCCAATCTCGTTACTGGCATATCCCACGCTGATGAGGATTGTGTCATTTCGTATCCTTCTCTCCAACTTGTCCAGGAGGACCATGCCGTATTGATCGACAGGCACTCTTGTCACCTGGAAGCCCATTGAGGTGAGGCTCTTGGCCAGGTTCATGATAGATATGTGTTCCACTTCGGAGATTATCACATGGCTTCCTTTCTTCTTGTTACGGAGAGCATAACCAATCAGCGCGAGGTTATTCGACTCTGTCGCTCCGGATGTGAACACGATCTCGTCAGGTTCTGCGTGTATGTAGTCGGCAATGTTCTTGCGGCTCGCCTCAAGTGCTTCAGTGGCCTCATCGCCAACTCTGTGAAGAGAGGATGGGTTTCCAATCTTCTCAGTGAAGAAGGGAATCATTGCGTCCACGACTCTGGGGTCAGTCGGTTTTGACGAATGATAGTCGAAGTATAGATTAGGCAAGCCAAGACCTCCTCTTCTCAGAACCACATTGTCGCATCGGCCTCTAGCGACAGATCATTAAGTGTTCCCGCCCCGACTATCTTGAGGCCCTCCATCAACTGGACGCTGGTCCAGCCCAGCATCTGCTTTGAGGCCTCACACACATAGATGTCAATTCCCATCTCAAGAGTCTTCTTCAGCATCTCGTACAGGCTCGGAAACGATCCAACTCTTAGGTTCTTTGCAGTCTCCTCTCTCAGTACTCTGAGACCCTGTCCTAGATAATATATGATAGGTCGGATGTCCATCATCTTTGCAGTCTGAGCCAGTACTAGGGGCGAGTATTGCCTCTCTGGATCGTCACTTGTCTGTACATAAAGTATCGTCGCCACCCACATTCCTCCTAGTGTATCTTTCGGATTAGGAACCTGATCACTCCATCCTTCAGTTTCTCCAGCCCGACCATCTCCTGACCCGTGCGTTTCACGAGCCTCTTGATGTCTTCCTCCGCGGCTGGATCGTCAGCCAGGACCTCAAGAATCTCCCCGACGGCAATCTTGTTCAACGCCTCCCTGGTCTGAAAGAGAGGTTGTGGACAATATAGCCCCGTGCAGTCCAGCACCTCATTGGGTCTTGCTGACACATCAATCACTTAACTATAGCCAATCAACATGTGTATTTAACAATTGCTATTCCTACAATGCACATGTCTCTTCGCATTCACGAGAGATGCTCCGACACTCTGGCACTATCGCTAGCAGCTACTATCCGTCATCACTAGCCATGAGGTCGCCAGGATCAGGACTCGACTCGTCAAATGAGCCTGAGCGATACCCGCCCGCATCCAGTGCAGCATGTTCGAATCCGAGTCCTCTCGCCATGACGTGTATCCTGTTCAGTATCGAACGTTCGAGCACCTTCTCCATCTCGTCGACACCGATCTCGATTCGGACAAGGTCCCCATGATACCTCGCTCTGACACACCTGACTCCGAACTCGGTCCTGATGAAGTCCTCCATCCTCTCAATCATTCTCAACCTGTCTAGTGTGACCTTTGCTCCGTAGGGTATTCTTGTAGCGAGACAGGCGCTCGATGGCCGGTCTGCAACTGAGAGTCCCACCCTCTCTGCAAACTCCCTGATTGACGCCCTTGTCACACCAGCACGCAGAAAGGGAGACTCCACGCCCAACTCTCTGAGTGCTCTCTCTCCTGGTCTGAACGATGCCATGTCGGTGGCGCTTGTGCCCTCTACGACCATGTCAAGTCCGAGTCTTGCGGCCTCGTCGAGCCATATTCTTGCCAGTTTCTTCTTGCACCGGTAGCAGCGATCCCTGCTGTTCTGGGTCAACTCATCATCTTGGAGCCAGTCAACACTCACAATGAGATGTTCCATTCCAAGTTCGCGTGCCACTCGGACTGCATTGAGCCTGTCTTCCTCGGATATCAGAGGCGTATCTACAGTCAGTAGTACCGCTCTCTCGGCATGGTCTCTCGCAAGTACCGCAAGCACTGAGCTGTCGAGGCCCCCACTGAAGGCGACAAGCACACGTCTCCCCCTTAGTACCTCTGCAGCAAGTTCGAGACCGCTCGAGGATGGCAGTGACATGAACCAGTCTAGTCACTTCTGAAGCAATATAAGCTTGGAACGGGGCAAGTGATGACGAACTCACTGTGTCTGGTTGCAAGGTCGGGTTCGTATGGAGTCCTCAGTATGAGAGTTTCGATTTCGGGACGACGCATCCGGTACGAAGGGGACGTTTCCAGTCCGTTCGTGATTTCCTTCTTGAGCACGGCCTGCTCGACGGAGATCAAGTCGTCATGGTAAACGCACTCCCCCTTCCTGATGACCTCCTTACGGCAACACACTCTGAGGAATACATCGAGTCAGTCAGGATGATATCACAGACAGGTCTGGGCGACATCGAGATCGACACGCCAGGCTTCCGAGGCATTCTTGACACGGCACGAATGACATGTGGGGGCACCATCACCGGAGTTGAGTCTGTGATCGCAGGTGTGTTGGACCACTTCTTCTCTCCCACTGGTGGCTTTCACCATGCACGGAGGACGGGCGGTGGCGGATTCTGTGTCTTCAACGACGTTGCTGCTGCAGCAATCCTCCTGAAGAGAAGAGGGTTCAGCAGGATACTCATTGCTGACTTTGACGTTCACCATGGGAATGGGACCCAGGAGTATTTCTACCACGATCCGGACGTGATGCAGATATCCTTCCACGAGGACCCCGAATGGATGTACCCCCACACAGGACTGATCGAGGAGATCGGTTCTGGGCGGGGCGAGGGTTACACGATCAACATGCATTTTCCAATGGACTCCGGTGACTCAGTCTACCAGTACGCGTTCGATCAGATAGTGCCGCCCATAGTCGAATGGTACAGACCCGAGTTCATTCTCCTGCTGCCCGGTTTCGATGCGCACTACAGGGACAGGCTGGCCCATCTGAAGCTGACTACTGCGACGATCCGTCATATCGCAGAATACTGTCACGAGGCCGCCCATCGCTGGTCGCGAGGCCGAATAGGGGTCCTATCTGGCGGTGGCTACAGCGAGGTGGCTCGGCTGTGGGGGTCTGCAGTGGTGATGTCTGTCCTGTCAGGCCGACCCTTCGTCGTCCCCAGCCACGAGAACACATGGCAAGACGATGCTGAGACATGGGCAGAGGTACGTAGAAACGTGGCAGAGGTCAAGCGGAGAGTATTCCCAGTCCTTGGCATCTCGACAGGATGATGGTGACATGAGTACTGGTGACTGTTGAAAGTTCTGGAATCACCCTGTTGTGGCAGTCAGTGACGCGCGTTCGTCCGCCTACGTTTGACAATTGGATGAATTGAAATGCCCGTGTTGCAGACCTGATGATCAGATGTTTCCGGTATGAGAGAGCCCAAACTTCGCATAGGTACTATCATTGATGTGAGCCTTTCTGACGTACCTGGGCTACCGGTCACCATGATATTCACTGGTGGATGCAATTTCAACTGCCCATATTGCCATAACTCAAGCCTGATACCTCTCGATTCAGGACAGGAGATGTCAGTCTCGTCCATTGTCCAGAGGGTGAAGGACTTCATGAGTGATGGTTTCTGTATCAGCGGGGGAGAGCCTACAATCCATCCAGAATTGCCTGCTCTACTAGCCGCCCTCAGGGAGGAAACTGGCAAGCATATCAACCTCAACACACAGGGGTCCGTACCTAGTGTCCTGAGGGAGAGTCTCCCCTTTCTAGACAGCGTCTGGTTTGATATAAAGGCCTCCCCCTCCCGATATCCATATGTCATCGGACTGAATCGCAATCCTTGGCCGCAGGTGATGGAGAGCATCAGGGTCGTCATGGACTCCGATGTGCAGTTCTGGCCCAGGACGACATACGTCCCCGGTCTGATGGCGCCCGCGGACATAGAAGCGATACTCACTGTGCTGAGCGATGTGGGCTACAGTGGCGAATATGTCATTCAGAGATATGCCCCACTGAATGGGGTACGCCGTGACCAGGCTGCTGGACTGCGAGTCCCGAGTGCCGAGGAGATCAGAGAGGTAGTGTCGAGGCCTCCTGCTGGTATTAGGATCCGTCTCGACTGGAGATGAGATTGGACCTCAGCGAAGGCACACAGGCAAGCTTTTAAATCGCCTCGGGATGCGCAGACATTGAATGAGTCCGTCTTGAAGCAGTGATGGGAGCGACACCGCAGCATGTTTCCGATGCAGAGCATGGGTTATGACAGGGCCATAACGGTCTTCAGTCCCGAGGGTCGTTTGTATCAGGTTGAATATGCTACAGAGGCCGTGAGACATGGTCCACTGGCTGTCGGCGTGAAGGCAGTTGATGGAGTTGTTCTTGCAGGAGAGAAGCGGCCTCCCAGCCCGTTGGCGGACCTCGAGACACTCAAGAAGATACTGATCATCGATGACCACGTTGGGACTGCGATTGCTGGGCTCCACGCGGACGCAAGAAAGCTCATCGACAGAGCTCGGGTTCAGGCCCAGATCAACAGACTCAGCTACAATGAGCCGATATCCATCTATGCCCTTGTCATGGACCTGTGCGATATCAAACAGCTGTACACACAGTACGGGGGTTATAGGCCCTTTGGCGTTTCCCTCCTAGTGGGTGGAGTAGACGACGACGGACCTCACTTGTATCTGACTGACCCCTCTGGTTCCTTCTGGGGCTGGAAAGCAGCAGCCATAGGAAGAGACGCTGAGGCTGTCAAGGACTTCTTTAGGAAGTCACTGGACGAACAGTATAGGGAGGGTATCCAGCTCACAGATGCCGTCAAGCTGGCCGTGAGGGCGATCCTGCAGCCAGGCCAGAGCAAGACAGCCGAGAAGGTCTCTGATCGCTCCAAGACCATTGAAGTGGGCCTGGTGAGCACCAAGGACCGGCAGTTCCGTATGATGTCCAAGGACCAAGTGGCTGCAGTAGTTTCAGAGGTAACAGGTTCCTGATTCCAGGTGCTACGCTTCTATCTCCTACTCTTCTCGATCAGGAGGTCTGCAATCGCACCTGCTACATCTACACCTGTCACGCTCGAGAGTGCGCTCCACGATGGTGCGGCGTTGGCCTCGATCACGCAGGGTCCATTGGGAGTCTCGATCATGTCTACGCCAGTGTAGTCGAGCTTGAGTATGTCTGCGGTCCTAATGGCACACTCCTCGTACTCCGACTCCAGTCGCGTGGCGACGGCCTTTCCGCCCTCGTAGACATTTGTCCTCCACTCATTGGAGGCGTCTTTCACGTATCTGTACATGGCTCCGATCAACCTTCCACCAACCACAAATGCCCTTATGTCGCGGTCGGGCTTCTTGATGTACTCCTGGACGTAGAGTATCTGACCAAGCTGGTGGATGAATTTCAGCGCCCGATACGTGAGTTCCGGTACTTCTGGTCTCAGTGCACCCATACCGCGTGATCCTATCATGGGCTTGACTACCACGTCCTTTACATCGTTCACAAACTGGACTGCCGCCTCAAGGTTCTCACCCACGAAGGTCCGGGGAACACGGATGCCTGCGTGCTGCAGTGTGACCAGCGTTGCATACTTGTCCTTTGCCCTACGGAATGAGTAGGCTGGATTCATGACGTATATGCCTGCCAACTCCATGTGTTCGAGCAGACTGATTCGGTACGTGATCTGGTCACCGGTCCCGAAACCTATTGTACGTACGACAAGACCGTTGAGGTCGCTCACGTCCTCGTCCTCGAGATGGACGAATCTGTCGGGTAGATGTGCTGCGATGTCCTGGAGCCTGAAGGGCTTCACCCTGTGACCCCTCTCGGTGATGGCATCCATCAGACTCTTGGTTACCTCGTTGTTCACATTCTCCTGATATGAAACGCCGAAGAACACACAGCTTCCTCCGAGGCGGGGTGCTGCTTGGCACCATGTGTCTTTAAGGTGTCGCAACGCTGACGGGTCTTCCAATGGCGATACTGTCGCCAGCCAGTCACTGCGCTGTCACATCTGCCTCGTGGACAAGAAGTACGTCCGCAAGTTCGTCAAGTTCCAGTAGAAACGAGTTTAGCTTGAAAGCGGGCACAATGGGCACTCCCTCGTACACTTGAATGTCTTCAGAATACCATGTGACAACGACCGGATAGATGAGGTAACGACCTGGCCTGAGGGCCAGACGGCCGGATACTTTGTCGATCGACTGTGACAGGTACCTCGCTCTATACTCCTGACGAAGTGCTACGGCGGCAATGACCGAGGATCTGCCACGTCTTGCCCTCCATTTCTTGGCGTCGATCGCAAGGATTCGGTTCTCTCGCACGCCGGTAATATCTATCTCCACACCTCTTGTAGACCCAGTTCCCTTGAGACGTAGTCGCTCCACGCATCTGTATCTGTTCTCGTCCAAGACTCCCGATACAAAGTGTTCGAAGTCTTTCCATGTGAGGTATTTCAGGACCTCCTCCGGTTCGACACCCTCCTGAATCGCGATAAATGCAAGCTGTACCTTCTTGTTGCCGTCAATCTCCCCTTGACCTACTGTCGTGATCCCCAGCTGGTTCAGCACCTCCTCGTCGTATCGGTCCAGCGACGTCGGATGTGGAACTCTCTTCCCGCCGAGGATATCCAGTATCAACCGAGCAAGCTCACTCATTGCATGCTTCCCTCGTGTGCCCTGGTTTATAACCCAGATTGCGGTAACTCCTTTTGGGTGTCGTTCGTGTCAGAGATGGAGGAAGGATGGAAACGAGTACTTCAGGCATTCGACGATTGGGTCTTCTATGAGAGCAGCGAGTACGGACCCTGGACGGCATACTTCTCAGCTGAGAATCTCAGGGACCTGACGAGCAGTGAGAGACTGGGGTGGATGTACAAGATGCGCGACGAAGTGATCCCTGGCCGACTCGACAAGTGTCGACAGGCTGGTATCGCCCTTGAGGACTTTGTCCCACTGATGCCCGATCCCGAGAGTGCTGAGATCGTCCAGAGTATGATCGACCTAAACGATACCATTGCTCGTCAGATAATGGCACTCAGCGACCTGATCGATGATCTGATACACGAGTACCAGGAGAGCGGTATGGACGACGTGGCAATCTCACTCTCTGCGTTGGCTGACACGGAAGAGGACATCCGTCATCACATGAGTCTATTCAGCGACGGATTCGCCAGGCTGAGGAGCATGGGCTTAGAGGTACCAGAGGACATTGGCTAGGTCCTGATGACCTGACCACAACTATTTAGGGCGCTTGATCCGAGAGCTCGTCTGCGAGGTGAAACAACGAAATGGGCAGGAGTGCAGAGTTCTCGGCCCATCAGCGTCGGGTCTATTAGTGAGACTGGGTCTGTCGCTCGACGTCCGAGTGAGTGCCATAGTATCGACTCAACTGGCAGTCGCCTATCATGCGACGACTCACAGGGACTGACTTCCGAATCGTTCCTTCTCTCCCTCGTGAGTTTTGCAACGAAGTTTCTTACCAACCTGCAAAAGACACTCTTGGTGACTAGCGCAGAGTGTCTTCGTCAACACAGTCTTACTCTGACTTCACTGGCTGACCGATTGTCCCGCATGCTTGGAGTCCCCTACTCCACGGTAAAGTCGAACCTCAGAGTATTGACTGAGCTTGGCCTACTCACGGGAGGTAGTATGCAGCGCAGGGGCGTTCCTGCGTCCCTCTCTCCGGTTGCTCATGCGTTGATTGGTCACATGTCATCACTCGATGATTGAGCCAGACTATGCTTACACCGCATGCGTCTACCATACTGGACCCCGAGAGTCCTGACTCCAGTCAGACACATCACGACCTCCTGATCGCGGCAATTCTGTGAGGCTCCTCAGCGTCTGAGACTCAGACCTACGGCATGCGACTGCCGACAGATGACCACAGATGTCGTCGCCCAGAAGTTCCAGAGGTGGGTCAGGATGGGATCGTGGGTCGAGACTCCACAGGTGAGATCCTGGACGTACAACGCTCTGCTGTTCGCAAGATTGATATGTTGCGCTGGCCGGCGCGTAGTTGATTGGTGTGCGAGGATATGGTCACCCTTACTATTCCAAAGCTGATGAGCTGGTACCACAAGCAACTGGCTGACAGATCGAAAGAATTCGTCAGACGGGCTGAGAAGAGCTATAAGGTCGTGGAGCGATCGCTGAAGGAGATACAGATCGCGGCCCGTGACCTGAAAGATGACACAGACTCAGAGGACCCAGAGACTGCAGGGATCTCCACGCGTTTTGCCATTAAGGTCGATGAGATAGTGACCAACTTCGACATCAAGAGGGAGATCACCTATGAGAATACGGAGGCCATGATGGCAGAGATACAGAGATTCATACAGGAACTCTGGGGGGCAGGTGCCAGATGGATACGTCGGATGGACAAGCGTCACAAGAGTACCATAAAGCAGCTTGATGTCTACATGGGCGAACTGTCGAAAGAGATGAAGACTATCGGTTCTCTGCTATACGAGTTCAGCTGGGTGAAGGACCTCGAGAGGATTGGTGGTCGAATCAAGGCTCTTGAAGAGATAACACTCGGCAAGGAGCAATATGCAGAGAGTGTCCGACAGATATGCGAGAAGCTCCAGCAGGCACGTGCCGAATTTGGGGCCGCAGAACGGGAACTCAATGACTTCAAGGCAAGATCCAATGTGTCGGAGATACTGAATCTGGATGCTGAGGCGGACCGAATCCAGGGTCTCCTTAGGATGAGGTTGAACACACTGAGAAAGCCCGTCAAGAAGTTCATGCAGCATGACACGGGCGTGCGGATAGGTCCTGACGGTCAGAAGGCACTGACAGAGTACTTTGAACAACCGCTAAAGGCGATCCTAGCGGATGCGGACGGCTATCCAGCGCTCTGCGAGGGTCTGGGTGCAGTGAAGGAATCAGTCCTCAAGGGCACACTCCCCCTCAAGGACCGACGACTCGAGCGAAGGACAGTAGAAGAGATCGACGAGATACGAGCAGGCAGCCTCAGGAGTCTTCAGATGGAGGCAAGAGCACTAGATGAACGGAGAAGGGCGTTCGCAGGTTCTGAGGTGTATGCCGCTGTTGCCAAGCTTGAGGGAAGATACGAGGAGGCAAAGAAGAATCTTGAGTACCACACCAACGATCTTCTCCGTGTCAAGGACGAGATACGGCGTCAGCTGGACAAGTTGAAGGAATTCAAGGCCGCAATAGAATCAGACATACTGAAGTTCTTCAAAGAGCAAGTGACAATCGAGATGGGCGAAACTCTCGAGCCCCTACTTGACAAGTGTAGTTGATGGGGATGGTCCTGTTTGAGGGTGCTGGTGTGTTCTGAGAAGGACCTGGCCAGTCAGACGATACATCAGGCCCTGATCGAGGAACACGGCTTCAGGGACACTGGTGACCTATTCGAGGGGAATCCCGTGTACAGGCGAGGGGACATGCTTCTGATAACTACGAATCGCGACCTGATATACTGTGAACACCTTGACGAGCATTTTGAGGCAGAGGCCTTTGTGTTCTGTTCCCGTCACAGGTCAGAATCTGGTAGGCCTGCATTGCTAGTTCACAGCACGGGCAATTTCGCGACTGATGTCTCACTCGGAGGTCTTCCGGAGACCCTGTCATTCTCCGCACCATCTTTGGTCTCGGTTGCTTTGAGGACGCTATACGAACAGCAACAGATGAGGGGTCTGGACGAGTTTGATGTGACCCTGGAAGTGACACACCACGGTCCAACAGGTCTGAAGACGCCGCTCGTGTTCGTGGAACTCGGCAGTACAGAGACTCACTGGGCAGACCGAGAAGGTGCTAGCGCCGTGGCTGAGGCCATCGTCGCCTGTGGTAGCTCACCGATGGGCACCTCATCTGCGGTGGGGTTTGGTGGCCCCCATTACGCATCCAAGTTCACCAAGCTGGTACTTGGTGGTTCCTACAACATAGGTCACATTGCATCAAAGCATGTCCTTGACGCCATAAGCCCTGACGTGGTGAAACAGATGGTCAGGAAATCAGCTGATGCCACGCGCGTGGCCCTCATCGATTGGAAGGGGACGAGTGCCGTTCAGAGAGAGAGGTTCCTGCCAGTGCTTGATGAAATCGGACTCGAAGTGGTCCGCGCCCATCACTGATATGTGGTCCTGATACCATCGCCCCAAAGTCTAAATATAATCAGCTAGAGTCTTGAACGCAAGTCTTCCCTCGGGGGGATGTGTGTGACAGACCAAGTTCCAGACTCGTACGATAGTCTAGTCAGGAGCGTGGAGGTCCTAGCAAAGCAACTTGAAGAGATGAGAGCTGGAACTCCCACCCATTCTCAGATCGATTCCCTCGTGGAGAGAGTTGAAGCTCTCGACACACGTACTGCCGACATACTGGAGAAGGTCCACTCCCTCCCAAGCGTCGACGATCTTGCGAAACGTATCCAGGAGATTGATGGGCGACTTGGCACGTTTCAATCGGTCGAGTCTATTCCCACCAGGATCAACTCTCTGGAGGTTGCTCTTCAAGAGGTCAAGGACTTGCTGAAGACCGTAGCCACATCCTCTGGTATTGAAACACTTGGCAACAGGCTCGATGACCTTCAGCAGTACATTGCTGGGCTCTCCTCGCTGGAAGAGCGCATGCAGGACCTCTCAGAGAGCCTAGGGGAGACCAAAGAGATCGTTGGGATAATTGTACGACAGCTGGACAGCATTGAGAGAAAGTACAACCGTGCGATTGAGGACATCACTGCGCTTGCGTCCAAGATCTCGGGTATGGCTGAACCGTGTGTCACAGAGGGCGCAACTGACGCCGATGCGAGGCAGAAGGCACGGAAGACGCCCGCTGAAGAGAGGGCAGCGCCAGAGTCAGTCTTTGCCGAGGGTCTGCCATCCTCATTTGATGGTCTGATGGAAAAGCTCTTGAGGAAAGTCACTCCACAGACAGAGGCCTCAGTGATGGCCAGGGCTCTGGAAGAAGTTCGTGACAAGCTTGCTGGGATGATCCCCGGACAGTCCCCAATACTGTTTCAGATTGGAACCATTGCTCGTGAACTGAAGACTTATCCTCCGACCGCCACGCTGAATGACAATGATATTGCGCGTCTGAACAAGGAGATCCGTGGCTGGACCGTGAAGCTCAAGGAGCTCTCGAAGGCCTGAATGCTCACTCTCCAAACGAGTCCCTCCAGCGCACATTGAATAGGTTTATCTTTCTGAAACATCTGAGGCCATGCCGCTGTGTACGCAGCCTGTCCTTCTCCGGGGCCTGCCGTTCACTGCTGTCTGTTCCCTGCGGTGTGTCTTCATGCAGTACCAGCCACATAACAAGAAACTCTCAGCCAGAATGGATCTACTTGACCGCCCCTCAGATGACCAGCTTGCACGTGAACTACTCCAACTTCACGAGGTCAAATGTACTGAATGTCAAGAGAACCGGCTGGGCTGCAGCGTCAATCCCGCCTGCCACGAACGCAATTTCCTGAACCTGCTCATCGAGCTGGGCGTTGACCAGCGGGACTTGCCCGCCTATTGCTACTCAGTCTTTCTGGACCAGCTACGACTATTCATAACCGAGGGCAGGGGTCACAGGATGGTAAATCGCAGAGTCCCGATAAAGGACTTCCTCACGATATTGAAGATGGGCTCAATAAAGCAGTTCCTCTCACACTTCTTCACGAAATGGCAGAGGAGGGCTCGCGTTGAGGGAAGCAACATACTTCTAGTGATGGTAAATGACATCATATTTCACTTTGACTTCAGCCGTGGGCTTGTGATCGTGAACCCTCTGAGATACAGACTGGACGATCTCGAGGAATTCCGTTTGTATTCACAGCTCTTCTCAGAGTACTATGATGTCAAGTTCTGCATCGAGGACACTGCCCTGAACTGGTGGATTCTCGAGCTGTCCACAGACGCGACCCGAGCAGCGGTCACAAGGAGGCTGGACAACGAGAAGATGCAGCAGTTCACTGACATCAGATTCCGAGTCAACAACAACAGTACTTACATCACAGTCGAAGTCCTTGTCGGGGAGAGCGCACCGGCGGTAGAGGTCGAGGCGGTGAAAGAAGTGTTCGAAGCGGTATCAAGTGCATCCGGACACAGCAGGAAGGATTAATCTTTCATCTGGGAGTGATGGGGAAATTGAGCGATAGACAGGAGTCAGTTGATGAGAGAATCTCCTTGTTTGCGTCCAAACTTGGCCTCAACGAGCTTGCGGCTCGGGTCTTGTCCTGTACCTATATGGGGATGAACCTGACACTCGGAACGATCTCGTCTCTCGTTGGGGAGAAGGAGTCGAAGGTGAGCAAGGTTGTCGAGAAGCTTGTTGAGCAGGGTCTACTGGCCAGGGTCGATGGGATAGTGACAGTCTACCATCCCGTCCTGCCTCTGGAAACTCTCATTCAGCATCTCGATTCGACTTCCGTCAAGATCAAGTCTCTCACCAAGGAAGCCAATACCCTATTGAGCAGGGAAACAAAGAGAATAGCTGCTAATCGTGACAGTCTCTCGAAGGCCACCGGAAAGGCAGTCGGTGTGATACGAGACGAACTCAGATCACTAGAAACATCCCTCGATGAACTCCTCGATAGGGAGATAGAAAACGCCCTCGGGATCGTCTCAAATGCCATAGATGGCTTCTCAGGGGCAGCAGGGGCCATCCTGGAGAATGCGAGAGCCACGCAGGACGAAACATTCGAAGTCGGTCTCGCCTCGTTGCGAGAGGAACTTGACGGCGTAAAGGAGTCGTTTGCAGAAGAAGCAACGCGGCTGGTGGAGAAGTTCGAGGATGATCTGAAGACCCGACACAGAGAATTCGAGGAGGCATTGGATGGCCTCAGAAAGACGAATGCAGCCTTTGCGGAGGTCACCCAGAAGGTGCTCCTAGAAGCATACGATACGATGGGTGTTGTCATACAGGACATATGGGCAGATCTCACGCAGGGGCTTGAGTCATCCACAGCAGAATCAATCGGTCGGGTGCGTCCTCTCCTCGAGAAGATGTTGGGTAACATCAATAGTGAAGTTGCCGATTTCAGGGAGGGACTACGTCAGGCCTATCTTCGTGGTATGGGTTCTCTCTCGCAGTTGGTTGAGAGTGCCCGCCAGCTGTACAAGGAGCCAATCGATGCCATAGACGTCACTCTCGGGAGGGTTTCCGAGATGGTGGCATCCTCGCGAGACGGACTGGCCACTGTGCGGAAGAACATTGAGGCGTCCCTGGCCAGTTCATCTGAATCTCTCAAGAACGCATTCAATAAGATACTCGATCTTGACCGTTCGTACAGACGGTCCGTTCTCGACTCACTGGACAGAGAGCTCTCGCAAATATCATCTATCCTTGACAGTCGGCACTCCACACTGGCCGAGCTCGCGGGCGCCATGAGTGCAGATCTTAGAAGGTCAATTTCCAATACGAGGGAGGAGGTTGCACGGGCGATACAGGCTCAATACGAGTCTGAGTTGCAACGCTCCGAAGAAGTCCGAGACTCGGTTGTTTCTGAACTGGATGCGTGGTCAAAGTCACTCAGTCAGGGTGTGCACAAAGAGCTAGACATCATGCTCGGCAACATAGATTCGACCATGTCAAAGAGGTCTGCCGAGGTTCAGGATCTCGCACGTAACACCGGTGCAAAGATGACCTCGTCATTTGAAGAGATTCTGTCTGAATTCGAGACCAACAGATCGGTCGCGCTCGAGAAGATGAAGGGGTCCGTACAGGATCTCGAGTCGGAGCTAACGTCCACTACATCATCTGTCCTCTCAGACTACGAGAATAGGGCTCTCGCTAGTGTCGAGTCACTTCAAGAGGACTATGAGCGTCTGCACAAGTTGGTTGAGAAGCGTGTTGCGGAGAGCATATCATCCATACTCGCCCATGCAGACAAGGCCCAGAAGTCTCTCGAAAGCTCGATGGACCGCCATATCGACGCGCTGAATAGACATTCAGCTACCCTCAGGGACGAGTTCCACACACATGCCGAGAACATCACGGCTCAGTTCCTCAAGATGGTGCAGGATGTCGAGAAGTCCCTGGACACGCTGATATCCTCCCAGGTTGCTCGAACAAGTGAGATGCTCAGCTCAATGGACATAGAGTTCAAGAACATGGTCAAGGCAGAAGTCAAGGCCCTCAAGGCCGAGTCTGCGGATATGCAGCATGAGTATGCTGCCCTGCTGAATCAGAAACTCACCGAGGCCTCCGAGTCGATACTCGAGACAAGGAAAGATCTACAGAAGATACTCCAGGACCAGAACGCACGTTTCTCGGCGATCGTAGGGGAGGCTGTGACCAATCTCGAGTCGCTCATAAGCACCACAGAGGCAGCCCTCAGACAAGAGTCCGGGTCAGTCAGCGAACTCAGCAATGAACTCATCCGTCTATCGACTGATACACAACATTCTCTGGAGAGGATCCGACAGAGCATAGGCGAGACCTTCTCAATGATTGAGGAATCTCTGCGGTCGTCCGTAGACAAACAGATATCGTCAGTAAGATCAATTGTGGACGCATTCTTCGCAGAGAGTCATGAATCCAGGAAGAAGGCTCTATCAGACATCTTGGCAAGTGTTGACAGAATCACAACCGAGTCGATCAGTGCCTCCGGCGCCGCACTGAATTCATACCAGTCGAAACTGACAGAGAGTGAAGCAGAGAGCGGGAAGATTCTGAACAAGGTCCGAGAGGATGTCACTGCCACCATGGCCAAGCTCGAGTCAGAGGCATCGGGACTGCTGGGAACAGAATCCGTCACCATCAGCAAGTCAATTGAGAAGACACTGAATGGTCTGGCCACTATGACCGCGGACCTTGACAACAAGGTCCACCAGTTGCACCGCGACTTTGAAGGCGCCCTTGTGGATCTGAAGGATGGGCTGGCCGAACAGGGAGAACGCGGTCCCAGCCTCGTGGAAGAGTTGTCAAGGAGTTTCCTTGATCATACGGTTGAGCATGCGAACAAGCATGCAGACAACGTGGAGTCGGTAGCAGTCGCAGAGGTCAATAGAGGCATCGAGATCCTGTCCGGTCTTCAGAGATCCATCACTGATACAGTGTCCGACATCGGTCTGTCCCTCACCGTGAAGACTGGAGAGGGCCAGGGCACGCTGATAGAGAAGACAGGAGCCGTCATCTCAAAGTATCAGAAATCTGCAGAATCCACGATGACACACTTCGACACCTTCCTGAACGATTCCGAGAACCGGATCAGGTCTATGCGAGACCAAGTTGCATCAAGTTTCACTAACTCTTTGGATTCTGCCAGTGCTCTCACTGCACGAAGATTTGAGTCAGCAGCTCACGGAGTCAAGGAGAAGTTTGGTTCGAAGTTGTCACAACTAGACACCGATCTACGCATGCAGGTTGACTCGACGGGTCCGGTCCTGAGAGAGAAACTCGCTGAAGTCAAGCGGAACGCCGGAGATGGTATATCAGAGAGTAGAGAGAAGATCAGCCGTGCCCTTGACGACTTCAAGACCGACACTGACAGAGCCCTAACAGAATGGTCCTCCGAGTCTGCAAACGGGCTTGAGAAGGCCGGAAGTGCCATCACCGAGACTGCGGAGAAGATGGACGCTCTGATCTCGGACTCGGTCTCTGTCCTTTCGGCCATTGGACAGGTGATTCAGGCCCTCGCGAGGAAACCAGACAAGAGCTGGTTTGTCAGGGGCGCAGACGAGATCAAGGCCCACATTCTCGAGATGGCGGCACGAGCCACAAAGTCCATTATCATATCCGTTCCAGACGTCAGGATGCTTGATATGGGGCATCTTGCTGCAATCGAGGTCCCGGACCGACGCGTACTCTTGCTGCCGGCCGTGGAAGGCGCCTCTCAGGTGGCAGATCAGCTTCCGGGATGGATGGTCTGGGAGCATGAGACTCCTCCAGTCCTCGCCCTGCGCGACGGTGAGGAAATAGTGATTGCGGGCTCTGAAATGGGTGATGACACAGTTGCCCTTGTGAGCACAGATCCTGTCTATCTGAGGCTGTTTCATGACGTCATCGGTCCGCGATTGGTAGGTCGATCGAGGTCCCGAAAGCTGACGGAATAGATGAGTGCATCCTCGTTCCTATAGTACATTGGACGAACACCGATGCATCTCATCCCCATCGATTCATAGAGGCTCTGGGCAGGGAGGTTGCTGCGTCTGACCTCAAGCCAGCATCCACTACAGTGTCTCCTCCTGAGCCTCTCGAACAGTCTACGAAGCATCTCTGTACCGATGCCTCTTCTCCGAAATCTCTCATCAACGGCAATGTTGATGACGTGAGCACGGTCTTCCGACGATCTACTGGACATCTCCCATGCAATGTAGCCCACTACCGTGTTTTCCGTCACGAAGACCTCAAAGAACGCCCTCCTGCCATCACGTAGCAGAGCCGCTCCCCCTCTCTGTGCGAAACCGAGTATTACTCGCTCTTCCCAGGGTACAGGGAATGAAGCTCTCTCAATCGCCATGACCGATGGAACGTCCTCTGGTCTGATGCGACGCATGACGTAGTCAGTCAGGAGATTGTCCTTTTCGACTCATTCATTCCCCCATACCTGGTCTTGAACGGGCTCTCCGCAGTATGGACAGAATCGAGCATCGGGCTCGTAGAAGCGCATGCCACAACTGCCACAGCGGCTGTGGGTCTGTGTCTCCACTGGGAATATCCCCCATGATCTCACCCACACCAATACGACACAGACCAGTACCAGGAATGTCAACAGTGCAAGTGATACTGGGAGCATCCCTTCCACCGGCAACACAAATGGGAAGATGATCAGGACTCCCCCACCTGTGGAAACTGATATCATGACCAGTCCCAGACCCACAAGTATGAGGATGATCCCGGCGACCATCAGTGTGCGACGACAAGCGACAGTTCCTTGCATTACTCGATCATCCTCTGCTGACGCAGATGCTGGATGATGCTCTGGTACCGCTCGTTGTCGTTGATCATAGAGTTTACTGAGTCCTCGTGAGCGTGAGTGCCCGGCTGAACCCTCACATTGATCTTAGCCCCTGGGAATACCTGTTCAAGCCTGTGTCTTATCAGGACTCCAATCAGTCCTCCCATGGGACAGAAGGGTGCGGTGGGCCTAAACAGGACAGAGATGCTGTCTCCGCTTACCTGTATCATCTCTCTTGTGACAATGTTCATCCTGGGGTCGGTGATGGACACGGGATGTTCCGGATCCATGACCGGCTCTAACGCGTCGAATACATCGTCGGCACTGATCAATTTCCTATACCGAGGAATTGGGGGACCGTTGACCTCTTAATAAGGTATGGATTCTTCCCCACTGCTTCATATACGCAACACATATCAGTCGTACTCCCTGTTCCTAGCAGGAGAACTTGCGAGTGTGGTAGGCAGTGTCACATGACGAAGCTCTTGGAGGCAGGGAACAGAAGCAGCGGTTTGTCTTCAAGATAACAGTACTTGGACCAGACGATGAACTACTGAAGTCTGTCCTGGAGGGCATCAATAAGCAGACCCTATCAGTGAATGGGATCGTCATAGGGTCTACCAAGGTCGAACTTGAGCAATCCGATGTCAGCACGCTCATGATGTCTCCAAGTCAGAGCGCTCATCGTCTGTTACTCTCGCTGACCTTCAGGGGTGCTCACGCGGCGTTGATAGTCATGAGAGAGCCTGACCCAGTCGAGGAGGCAACGTACCGAAACCAGGTGCGCCGTGAGATCGGTACTGACGTGCCGGTTCGTGTCTTTGTCACTGGTCAGAGACTGACCAAGAGGAAGATAGATGATATGCTCATCATCCTGAACGAGCTTGCAGACGAGCTTGTCTCTGAAAGATCCGCCAGAAAGAAGTGAGGGCCGTCATCCGAAGGTGATGAGAAGCTTTTTCTCCGTTTTGACCGCTAGATGTAGCGGTGTCTGAGATGAATCAGGGAGATCCTCGAGACGAGGCATACTGGCTTGGTGTGCGAGATGCATTAAGGATGATCGATAGTTTTGTCAGATGGTCCAACAGGAATCCTGACAAGGCAAAGAGCATCTCGGAGTTCATTGATGATGCCCTTCTAGCCGTTGCCAAGCGTTGCGAGTCTTGTCTCAGTCACACTCTAGGCCTCAGTTTCTCCAAGGTCTCAGGACCGCCAGAAGTCACCGAGATCCCCGAGTCGCCGCGTGTGGAGACCGAGTCGAGGCCCCCCATGAGAGACTACCCTGCCCGAGACTCGCCCCTGTCACGTACTCTGGCCGATGCAGATGACCTGTACTCTCAGGAGAGCAGACACGCGGAAGAATCACAGTCGCCGCCGTCAACAACGGTCCCGGGCCATGGGGCTGTAGAACCCGAACTTCCTCCACTGACCGAGGAATGGGCCGGTCAAGAGACAGAGCCTGAGTCAGGGACGCCTGTGTCAGATGATACTCACTATGACATAGTCCAGAGTCCCTCTGTCGATCAACTCCTTCACACGGACGGAGTATCTCGTGAGGAGCCCGTTTCTGAGCCGCTGAAGCGGTTTGAGTTTGACATCGGACCCGACTTCGATGCAGGGCCTGAAGCGAAGGAACCTGTTTCTGATCAGCAGTCCGAACCGATGATCGTCGAGTCTGTTTCCAGGCCGGAAGCTGGTCCTCCAGAAGGCCATTCTCCTGGGCCTGAAAGCCCACTGGAAATGAGCCTGCCCGAGGCACTGGACGAACTGGAACGTGAGTTTGAGTCACATGGGCTGACGATATCTCCCGAACCGGATCGTGTCGATATGTCAGCTGCAGAGCCCTCAATAGTCGCACCGACGGAGGAGAGTGATCATGCGATTCGGGACCAATTCTCCACCTGTGATGAGACTGAGATTCCAGTCAACTGTCCAGAGGAGGGGTCTGTGGAGATCCCCGTAGAGACTGGTCCCGACGATAGTCCCCCCGCTCCTGCGGAGAGGTTTCCGCGCGGGTCATCGCTCTGGAGTCCGTATGATGAGCCATCCCTTGTCGGTGATACTGGTGCGGAGGACTCGACAAGACGAAGCACGGTCGCTCCAGGTGGCGTCAGGTCCCCACCGCCCCCACCTCCGCCGCCTCCAGAGACTGACGAGTCGCTCGAGGAGAGGACCCGTAGGAACAGACGCCTATTCTTCGGTGTCTGAGCTCCCGCACGATGGACAGTGCTCGTTGGGCCGTATCGTGAACGTTTCAAGTGACATGGTACTGGTATCCAGTGTAAGGAGCTTTCCCTGGAGCAGCGATTTCCCCTTCGTAGCTAGCAGGACTGCCTCTCTCACTTCAATTCCGGCCGCCATGGAGAGCAGGCAAGGATCTACACCTCTCACCGCCGCGGTGTACTCAGGTCGATCTTGGGCGCCGCCCATTATACACGAGAAGCATGCAGTCTTCCCTGGGACAAAGGTACTCAGGTTCGCGAAGTACTCGACCGCTCCGGCAAAGACATAGGGCACCCGGAGTTTCAGACTGGCCCTGTTGACCGCCCTTCTGGCCTGGAATGAGTCGAGACCATCGACGATGATGTTGCATCCACGTATCAAGTCTGTGGCGTTGTCATCAGTCAGTCTCTCCTCAATGGTTTCCACCTCAACCTCAGGATTCAGTCGTCGAAGGTTCTTCGCTGCGCATTGTGCCTTCGGCTTTCCGACATCTTCTGCATTGTATAGGTGTTGTCTGGGCAGGTTTGTCAGCTCCACCCTGTCTCCATCAATTATCCTGATCTTTCCGAATCCTAGGCTTGCAAGGAGTCTGAGCGCTGGACTCCCGAGACCCCCTGCTCCTACCACTACCACGCTTGTTCCAATGATTGACTCCATTGCAGACTCCCCCATGTCATATAGATTGATGAATCTGGAGTACCTTTGTCGGGCGGTCTCTGTCAGAGTCATGCGTTTTTCCTCATCTCACCCTCCAAACAAATCGGCTTATAGGCATGAAGGTGCCTGCTGACGTATGGTTGCAGTAGAGGTCGCCATTGCGGTTGGTCGCAGGCCTCGTCGTGCCCTATTGACCGCGCTGTCCAAGCTCTCCACAGTCCTCTCCCTGCCACCGGAAACCGACAGAGTCGTGATAAAGCCATCAGTCCTTGACCCCTCGTTGCCGGGGAACACCACCAAGGAGATGCTTTCAGCAGTTGTCAAGATGTTCGATGGTGTATTCCCGATCCATATTGTTGAGAGCGACAATCCCTTCAGGAGTGCTGATGATGCTTTGAGTAGTTCAGGTTATCGGGATCTGGAGTCGACGACTGTATCTCTTCAGAGCCTGTCCCATGGCCCTATGGAATTGGTGCGTCTATTGCCAGACCCGCCTACAGAGCTAGAGATGCCATCTTTGCTGACTAGGCCTGGCCTTTTTCTTGTGAACGTCGGCACGCTGAAGTTTGACCCGGAACTCGACTCGATGAGTGCAGGAGTCAAGAATCTCTTCGGTCTCATTCCGGACTCATCCAAGAAGAAATATCATCCGATACTCAACGAGCTGCTAGTAGCGCTACTCACGAGGTTCAGACCCAACCTGACCGTGATAGACCTCACCGTACTGACGCTGGAGCCACGTAACTTGGGGCGGATCCTCCCCGTGGGAGGCGTCGTGGTGGGATATGACCCGGTTGCTGTCGACTCCGTATGTGCATCTCTATGTGGTCTTGACCCACTGGCAATACCCTATCTCCGTCGTGCCAGCGAGATCGGACTTGGTGAAGCAGACCCTGATCGCATTCGCATTGTCGGAACGGACCACCAGAAGGATGTACTTGCGAGTGTGTTCGAAGGTGCACAGCGCAATCACAATCGATATATTCGGTCATCCTAGCTCTCGAGCCGCTGGTGGTAGTCGATGGACTGGACATCACTCCGAATGCAGCAGATAACAGCCTCAGAGACTCTGAAGATGCTTGAGATTGCAACACTGCTGGAGTCCGAAGGACGACGAGTATACCACTTTGAGGTTGGGCAGCCCGACTTTCCTACTCCATCTCATATCATTGAGGCGGGTATTGAGGCCATGAGGAATGGGTTTACGCGTTACGTCTCATCCCGTGGTATTCCGGGTATCCTCGATGCAATTGCCGAGTACTATCAGAAACGGGGCATATCAATAGACGGGCGGAGTAACGTGGTGGTGACCCCAGGTGCAAAGATGGCGCTCTTCATGGGGTTCCTATCGACAATTGATCCCGGGGACGATGTTATTCTCCTGAATCCTGCATGGCCTAGCTACAGGGTGATGATCCAGAACGCAGGGGGCCGGGTGGTAGATGTGAACACGAGTGCTCTGTATCAGCTTGACACTGAGCGGTTAAAGGAGAAGATCACGAAGAGGACCACCTGCGTCGTCATCAACAGCCCCAATAACCCGACTGGAGGCGTCATGTCTCGTGACGAGCTGAGGGCCGTGTACGATCTTGCCTGTGATCATGACTTTGTCATATTCAGTGACGAGATCTACGAGGCTCTGACCTACGACGGCGTCGAACCAGTCTCCATGCTTGAGATAGACCCTTCGCTCGAGAGGACCCTCGTCATCAATGGTTTCTCGAAGACCTACTCCATGACCGGATGGAGACTCGGCTTTGCAGTTGGGAACAAGACAACGATAGATAATATGGTCCGAGTGCAGCAGAATACCACGTCCTGTGCCACATCCTTTGTCCAGAAGGCGGGAATTGCCGCAATTCGAGGTGACAACTCCTTCATCAACAGTGTCCGAGCAGAATACCAGAGACGGAGAGACCGAATGCTTGAACTGCTGCTCTCGATTGAGGGCGTGTCCTGTGCCAGGCCCAAAGGGGCCTTCTACCTATTCCCGGACTTCTCAGAGTTTGGAATCCGGAGCAATGAGTTGTCAGAGCTACTGTTGACAGAGACGGGGGTCGTGACCACTGCTGGTTCCGCGTTTGGTAGTGACTATGACTACCACCTCCGGTTCAGTTATGCGACCTCTATGAAGGAGATCGAGGACGGCATGTCTGCACTTGTTTCTTTCATGAACCGGCTGAGGAGAGAAAGCGTAGTTGTATCGGCCAGAGCAGCGTCAGATTAGTTTCGAATGTACCAGGTGCGGCACATGCTGCAGGCACCGCGACTTGATAGTCACGGTTACTGCGACGGACATTGACCGTCTGTCTACTGGTCTGGGTCTTGATTCATCGATGCTTCTGCGTGCGCTCGACTTCTACGTTCTATCCGAGGGTATGAGTCCACCCATTGGCCTGAGACACATTCCGCAAGTCCTGACTGAGAGTGGACCCGCCTATGTCGCTCTCAGGAAGCTTCCATCCGGCGAGTGCGTGTTCTTGCAGGGTGATCTCTGCATGATATACGATCTGAGACCTGACGCATGCAGAATCTTCCCGTTCGTCTTTGACACCGACCGGTATCAGGAGGATGGGCTCAACCCACTGTACGCACTCTGTCCTGGCTTAGGGAGGGGTCCCGCCATGGACTTGAGTGACGTCGTGCCGATTGTCACGGAATCACTAGTCAACTTCCGAGAATACTGTGCTCTGGTCAGACAATGGAACGAGGCTGAGATCAGCCATACCGCGTCCGGCTTCATCAAGTTCGTCCTGTCAGCCAGAGTCTTCCCCGAGCAACAGCCTTAACTTGTGGTAATTGACGCAGTTTGCGTGACATCGCGATGAATAGAGTACTTGTGACCGGTGGAGCTGGTTTCATCGGCAGTCATCTTGTGGACGCGCTCGTCGGCGACTTCGAAGTCACAGTCTTGGACGACCTGTCCACTGGATCAGAGGAATACATCAGGCCTCATATGTCTACAGACGGCTTCAGGTTCATCCGTGGCACTGTCGTTTCGGAGGAAGATGTGAAGCGCGCTCTTGATGGCGTCGACACCGTGTTCCACTTTGCAGCACAACCCGATGTTCGCCTGAGCGTAGAACGTCCCCTATGGGACTTCAAGGTCAATGTCCATGGTAGCATCATGGTGCTTGACCGCGCCAGAGAGGCCGGGATCAAGCGGTTCATCTTCGCGTCGTCGGGCGGGACCGTCTACGGTGACCGTCCTGAGACTCCCACTCGTGAGAACTGTGTACTGAGACCAGTCAGCAACTATGGCGCATCGAAGGCCGCGGTCGAGATGTATCTATCATCGTACTCGGAGCTATACGGTATGCATGCTGTCTCACTGCGTCTGGCAAACGTGGTGGGACCCCGGTCCACTCATGGTGTCATACATGATTTTTACATGCGGCTCAGAGAGGACGCCAGCAGACTCCTCGTTCTCGGTACTGGGACCCAGGAGAAGTCGTACCTGTATGTGTCTGATGCGGTCAATGCAACACTGATACTTGCGAACAAGATGCCGAAGGGCTTCACGCCAATAAATGTGAGTTCGGGCGAGCGCCTGAGGGTGTCTGAGATAGCCGACATGGTCGTACGGGAACTTGCTCCGGGTGCAAAGATCGAGTACACGGGCTCCGAGAGAGGATGGCCTGGCGATGTCGTGACGACCGACATCGATGTGAGTCTACTGAAGTCACTTGGCTGGCACCCAGAGGTCAGTATCCGTGAAGGCATCTACAGGTACCTCCAATGGCTGAAGGAGCGGTATGGACCGATACACACGTCCAGCTGACGCTGTCCCTCTACAGCTTGCTGAGTATCTGCAGAATGTTACCAAAATTATGTTCTATAGCCCTACTCTTGTCAGCATATGAGAGGAGTGGTTTCAGCGCCGGGGCGTGCTCGACCATCTTCATGAACCGCTCACTCCTGATCTCGCTGTGTATCTGTGAGTTCAACTTGAGTATCTCGTCTGCCGTACGGAGTATGAATGATAGCATCTTGATTATCAGATTGAAGTCCTCAATGTCTCTGAGTTGTAGGGTCTGACTGTAGAACTGGAACTCGGCCCGAGCCAGCATCTCCCTCTTTCTGACGAGTTCAATTGTCCACTGCGGAAAACCCTGAAGGTTCATTCTCTCAGCTACCTCGGCCCAATACGACTGCCGCTCCAGCAATTGCACAAGGTAGCCCCGGAGAAACTCAAAGTGATCGATGTCCTCTCTCACGTCGGAGTCGGTACCGATCGGTTTCATGGTCGAGTCCATCTGACTGAGCTTGACTGCCATCATGAGAGAGAACCGGTTGACATACCGCTTTACCTCGTCAGTCCTCTCTTTCTTCGACATGCTGTCTGCAAACTGGTCAGACAGAGTGAGCAGGAACTTGTACAGGCACTCGCTGCAGACCTCGGCATTCTGAGCCACATCCTTTGTCGTCAGAAACTGCATGGCGCTCTCAAGATCGGTAGCAAGAACATCCTTTCCGTGAATCCTGATTGGCCATCCCTGAGATACACAGTACACTCTGTTGTCCGGGTAATTGATGTATATGGCGCAGTAACAGATGTCGTCGCTGTCAGCCCTCTCAAGCTCCAGTGACTCCTTGTCCTGGTGGAAAGCAAACAGCGTTGGGTCTATCTCAATCACGTTCATCTCCAAGATGTTGTCATCATTGACGCAGAGCTTCTCGTCTCCGAACACCTTGTAACAGGGACATCCCCTTACTAGACGAACTGAGCCTCTATCACCCGACAGCTGTCTTGCGAGTACCAACGTTACTTGACCTCATGGCACACATCGCGAATAACAGTCCACTCTACTATTACGCGGTTATAGATATTACTGCTATTGCGTACTTCAATCTTCGGTAAGATACATGGCGCACGAAATGCTGGATCTCATGCTCTCTCAGTATCCAGCTGTATCAGCGCAGTCAACTGCAGAGCTTGTCATCAGCGTCGTATCTCGGGACGATGCAGTGACTGGCACGAACTCGTCCTGTCCGCTGTCTTCCCTGCATCCGCCGTCGATGGGCATACTCGGTCTGGCCATCTTGAAGGCACCGTATCTGTAGACAGGCATAGTAGTGCTCCACAGGGCATCATGACCGAGCTCAATGCAGGTAGGGTCGTGGGTGATTCCTGACGGCGGATGCACCCAGACGACTCAGCCTGCGCAGTATTCGGTGGAGGCGGACAGAGAGATCTCACGCCCAGAGCTCGCGCTTGAGCAGGTCTCTTATGGCTATTCTGATTGCCTCCGAACGGTTCGGATACAGCTTGTTGTCCACTAGCTTCTCGAGTCCATCGAGATAGGTCTCAGGAACATGCAATGTGACGAGCTTCATCCAGATAGTCACCCGGCACATACTCCAGTCATACTGCAATATGGACATGTGTAATACGTCTGAACTGTGTTGGACTGCGGACCGAGCAGGACGGCATACCATTCCTCGCTGCTGGTGCTTGAGTTGAGAGGGGCGCGGGTTGATCTGCAGTCCACTTCAGCGTCCGTCATGAGCCAGCCCTTCAGTCATACTGGCTGGCGTGGCCGGACTTCCACACGAATAGAGGGCCTACCCAGACTGGTCAGTGTTGTTCCTCCCAGAAGTATGTGAAGTCACAGCACTCATGCCCCTGCATCAGGGTGTGAGCCCTCCTGAGGCCTACTCGTGGGTCTATTGCGCGGGCTGCATCGAAGTCCTGTTTGCAGTAGAGGACATAGCCGACGTCACGTGCATCTAGTGCACCGAAGACGTCCGCCATCACGCATGAGGTCACACTGATCGTCATCTCCGTTTCTGTCTCGCCAACGATCCGTAGCATCTCCATTCCTGTCTCTTCGAGTTCCTTTACCCACTCTCTGATCAGGCGCTTCACATCCGCGAATTCCCTGACTCCTCCAGGAACGCGTGATACCCTGCTCCTCACGTCTCTGATTGCCTCTCTCTTGGCCCACATGGAAACTATCTCGTGTGTCTGTGCGACTCCGAGAGTCCTCTCAAGTTCACGGATCAGAGACACGAGCTTCGTATGAGTCTCTCTGACGCGTCGATGGACCGCGATCCTGCTATCCTCGGAGGTACCTCTTTCGTGCATCTCAGTCGACTGAGAGCCGATGACTCTCATGTCTTTAGTCTTTGTCCCAGTGTAGTCATGTCATCACGAATTAGGTTATAACCAGAAACTGTCCCCCCAGAATCGTCAATTGTCGGTGGTGTTAGCTTGGACAGGCAGAAGGGAATTGAAATACTGTTCAATCCCAGGTCGATTGCCGTCATCGGCGCCTCAGCCACGAAGGGAAAGCTCGGAAATGACGTCATGCGAAATCTTGTTGACAGCGGCTTTGATGGTCGCATATACCCCGTCAATCCAAGTGGCGGGGAGATTCTCGGCCACAAGGTCTACAGACGAGTCACCGACATAGCTGGCGATGTTGACGTTGCAGTGATCGTGGTACCTCCCAACGCTGTCATGTCGACCGTTGAACAGTGCGGCGAGAAGGGCATCAAGGCACTGGTGATAATTACTGCTGGTTTCAAGGAGACCGGCCACGAAGGTGCAGAGGCTGAGAAGAAGATCGCTGAGCTCGCAGAGAAGTATGGAATGGTGGTTCAGGGACCCAATTGCCTGGGCATAATCAACACCTCGAGGCCGTACAATGCCACATTCGCAGCTGGGACTCCGCAGAAGGGCACAATAGCATTCGCATCTCAGTCAGGTGCCCTCATGACCGGTATCCTTGACTGGAGTCTCATGGAGAAGATTGGATTCTCGAAGTTTGTCAGCCTCGGCAACAAGGCCCACCTTGATGAGGCCGACTTTGTAGAGGCCTTCGGAAACGACCCCGATTCGACATTCATACTGCTCTACATCGAGTCTGTGGTCGATGGTAGGAAGTTCATGAACGCCTGCAGAAAGGTGTCCCCCAAGAAGCCCATATTCGTGATCAAGGCCGGTGTCAGTGCTGCAGGCGCCCGGGCTGCGTCTTCACATACTGGTTCGCTTGCTGGGAGCGACATCGCCTATGATGTGGCATTCAAACAGTGCGGCGTAATACGCGCTCAGAACATGGCAGGGCTATTCGACATTGCGAACGTGTACGATGACATGCATCTCCCTGCTGGAAACAGGATTGCCATAGTGACGAACGCAGGAGGCCCAGGTATCTTGACGACCGACGCATGTGAGGCCAACGGTCTCAAGATTGCTCAGCTGTCCCCTGCAACAATAGAATATCTGCGTGCGAACCTTCCTCCTGCAGCAGCTGTCTACAATCCCGTTGACGCGCTCGGTACTGCACTTGCCTCTGATTATGCGCTGTGTACCGAGGCCGTACTTCGTGACGAGAACGTCGACGCTGTCGTTGTCCTCCTAACTCCGCAGGCCATGACACAGGTAGTAGAGACCGCACAGGCACTTGTGGAGGCACACAGGAAGTATCCCGACAAACCGATGGTCACTGTGTTCATGGGCGGGACCTCCATGGTGTATCCCAGGATAGTGCTCACCGAGGGTGGAGTTCCAGTCTTTGATTTTCCGGAGAGGGCCGTGAAGGCCATTGCTGAGCTGTACAAGTATGTGGTCCAGCGAGCCAAACTAAAGGACGAGATCCCACCGAAGTTCAAGGTTGACGAGAAGAGAGTCCGTGAAATAATCGACTCGGTGCGGAAGGACAAGAGACGAGTGATGCTCGGCAGTGAAGCTCATGCAGTGGCCGAGGCCTACGGAATACCCGTCGCGAGGATCAGACTAGCTACAAGTACTGAGGAGGCAAAGGAGATTGCAGCATCATTCGGTTACCCAGTGGTGATGAAGATCTCCAGTCCCGACATCGTGCACAAGAGCGATATAGGTGCCATTCGAGTGGGGCTCAAGACCCCCGAAGAGGTCGAACTGGCCTTCGAGCAGATCCTGGAGGCCGCCAGGACACATGTTCCAAAGGCAATGATATATGGCGTTGATGTCCAAGAGATGGCCGAGAAGGGCAAGGAACTAATCGTCGGCTGCTCTCGTGACGTCCAGTTTGGTCCTCTCGTGATGTTTGGTGCTGGAGGAATCTTCGTGAACTTCCTGAAGGACGTATCGTTCAGGCTCGCCCCCATGACCAGGACTGACGCAATCGAGATGATAGACGAGACCAAGATAGGTACCCTCTTGAAGGGAGTCCGTGGCGAGCCGCCCAGCGACCTCAATGCAATCCAAGACACCATCTTGAAGATAAGTCAGCTCGTGACCGACTTTCCCGAGATACTTGAACTCGACATCAATCCCCTCTTCGCCTATCGGTCTGGCGATGGTGTGTGTGCGGTCGATGTCAAGATAACAATAGGAGAGTGATAAAGTGCCCATCAATATCATGGTCTCAGGTGCCACACTCACTGGAAAGACGATGACTGTTGTGGCACTGGCATCCAAGCTGAAGGGACGTGGTGCACGGGTCGCCTACTTCAAGCCCTTCGGTGAGCACAGTCTTGAGACGCCTGGAATGGCACATGATGTGGAACCGGACGCTGTGCTCATGAAGGAATTCCTAGGCATGACCGTTGACGAGCAGACCATCTCCCCGCTGATCTACTCGCCGTCGACCCACAGCGAGTTGCTGAAGGCTGGTCATGATGCACTAGCCAAGAGGATACGCGAGTGTTACCAGAAGGTGTCGCAGGACGCCGACTATGTACTTCTGGAGAGTCCTCCTCGGCCTTGGGACCTCCTCCACCTGGGGTTCTCGTCTCCGCAGCTTGCCAAGATGTTTGACGCCAGTGTGCTATGTCTGGTGACTCTCTCCGAACCTTCGGCCATTGACGAGGTGCTGCTCCACCGCGACTTCTTTGTGCACCACGGCGTAGATTCAGTTGGAATGATCCTGTTCATGGTACCCCCAATGCTCAGAGCCCTAGTATCAGACGAAATAGGACCACGACTGAAGTCACTTGGTGTGAATGTATGTGGGGTGGTCTTTCAGAACAGAGAATTGTTCGCCCCAAGCATAAGAGACATCGTGACAGCTCTCAGGGGTGAGTTGTTGGTGACTCCTGAGCGAATGGATACACCCATTGGTCAGTTTGTCGTGGGCTCGATGGAACCTGATAACGCTTTGAAATGGTTCCGAAGGACTCCGGACAAGGCTGTGATCACCAGCGGAGACAGGTCTGACGTATGTCTCGCCGCCCTCGAGACAGACACCAGGCTACTGATCCTTACAGGTGGTCTCGAGCCTGACGTAAGGACAGTGTCTCAGGCAAAATCACGTGGTGTTCCCATTCTACTGACCTCGCTCGACACGTACAGCGTCAGTCAGATTGTGGACAAGCTGGTCGGCACAATAGCTCCTGGCGATACGGAGAGAATTGCAGCAGCACAGCGTCTGATAGGGGACGCGGTAGACTTCTCGTGTATGCTGCCCAAGGACTGACCTGTTACTACTCTGGAGTCACTGAATAGCAGAGATGTGGTACGCCTCCCACCGGGAGTTGGGAGGATACCTGCTCTCTGCGTGATTTGTGACTGATTTGTTTCCTTGTACAATCACCTCATTATCCAACTGATATCAAGAATATACTTACGTATTGATGGCGCTATATTGGAGATTCAGGTCGGGCCCGTGACTGTGTTCAAGCCGTTCTGGTGTGAGGCCTCGCTCATCTGTACTCTCTTCTCCGTTTCTGAGTGCAGTTCATCTCCCTGTGCCATCGTATCTCGATACACATTTATGGTGGCTCACATTCGGTAATCCAAAAGCTCAATGAGGTATTCAAATGGTCACTGAAGCAAGGTCCGACTCGTCTGGCACATCCCAGGAGGAGGTCGGGACGACCCGCGAACTTGCATCTCTGCGGCTCATACGTGAGCGCAGGTCAATCCGGGAGTTCACGGGTGAGAGGATCCCTGACGAACATCTTGAGATGATCTTGGAGGCGGCACGTCATGCGCCCAGCCCCGAGAACATGCTCATGATTCGATTCATTGTCATTCGTGATGACCAAGAAACCAAGAAGTTTCTTGCTGACATCGCTCAGGAGATGGCCCAGACGGCTTTTGGTGGTGCCCCGTTTGAGTTGACCAGTGGAAGGAACTGGTTCATCTCAGATCCCTACCGGGCAGCTGTGTACGCAAGGCTGAGGGATGGGGAGCTCTTCCGTTACCCTGAGAAGAGCGACGCTGTCATAATTGTCTGCGCGAGTGAGTCCTGGCACGACGCAGGGTATCTGTATCCGAACTCTCTGTTTGGTTCGGTGGTTGCAGGAATGGCGGTCCAGAACATGTGGTTGGTGGCAACTGAACTGGGATATGGGTGCGGATACGAGGCACTTGTATGCTCCGACCCACGTCATGCGGAACTCATTCGTGACAGGTTGGGCATTCCACCGATATGGGAGCCTCTGACGGCGTTCTGCATCGGCAAGAGGATCTCACCGAGAGCACTGGGCCCGAGCAGGCCACCCCTCGAGGGTCTCATGTACAGCGAGAGATGGGGTCTGCCATACAAGCGGCTGGCCTTCAGGAAGAAGAGGTGATCATGACAATGAATGTTGAGTTCGATCCGGAGACTACTGCCAAGCTCAAGGAACTGGCAGAGGAGGCCAATCTCACCATCGAGGGTCTCATCGAGATCGTCATGCATGAGTTCAGTCACGGCAAGGGAGGTCGTATATACACGGGCAGATGGTCCGGTGGTGAGGTAAATGGCGTGAAGGGAATGCGCTACGCAGTACAGTGGCCATTCCGACCTGGCTTTCTTGAGGCAACGGGTGACAAGGTAAAGAAATGGAGGCTTGAATGAGATGGCAAAGTTCAGAAAGCATCCTAGCGGTCAGTGGCCCTTCTATCCTAGGCTGAAGGAGGGCGACATAGAACATGAGTACTGGACATCCAAGAAGATGATTCACCAGGCCTTCATCAATGACAGAAAGGGGCGTATCGTCATTCTCATGGACGGGGACGAGTACGATGCGTTCCTTGAGAAGGTGAGGGCGGCCAAGGGCAATATCTGGGCGAGTTCTATCGACGCGGCAGTCCACGAGGCACTGGCCCAGTGGCAGCCAAAGAAGGAGGCGAAGAAATGACACAGCTACAGGAGTTCTTTCAGTTCCTAATGAAGCAGGTCAACGAGAAGCCTGACCTGAAGAAGCAGCTGGCCAGCTGGATCGGCCCCTTTGACGGGAAGGTCCTTCAGGTCCATACAGAGGAGGGTGACCAGTACATTGTCGTGACAAAGGATGGAATGACCCTCCACGACGGTATCTACCCGAGTCCCGATGTCATATACAAGGCCACGAGCCAGGTCCTGCTGGGGATATTCACTGGTGAGACACCATTCAAGGACACGATGAAGGACGGAAGTCTCACTGTGATTGGGAACGCAAATGAGAGCGATCCCCTGGCCAACCTGATCCTGGCCGCGATGACAAGTGCGCTCTAGGAGGTCGGTACGATGGAGGTCAAGAGGATAGCCGTCGTCGGGTCTGGGCTGATGGGGTCAGGCATCGCCTATGTCTCGGCCTGGAATGGCTTTGAGGTAGTGATGAATGACGTCAATCAGCAGGCCCTCGATGCCGGCATGGAGCGCATTCGTAATGACGTGATGGGTGGCATCGACAAGGGCAAGATATCCCTACAGGACGCAGAGAGACTGATGGGAAGACTCAGCGCGACGGTCTCCCTCGAAGAGGCGGTCAAGAACGCCGACCTAGTGGTAGAGGCAGTGTTTGAGAATATGGATGTCAAGAAGAAGATCTTCCGTGAGGTCGACGAGAAGGCGCCGTCTCATGCCATCCTGGCAACAAATACATCGTCTCTCAGCATCGACGAGCTCGCCAGCGTGACGAAGAGACCTGACAAGTTCATTGGTATGCACTATTTCTCGCCTGTTGCTGCCATGAAGTTGCTCGAGGTGGTGATCGGTGAGAAGACAAGCTCTGAGACCATCGACACAGCCATCAGGGTTGGCGAGAAGCAGGGCAAGATATGCGTCAAGGCCAAGAACAGCCCAGGGTTCATTGTGAACAGGATACTGATGCCAGTCCTGCGAGAGGCCATACTCCTCTATGAGAACGGAGTGGCCACTAAGGAGGAGATCGACCTGGCAATGACGGCGAAGGCGAAGTTTCCTGCTGGTCCCTTCACATTGGGCGACTTTGTCGGACTCGACATCGCCTTCAACGCGATGACCACCCTCTACCGAGCGCTTGGTGATTGCTTCAAGCCTCCCGCTACTCTTGAGAACCTGGTCAAGAACGGGGCGCTCGGGATGAAGACCAAGAAGGGCTTCTACGAGTATGGTGGCAAGGCAGCAGCCGCTCCTCCACCGAAGGGAGTCGATCAGCAGTGGCTTGTGGATAGGATCAGCCTCCCCGTCATAAGGGAGGCCATGATACTGGTGGACACAGGCATCGCCACAAAAGAAGACATCGACAAGGCAATGAAGCTCGGAGCGAATTTCCCGCTCGGCCCATTTGAGATGGCGGAGAAGTATGGCATGGACCGGATAAGGAGTGAGCTTGAGAAGCTTCAGGCCGAGCACGGTCCCTGTTACAGCATACCAAAGATGCTCAAGTAGTGAGCTGAGGTGGGAGTACGGCCTCCCACCCTCTTTCTCTCGTTCACACATGTCTCCGTCTGGACAGTCCTGCAAAGGTAGGATGTTTATAAGGCAGGACATCAAAAGTGCTAGTATAGTTCCTACGGAACGTGGTCGGAATGCCTCAGTTCAAGACAATGCTATACGAGAAAGCAGGCTCGTTTCTGAGTCCTGTCAAGAATGTTGCTCTGATCAAATTCAATCGGCTTGACGCCCTGAATGCAATCAATGATGAGTTCATCGCTGATCTCATAGCGGCCCTCGATGAGGCCGAACGCGACAACGATGTACGGTCTATTGTGCTGGCTAGCGCCCATGAGAAGGTCTACTGTACTGGTGCTGATCTGAAGATGGCTCAGTCGTTGTTCGGCGATTCCAAGAAGGTTGCTGAGCTGGTCAGCCAGGGTCAGAAGGCCATCGATAGGATTGCTACATCTCCCAAGCCGACCATTGCGGCAATAAACGGCCTCTGTCTCGGCGGTGGCACTGAGATTGCGCTTGCATGTGACATCCGAATATGTGAGTCCGAGGCCAAGATCGGTGCTCCAGAGGTGAGCCTGGGTCTGATTCCGGCATGGGGTGGTTGTGTGAGACTCCCCAGGATCATTGGGCTTGGCAAGGCACTCGAACTGATCCTGACTGGCGGTCAGGTCACTGCACAGGAGGCCCTCCAACTGGGACTTGTGAGCAAGGTGGTCAACAAGGACGAGCTGATAAGTCAAGCCATGTGGTACGGTGCAAAGCTCGGCGGAAACGCACCCATTGCAGTTGCGCTCGCAAAGAAGGCCACTCACATGGCGTTTGAGAAGGACTACGAGTCCAATCTCAAGTATGAGGTCGAAGCAGCCGTCAGATGTTTTGAAACCAAGGACCTTGCAGAGGGAATCTCTGCAGTACTCGAGAAGCGTCGGGGCAAGTTTACTGGAACGTAGAACCTCACATGGAGAGACTCCCTCGAGAGTCTCTCTCTTTCTTGAATACCTGTCGCCTCCAGTGGCGGTCAGAAACTCCTTCAATTATCTTCCTATGGCAACAGACTTAAGTCGTGGCCTGCAAGACATATCCATTAAGAGAAGACACTCGTGATACGAAGAATCTCACTTCGTTGGAGGAAGAAGATTGGCACGAAGAGTTGCTGTTGTGGCCGCGGGTCACAGCAAGTTTGGTAAGCGATATGATGCTACCCTGAGGGAGCTCACGTGGGAGGCCTATAAGCCAATATACGATGCTGGCATAACTCAGGATAAGATAGATGCCAGTGTACTCTCCTATGCGGCATCACAGTTCTCAGGTCAGGGTGCAGGTTCTGCCCTCATGGCCGATTACATCGGGCTGAGCGACAAGCCGCACATGAGGGTGGAGTCTGCCTGTACGACCGGGACTGCATCGTTGAGAGCTGCGTGGGGGATGGTGGCGTCAGGCCTTTACGACGTCATGCTCGTACTAGGGGCAGAACAGATGAACCGTGTCTCATCGGCCACTGCGACAGAGTACATGTCCAGAGCTGGTGACATGCGCTGGGAGTACCCCTACGGAATCTCCTTTCCAGCATTCTATGCCCTGATGGCAACGCAGTATATGGCGAAGTACAATGTTCCCCATGATATTCTCTCAATGATCTCCGTGAAGTCTCACCATTACGGTGCACAGAACCCCAAGGCTCACTTGCCAAAGGAGGTACCCCTGGAAGAGGCCATGAACGCAGTACCAATCTGTCGCCCGCTCAATCTCTATGACTGTAGTCTCATAACCGATGGGGCTGCAGCAGTCGTGATTGCGGCGGAAGAGAGGGTCAAGGAGTTCACGGACCAGCCCATGTGGATAAGGGGTATTGGTGCTGGCGCCTCAGAGATGATGATCCAGGACCGTCCTTCCCTAACATCGATCCCTGGTGCGAGAAGGGCGGCAGCGGCAGCCTACAAGATGGCCGGACTGAAACCAAGCGATATCGACATGGCGCAGGTCCATGACTGCTTCAGCATTGCAGAGCTCATTGCCTACGAGGACCTTGGTTTCGCTGAGCCTGGCAAGGGCAGAGAGATTGTCGAGAACAAGGAGAACTACCACACTGGGCGCATTCCAGTCAACTGTGATGGTGGATTGAAGAGCAAGGGCCACCCACTCGGAGCGACGGGGATCTCGATGACCTATGAGATCTACATGCAGATGAAGGGGAAGGCCGACAAGCCATCGCGACAGATCAAGGACGTCAGATACGGGCTCGCACACAACGTTGGGCAGTCCGGTCAATTCGTAAATGTCTTCATCTTCGAAAGGGGTTGGTCGTAATGTCAGGCGAGAAAGAGATCTATCTGGGATACACAACGGACAAGGTCGTGACCCCCTTCTTCAAGGAGTTTCTCCTCAAGTTGGAACAGGGTCAGATGATGAAGAGCAAGTGCAGCAAGTGTGGAAAGGAGTATCTCCCCCCAAGGGAGCACTGCAAGTCCTGCCTGAGCCACTGCACACTCGAACCGTTCAACGAGACTGAGGCCAAGCTCTGGTCTTATGTCATCGTGGACTTTGCTCCCGAGACCATGTCGTCACGGGCGCCCTACGTCGTGGCGATAGGCGAGTTCCCGTCTGGGCTCCGCCTGACAGCTCACATCACCAATCTGATGGACATGCCATACGTGGGGATGCCCCTCAAGCTAGGCTTCGAGCGGGTCGACGAGAAGAAGTTCACCTACAAGTGGCTAGTGTAGTCGTGGAGGGCCATTAGTGCCCTCCTCATGTTTCTGTGGTCATCTGCGTAGAGTACTCGAGGACTCTTGCCCAATTGGAACACAGGGCCACCGACCGCAGCGTTTCAATGTATAGTTTCGAGGCCTCCCTGTCTTCCCTTGTTTCTATGTCTGCGATCGCCCTGTCTATGACATCAGCGATATCGAGGATCCGTTTTCTCCCCTCGTTTCTCCTGTACCCAGAGAAGATGACATACCGGTCACCGTGACCAGACCAGGCCTTGATGAACCTCTCCTCCTCCTCTGCGGTAGTGTTCAGATCATACGTGCTTAGCAGTGACTGCTTCATCTGCAGCAAGGACTGTTTCCAGAGTTCCTTTCGTCGAGACATGGGCCAGATGTCTCCAACTATGGGGTTGACAAAACTCAGTTTCAATCATTCTTAAAGTTTTCATAACATGGCAGGGGGGTCAGCGTCGTCTTGGTGAACGCTTATTACTCACTCCTGACTGCTCCCGCGGGCAGAACTGGGAGGTTTCACCATGTCTGAACAGGAAGTGCTGTATGAGTTAGAGGAAGGCGTTGCCACGATCACGATCAATCGACCTGCCAAGTACAATGCACTGAGTATGCAGGTGGTCAGGACGATCCGTGAGCTGATGAAGAGGGCTGAGTCTGATCCGGCAATCAGGGTGGTCATTCTCACGGGTGCAGGTGAGAAGGCCTTTGCTGCTGGAGCAGACATTGTTGAGTTCAAAGACCGTGACTCCAAGACAGTCAGAGAGCTTGTAGAGAACGGTCAAGAGCTCTGCAAGTACATCGAAGGAATGAGCAAGCCTGTGATTGCGGCTGTGAACGGGATTGCCTATGGTGGCGGCTGTGAGGTGGCGATGGCCTGTGACATCCGCTATGCATCTGCAGGGGCAAAGTTTGCTCAGCCGGAGATCAACCTTGGCATCATCCCCGGATTTGGAGGTACTGTTCGGCTTCCAAGGCTCATCGGACTGGGAAAGGCGAAAGAACTGGTGTTCACGGGCGACCCCATCACTTCTGAGGAAGCATTACGACTTGGTCTCGTGGAGCGCGTCTTTGAAAACGTGGAGGCCCTCAGAAATGGCGCCATGGAGACCGCAAGGAAGCTCGCCAAGAAACCTGGAGTTGCAATCAAGCTCGCCAAGAAGTCTCTGAACAACGCATGGTCCCTTCCACTCCAGGAGTGTCTCAGGTACGAGGTCGATGTCTTCTGCGAGGTGTTCGGGACGGAAGACAAGGCAGAGGGCGTCGCGGCGTTTCTTGAGAAGAGGGAGGCAAAGTTCAAGCACAGATAGTGGGCGTAGAGCTAGGACTGACAGACGACGAGTCTGTCGTCCTTCACCCTCACTGCTCCTCTCTCGATCAAGTCCTCGACATGCTTCCTGAGCATGAACTCCTCGAAGATGTAATAGAGGTTGGCGGGAATACGGGGATAGATCGTTGGGGCCATAGTCAGCTTCTCGATCGTGTCCACGCCGTCTGATATCATTTGGAGTATCCTCTTCTCTCTCCTATCGAATACCTCAAGATACTGCGTCAGCCTCAGGTCGACATCTTGAGTAACAGGGTCCAGTATATGACTCGTCACTACCTTGGTGGGCCCTAGCTCCATTATGTCCAGTATAGACCGCTTGAAATCATTGATGTCGCTCACCATGTTGCCATACCATGGACCAAATCTCGTGAGGTCTATGTCGACGAGCATCATCGTGTCGTAGCCGTCTATTCCAAAGCAAGTATGGTCCGGAGTATGGCCTGGGCAGAAGCGGGGGTAGATCTGTGTCCGTCCGCAGTCTATTGGAACCCCATCACGGTAGTGCCCAGTCACCCTGTACTCTCTGGTGATGTGCGGTACCCATGACCTCAGTCTGGTCACCCAGTCGTCATACAGACTATGTCCATCTATGCCATACATTGCGACCATTCCACGCAGGCTGACAATACCAGGCTCCGCCTCCGGATGGCAGAGCACCTCACAGTCTGGCCCTATCCGCAAGACATTGGCATATCCCTTGTGATCAATGTGGAAATGGGAGATCACTATACGTTGTATGTCCTCCTCACGATGTCCCGTTTCGTGAAGCGCAGCCCGTATGTGCTCAATTGATGCTCCTGCATCGACGAGGGTGAGTATCTCGTCATCGACCAGGAGACAGTTTGCCTCCGGGAATCTCGCGAAGTTTGCCCCTCTGACGAGGTACACCCCTGACTCAATCTCTTGGCATATTGGATACTGACTGGGCGACTCCATACCAATAGTCCACGTCATGCCTGCTGGGAAGATGATTCTTATCTAAGCTCTCATTCTACTACTGTGAATTTGTCGGCTGTGATCAAGATGAGTCAGCGCTTGTTTGCAGTATTTGACATCGGAACCACAGGAGCACGCTCCTCACTTGTGGATGAAGAGGGACAGGAACTGAGTAAGGCCTACGAGGAGTATCCCCCGTTGCCCTCCAATCTACGTACTCACGAACAGGTCCCGGAGGTATTCTGGCGGACAGCGGTCAACACCATGCAGAGGGCAATCTCCTCGCTACGGACCGGTAGAGAATCAGTGGTCGCCTGTGTGGTGGCTACAACACGTGACTGTATAACGCCTGTGGACAGGTCCGGACAGCCACTGGGCCCTACAGTGACATGGGTTGACAACAGATCCACGTCCAAGTCGAAGGAGCTGGCCGCTGAGATCGGTCCGCGGAAGAGCATCAACAAGATAATGTGGTTTGCAGAGAATGAGCCCAATCTGTTTGCAAGGGCGTACAAGTTCCTGACACTTGATGCCTTCATCAACTACAGGCTCTGCGGTCAGATGTTGACTGAACCATCAAATGCACGCTATGGTCCTATTGATCATGAGACCTTGTCTTGGTCCGAGCGCCTATGTGAGCTGACAGGCATACCCATAGAGAAGCTGGCCGAGATCTCGAGTCCGGGAAGACTGATCGGCGAGGTCACAGCTGAGGCTGCACGGGAGTCCGGGCTCAGACCAGGTACCCCTGTGATAATGGGGTGTGGTGATCAACAATGCTCTGCTCTCGGTACTGGAACGATAAGGAGTGGTGTGGTCAAGGCCACCACCGGAACGGGCACGTTTGTCATTACACACACCGACACTCACATAGAAGACCCATATGTGATGTTCAGTAACCCCTCTGCGATTCCCGGAAAGTGGATTCTCGAGGGCGTAGTCCCAGGCACCGGACTGATGTACAAATGGTTCCGGGACCACTACTGCGATACTGAGAGGGCCATTGCACTCCAGACCAATCGCAATCCCTACGAGGTCATTGAGGGTTCTGCATCGAGTGTCCCAGCCGGTAGCGACGGTCTAGTAGTATTCCCATTCATGGCATACAACAAGGGGATCTTCTACAATCTTGGGTTCAGGCACACCAGAGCGCACATTGCCAGGGCCATCATGGAGGCCAATGGTTACGGCATACAGATGTATCTTCAGATGATGGAAGGAATGCTCGACATAACGTTTAACGAGGTCATCATAGACGGGGGAGGCGCCAATTCGCCGCTGTGGCGTCAGATAATTGCCGACTGCACGAACAGGGTGGTCGCACTGCCACGATCGCGCGATTCTACGGTCATAGGCGCCGCTATACTTGCTTCGGTTGGCACTGGTGTCTACGCAGACCATGTCGAGGCAGTTGACAACATGGTCCACATCGAGGAGAGGCGCAGGCCAATCGCGAGTAATGTTCAGGTATACGAACAGCTATACGGGGTATTCAACAAGCTCCTGATGGCGGAGATGCCATCGCTTCTGGAGCTGACCTCCTAGAGATGTGGTCACACTCTCATTGAGCGGTGATTCATATGTGGCATACACCTCTCAGTGTACCCTGGACCGACCCTCAAGGTCGCTCCGAAACTCTTTATTCTGTGGCTGTTCAAGCTTCACCATCTTGAGGCGTTGACAGAGAGTCTCAACTTCGAACGTTGTGTGACCTGGGCATGAGCGACGAGACGTATGACGTGATAGTGATCGGTGCCGGCAGCACAGGGACTGCCGTTGCCCGTGACTGCGCGCTGAGAGGATTCAGGACTCTGGTGCTGGAACGTGGCGATGTGGCATCAGCCACAGTTGGCACATGTGCAGGCATGATCTCATCGGGTCTGAAGTACATGGAAGAACCTGACATTG